>CAYMSF010000031.1:0-49416 GCA_964392985.1 uncultured Victivallaceae bacterium | reverse complement strand
GCTTTTTTTTCACAGGGCTCTAAACAGCCTGGTGGCTGTTGAGTTAAAGGCTGCCCGCTTCAAACCGGAGCATCTTGGAAAGCTGGATTTTTATTTGGAGGCGCTGGACCGTGATGTGCGCAAGCCGCACGAAAATCCATCGATTGGGATTCTGCTCTGTGCCACCAAGGACAGCGAAGTGGTCGAGTATGCCCTGAGCCGCTCATTTTCTCCAGCCATGGTAGCCGAGTATAGAACCCGCTTGCCAGACAAGAAAATATTACAGGAAAAATTGCATGAATTTTACCGGCTGTCTAAAGGGGCAATAAAGGGGCGAAAGGAGTAGCAAGGTCATAGTGGCTCAGTATCGAAATTTGCAGGGAATGCGCCATTCATTTCTTGAATAAATGAGGACATAATAGGGACACCAATTGAATCATAAACGGCAGTTTTTGGAGCATCTGAGCCAATTGACTTGTGTTTGGCAGAATAACAGAAAATTTTTCTGGACAAACTATTCTGCCGGTAAATGCAAGTTCGGGAGAAACTGGCCAATGTTCGGTAGAAACCAGTAAAAGTTTGGGAGAAAGTTCGGGGCTAGAGTCGGGGCTAGAGTCGATTCTGTGTAAATTTTGGTCCAAACAACGTAGAACCATGCCGGGAAAATTGTAGAATTTTCCGGAGAGCAATGCCCGTAAACAATGGATGAAGAGAGCTGGCATCGAAGGCGACTGTTCAGGCGATGGCGTAGTTTGCTACAGACCATTGACTGGGGTGTAAGTTGATGTTAGATTAAGTGTTTGAGGTATTGATGAGTTTTTCTAATTTATTTAGATAGCGGTTATATAATGAAGAAAATACGGCTATTTTCGCGTGACATTGAAAGGCTCCGGCGCAGATTTGGATCGGTTGAGGATTCCGGCGGGAACTGCATCGGGGATTCTGCCAGGAATTGAAGAGCAGTTAAATGACCGGCAAAAAGCGATTCTCTCAGAAATTACAAAAACTGGCTCTGTTTCAACCAAGTGGTGCGTAAAAACACTCAATGTTGTGAGGGATACCGCTGTCAGAGATATTAATGAACTAATCGCTTATGGACTGATTGAGCCGATAGGAAAAGGTCGGGGGAGGCACTATGCACCGAAGACCTAATCGTCCGATAATCGTCCGATTTGCCGGGAACCATCTTACTGAAAAGGATTAACAATATGCTGATTACTAAATATTAACGAGGAAAACAGTCTACTGACGCGGCTGGAAAATCTCATTGTCGAGATCGGAGATAGGCGGGTTCTGGTGGGATTTTTTCTATTTCTTGGGCATTTCGGCACTGCAAAGCAGGCGGAGAAAAAAAGATTTCAAACTAAAGATTCTTCCCGGTCTGCATCGGTTGGCAATAATTAAGCATAATCAAAAAACTTTCGTAAATTGTCGCCCTGTCTTTAGGCGCTAAACTGTTGTCAACTAGATACTTCTCGAAATCCATCATCTTGACGCAAAGTGTCCATACCGTCTTGCCTTTCATGTTTCACGGCTTATATTATAACCATGTTACCAATAGTTATACGCAATTGCGCATAATACGGATAACAACGTGCAAAAACGCATTTATACTGCCTGTTGTTGGGCTGTTTTATGTTAGATAATGCGATTTTGCTTGATTTATTGTAGTGTTCAGAAAATATTTTAAGATATCAACAAGCAGTTGCCCATAATAACGCAATTGCGTAGAAATAATGTTAGGCAAAATATAACACAAATGCCAGACAAACACTATCAGCATCCTCGCCTAGTCGAAGTCTACGATGTCGATAGTCCTTGGTCGGTGGATAGAGACTTTTATTTCAACCTGGCAGGTGCACGACCTTTGGACATTCTCGACTTGGGTTGCGGCACTGGCATTCTCAGTCTCGCTTACGCCAATAAAGGTCATCGCGTAACCGGCGTTGATCCTGCACTCGAAATGCTCAGACGGGCGCAAAGAAAGGTAAGCTGTCATCCCGTGGAGTGGATTCAGTGTGCGTCCCAGAACTTCAGTTCAGATAAGCGCTTTGATCTCATCATCATGACGGGTCATGTGTTTCAGGTTCTCCTGACCGACGCCGATATACTCTCCGCGCTCAACGTAATGCGGCAGCATCTAGCATTTGCCGGACGGATTGTGTTCGAATCCAGGAACCCGGCGATTGACTGGGCAAGAGACTGGAACTATCGTGTCTCCTTGGAGACACCCGGCGGGCTGGTCATCGAGACCAGACGCCTGATCGAGATGGTAAATGATCGAATGTCGTTCGAACTCGTGTATGAATTCGAAAATGAGACATTAGTGTCGGCTAGCGAGTTGCGCTTTCTACGGTGCGACCGTATTCTTGAAATGCTTTTGACGAGCGGTCTTCAGATCGTGAATCTCTTAGGCGATTGGGACCATACACCCTTCGACGACGCTACGTCACAAGAAATGATATTTGTTGCGAAAGCTAAATAAAAACCAAGGAACCTAAGGGTGAGTGGAAATAACACTTTTTCAAAAATCGGTGCCATGCATAAGTTTTAAATTATAACATGTTTATATAAAATTATTTATAAATTATGTGTTGAAATTTTATTGAACAAATTTATTTTTTTATGGCAAAAAGGTTAAAATTGTAATTTCAGATTAAGACGAAGATAATTGGCGGAGAGGGAGGGATTCGAACCCTCGGAAGGGCAAGCCCTTCAACGGTTTTCGAGATAGCTTTAAACCCTTTTAAAGTACTATATTTAGCCTCAAAATACAACTAGATACAATGTGATATTTGTGGTTTTTAGTGCCACTTTAGTACCACCCATGCCCCCCTCAAAATGAAATAAACATCAAACCGTTATTGTTGGGTCAAATCCGCCATTGTTCCCTGATATAACAGAACTAACACAAGTAATATACTATTAAGTACGATGAAGTACAATCGATTTTAATATCCAAAAGGTCTATGAAGTAAATAAACCTACCGATTAAAGCCGTGGAGCCCAATAAAGGTGTTTAATCCTTCCTTTCCGTTGCTTTGAATTCGTCGTCAGCTTAAAATACCCCGGAAACGCGGCATAATAACTGATCGGTAATTGCCGCTGTTTTCAGCCCCATATTCATAGCTTAAAACAGGGCAAAAATCGGGCATAATAACTGATGGTAATTGCCGCTATTTCTCTGGCTATTACCTCTTTTTATGTTTTTATACGGCCGTAAACGGCCCCAACAATGTTGGCGGCCGCTGCGGGTGTATCATGCCCCGGCTCTGCCGTCTATCAAACAAGGAAGGCGTAACATGAGCCCATCAGCAGCTAAAATGTTGGAGATGATGATTTACCCGATCATCCGTAACACGATCCCGCAAACCGCCAAACCCACAGGCTCCGAAGATTATCAGGAACTGGTCCAGGATGCCACTGCAATGGCAGCAGTGATGCTGGACTCCATGGAAAGGTCAGGACGGGAACCTATTCCTAAGAGCATTGCTTATTACAGTATCCAGCGCATCAAGTCCGGACGGCGTTCTTATGGCGATACCCGCACCGATGTTATGAATCCCGGCTATCAGCTGGACAATGCCGGTTCAGTCTGTTCGCTACAGGCACCGGTACAGGCGGAAGAAGACCTTACTGTTGGCGATACGATAGCCGCTAGGACAGAGGATCTCTCCGCTAAAGTTCTTCGCCAGATCGACTGGGATGCCTTTATCGCCACACTGGATGGCAGGAAGCGTTTGGTAGTGGAAGAGTTGATGCTTGGGTTTACCACAGGCGACATTGCCCGGTTGTTATCGGTATCGTCAGCCCGGATAGTACAGATAAAGCGGGAGATCGCTCAGTTAATAAAGAACTTTATGGGCGATACCATTCTTGATGATTGCAGTAGTGAGTCGGTATGGGAACGGGATATCAGGTGTATCCGGGAAAGGAGCGAATGGAAGCATCTGAAGATAGACCGGATGGATGACCCGGAAGATGTGAACATCGCTCAGGCAATGTTCGGTTGATAGTTATTTAGTAAAAGAGAGCCGGGGCGAATAACAGTGCTCCGGCTTTATCCAACATGCCTCTACCCGGAGAGGGCCAAAGTCATAATTTGTTAATATCATTCTCTAACTGAGTGAGCGAGATGATGATTTCGTCAAAAGAAGGGGGCTGTTCAAACATCATCAGTTGCATATTGTCGTAATCCCTTCGTAATCCGGCAAGCCGGATTGCACCGGGAATCAGTCTGAATGTTCCGGGTAGTGCCTTTTCATATTGAGCCCAGCCGCAACGGAAGAAATACTGTTTATGTTCAACCACACGCTTAAGCAGTGATAAATCTCCCAGAGCTTTTGCCCGGATATCTGTTCCTGACAACATGGCTAGATCATAGTAATGCCTGGACAACCTTGAAGGCATGGGTTTGTCCTCTGGCCGGTGTGCCTCCTGATGCAGTATTGTGGCCTTCTCCCAGAAAGTCCGCACCGCCGTCATCACTTTCAGTTCGCAGTCAGGTTCTTTGAATGCGTCCGGAAAAAAGTCGGCGGCATAGGGTCTGATTTTCGACAATGACGACGGCCACATGTCGGATTTGCTGCCGAACTCCAATTTTACCGCAGGCCTGATATAATCCGGAACCTTTAGCGTCGAAGGATAATAGAAAAGCAATGTCTGAGTGTCATTGTCTGAGGCATCCGGTTCAATCTTCCAGTCGCCGTAATTCTGAAGCACCTGCGAGAATGAGGCACGAATCAGGGAGGTAAGCTCAATGTTTATGTATGCGGAACAGGCTTTCATCATTTGCTCTATGACTTTCTCCCGATCCTTCCTTGCGGTGATGATATTCGGATCATTGTCACCCGTAAATCCTAGCAGTTCCTTGCTGATGGTAAGATCAATGTCCTCCGAAAATCTTTTTATCACATTATGGACTTTTGACAATGAGGTGCCGCCCTTGAATATCAAATGTTCTCTGAGGACATCAATCTCAAATATCCTTTTCAGCGTCCAGCATACCCAGAAATCTTTTTCGATGAGCGAGGCATCAATTCCTTTTCGCGCCCCCGCTTCCTCGAACATAAGTTTGCGAAATTCCCCTGATTCTTTTGCTATCCGGTTCATTTTTCTCCTGCGGATACTATTTTTCTGATTTCATCATATATCCAACCTTCCACATAACGGGCATCTTTCAACAGTCGCAGGCAGTCGCTTGCAGTGAATCTTTGTTTTAGCGCTTTTGCCGATGATTCATCGATAGCATTTTTCCCTAAGTGGCGGATGGCATTGGTAACCAGCGCGGTGATTTCGGACCCCTGTTGGAGCTTTCCCGGCGGAACGTGCTTAAATGTGATATCCATTTTGCCAATTGCTATCTTTTTGCTCCTCCCGTCTGTAAGATAGACGATCTGAGCAGGCACCTGAGTGGAAAGGCCAAGCATATTGGCGGCAAGCGCACCGCTTGGCTGGATACGCATACTCGTGCTCCTGGCAATCGCCAGAGCCACCTGGTGCATGTCCGGGCTTAACACCCCGCCCAGTTCGGCATTATAACGGGGAAAGTCATAAAGCCCGCGGGATATTCTTCTTATTTTCCCAGTAGCGGCAAGCTTGGAAAGGGCGACATCGATAGAGCCGCGAGCACCAATGTCGGCAAAATCCTTATTGGAGAACGCATACCCCTTGCCGTGTCCAATTATTCTTGCATATATTTTATAATCAACGCTATGCATATTTATATATGTGTCCTTTAATTTAGAAATACAATATCATATATCTAAAATTAGTCAATGATAGAAATAGAAAAACTCTCTGTGAACTTTGCAGCTTGAAGTTGATGACAACGATTCTCAGTAGACTTTCCCAAATCATGCGGTCGCTGCCGATAATGCTGCTGTTGTCAGGAGCCTCTGCGGTATTCTTCTTCAGTTATATTCCCACACTATTCGGTACTGAACGCGAAGTTCGCCGCCTGGCGATGACCAGAATCAAGCTGTTGATGTTCGCTGCCGGTGTTATCCTGGCGGTACATGAATTGCTCGCTACTGACGGGATACTCAAACTGCCAATGTAAAATGTTCAACAACGGGCATGGTTGCCGTACCGTCGCCCGCATTGATACCCTGTCGTAAAATTAAGACAGGGTCGGATGGGTTGATAATAGTTATAGAAAAATTAAAATCGTATATGGGACTAACTGACTCGGGGGTTCTAACTGGCTAAATATGAGGATTGTTTATGAAAGTCAAGATATCGCTATTTTAAGTAAATATTATATCAATACAATATTGAATTGAATGTTGAGTGAATTACATTATTTTCTGACTAAAATCATTGAATGAGAAGAATTAGGCGCGGAGGAACCGCTAACGGAACAATAATTATGGCATGAAAAAATATTAACGCTACCGAGTTGGTAAGAATAATTTATAAAACCATAGCAGGGGGAAATTATGCCGGCAAAAGTTACCTTGAAGATTGCTAAAGGACTGGATGCAGGAAAGACTTTCACGTATGATGAGAGCGATTCGCTGATCATTGGCAGGGAAACTGATTGTAATGTACTATTGACCGAAGGCACGGTATCACGTTATCACTGTCTTGTGGAAATACATCCCCCTGAGGTAATGGTGCGTGATTTTGGCAGTATGAACGGCACCTATCTCAACGATCACAAAATTGGTCAGCGTGATGCCGGAATGTCTGCCGAAGAAGGTCGCAAACTTAAATTCAGTGAATTCCCGTTGAAAGATGGCGATAAACTGGGGCTTGGACCAGAATGTGAATTTGTTTCTTCTATTTACACCCCGGATTATTGTGTGGAGTGTTCATGTGAACTTCCGGAAGCCAAACGGGGAAAATTTGATGACAACCCAGCGCTTTTTCTTTGCCCCGTTTGCCATGAAAAGCAAAAGCTGAAAAAATTGCCCATTGTCAAGAAAAAACCAGCTTGTATAATTTGCGGCGGACCGCTTGATGATAACGTTGCCAGCGGCGAGGCAATTTGCAACACCTGCCTTCAGGACCCGTTGATGCTCTTAGAAAACCTCATGAAAAATGCTATGCAGAATAGAGGCGATGCTACTGTTATTAAGGGCTTCCGGACAATAAAATTGCTGGGGCGTGGCGGTATGGGTGAAGTCTGGCTGGTTGAAGAAGAAGCCACCGGCAAAAAAATGGGTCTGAAGCTGATGCTGCCTAAAGTTGCCTCGAATGAAAAAAACCGCGACCGCTTCCTGTTGGAAGCCAAGTTTTTCAGTGAACTTCATCATCCCAATATTGTGGAAATGTATAAAAGCGGTTGTTCAGACAGCACGTTCTTCATGTTGATGGAATTTTGTGAAGGCGGCAGTGTTGATAAATTAATGGAAAGACATGGCGGCTCTTTGGATACGGAGATTGCGGTACCGATAATGATTCAGTTACTCAATGGACTGGAATATGCCCATAACGCTAAAATCCAGTCAGTAAAGTTGAAAGACGGTTCGACCCGTTCTGTACATGGTCTAATCCATCGTGATTTGAGTCCGCATAATATTTTCCTGAGCGACACGTCAAATAAACCGATTGCCAAGCTGGCCGATTTTGGACTGGCAAAGGCTTTTGAAACTGCCGGCTTGACGGGCAACACACGAACAGGAGACATTGCCGGCAAGCCGGTATTCATGCCGCGACAACAGGTAATCAACTATAAATATGCCAAGCCGGATGTGGATGTCTGGGCCGCGGCCGCCAGTTTATATTTTATGCTGACCGGTTTTTTCCCGAAAGACTTTCCGCAAAATGTGGACGTCTGGCATTCGGCATTGAATGGAATCGCAGTTCCAATTCGTAAACGCAATCCGAAAATTCCCGCAAAACTTGCCGCCGCTATTGATGAGGCGCTGATCGATAAACCGGAAATTAAAGTAAAAACGGCTAGAGAATTTAAACAAAAGCTGGAGAAAGCAATATGAAAACCTGTCCGATGATTCATACCGGAGAAAAACAATCCGGCGAGGTGTTTACCAAATTTATCTTTAAAGCCGCCTCCTTGACTGACCGCGGCAGGCAGCGGGAGGCGAATGAAGATTCTTTTGTGTTCAACCCGGAACGGGGATTTTTTGCGGTATCTGACGGTATGGGCGGCTTGGCTGCCGGGGGCGAAGCCGCGATGATTATTGCCGATGTACTGCCGGAAATGCTCAGAGCGGCGCGAGCCGCGGTGATTAGCGGTGGCAGCTCGCCGGAATATGCCGGGAAATGCCTTAGCGAGTGCGTCAAGCTGATGAGTGACAATATTTCCCGGCAGGGCAGCCTGAAAAGTGATGACAAATGGTTCGGCGCCACCCTCACCGGGGTATGGCTGGTTGATGATTCAGCCGTTTTTGTCAATCTTGGCGACAGTCGCGCTTACTTAATGCCGATGGAAGGAAAAATCCGGCAGATTACCCATGATCATTCCATTCTTGCCTTATTACTTGAAGAAGGCGAGATAACCGCCAAAGAGGCTAAAACTCATCCTGCCAAGGGGCAGATTACCCGTTTCGTTGGGATGAATCCCCCGGCATTGCCGGATACATTTATCGAGACTATTCAAGCGGGTGACCGGATTCTATTGTGTACTGATGGTTTGACCGGTATGGTGTCAGATAAAAAAATTGCCGAATTTATAAACTCCGGCGGACAGCCCCATGAGATTTGCAAAATGCTCATTGATACTGCCAATGACAATGGCGGCAAAGACAATATCACCGTCATTCTTGTCGAAATCGGCGATGAACGTAATGCGGCCGGTAAGACGTAAGCCGAAGTCAATCTTAAGTCGGACTGAAGATGAAAACAAGGTGTGAACATTGCGGTCAGGATTACGAAGTTGATGAATCATTGACCGGGGCAAAAGCCGAATGCGGGGTTTGTGCCAAGAATTTTATTATTACCACGATCATTGACGTACCGGAGGACGGTGATTTGATCCTGGGCTTGTACCTGCGGAAAGGCGAACCCTTTGAAGGCGGCATGGGCAAGGTGTTCCGGGTACATCATACTACCTGGAATGTTGATTTGGCGATGAAGCAGCCGCATGCTAAAAATTTTAAAACCGAAGAAGATAAACAGCTCTTTGATCATGAATGCGAAGCGTGGATTAATCTGGGTCTGCATCCGCATATTGTTTCCTGCTACTATGTCCGAGAGATTGACGGGGTACCTAATATCTTTGCCGAGTGGATGGACGGCGGCAGCTTGTCCCACTGGATCGGCTCAGAAAAGCTCTACGACGGTGAAGAACAAGAAATCTTAAAACGGATACTCGACATCGCCATTCAGTTTGCCTGGGGATTAAATTATGCGCATGAACGTGGACTGATCCATCAGGATGTAAAACCGGATAATGTACTATTTACCTCCGATGGTATGGTTAAAGTTGCTGACTTCGGGATTGCCAACGCCAAGTCCGGACTGGGGCTGTCCGTTTCCATGACTTCCCAATTCAATGGCACAATGGTCAGCGATGCAGGCGCTAATACCCCGGCTTATTGTTCGCCGGAACAGGCTAATAGCGGGAATCTTACCAGACGCACGGATATCTGGAGCTGGGCAGTATCACTTTTGGAGATGCTAACCGGACACGATGAGGAAGGACACCTGTTCTGGGATCAAGGATCTGTCGCCGGATACTGCTTCGAAGATTATTTGGAAAGAACAGTTGTTCCCGTTCCGCCGCCGCTCATGGCTCTTTTGGCGCATTGTTTCAAAGAAAACGAGGCAGAACGTCCCCACAATTTCAAAATTATTGCCGATAAACTGCTCGAGATCTACCGGACTGAAACCGGGAAAGTATATAACCGGGCAGAACCAAAGTCTGCCGGTGACGACCCTGGTTCACTGAATAATCGGGCGTTGAGCTACATGGACAGGAGAAAATCGGCACAGGCGGAGCAATTTTGGACTCAGGCGCTGAAAATTGACCACTCGCACTTGGAATCCACCTATAACCATGGGTTGCACCTTTGGCGTTCTGCCCGGATTGATGACATGGAACTAATTCGAAGATTGGATGCAGCAAGACTTAACATCAACACATGGCAGGCTGATTATTTACTGGCCAATGTCCATCTTGAACGCGGCGATGCGGAATCGGCAATGCCTTTGCTGAAAAGCGCGGCAAACCAGTCAAATAACGATGCAGATGTCGCAAAAGCGATGGGAATCGCGACCAAACTGTTGGATGTGGCATCCGGCCAATGCATCCGCACTTTTGAGGGGCATACGAATGACGTTTCCTCTGTGAGTTTCAGCCCTGACGGCAAGTATGCTCTCTCTGGCGGTGACAAAACCATGAAGCTATGGGCCGTGGCATCCGGCCAATGCCTCCGTACTTTTGAGGGGCATACGAATGACGTTTCCTCTGTGAGTTTCAGCCCGGACGGCAAATTCGCGCTATCGGGCAGCTGGGACAAAACCCTGAAGTTATGGGACATGGCATCCGGCCAATGTATCCGAACTTTTGAGGGACATACCAACAGTGTAAGTTCCGTGAGCTTTAGCCCTGACGGTAAATACGCAATATCGGGGGGGCTAGACAATCCCCTGAAGCTATGGGATGTGGCATCCGGTCAATGCATCCGCACTTTTGGAAAGCATACCCGTAGTTTTAGCTCCGTGGGCTTCAGCCCTGACGGAAAATACGCGATATCGGGGAGCAACGACAAAACCCTGAATTTATGGGACGTGGCATCCGGCCAATGCCTCCGCACTTTTGAGGGGCATACCGGTGGAGTATATTCGGTGAGTTTTAGCCCGGACGGCAAATACGCGCTATCGGGGTGCTATGACAAAACCCTGAAGCTGTGGGCCGTTGCATCCGGTCTATGTCTCCGCACTTTTGAGGGGCATACTCATTGGGTCACCTCCGTGAGTTTCAGCCCTGACGGCAAATTCGCGTTGTCGGGTAGTAGCGACCATTCCCTGAAGTTATGGGACGCGGCATCCGGTCAATGCCTCCGCACTTTCGAGGTGCATACTGAAATGGTAAAATCCGTGAGTTTCAGCCCGGACGGCAAATTCGCGCTGTCGGCCGGCAGAGACCGAACACTGAAGTTGTGGGACGTTCCAATTTTTACTGGATATGCGGACTGGGTATTGTGCCGGATCCGTACCGCATTGGAAACGCTTGACCATGAACAACGCTTTGTTGCCGCCATGGAGAATGCGGAAAAGAAAACGGCTGCCGGTGATTTTGCCGCCGCTTTAACCGCATTGGCGGATGCCCGTTCCGTTCCCGGTTTTGAACGCTCGCCGCAAAGCCTGGAGTTAAACTTTAAAATCGGACGGAGCTGCCGGATAACCGGTCTTCAAAACGGCTGGTTGGAACATACTTTGTCAGACCATACGAATCGGCTCTTCTCCGTGAGTATCAGTCCGGACGGTAATTTGGCGCTGTCGGGCAGTGAATACGGTATCCTGAAGTTATGGGACATGGCATCCGGCCAATGCATTCGCACTTTTGAGGGGCATACTTATAATGTCACCTCCGTGAGTTTTAGCCCGGACGGCAAATACGCGCTATCGGGGTGCTATGACAATACCATGAAGTTATGGGATGTGGCATCCGGCCAATGCATTCGCACTTTTGAGGGGTATACCGGCGTCTGCGATGTCAGCTCCGTGAGTTTCAGCCCGGATGGCAAATTTGCGCTGTCAGGCAGCGAGGACAAAACCATGAAGTTATGGGATGTGGCATCCGGCCAATGCATTCGCACCTGCCAGGGACATACCAAAAAAGTCACCTCCGTTAGTTTCAGCCCGGACGGCAAATTAGCGCTATCGGGTAGCCATGACAAAACTCTGAAGCTGTGGGACGTGGCATCCGGTCAGTGCATCAGAACCTTTTTGATGCATATTGACTTTGTCAACGCCGTGAGTTTTAGCCCTGACGGCAAATTCGCACTGTCAGGAAGCGATGACAATACCCTGAAGTTATGGGCCGTGGCATCTGGCCAATGCCTGCGCACCTTCGAGGGACATATTAGTAGTGTCAACTCCGTGAGTTTCAGCCCGGACGGCAAATTCGCGTTGTCGGGTAGTAGCGACCATTCCCTGAAGTTATGGGACGCGGCATCCGGTCAATGCCTCCGTACTTTCGATAGACATACCAAGGGTGTAAACTCCGTGAGTTTCAGCCCTGACGGCAGGTACGCGCTGTCGGGTAGCTATGACGGTCCCCTGAAGTTATGGCGTCTTGACTGGAATTATGAATTTCCCGGCTGGACCGACTGGGACGACGGCGCTGAACCATATCTGCATAATTTTCTGACAGTGCGCAACGGCAAATGGAATGATGACGATTTTAAATTGTTGATTAATAATCTGCAAAACCGCGGCTACGGCTGGTTGAAACCGGAAGGCGTAAAACGCGAACTGGAAAAAATGACCGCCGTCTGGCAGGACTCGATACAAGATTTGTTTCAAAACCAGCCATTTATTGAACCAGAAATAGGTATGCAGTTTGTCTATGTGGAACCCGGCTCTTTCCAGATGGGGTCGAATGATGCTTGTGTTTTTTATGCAAAACCGGTACATAGTGTAACCATCAGCAACGGCTATTGGCTGGGCAAATATGAGGTAACGCAGGAGGAATATCAGTCGATTACAGGCAGTAATCCGAGTAACTTCAAGGGTGGCAGAAAACCGGTGGATTCTGTAAGCTGGGATGATGCGGTTAGTTTCTGTCAAAAGCTGACTGAACGCGAACGCTCCGCCGGACGGCTGCCCTCCGGTTATGAATATCGCCTGCCGACGGAAGCGGAATGGGAGTATGCCGCCAGAGGTGGCATCGCGAGTAAAGGCTATCAATATAGCGGTAGCGATAATCCTGACAGCGTGGCATGGTATGATTCTAACTCCGGATCAACAACCCATGATGTTGGCACAAAATCGCCCAATGAACTAGGTATTTACGATATGAGTGGCAATGTATGGGAATGGTGTCTGGATGATTGGCACTCCGGTTACGCAGGTGCTCCCTCCGATGGCAGCCGCTGGGGCGATGGAACAGGCTCTAGCCGCGTGTTTCGCGGCGGCGGTTGGGACTGCCTCGCCGACCTCTGCCGGGAGGCGTTTCGCTTCGGCGGTTCGCCGGGCGACGGGAGCGGCGGTTTGGGCCTCCGCGTTGCTCTCGCCTCCAGTTCAAAGTGAGAGCTTTACTACTTTATTAATCCCGTATAGCAAATCAGGGTGCAATGTTTTTGTTTTTATTGAAAATCCACCCGGGTGGATTAGATTATTGCGGAGCATCGTAAATATTTTAAGTCGGACTGAAGATGAAAACAAGGTGTGAACATTGCGGTCAGGATTACGAAGTTGATGAATCCATGACCGGAGTAAAAGCCAGGTGCGGGGTTTGCGCCAAGAATTTTGTGGTTTCCCCGAGCATGGGATTATCCAGTCTGCCCGCCGTGTCTGACACGGCTGGGGATGGCGACTTGATTCTGGGCTTGTATCTGCGGAAAGGGGAGCCGGTTGAAGGCGGCATGGGCAAGGTGTTCCGGGTGCATCATACCGCCTGGAATGTTGACCTGGCGATGAAGCAGCCGCATGCGGAACTGTTTGAAACCGAAGCGCAGAAACAGAACTTTATTCATGAATGTGAAGCCTGGATTAATCTGGGTTTGCATCCGCATATTGTCTCCTGCCACTATGTGCGTGAGATTGACGGCGTGCCTAATATCTTTGCCGAATGGATGGACGGCGGCAGCCTGTCCCACTGGATCAGCTCAGAAAAGCTCTACGAAGGTGATGAACAAGAAATTCTCAAGCGGATACTCGACATCGCCATTCAGTTTGCCTGGGGGCTGGATTACGCGCATGAACAGGGACTGATCCATCAGGATGTAAAACCGGATAACGTATTATTGAACTCTGATGGTATGGTTAAAGTTGCTGATTTCGGGATATCCAATGCCAAGTCCGGAATGGGACTATCCACCGCCATGACTTCCAAATTCTCCGGTACCATGGTCAGCGCCGCCGGCGCTTATACTCCGGCATATTGTTCGCCGGAACAGTCGAATAGCGAGAATCTTACCCGGCGGACAGATATCTGGAGCTGGGCGGTATCGGTGATGGAAATGTTCATCGGCGAACGTTTATGGCAGTCCGGCGTGGTTGCAGGAGCCGCCTGTGATGACTACTTTGACTCAGCGAGATTGTTAATCCCGGAATCTGTAAAAGCACTATTACGCGAATGTTTCAAAGAAAACGAGGCAGAACGACCCCGCAGTTTCAAAATCATTGCGGATAAGCTGCTCGAAATCTACCATAAAGAAACTGGAGAGACCTATCGCCGGGAGGCGCCCAAAGCCGCCGCCGCTGCGCCGGATGCGCTCAATAACCGGGCGCTGAGTTATGTTGACATGGGTCAATTTGACCGTGCGGAACAAATGTGGACCCGGGCGTTGAAGATCGACCCGTCGCATCTGGAATCCACCTATAACCATGGCCTGTATCTCTGGCGTTCCGGTAAAATTGATGATATGGAACTTTTGCGGCGGCTGGAAGCGTTGCGTCTCAGCGGCGCCAGTTCCTGGCAGAATGAATATTTACTGGCCAAGGTGCACCTTGGTCGCGGCGATGCGGAATCAGCGTTGCCGCTGCTGGAGAGTGTTGCCAACCAATCCGACAACGATCCCGATGTTGTCAGCGCGATGCAAATAGCGACGGAATTTCGCGATTCCGGCCGGTGTCTGCGCACTTTTTCCGGTCACACTTCTTCGGTTAGTTCGGTTAGCTTCAGTCCGGATGGTAAATTTGCGTTGTCGGGGGCTTATGACAACACTATCAAGTTGTGGGATGTGTCTTCTGGTCAATGTCTGCGCACTTTTGCCGGTCATACTGCCGTCATCGCTTCAGTCCGTTTCAGTCCTGACGGTAAAATGGCGTTATCCGGCGGCGTGGATAAAAACCTGAAGTTATGGGACGTGGCATCGGGTCAATGCAGTCGCACATTTTCCGGGCACACTGATATGGTCTATTCGGTTGGCTTCAGCCCGGACGGCAAACAGGCGATTTCGGGCAGTTCGGACAAAAGCCTCAGGTTATGGCATGCGGCAACTGGTCAATGCCTGCGTACTATCACTGGACATCGCGGCTATGTTACTGCTGTAAGTTTCAGTCCGGACGGCAATGCCGTATTATCCGGCTCTTATGACAACACCTTAAAGCTGTGGGACGCAGCCACCGGTCAGTGTCTGCGTACTTTTGAGGGACACGCCGACAATGTCATCACAGTAAGTTTCAGCCCCGATGGCAAGTATGCGCTATCGGGCAGTTCAGACAAAAACTTAAAACTTTGGGAGGTGGAGTCAGGTCGATGTCTTTTGACTTTCCATGGACATGCCGAAAAAATCCGTTCAGTGAGTTTCAGCCCCGATGGTAGATTGGCGCTATCGTGCAGTGATGATTCCACACTCAAACTGTGGAATGTGTCATCCGGTCAATGTCTGCGTACATTCGCCGGTCATACTTCCGCCGTCTGTGCGGCAAGTTTCAGCCCGGAGGGTAAATCAGCGATATCCTGCGCTTCCGATAAAACCCTGAAATTATGGGATTTAACGGTTTCACCGGATTATGCGGACTGGGCATTGTGCCGGATCCGTACCGCATTGGAAACGCTTGACCATGAACAACGCTTTGTTGCCGCCATGGAGAATGCGGAAAAGAAAACGGCTGCCGGTGATTTTGCCGCCGCTTTAACCGCATTGGCGGATGCCCGTTCCGTTCCCGGTTTTGAACGCTCGCCGCAAAGCCTGGAGTTAAACTTTAAAATCGGACGGCGCTGCCGGATAACCGGTCTTCAAAACGGCTGGCTGGAACACACTTTGTCAGACCATACGAATTCTGTCAGAGCCGTGAGTATCAGTCCGGACGGTAAATTGGCGTTGTCGGGCAGTAAAGACCGCTCCATGAAACTGTGGGATGCCGCGTCCGGTCAATGCCTGCGCACTTTTGATGGGCATGAAAATGGTATTGAAGCGGCAAGTTTCAGCCCGGACGGCAAATACGCTCTCTCTGGCAGCGGTGACCAAACCCTGAAGTTGTGGGACGCAACCACCGGTCAATGTCTGCGTACTTTTACCGGTCATGCGGCTGATGTTACCACTCTTAGCTTCAGTCCCGATGGCAAGTATGCGCTATCGGGCAGTGAGGACAAAACCCTGAAGTTATGGGGGATGAAGAACACTCAATGCCGCCGCACTTACCAGGGACATACCAAAATAGTCACCACCGTTAGTTTCAGCCCGGACGGCAAATTAGCGCTATCGGGCAGTTTAGACAGAACCCTGAAATTATGGGAGGTGCAAACCGGCGAATGCCTGCGCACGCTGGATGGGCACAAAAAAGGCATTACCGCCGTTAGTTTCAGCCCTGACGGTAAGTCAGCGTTATCGGGCAGTTCAGACAATACTTTGAAGTTATGGGACGTGGCGTCCGGGCAATGCTTCCATACTTTCCATGGGCATACGGAAGACATTCTCACGGTTAATTTCAGTCCGGATGGCAGATTTGCGCTTTCCGGCAGCGAGGATCATACCTTGAAACTGTGGGATGTGGCGTCCGGTCAATGTCTGCGCACATTTGACGGACATAGTTCCGCCATATCTGCGGTAAGCGTCAGCCCGGACGGCAGGTACGCATTGTCCGGCAGCGGGGATAATACCCTGAAATTATGGCGTCTTGACTGGAAGTATGAATTACCCGAATGGGCAGACTGGGACGATGGCGCTGAACCATATCTGCACAATTTTCTGACAGTGCGCAACGGCAAATGGAATGATGACGATTTTAAATTGTTGATTAATAATCTGCAAAACCGCGGCTACGGCTGGTTGAAACCGGATGGCGTAAAACGCGAACTGGAAAAAATGACCGCCGTCTGGCAGGACTCAATACCAGAGTTATCTCAAAAACAGCCATTTATTGAACCAGAAATAGGTATGCAGTTTGTCTATGTCGAGCCGGGTAGCTTCCAGATGGGGTTGAAAGATGCTACAGCAAAGTCGAGTACCGCAGGACCGCCACATCCAGTAACCATCAGCAACGGTTACTGGATGGGTAAATATGAAGTAACGCAGGATGAATACCAGTCGATTATCGGCAGCAACCCGAGTTGTTTCAAGGGCGGCAGAAAACCGGTGGAGCAGGTAAGATGGGACGATGCGGTGAATTTCTGTCAAAAGCTGACTGAACTGGAGCGTGCCGCCGGACGTTTACCGTCTGAATATGAATATCGTCTGCCGACGGAGGCGGAATGGGAGTATGCCGCTCGTGGTGGTAATATGAGTAAAGGCTATCAATATAGCGGTAGCGATAATCTTGACAGCGTGGCATGGTATGGTGAAAACTCAGGAAATACAACGCATGATGTTGGCACTAAATTGCCAAATGAACTGGGTATTTACGATATGACTGGTAATGTAGACGAATTGTGTCAGGATGACTGGCATGATAACTATAATGGGGCTCCGTCAGATGGTAGCAGATGGGGCGATGGAACTGGCTCTCGCCGCATGGATCGCGGCGGTAACTGGTGCTGCAAAGCCAACACCGGGTACCTCCATGTTGCGCATCGCGGCGGCCCTTCGCAGGGCACCATGAGCGCCGGTACGGGCATCCGCGTTGCCGTTGGTCCAATAGACAATATAAAGGCCTCGCAGGTAGCAGTCACGGAGAGCGCGGCGAAACCATTACAGAAAGTCTCTGAACAAACCCTTCAGCATGATCAACCCTGGACGGTTCCCAATCTGAATATGCAGTTTGTCTATGTCAAACCCGGCTCTTTCCAGATGGGGTCGAATGAAAATGATAGTGAAAAGCCAGTACATCAAGTAACCATTAGCAACGGCTACTGGCTGGGGAAATATGAGGTAACACAGGATGAATACCAGTCCATTATCGGCAGTAATCCGAGTAACTTCAAGGGCGGCAGAAAACCGGTGGATTCTGTAAGCTGGAATGATGCGGTGAGTTTCTGTCAGAAATTAACTGAACTGGAACGTACCGCCGGTCGGTTGCTCTCCGGTTATGAATATCGCCTGCCGACGGAGGCGGAATGGGAGTTTGCCGCTCGTGGTGGAACTGCGAGTAAAGGCTATCAATATAGCGGTAGCGATAATCCTGACAGCGTGGCATGGTATGATTCTAACTCTGGAGCAACAACCCATGATGTTGGCACAAAATCGCCAAATGAACTAGGTATTTACGATATGAGCGGCAATGTATGGGAATGGTGTCAGGATGACTGGCACTCTGACTATAAAGGAGCGCCATCAGATGGCAACCGATGGGGTGATGGAACTGGCTCTTACCGCGTGTGTCGTGGCGGCAGTTGGGACGGCGGCGCCAGCAACTGCGGGGTGGCGATTCGCAGCAGCAGTTCGCCGGGCCACAGGGGCAGCAATTTGGGCCTCCGCGTTGCCGTTGGTCCAATAGACAATATAAAGACCTCGCAGGTAGCAGTCACGGAGAGCGCGGCGAAACCAATACAAAAAGTCTCTGAACAAACCCTTCAGCATGATCAACCGTGGACGGTTCCCAATCTGAATATGCAGTTTGTCTATGTCAAACCAGGTAGCTTCCAAATGGGGTCAAATGAATTTGCTAGTGAAAAGCCGGTACATAGTGTAACACTAAGCAACGGTTACTGGCTGGGTAAATATGAGGTAACGCAGGACGAATACCAGTCTATTATCGGCAGTAATCCGAGTAACTTCAAGGGCGGCAGAAAACCGGTGGAGCAGGTAAGCTGGGATGATGCGGTGAGCTTCTGTCAGAAATTAACTGAACGGGAACGCTCCGCCGGTCGGTTGCCTTCCGGTTATGAATATCGCCTGCCGACGGAGGCGGAATGGGAGTTTGCTGCCAGAGGTGGTAATATGAGTAAAGGCTATCAATATAGCGGTAGCGATAATATTGACAGCGTGGCATGGTATGGTGAAAACTCAGGAAAGACACCGCATGATGTTGGCACAAAATCGCCAAATGAACTAGGTATTTACGATATGAGTGGCAATGTATTGGAATGGTGTTTGGATGACTGGCACTCTGACTATAAAGGAGCGCCGTCAGATGGTGACCGCTGGGGGGATGGAAGTGGCTCTTACCGCGTGCATCGCGGTGGCGACTGGCTTAGCAACGCCGACCGCTGCCGGGTGGCGGATCGCTCCTACGGTTCGCCGGGCAGCAGGCGCGACTTCATAGGCTTTCGCGTTGCCCTTGCCTCCAGTTCGAGGTGAGATTTGTTCCCATCGTTTGAGCATGCGGAGCAAGAAGCGAAGGAGCCGCCAGGGAGGAGCAGATGGCTAAAGGCGGGACGCCAGCCATCAAGCGACAGAGAGGCAGCGACTGAGCAGAACTATACCGCGTAGCGGTTGGATTTATTAAAAAAACAGGTTTTTATGCAATGCAATTTTATTACAATAGAGGAACCGCAAGATATCGAGAACGGTGAGGACTGTGATGAGATGGAGGATAATAATGAAATTTTGCCTGTCCATACATGGTGGTTGGGGGGATTGGTCCGATGAAGATTAAAGATTACACCTCCCCGGCGTCCCCGGTGTCGTCAGTATCCTCCGGATATTCAAAAAATACAAACGGAAAGGAGCCACAGTGAGCCCGGGCTTTTTTCCCCCGAACAGCGGTTTCAAGAAGCTGAAATCCTATCAGAAAAGTGTCATTATATATGACGCCACGGTGTACTTCTGCCGGCGTTTTTATAAAAATGACTATCGACAGACGGATCAGATGGAACAGGCGGCGCGCTCCGGCAAGCAGAACATTGTTGAAGGCTCAATGGCGGCGGCTACTTCTAAACAAAGAGAAATTCATCTTACCAATGTTGCGCGCGCCAGTCTCGGCAGCCAGCCTCCCGGAATACGAACCAATTCTCAAAAAATTTGTAATCTATTTTAAAATTTCAATTTTATAGAGTATAATATGCAGTGACAATAACATAACAGGGGGTGGGAAAGATGCTTGAATTAAGTATTCCAATGCAGTTTGTGATGGTTCGCGCCGCGTCCGAGGCGGTTGCGGTAAAAACCCGGAGAATCCGGGCTGAGCATATATTTCTGGGTTTGTTGAAACTGTCGGAGTTGAACGCTGAGGCGCTCGTTCCCGGCAAAGAGGGCGCGTTGGCGATTGAACGGGAGATCGATGCCGTCAAAGCCATATTCAAAAAATATGACGTCGAAACATTATCAACCCGGGCATTATTGCGACGGGCGCTGCTCAACGAGAATGCATCGCCCATTGATGATAACGAGGAAGTAAAAATAGCGGCATTGCTGGCAATCGCCAATAACGCCGCCGAACAGGAAAAACTTTGGAAAATTGGCGCTAATTTACTACTCAACGCTATTTTTGAAAATCCGCCGCCGCTTGTGGCTGAACTCTGTCATCTCCAGGGAAAACAACCGGCAAAGGAATCCGGGGATAAGTCCTCCGATGTTAAATCTGAGGGTAAAAAAGGGAAGATTGCCGGACGTGAATTTATTCCGGAACTGACGGCGCGGGTTCGTAAAATGCGGTGTGTGCTGCTGGAAAAGATATTTGGTCAAGATCATGCCGTGCATACTTTTGCCGAAGGCATCTTCAATTCTGAACTCTTGGCGCAGGCTGATGAAAAACGGCAGCGGCCGCGGGCAATATTTGTCTTTGCCGGTCCGCCGGGAGTTGGCAAGACTTTTTTGGCGGAGCAGGCGGCGGAAGCGCTGGAAATTCCATTTAAACGTTTTGATATGAGCGGCTATTCCGACCATCAGCAACATTTGGACATGGTGGGATTCCCCCCGAGTTTCCAGGCGGCCAAAGAGGGATGCTTGACCGGATTTGTCAAAAAGAATCCGCGCTGCATGTTGTTATTCGATGAAATCGAGAAAGCTCATTTGAACAGTATTCAACTGTTCCTGCAAATTCTTGACGCCGGGACGCTTCAGGATAAGTTTACTGACAAGAGCGTGGCATTCCGGGACACAATTATTATCTTTACCACTAACGCCGGGCGTCAACTCTATGAAGGCGACAACAAGGGTAATTGTGCGGGGATTCCGCGCAAGACTATTCTGAATGCGCTGGAAACCGACACTCACCCGCAAACGGGGAAGCCGTTCTTTCCGGCGGCAATCTGTTCGCGGCTTGCCACCGGCTGGCCGTTGATGTTCAATCATCTGGATCCGCATAATCTGGAAACCATCAGCGCCGGAGAATTTAAGCGTTGTGCCGACCTTTTCCAGAAACAATACAATATCAAAGTGGAATCAGATGATTTGCTGGCAACGGCGCTCCTGTTTCAGGAAGGCGGTCATGCTGACGCCAGAACTCTCCGCGCGCAGTCGGAAATATTCTTTAAGAGTGAAATCTTCAAGCTGTGCCGTTTGTTCAATGCCGAATCTTTTGAAAAAGTCATTGCCCAAATAAATTTAATCCGGTTTGTCGTTGAAACCAAAGGGTTGCCGGAGGACGTTGCGCGGTTATTCACTTGTACAGAACAACCGGAAATTCTGCTGTTTGCCGCGCCGGATTTTGCTGATCTGTGCCGTAAAAATATGCCCGGCTATGTCTGGTATGATACGCTTGACGCCGATACCGCCTTTAAATTATTGTCTGAACACGATATCCGGTTGACACTGTTGCAACCCGACGGGAACGGCGGCAAACCGGGACTTACCGGTTTGCGGGGTACGATGCGTAACTTTGATCATGTACCGCTGGCGGCTTCAATCCTGCAAACCGGACGCCGCTTTTTCCGCAACCTGTGTGAACGGATGCCGGAAATGCCGGTATATCTGCTGGAATCTCCGGATTTTCTGATAGATGAGGAGCTGGAAATGTCGTTTGTCCGCGCCGGCGCCAGAGGAAAATTGTTAATGCCGGAGGAAAACTTCGCGGTACTTGAAGAGGATATCGGGAAAATAGCCAAACAGCTTTATCTGCAGCATATCGCGTCAAGTATGGCATCGGAGCGCAAAGTGCTGAAATTTGACTCGGCTCCAACCTTGGATAACAATAAGCACAGGGTGAACATCCGGATTCGCGACCTTTCTCTCAAACGGGCGCTGGATGCGGACGATGCCAATGATGTTCTTGATGACGTGGAGAAGCCTTCTGTCCGGTTTGATGATGTTATCGGCGCGACAGGCGCCAAGGATGAATTGAAATTCTTTATCGACTATTTGAAAAATCCTAAAAAATTTGTCGCCCTCGGACTGAAGCCGCCCAAAGGAGTGTTGCTGCATGGTCCGCCGGGAACCGGTAAAACCATGCTGGCCAAGGCAATGGCGGGAGAATCCGATGTGGCGTTTATTTCCGCTGATGCCAGTTCATTTGTCACCAAGTGGCAGGGGAGCGGTCAGGAGTCCATTCGGAATTTGTTTAAACGCGCCCGGCGCTATGCCCCGTCCATTGTATTTATTGATGAGATTGACGCTATCGGTCGCGCTCGCGGCGGTGGCGATTCCGGACATGGCGAAGAAATGGCGCTTAATGCATTGCTGACGGAAATGGACGGATTCAGTGTTGATCCGAAGCGCCCGGTATTTGTTCTTGCCGCCACCAATTTTGAAGTGGAAGATGGCAAAGGCGGAATGGGTCAGATCGATCCCGCTCTGGCGCGGCGTTTTGACCGCAAAATCCTGGTTGATCTGCCCGACAAGGATGCCCGCCGCAAATATCTGGAACTGAAACTTAGCCGCCGGAAAGACTGTCAGGTTACTCCCGAAATGATTGAACAGCTTGCCGGACGTTCCACCGGCATGAGTCTGTCAATTATTGAATCGGTAATCGAACTCGCCGCGAGAATGGCGGCAAAAAAATTGGGTCCGTTGACGAATGAGTTGCTTGAAGAAGCATTTGAACTGAGCGTGCACGGCGAGGAAAAACATTGGGGAATCGAATATATGGAACGTGTCGCAAGGCATGAGTCCGGACACGCCTTTATGTATTGGCGGGCGGGTAACACTCCTGCTTATCTGACGATCGTTGCTCGTGGCGGTCATGGCGGTTATATGGAGCATTCTGATGATGATTCATCTGCGCCGTTGAAGACCAGAGTGGAATTAATTGATAATATTCGTACATCTCTGGGCGGGCGCGCCGCTGAAATCGTTTATTATGGCGAAGAAGGGGGGATATCCAGCGGAGCATCCGGTGATTTGCAGAACGCCACCAGAATTGCCCGCGCGATGATTTGTAATTACGGCATGGACGATGCCATCGGACTGGCAGTGCTGTCGCCGGAGGAAGCCTCCAGAGGACCAATGGCCGCTAAAATTAGTGAACGCATTTCCGAAATCATCAAACGGGAAATGTATGCGACCGTAAAAATAATCACTGAATCACAGTCACAACTCGATAAACTGGTGACTGCGCTTCTTGATAAAAACCGCCTCACCAGTGAAGAAATTAATAACATTCTCGGTAAACCGGACAAACCTCCAGTAACATAGCAACCGATAAATGAACTTTAAGTGTAAGTGTAAACAACGCGGGCAATTGAAATGAAAAGATGGGAAGCGATAGCTTGGGCGATTATAGTACCAATGTTATTGATCACGGCGAGCAGTGCACAAACAGCGGAATCCACGGTGGCGAAGCACTATCGATCGGTTGAGACATTCAAGCTTGGGGAGAAAACTTATACCCCGGGTACGGTATTTTATATCCGTCCGTTGGAGGACGTAACTCTCACGAAAGACAGTTACGTTAAGTTCGAGTGTAAAAGAATAGCCGGAGCGGAACCGCAGAAATACAGACATGTAACTGTCATCGTTGCCAGGGTAAATGGAGAGGAGATGTTTAAACAGAGTAGTCCGTACCTCATTGAGAATGGCACCCTGGCGGCAGTTCTTACCTGGTCAACATCGCAGAAAGAGAAAGAACTCAGCTTTCCTGTATTTTTTAGTGGAGCCGGGTTGTATGATCCAAAAATCACCGGCAAAGGATACGTGTACTTTTACTTAGACGATGGACTTGGCAAGGTGTTAAGCAATATCACATGCATCGAAGCCAACGTTGAGAAATAGTTAATCAGACTCGAATCTGGGGAATGACACAAAACCTGACAATAAGAAAAGGAGGAAAAATCATGAAGAGACTCATAGCGTTGTCATTGACTATCCTGTGCACATGTGCCATGTCAACAGTGGCACAAAACAGAGTAGTATTTGATAACCAGTCCGGTGAACATGCGCTGGTTAAACTGATCGGACCCACACAGACAGAGGTTGAGGTTCAAAATGGCGCGGTGGCGGGTTCTGATGCGGTGGCAGGTCGCTACTTTATCAAGGTAAGATACGGTAGTCCAGGCAAATATTACTATGTTCAGGGACAGAAATTTGAAGTTAAGGAGACTGCAGCGGTAAGATCGGAGACCACGATTACTCTGAACAAAGTTGCAGCAGTGAAGTACAAAACATCCTCAATTTCAGCAGATGAATTTGGCAAGACCAGGGTGCAACCAAGACCTTCAACGACTCTGGACAAACAGAACGCACCTAGTGAGGCGGTAAAGGAACTCATGGAACTGCTCAACGACACACATTCAAAAACCGATACTAACCTCGATAATTATCTTGGAGAGGTCAGTCTTTGGGGGAAGATTGGGCAGGCAGCATATAGAATTACGGAGAAGAATGACCAGAGAGATGCTGTTATGCGGACGATGGCATTTGTGCGTTTGAAGGAGCTTGAGGCATCAGGGATTTTCTGCAAACGAGGTATCTTGGCACTGAGCTATTTTCCGCAATTATCCGGAGAATTTACACCGCTTCTTCAAGACATGGAGAAGTCCAAGGACGGGGAAATCGCTAAGTTCGCGCGTAAGACCCTCGTCGATATAAGCAAGGAGAAACAGGATAGCGGAAAATGAAGCAATGCCGAACGCATAGCTACAGCAGACATAACTGTAGCGATCGTTTTGAGTAGAGACGGATCAATATATAATCACGACAATAATGATATTACAAACGTGACACAAACTTTTTGAATGCTATTTAGTTACGCGAAAGGACCGAAAAAGATGAAAAGAATTGCGTTAGCCGCGATGGTAGTACTCACAAGTATTCAACCTTTACTGGCACAGGAAAAACTGCAGGAAAGCAAGACTGGTGGCGCGTTAAGGGGAACGCTTGTCTATGCAAATGGAACAAAGAAGCAGTTCTCTGATTTTAGAGGATTGGAGCAGTTTTCCACAGGTCCTTACTCTGTCCGGTATGAGGTTAGACCTGGCAAACTATTCTTTGAGGCGGATAATCCGACGCGTATTGTGACGGTTGAGTTGGAACAAGTGGCGTTAATCTCTTTCGGCAATAAACCTGATAATTCCAAGCCTATTGAGATCAAAATTGTATTTAAGGATGGGACGAAAGAAAGTTTTCTGTCCAGAGAAACCTGTTTTGATGTGGTCTGGTCTGGTAGCAAACTCACAGAACGACACAAGGTTTATTTTAGTCTCGGTGACTGTCCTTATTTCGGAGCATCAATATCATTCTAAAACGGGTGAGGTATCAACTGCTGAATTCTTTACGGTATGTTTAATGAGGCACCAGGGTATGCGAATGATGAAAATAAAAAATCCTGTTATTATTTGCGTGTTAAGCTTGTTGTTCACGGTACAGGCAATGGATACAAAGATTGAAGCAGAGCCTGAGGTTATTAACCACCGTCTCCGTGTTGACAACGCAGAGAAATGGAAAACTTCTGACAATAATTTTTTGTTACATATCCGCTGCAAAATCACAACTCATCAACACCGGATTACAATTGGAGCAGCCAATGGCAAATTGAAAGACTCAGATCTGGTTTCGTTTGATGATTTCAGACTGATTTTGCCAGATAAAACGATAGTTACTGCCTTCGGGCTTGGTCATACGATTATGGGTCAGGTAACACTTTACAAGGCTCCCAAAGAACACTGCAATTTTATTAACATTAACGCTCAGAATAAGTATGAATGGAACGTCGATGTTATCTTTGTTCTCCAAAAAGGCACGAGTTCTGTACTTTTCCAGTTTAGCAACAGCAAGCTTTTTCCAATTGTTATTCCTGCTGAGATTGAGTGATTGGACATCGGTTGCGTTTCTGAGCAGATAACCGAACCAACGGTATAGGCTTCCGGGTTGCTCTTGCCAGAAGTTTAAAGGAAAATATTTTGCAAATATTTGACTATGTAGAACTAATAGCGAACTAGTTACTCTTTTGTTTTCTTGAAAAAGTTATCATTGGAGATTAGATTGATAGTATAGAGAATATTTAAGCCGGATGGTTCATGAATTTTAAGTGTAAACATTGCGGACAGGATTATGACGTGGACGATGTTTCCGCCGGACAAGTGGCGGAATGTATCGACTGCGGTAAAGAGTTTATAATTGAGCCGGAACCGCCAGTGCAGCCACTTGTTGCTACTGCGGTTGGAGCTACGATACCAGCCGGTGGTATTGACTCCCGGGAAGAGTGGAATATCGGTGACGTTATTCTGGATTTGTACGAGGTCCGGCAGGTGCACGAAGGCGGTGGAATGGGTTTGGTCTATCGCGTGCATCACCGGAGTTGGAATACTGATCTTGCCGTCAAAAGTCCGCGATCTGACTTTTTTCATACTGAAGCGCAGAAAGAAGATTTTATCCGTGAATGTGAGACATGGATCAATCTGGGACTGCATCCGCATATTGTCAGTTGTCATTATGTGCGTATGCTCGGCGGTATTCCGCGCGTATTTGCAGAGTACGTTGAAGGCGGCAACCTCAAAGAATGGATAGACAACCAAAAAATCTACGAAGGTGATGAACAAGAAGTCATCAAACGGATATTGGACATTGCCATTCAATTTGCCTGGGGTCTTCATTATGCTCATGACCATAGTTTAATTCACCAGGATGTTAAACCTGCCAATGTCATGATGACCCCTGATGGAACGGCTAAAGTATCTGACTTTGGCTTGGCTAAAGCGCGTGCAGCCGCCGCGGAAATATCACCAGCGCCTGCTGCCGGTATGAGTATGATTGTTCCCGGTTGCGGTTTGATGACTCCGCAATATGCATCGCCGGAGCAGGCGGCGGGCGAACCATTGACACGCCGGACAGACATTTGGAGCTGGGCAGTGTCAATACTGGAAATGTTTGTTGGTGAAGTCATCTGGCAGTCTGGAACTGTCGCGGGAGAAACATTTGAGGCTGGACTTGAGGAAGGTGATACTTTTTTTAAAGTTGCCCCACCGGAAAAGCTTGTCCCCTTGATGAGGAAATGTTTTCGAGTAGAACCAGCAGAACGATATGAAACGATTCTTCTCGTCGCCACTGAACTGGTTCGTATTTACGAAGAGATTGCCGGAGAGGTTTATCCGCGCATCCGTCCGGAATCAATATCCGAACGGGCTGATACTTTGAACAACCGGGCGATTTCGCTTCTTGACCTTGGGCAGGATGATAGAGCGGAATCGCTTTTAAGAGAGGCGTTGAAGGAAGAACCTGGGAATATTAGCGCGGTGTTCAATCTTGGTCTGATTCACTGGAGAAACGGGGTTCATAGTGATACTGATTTTCTGACCTCTTTGCAGTCGTCATCTGAGCAATCAACCGAGTCTGCTGCCTGGTCATATCTCAAGGCAATTGTACATTTAGAAAGAGGCGACTTAAACTCTGCCAAACGTGAAATCGAAATTCTGTCATTTGTGCCCCGACTAAGCGATGATGTCAGTAAACTGAACAGTACCATTGCCTCTTTATTCAGCAACAGAGAATCTTCATGTCTTCTTAAGACGTTCAGTATTGCCGATGAGAAAATCATGTGTTCGGCAGTATCTGAAGATGGCATGATGTGTATTGCCGGTGGTATTTCCGGGGGTGTTTTCCTCAGCCGTCATCCGTTCGACCGGATTGAAAAGATTAAAGCAGAAGACCAGCGCGGAATTAAATATTTGTCATTCAGCAAAAATTCCCGGCTCTGTTTTGCCATCTATGGCGGTAAATATCTCCGGATTTACGAACTCGAAAACAAAAGAATCATCAAAGAAAAGAAACTTACGGACAGTATAATTACCAATGCTGACTTTGACAAATCCACCGGTTCTTTAGTTTTTTCATTTTTGGGAACGGGGGCGGATAAGGCAAACATGGCGTTTGCAATTGCTCCGGACTATGAAGTTAAATTGATTAAGCTCGGCAAAATCAGTTCAAACGTATTTACGATATTTGATGGCGGGAAAAAAGTCTTCGCGCAACACCACCGGGGTGAGTTAGTTTGTCTTAATACCGGCAATATGGCGATGGTAACACTGGACAATGAGGGTGACGTACTGATATCCTCCGTTGCGGTTTCATCTGATATGCGGTATGCTGCAGCCGGATATGATAATCAGACTATAAAAATATGGGGATTTGAGGAAAACATGGTCGTTGCCATTCTCAAAGCATCGGCTAAAGTTGAGGCAGTAGAATTTGTTGCAGAACATAATATTTTGTTTTCGCGTGAACATGGCGGCAAGGTGCGGGCATGGGATTTTAAGTCTGGAAAGTGTTTGTGCTCACTCGATGAAACCTATGTTCCGGAGAGTATTTCATCCGGAGCTACCGGAATGTTTTGGACCTCGGTTTCCGCCGAAGGGGCAATGCAGATATGGCGCTTTATGCGTGAATTTACTTTTAAAGCGCCATTCCAGATAGCAAGACCAAAATCAGCGATACAGGTAGCCAGTCACGAAAATGAGTTTAAAAGAATAATCGGACTTGCCGTTGCGAAATATGAGGAAGGCAATGTGGAAGAGACCAGCAATCTCATCCACCAAGCATTGGCAATACCAGGTTTTGAACGCTCCCCGGAGGCGCTGTCGATGTTGAAGCAGATTGCCTGTAACAGAAAAAAAACCGGAGTACTGAATTTATGGAGCAGAGAACTGGTCAAGCTGAAAAATTCCACATTCATCTCAGTTGCGATTTCTGCTGACGGCGGAACTGCGGCGGCGCTAAGCGCCGATGGAATTCCGGTATTGTTGTCTCCGGATTCAGATGAAACGCATACATACGATGAATTCTCTTCCGGCGGCTTTACTAAAATTGCAATCGCGCCAGATTGTAAACACCTGGTCTGTGTCAATGCTATGGGATTGATTAAGACTATCCGAATGGAAAACATCAATAAGATTACAACAACGGAATTTATATCTAAACTGTACAAAATTTCTCATTTACAATTTTTCCCGGATGGTAAGCGGGTAGCGGCGGCAGACGGCAGTGGAAGTGTCAGAATTTTCAGTTTCCCTGATGTCAGGCAGTTGCGCTTTATCGAAACCGGTTCTGCTATCATAAGTATGGAGATTTCTCCGGACGGTGAGTTTATATGCACCTCAGACCGGGACAATGGCATCCTGCTTTGGGACGCCAGCGGCGGCAAATTGCCATTGTGTAGAATCTATACCGGGAAAGATAGTGTAAACAGGCTTTCTTTCTCGCCAGGCTCGGGATTTGTGATTGCGGGAGATTATGCCGGCATGATTCATTTCTGCAGTCTTAGGCAAAAGCGGATTCTGCATTCCTGGTATGGTGCAGATTCTCCAGCGTGCGGACTGTCATTCTGTCCTGAAGGCAGGTTTTTTAGTGCGGCATTCGAAGAAGGTCGCATCATGTTATGGGAGAAAACCGGCAAGAAAAGCGGAGATTGCGAGTTTGAATGCATTCAAGAGATCAAAACACCGCCGCTACGTGATGCTGGAAACTCCAAATGCCTTGATACCATGATTTTGGGATACCGTCAGCGCGGGATTGGTTTCGCAGAAGTTGATTGGAAACTTGATTTTGCAGGCATACCGGTCAATGCATTGGCTAAGGATTTTCCGCCTAAGAAGAAAAATTTATTATCGGTCTTGACCGACGATGCGTCATGGACCCTGAGGAATTTAATTTTCAAAACCGAGTTTGGTAAGAAGATCAGGAAAGTCGCCATTGTGATGATTGTTCTGACAGTCATTCTACCAATTCTTTGGACGGGATATGAGTGGATGTATCGATTGACCTATGTTGACAGCATTAAATACAGATATGAGAAGTATGGCAGCGTGGTTGAAAGCTGCAACAGCACTGGTGGTGTTGGTGGTAGTGGGAAGGGAAATCATTACGGTGAAAAAGCAGCAATGGAGTGCGTGGATTACACCGACAAGCTGATAAATGAGTCCAGAACAAAGGCCCTTAACATACTTCTCGCAGATAAAAACCAGAAACTTAAAGTATTTGTCCTTTCGAGGCTAACAAAAGCGTCCCCTAAAAAGGAGACTCTAGTGCTTAAAATATTAAAAGAACACCTTTATGATGATGACCCGGGGAATTTGATTTGCAATACGGCGGCTCAGGGGATTTTTCAAAGAAAAGGGATAAACGCACTGGATGATTTTATTGAACTTATGAAGGCGGGTAAAGAAAAAAGGAAAATAGCATCAATTTATATTGGCAGGATTGCACTCGATAAAGAAGGAGTTAAGCTCGTAGAAGAGGAGAGCTCCAGTATCAGCCGGTATGTTGATGACAGTGACCCCTCTGTTGTCGCTAACATCTATACTGCGTTATTTTTTGCCGGCAAAGAGCCGGACAGAGATACTGCTTTCCTTGCTGATCTTGCCAAAAAAATCAAAAGCTGTAAATCCTACGAGATGATTGTGCAGTTTGAACGAATGCTCAAACGCAAGAATAAAGCCGGACCTGTTGAGTTGCCGTTACAAGGTCAACCGTGGACATCTCCCGGTTCGGGTATGAAGTTTGTCTATGTTACTCCAGGTAGCTTTCAGATGGGGACAAATTATGGTGAAAGTAAAGAAAAACCAGTACATACCGTGACGATCAGTAAAGGATACTGGCTTGGTAAGTTTGAAGTGACCCAGGACGAATATATGCTAATTATGGGGAATAATCCAAGTTTATTTAGAGGCAGCAATAGACCGGTGGAGCAGGTAAACGCGAATGAAGCTGCGATTTTCTGTAAAAAAATGACAGAGTGGGAACGTGTCGCCGGACGTCTGCCGTCAGGTTATGAATATCGTCTGCCGACGGAGGCGGAGTGGGAATTCGCCGCTATTGGAGGGAATGCAACTCATGGTTATGAATACAGCGGTAGTGATGATCCAAAAAATGTAGCGTGGCATGACGGCAACTCAGCGGCAATGACTCATGATGTCGGGACAAAGTCCTCTAATGAGATTGGAATCAACGATATGAGCGGGAATGTGTGGGAATGGTGCAGCGATCAATATAGGACTTATTCTAACAATAGCGAGATGGATCCAGTTGGAAAGCCTTCACGCTACCAAAGTTCCCAATCTTTCGCGCATCGCGGAGGCGGCTGGGGAGGCAGTACGTGGTATTGTCAGACGAGCGTTCGCTATTTTAATGGTCCTGGCAAGACCGGGCCGGATCTGGGATTTCGGGTTGCGCTTGCTCCGGTATTAACTCTGGATGATACTAATAATTTAACAAAATCTCTTGAAGGAAAAAAATCACAACCGGCTGTCGTTGGACCGTTACCGGGAAAAAATTGGACGGCGCCTGTTTTCGGCATGAAGTTTATCTATATTGCGCCAGGGAATTTTCAGACCGGTTCAATTAATGATGAGAGCGTGGAGATCAGTAAAGAGTACTGGATTGGTAAGTTTGAGGTAACCATAAACGAATACAGAGGAATCATGGGTTACGAATGCCCTGGTCTTTATTATAGTTCCAGTATATCAAAAGAAAATGCAATTTTAAAAGATAAGTTGAGTTTTTGTAAGAAAATTACCCTTCGCGAACGTGCTGCAGGACGGTTGCCATCGAGATATGAGTATCGGTTGCCAACGGCATCGGAATTGGATTATGCCGTTCGTGGAGGTTTGCCCGTTAGAGATGATTTGCCTGATTGTAAATACATCAGGAAATTTCGGTTAGTCGTGGCGGAAATATATAAATCAAAACCGCAAACAAACCTGGAGGACATTGAAGAAACAGAACAATCATCAATTATAGCCGTAAAACCAGCGATACAACAACGCTCGGAAGTTAGGCCGGGTTTATTGCCGGGAATCCAAACAGCTCCGGTAGTAGTGCCGCCTCCGGCAGCAGTAACTCCTCCGGTATCGCCACCACCTGTGCCGTTTTTAGTGTCTCGCGATGTTGAAACAATCCGTGCCAGGTTGATTGCTGATTACGACCGTAAGCTTCCGCTATGGACGGTGGGTGAGATGGTTAAACTCTTCAGCGGTGGCATCGCCGTTAACGGTAAAATAACAGAAATCGGGACAACTTATGTAGTGATAGTTGAAGAGGACCAGAGACACCAGGTTTCATTCTTAGATATGGATATAAATTCTAGATTACGGCTTGATAAGGCGTTTCGCGTAACAAAGATTGAATCTGAAGCCAAGCGCAATCCTGAGGAAATGCCCGTAAAGCAACCGGTACCGGCAACAATGCCACCACCGTCGCCAGTGGAGGCAACAATGCCCACGACTCCGCCGCCTGCTAAGCGAAACACAGCGGATTTGGAGATGTACCAACAGAAGGTTAATGAGGCAAAAGCATCGCTTGAGACGCTCAAAAAACAATGTGCACAGGCAAAAATAAACTACAATATTGCCTGTGCCAAGAAAAATTACGGTGGAAAAGATGATAAATACAGCTTTGGATTTCAGAAGACCAATAGAGTGAAAAATGAACTGGCAATACAAACCGATATTGACAATACAAAAAAAATCTATGATGACCTGACCACTAGTATCGAGAAGATAAACAACGACATCCAGAACTATGACCGGCTCATCAGCGCATTAAAATAAAAGCTCAAGCTGAGTACTGCGTCGTTAATTTTGTGTCATCGCCTGCATTATACCATGTCGTAAATTTAATTTAGGTGTTATAACAAAGGATTTTTAGTAAAAAGTTGTTTTCGGAATCACTTTTCGCTGGCAGCAGGTGCTTCGACTTAGGTTTCCGCGTTACCCTTGCCTCCAGTTCTAGGTGAGATTGTTTATTCGTTTACGGTACGAACGTCGTCGTAAATCTGGCGGGCTAAAATCGGGAAGATGACTTTCTGGAAATCGGCGTCATCCATATAGCGCGTTACAATCGCGTCACTTTCTGAAATCCGCTGGATCATCATCGTTTCTATAATCTTTTTTATGCCCAATTGAAACTTATCAAAGTTATTCGCTTGCGCCGTTTGAATAACACTGTCATTCTTACCGGCTTTTTCCCGTATCTGCTCAAAAAATAAACGGTCTTCTTCAGTGAAATCAGTGCCGAACCGGTCATTGACTGCCTTAATAATCTCTGAAAGCGGCTTATCTTCATCCTTGGCTTTGCCCGTGCCTACCGCAGTGGGACTCTTTACACCGTAAGGTTCGCCTTCTTCCATAACAATCGCACCGGAACTGACCTGTTCCATCCGGTAATACTGCAACGCCACCTCTTTTTCTGGATGCGGATTAGCGCTTTCACCACCGGAACCCAGATGGGCAATAAGACAACGGCTGAAACTGTACAGCATCTCCTGTTCCTGGTCGGGATATGGAACAATCTGGCTGATGAAAGCATAGAAATTCACATAAGCGGTAATTTTCTCGTAAAACAGCTCTCTTTTCTCTTCGTCCAGCGCTTTATAGCGGTCAACGGCGGGTTGTACCTGCTTCTCCATTCTGGGATGATCTGAAGGTTGCTGCAGATATTCCGGCAAGTAAAAGATCCGGGCATAATCGTTTACTTCTGACCGGAAGTAAACCTGCATGGCATCCAACTCATGTTTCAACTCTTCCAGTAAACGCGGATCCGAAAGTTCATCCAGCGTCGTAACATTGTAATACGGTTTAAAGGCTTTAAGGATGTCTTCCCTTTTATTGACAAAATCCAACACGAACGGTTCGCCTTTGCCTGGACTGCAACGGTTCAGACGGGAAAGTGTCTGTACCGCCTGCACTCCGTCAAGTCGTTTATCCACATACATGGCGCAAAGCAGCGGCTGATCAAAGCCGGTCTGATATTTATTGGCCACCAGGAGTACCTGATAATCAGAAGAGGCAAATTTATCCGGCAGCTGCGCTTCAGAAATATTTTTCCCGGTAACGACATCAATGTTCATTGACGGTTCTGTATATTCAATGTCGGATTCAGGGTCTTTTACAGTACCGCTGAATGCCACCAGCGGGCGGATGTCGGTATAATGATTCTCTTCAATATATTTACGGAATGACAACATGTAACGGACGGCATGGAGTCGCGAACCGGTTACTACCATGGCTTTGGCTCTGCCCTCCAGTTTGTTTATTACATGTTTCCGGAAGTGTTCAATCATGATTTCGGTTTTTTGTTCTATGTTGTGCGGGTGCAGTGCCATAAATTTTCCCAGTTTTTTCGCGGCTTTCTTTTTCGGCATTTTGGGATCATCTTCCACTGACTTTATCAAATTAAAAAAGGTTTTGTAGGTCGTATATTGCGAGAGTACGTCCAGGATAAAACCCTCTTCAATAGCCTGTTTCATCGAATAGGTATGAAACGCCTCCGGCTTGCCGTTGGCGCCTTCTCTGCCGAACAGATGAATGGTTTTGCCTTTCGGTGTGGCGGTGAAGGCAAAAAAACTGAGGTTCTTCTGCTTGCCGCGTGATTCCATCACCTGATTCAAGCCGTCCTCCCAATCTGATTCGCTGTCTTCTGTCACTTGTTCCATTCCCGCCCCCAGAATGCGTTTCAGTTCGCGGGCGGCTTCTCCGGTCTGGCTGGAGTGGGCTTCATCGACAATAACGGCGTAGTTGCGAGTGGCGATGGCATCCTGCCATGTTTTGGCTTTGATGATTGACTCGGCATCGGGATTGTCGCTGTTATCGGCTCCGGCAATGTGGAGCAGTCCTTTTAAAATAAAGGGAAACTTCTGCAACGTGGAGATGACAATTTTAGTGCCGTCAACGAGTGCCTCCGCCAACTGCCGGGAATTTTCATCTATTGCCTTGACTACGCCTTGCGCGTGTTCAATCTGGTAAATTGCATCCTGTAACTGTTTATCCAATACCCGACGGTCGGTAATGACAACAACGCAATCAAAGACTTTTTTATCCCCGGCGTTATGTAAACTGGACAACCGGTGCGACAGCCAGGAAATACTGTTGGTCTTGCCGCTTCCGGCGGAGTGCTGAATTAAATAATTATTGCCAACCTGTTCTGATTGGGCAGTAGATACTAATTTTCTAACACTATCAAGTTGATGATAGCGTGGAAACACCATAGTTTCCTTCGTAATTTTTTTCCGTCCGTTTGCACCATCGTCAATCGTTGTCTCGGCGGTTTCCAGGAAAATAAAGTTGCCGGTTATGTCCAGAAAGCTTTCCCGTTCCAATACATCTTCCCAGAAATAGCCGGTGCGATGTCCGGACGGGTGCGGCGGATTACCCGCACCGCAACAGATTTCACCCGGATTGCTGCCGCGGTTGAATGGGAGAAAGAAGGTTTTATCCTTGTTTAACCGGGTCGCCATGTGGACTTCATCCGGGTCGACGGCAAAATGTACGACTGCGCCTTTTTTGAATTGAAACAACGGCGCGTGGGGATCACGGTCCGTTTTATATTGAGCAACTGCCTTTTTCCATGTCTGTCCGGTAGCAGGATTCTTAATCTCCAGCGTGGCAACAGGAATGCCGTTCAACGACAACACCATATCCACGGTGCTGTTATCCTGCGGGTGGCATGGTATCTGGCGGGTGACGTGTAATTGGTTTCGGGCAAATTGTTCCATCGTTTCCTTAACCAGACCATGGGATGGTTTGAAAAAGGCCAGCCGGAAAGTTTTGCCGTAAAATTTAAAGCCGTGCCGGATGATATGCAGTGTTCCCTTGGTGTCGCGTTCCTTGACCAGCGTCTCAACCAGTTTTACGGGAAGTTCCGCGCCGTGCAGCTTCTCCATCTGTGCCCAGAGTTCTTTCTGGGTGGCTTTAATAAAAGCAATGATATATTCCGGAAAAATTGCTTTCTGTTTGTCCCATGCCTGAATGTAGCCGGGAATCCAGCCACGTTCCGCCATCGCTTTCTCGATATAGGCTTCAAATGCTTTTTCAGTTGTTGCTTTCATTGCTATCCTCTGTTCAGTATCGTCATGGTAATTTTAATCATGGTTTCTTTCTCTGCCGGTTTTGACACTGCAATCAGCAGAGTAAGTGCGGCAAGGCCGTCATTGCTGATCAGTTGCTTTCCGCCCGACGCATAGAGCAGATGATTGCGTTCGAGGAAATAGAGAAAAAGGGCGGCGGCGATCCGCTTATTGCCATCCACAAACGAGTGGTTCTTAACCACCAGATATAAGAGCATGGCGGCTTTATGTTCGAGCGTCGGATACAATTCAGCGCCGTTAAAACTCTGATATATCTGGTTCACCGAACTGTCAAAACTGTTGTCTTTCGGCTTGCCGAAAACATCAGAATCAAACTGCCGGCGCATGGATTCAAGTACTTGCAGAAACTCTTCCCCGGATATCCTTACGGCCGGAATTTTCGATCTGCCGGAAGTTTCCAGCTTTTCATGATCGTAGTCATCCAGAATATTCAGCCCATCGGCAAAGTCAGCCAGTACCTTCAGTATATTCCGGGCTTCCTCCAGATTCTGTACCTGCATTTGAACGCTTCGCTCCACCAACCGGATGGAGTCGCGCAGCTTTTGTAACTTTTCGCTTTTTTCCAGCAGCAGTTTTTCATTAATCGTATAGCCTTTGACCAGGTGTTCTTTCAGGATGCGGCTGGCCCAGATGCGGAACTGAGCGCCACGCTTGGAGTTGACGCGGTAGCCGACTGAGAGGATCATATCGAGATTGTAAAAAGCCACTGGTTTGTCGGAATTTGGAATGTGCATTTTTTGCACATTGCTTTTTTCTTCCAACTCACCAGTTTTGAAAATGTTCTTGATATGCCGGCCTATAACCGTTCTGTCGCGCTCAAATACAAGCGCAATCTGTTGCTCGGTCATCCAAAAGCTTTCATTTTCCAGCCGTATTTCCGTCTCAATGTTGCCTTCGGCACTGGTAAAGATAACCATTTCTGAGCTCATGCTATCCCCCGCTTATAAATTCGAACCTCCGGGAAAAACTCGGTAGTTGTATGTTCATCGAGTTCTGCTTCGGCATAGATGTTTTTCAGGTGTAATCCTACGGTGTCGCTGTCTTTGTCAAATAGCTCAGCCATCTTTTTTTGTGAAAGCCAGACGGTTTCATCTTCCAGACGCACGTCAATTTTTATCGCGCCATCCGCATTGGTAAAGATGATTACTTCGCCTTTATCATGATTTGATTCAATATTCATACTGCCTCCAAGGGGGGAAAGGATGAAGGCAAAAGGATGAAGGCGAAAGGATGAAGGCGAAAGGATGAAGGCGAAAAGCAAAATGCTAATGTATGAAGGATGAATGTTGTGGTTCATTTGTTTTTCCGGGTTTTAACACTTTTGACGCATGATATAAAAATGGCTATCAATTCATTCGCCTCTCTTATAACTGTTTCTACCGCTTTCTTTCTGTTCAGGTCGTTGGCAACAAGGTGTTCTAAAAGTTCAAACCAGTAAGTCGTCTCTTCCAGTTCTTGAAGTCCACCTTCTAATTTGCTGATGAATTCCGCATCAGATCTGGCGCGCATGCCTTCTCTATAGTGGGCACCAACTGAAGTACCTGAACGCAAAAACTGTTTTCCAATTACCTGCATTTCGGTTGTCTTATCCAAAGAGGAATACAGCTTAATTATTTCAAGCGCGAATTCTCTAGTTCTATCTTTCAAATCCTTCATCTTTCCGCCCTCATTTTCCGCCTTCATCCTTCCGCCCTCATCCTTTAACAGATATCTTTCCCGTTACTGCCGCACTAATCAGCGCCGTCCGGTATTCTTTTAGCTTCTCTATCGCCGTTTCTACTTTAGACACCAGCAGGTCAATCTTAGCCGTCTCACGGTCAAGGTATTCGGCAATGGCTTGCTGTTCGTGAAGCGGGGGGATTAATATTGAAAAGCCAGAGATCATAGGTCTTCTTAATGAATCAACGGTTGATTTTGCCCCGCCGTCAAATGCAACTCGCCAAAAGTTCTCTCGTAAAAAATAGAAGAAGAATATACCTATTATTTTTTTGAAATTATTAAACATATAGACACGTTGGTGAAAGTCAAATTTCCCATTTATATAATGGAATACTTTTCCAACACCGACACCATCGCCAGCAGTTAAGACTGCTTCGCAATCAAATGTATAGGAATTTATCCGTTCAATTGTTTGTGAACGAACAAATAAAGGATAATCACCATCATCTATTGCATCAACAGTATCCTTGTCGCCTGTTTGAATATTGCAAATATATTTGAGCGACTTCACTTCCCAATGTTTCGGGATATCGCCGAGCCATTCGACGCCGGAAGGCTTGTAGGAAGGATTAGGAATGAAGGAGGAACGATGAAGCGGGGACCATTGGCCGAAATCCGGGTCTTTCGGATGTACAAGGTCAAATAATCCCTTTGTGACCGCTTTGGAGATCACGGCAGTGCGTTTTTCCTTGAGCAGTTCTATCAGTTGTTGTTTCCGGGCAATCAGCGTATCAATCGTTCCCGTCTGCTGATCCAAAAAGGCGGCAATGGCCTGCTGCTCGGGAAGCGGGGGGAGAGGAATTATGGCTTCACCGATAGCACTCTTGGGAAGCCCATAACGAGTTACCCCGGTTGCCAGAATCTGAAACTGATGATTAATTGCTGTTGACTGAAATTGCCTTGATAAATATTTGCCTGATAGCTTACTTCTGATTGGTCTAATCATTGCCAAGTGATAACCACATATCATCTCCGGTGCAGTTTTAGTAACCAAAGCTGAAATGGCGATGTCGTCCCATTCCTCAGAATCTTTTGTTATTACAACATCATCTACTTCCAAATGAAACTTCTTAATTTCTTCAATGGTTGCAGTGGTTTGCATCAGTTCCATATCAGAAGAAATAAAGTCATTATAATAAACATCCGTATAATTACACAATCTTACAGGATGTTCATCATCGACTGGAACTTTATCTACATTGCTTACCCAATAATTTGCTGCGTTTTTTAACCTATTGACCTCCCAATGCGCCGGGACGTCGCCGAGCCATTCGACGCCGGAAGGTTTGTATTTTTGATATTTTTTATATTTATTCGTGGGTATCATTCAATTTTTTCCTAGCAAATCAATTTTTTCTGCTACCATTTTTAATGTTGATCTGTCATAGACTGCTTGTTGTCCAAAATAATTGCGAAAATTATTAAAATAATTGATAAAATTTGCTAAACTTTCTGGCGTACTTGTTTGTAACCTCTTTGACGTGTGTGGTAATCCAGTGACAGATGATTGTTGTTTTATGGCATCAATTATTTTTTTGATAGCAATGTCGTTTTCAGTTTCGTAATGCTCATTTAAATAAGTGCTATAAATTATTGCTTGTACAGCATCGCAAGTCCAAGAATCGTCAGAATCGCTATCTGGGATCAAATAATTAACGACATCTTCGACATTCGTTTTCTGAAGTATATAATTTCGGTAAAGTTCATTATTTTTAAATTTTAATACTATTAAAATTGTTACTAATATCGGCCAAGTAAAGTGATTTGGTTGTGATAAACGCAGAAGTAATGCATAAAGTTTTAAAGCATGTTCTATTTCACGTAAATTGAAATTATGCCAATTGAGAATTTTGCAGAAAAAATCTTTAAACTGTTTTCCTTCTTCAATATTAAAATTTTCGCATTTTCCACATTTCGATTTTTCTGATAAGTGTTCAGGTATTTCATACTGTTTCCATAGCATATCAATGAATTGTTTGTGAGATGCTGGGGGGAGTTGAAAGTCAAGGTCAATAAAACGGTGCAGATAATTTTCAACATCTATATTACCGTAAACTGACTTGATTACGTTCCCTAGCTGAATACGATCAATACCGAAGACAAATATCAAGTGGTCAATATTGAACAGATGCTTAATTCTTTCCAATACTTCGATGGCGAAGGTTGGGCGGCATCGGTCTAATTCATCAACAATGAATACTAGCGGTTTCTTTGCCGGTGCTGATTCTTGGTTGTTTGCGTTTCCGACATTGCGGTTATATACAGCGTTAATAAACTCATAGAGGAGTGATTGAACCTCATTTCTAATTCTCGCCATCTTCATATATTCTTGAAAAATGGATGACGTTTCTGTTCCCATTGCTGCGCTTTTAAAATCAACGCCAGTGCTATGTTTGATTAAGTCATTAGTTACATTCATCCCTATTAATTTCCAATTGGTAACGAGCAAATGATGTATTTTAGAACTGATTTCTTCCAGCTTATTTGTGGCATCTTTACAAGATTTATTGTTTTCAAAGGTTCGCCATAGTTGACCAAAAATAGCTACAAGCGGGTCTTCAATAAAATCATCTTCCCATGCATTGAAGTAAATTGCGATATAACCATTATTTTCCAAATCCTGGCACCAACGTTTGAGCATAAATGTTTTACCACTGCCCCATTCGCCATTGATACTTATGGTTAATGCTGTTTGCTGGTCATCCACAATCGTTGTAAGTATGTTGGCACATTCTTCTCGTCCGAGTTTGTCATCTTCCCAAGGGTTTTCGGCATTTTCTATTATTGAGTCTGGTAGTTTTATTTGCGGTTTTTGCATCCTTCAAATTCCGATTTTTTGTTTTTCTTGTTATTCAAGTTCCGGGACATCGCCGAGCCAATCGATGCCGGATGGTTTATATCTGGGATAGGGTTTAGTTTTGATTTTCTTTATCGTATTTAAACTCACTTGTTTTCCTCCGCCAGAGCCGTCCATGCCGCGAGTTTTTGTTTTAGTTCCTCTTTGTCCGGAAGATACAGTTGATATTGTGAAGCATGAATATTGGCGTCTTGCGGCAGGGTTATTTTAACCATCGAATCCTTTTTTTTCTGGCAGAGAATGATGCCGACGGTTGGGTTCTCGTCATTAGATTTAACAAAGCGGTCAAAGTAGTTGACATACATCTGCATCTGTCCAAGGTCTTGATGAGTAAGTTTACCGATTTTTAAATCAATGAGGACATAGCAGCGTAATAAGCGGTTGTAAAAAACCAGATCCACGAAAAAGTGATCTTCATCAAAAGTGAATCTTTTCTGACGAGCTTCAAACAAGAACCCCTTTCCGAGTTCCAATAAAAAGTGTTCCAGTTTATCAATAATAGCGGTTTCCAAATCGGATTCTGAATATCCGGGTTTCTCTTCCAGCCCGAGGAATTCCAATACATAAGGTTCCTTTAGCATATCTTGAGGCTTTGAAATAACAAGACCGTCCTGAGCCAGCTTGCGTACGCCGTCTTTATCGCGGCTTAAAGCCAGTCTTTCATACAATCCTGAACTGAACTGCCGGTTCAATTCCGGTAAAGTCCATCCGTTTTTTGCGGCTTCAATCTCATAAAAGTTTCTGGAGTTAATATCCTTGACGCCGATTAAAAAAACATATTGCGACCAGCTGAGTTGAAACGGTTGCGGCAAATCTCCGGATTTGGCAGACAGCGTCTGCCAAATCTGTTCTGAACGCTCTTTATATTCAAGATAAAATTTACGCATGTTCCGCAGATTACGCGCAGAGAATCCGCTGCCGAATTCATCGGTAAGATTAGCCGACAGTTCTGCAAGAATCTGTTTGCCATATTCGGCACGGGCAGTACCTTTTTGTTCCTCATCGATGATTCTGCGGCCGATTTCAAAATAGGTAACCACTTGAATCACATTGATATTTCTTACAGCCATGGAGCGAGCCTTAACAATCAGCGCTCTGATATCCTGTACTATATCGCGGCGCATCACTTTGGCCGCGTCATGTTTCTTCTTGTTATTTTCTTTCATCTTATTCCCTCCGCGCTGCCGGTGATTTCGGCCAGTAGCGACACGATTTCTGTTTCGAGCCCTTTGATATCGGATTCGATGGCTTCCAACTGGCGCGGGGGTTCGTAACGGTAGAAATGGCGGTTCAGGGGGATTTCATAGCCGACTTTGGTTTTACTGTGATCAATCCAGGCATCGGGCACATGAGGGAGGACTTCGCGTTTGAAATATTCTTCTATATTTTCTTTGAGTGGAACATTTTCAGTATCGCGCAGATCGGCATCGGCTTCGGGTTTGCCTTTGGCATCGCGACAAATTTCGGCGGTTTCATCCTTCTCGCTTAACGCTTCCATAACTACTTTCAGTTCCGGTCCTGACAACCGCACACCGGATTTGTGGTCGATGTTTTTAAATTCTTTGAGGAATACCGCGCGGTCATTAAAAAGCTTTTCATTTGTGGCTTTGGCGAAATCGGAAAGTAAAGTCTTTATTGTCTGCTGGCGTTTCAGGCCGGTCTCAATCTCCTGTGCCCGGATAACTTCATTCTTCTTATCGCTTTCGGCTATTTTTATGAAGGCCCTAATATCATCAAGCCGGGCAATCCGCTCTGCGTTTGCCTGAAAGTTCAACCGCAACGGGCGTTCAACCGTAATTTTACTGTAACCGAAGTCGGCATTATCGAATATTTTGGAGACAATGACCTGCTTTCTGGTACCGTCAATCTCCAGTATCCGGGATTCATCGTGGAGGAAGTTGCCGTATATTTTGCTGATTTCCGCTATCTGGTCTGGCCGGTTTTCTTCGCCATCGCCAATCTGATGGCGTTTGTTGCCGAGGCTCTTCCGCATTTTAACATAAAATTCGCGGGAGTCAATGAGTTGAACCCTGCCGGAGCGCCGCTTTTCTTTGCGATTGGTGACAATCCAGATATAAGTTGAGATACCGGTATTATAGAATAACTGGTCAGGTAATGCGACAATCGCCTCCAACCAGTCGTTTTCAATAATCCACTTGCGGATGTCGGATTCCCCGCTGCCGGCATCGCCGGTAAAGAGCGGTGAACCATTAAAGACAATGCCGATACGGCTGCCACCGTCCGCGGGAGCGCGCATTTTGGAAATCATGTGTTGCAGAAAGAGTAGTGCTCCATCATTAATACGGGGTAGTCCTGCGCCGAAGCGGCCTTCATAGCCGAGTGTATTGTGTTCGCTCTCAATGGAGCGTTGCTGCTGTTTCCATTCCACGCCGAATGGCGGGTTGGCCAGCATATAATCAAATTTTTCCTTTTTGAAGCCGTCATTCTCAAAGGTGCAGCCCTGTTTAATATTGTCGGCATCTTCGCCCTTGATCAGCATATCGGCGCGGCAGATCGCCCAGGCTTCATCATTCCAGTCCTGGCCATAAAGATGCGGCTGTGCATGGTTGTTAAGGGCACGGATATAGTCCTCGGCGACTGAAAGCATCCCGCCAGTGCCACACGCCGGGTCATAGATGGTTTTGACGACATGGCTTTTCCGTAAGTCGGATTCTGGAGAAAGAAGTAAGTTGACCATCAGCTGGATGACTTCACGCGGAGTGAAATGCTCTCCGGCTTCTTCATTAGACTGTTCCGCACCGATTCTGATAAGCTCTTCAAAGACATAACCCATCTGCATATTGTCGATTTTAGCAGGGGAAAGGTCGATCTCGTCAGAGGCAAAGCTTTTCACCACGTTGAACAGCAGGTTTTTTTCTGCCATCTTGCTGACTTGCACCCCGAAATCAAATCGTTCAAATATCTCACGGACATTGCCGGAAAACGCATTAATATAACTGTTCAGGTTAGGGGCGATATGGTTGGGGTCATCCAGCAGCTTCTTGAAGTTAAGTTTGGACAGGTTATAAAAGGTTTCGCCGGTAATCGTACTTAATTGGGCATTGACGATAGTTTCCGGCTTCCCCTTGAGTTGTTCATATTCAGAGAGCACCCGGTTTCGAGTAGGTTCAAGAATGCAGTCGAACCGGCGCAACACAGTAAGCGGAATAATTACTTTCCGATATTCATTACGTTTATATGGACCACGGAGCAAGTTACAGATGCTCCAGATAAAGTTCACCATTTGGCTGTGAGTCTGCTGGGTCATTTACTTCTCCAATAAGCTATCAAAATTATTGTCATCTACTACCATAAAACAATAATATTAAATCAAGCCTTTACAAGTAAAAAGCATAATTTTGTAGCGTCAATCTTACCTGAAAAACGATTCACTCATAAAAGATAGCATAAAGAGCCGGATATTTTTCATCCTTGCCGTAACATATTCAACCGTGAATAGCTCAGTCAGAATGGGTCACGCAGAGTCCTGATTCAGTTCCTCGCTGGTATTCTCATCTGTTGATGCCGGCAGTTCCTGATTTAACCACGCCATAATCACCTTTTTTACCTGGGGCGGACTGTTTTCCGCGATATCTCGGAGCGGATCATTATTGAAAGCAGGAATTAATTCAACAAGTCTGGTTACACATTCCGCTATCGTAAGTAACTTAGGCTCGGGTTGCTCAGGCATTGCGTTAGGAGTTTTAATCTGTTTCTGTGCTTCTGCAATAGTAAGTTTGCCGTTTACTATTTCCTGGTACGCTTCTGGAGATGACTCTAAAACTTTCTTTGCATTCAAAACATAACTACCGCTGACGCCGACCATTTCCCCCGCGATATCAACAGAACGCGATTTGCTACCCTGTCGTAATTTTACGACAGGGTCTTTGACACCTGCGGTCATGCGCTCCGCAGCTTTTTTTTCTATTGATGGGAGCAGTTTGGCTGCGTATGCCCCGAGTTGATTCTTGTTAAGATTTCTCCTGTGTATATTCCACGCCGTGATCAACTCTTCTATAGGTGTCTTGCCAAGATATTCAACCGCCATTGTTGGCAAATTCAATTCCAGGCATGCACGCCGGCGATTTCTTCCGTCCGCGAGCTTGCCTTTGTGCGTTATAACGGGGAACTGCTGCCCCTCTTTAATGCTGGATTTGAACTGTTCAAAAATATCACCCTCCATCATGGGTAATGCTGAGGCTAATTCATGAACCTCAAAATGTTCGTCAGGGCCAATATAAAATACTTCACCAAAGGACATATCGGATATAGCGTCTGATTTTAGTTGTTGTAACGCTCCGGTACCATCGTTTGTATTTAGTTCTGGCATAAAGGGATTCTCCGGCGTAATTTTAGGGAAAACAGGCGGCAGGATACAGCGTGGAGCCTTCGGCTTTGAGTCCGTTGTTGATATTTTATCAGAAGTTACGATGTTCGTTGTCGGGAAGATGTCAAGGTTCATTGCTTCGTCCGGCTTAACCGGCGATACTTGACATGGAGCGTCTGATGCAGCAGCCTCATCAGCATTCAATAAGGCTTCTAATTTGTCGGCGAGCTCCAATGATTCTTTGCAGACAGATTCATCTCTTAAAAATGAAATTACTTCTAAAAGCTTGATTTTCCGGTTGAATTTATAAAGTCCCGCTAGCTTCGTGACTAGCGTGATATCGTTCTTGGTTAATTTTATTTCTGTATCAACATCGGAATCTTCGTCAGAATTTCTCTCATCGTGATACATGCGAATAATATCGCGATATTTGTTTATAGAGATCGTTTCCATGATCATCACCTTTGTTTAATTTAGTTACTGTTTTGCCCGCTGATGTACCTGCCAGCGGTTTTCAATATTGTACCGAAAAATGAGAGCCGGATTTATCGCCGGCTCCCATTGCCCAAAACCTTAGTGCCGGTTCCGGACGGGACACCTCGTTTACTTTTGCCTGGTGGATTGGTCGTGCGCTGCTAATGCCCGTTTCCAGGACCCGTGACGGCGGATGCTCTGTTCCCAGGATTGTCTGAATGCGTCGACGAGTAAGTAGCCGTCCTTTTCTCGCTGACGTAGCAGTTCCAGAACCCATGCATTGATTGCTATCACTTGAGCCTGGTCATCCGTCCATCCGAAGTGGCTCAGCCATCTGGTCAGCCAGAGTTTAAACCGTTCCAAGTTTTCTTCGGCATCCTTCTGCTTCTGACTTCTAGTCATCCACTTTATAGTGCCTTCGAACTTTTCCCGGTTCTCCCTGCCAATCATGATCCCGTTGTTGAACGCGAAGCCCAGAAACTCTAATTCGTGCACTGGCATCGTTTTAGATTTTTCCTGGTTTACCCGGAGATTCAGTTCCTTGCTCGCGAAGTTACTGATACTCCTTAGCACGCGGTCGGCCGCTTTCTTGCTGTCAGTCAGAACGATGACATCGTCGGCATATCTGACGTGCTTCAGGTTTCGACGTGCCAATTCCATGTCCAAAACATGTAAATACACGTTCGTCAGGAAAGGTCCCATAGGACTACCCTGGTGCACCCCTGCATTCGATTTCAGTCTCGTTCCGTCCTTAAGCATTACTTCCGCTTTCACAAAGTCTTCGATTAGCTGACTTACCATACCGTCCGGGATAATCGTCCTGATCATCCGCATCAGTATGATGTGATCAATTTCATCAAAACATTTGCAGAAGTCGATCTTGACAGCGTACTTCGCACCTCCTTTAATATATGCGAGTGCTTGTCTGGCGGCGGTGAAGGTGTTGCGTCCGTAGCGGAATCCATGGCTCGCTTCCGAGAAGCCCTTGTCGATCTGTGGCCCCATGACCATCAGCATCGCGGTCTGTACCGCCCGGTCGCGGACTGTCGGAATCCCAATTTGACGCTGACCACCCGATGCCTTCGGGATAGATACCCGCTTTATCGGAGAAGGAACATAACCAGTTCGTAGTTCCCTGGCTATTTTCTCCGGATCCGCCCGGTGTTCGCGGTGAGCTTCCACGGTGGATTTCATGTCCACACCCGGCGACTTCTTACGCCCCTGTCCCGTACCATTGGCGGGAGTACCGAGTGATTCTTTGATTGATCCATCGCTGCGCAACAGTTTCTGCCATGCAGATTTTAGAGCGTGCACGATCCTTTCCAACAGATCGTTTTGGAGCGGCATCAGCGGTTCGACCAGCGGGCACTTCCGCGTCTCCGGTTTTACACTCATCGAGTGCGTTCCGGGGTTACCTGTTGACGACGCCCTGTGAGGCGACCTGGCGCTATTTGCCGAATGCATCTTTGACGTTTCTTGAGTTCCGGGGAAGGATAACCGGAGTGATTCAGGTCGCGTCATAGTGACATTCCACTTAGATTGCCTGGTCTTGCTACTCGCGTTTTCTGGCCAAACGGAAGTGTAGCCATTCTTGGAACTTTCCAGGATCGGATTCAGAGAATCTTTTCCCGGGCCAGTGACTGTAAAAAATTTTCCAGCAACAATATTCTCCGACGTGATAGAGATACCTGTTGCTTTGAAGTTTTTGCAGTATGTATTATTAACATCGATTACCGATGAATTTTGCATAATTTTAATCATTACTCACTTCTCTCAATATTGTCAGCGTTAAAAATTGTTTCACATAAGTCCGGTCTGGTTTTTAAAAAAACATTCCAGCTGATTAGAATATTCCATCCGATGTTGGGATAACCGCACTTGGAAAGGCGTTCAGAAAAGTTCCGCAGAAGATTGTCCAGGTCAACCGCATATGATATCGGAAATGAAGCATCGCAAGCCGGGGCTTCGTCACGGAAAAACCGAGCAAGCCTTTGACGCAAATCAGAACAATCACCTTTTTCAATCGTCAACGGTTCTTTTATAATCAGGGATGTGATTTTAATTAATTCCAATTCAGATGATGGTGTGTTCATTATTGGTGCCTCCAAAAATTTTTATCGTCGAATCTGTTTGGCAGGATTAGTTCCTGGCGCTGGAATATTACGTTTTCCTCCGGCGTCAATCAACTCAACCAGAGCCGCTTCTGGAATTCGTACGGCTCTTCCGATTCTTACGGTTCGGAGTATCCCCGCAGAAATCATGCGGTTTATGGTAGGACGACTGACAGAAAAAATTTCCCGTACTTCTTCGATCGAGAATAATCGGATTCCGGTTGCTGTTCTTCCAATAGCATTCATTTTTTACCTCACTAATAAATTTTAACTTTTTACCATTAACCATTGTGCACATCGGTTTTAACAGCGCATACTTTAGGTTGTGTCCGGTTAACAGTCAAAGAGTCTCCTGCCATCAATATTTGTGGTAGATGTGCGACAAATATATTTATGTCAGAGTAAAAAAATGGAAGATTAATATTGGTTTTTGTTGAAGGGTATTGCTTAAATCAACAATTGGGAACGACGGACGATTTTACCGGTGTATTATCTCGGCGTGTACTAGAGTTACAAAGCAGGAAAACTCAGGTATAATTGTTACTTATGAATGGGGAAGTGATGCAGTGATGCCAACTGCGTTATGATTAAATCAATGGTCTTTGGGTAATTTCCCTTCTATAACGTCATAATAATACTTTTGATATCGCTGAATTTGTCGATCAGATAATCCTTTCCCGAATTCTTTTTCATGTAAGCTAGAAATGTACTTTTTTGCTTCAGGCTCTGCTATTGACGATTGCTTTATTTTCATTAATTCAATACATTTATCGACATACAATTTACCAAAACGTAAAGCCTTATCTTTTCTTGGTTTTCTACCCGATGTAGGATAGTAGCCTTTCATGGCAGGAGCATCATGAGGCAGGAAATTTATTTCTGCTATTCTTGCGCCCAACTCATACAAAGTACAAGCAAGGTCTATTGCGTCGAGGTTATCGCGATTAGAGACCGGTCCATTTAGTGCTTTAATAGCAAGATTCTTTGCCATGAAAAAAAGCTTTATTCTATCTCCTATGTTTGAATCCAGAGCAAGACAACGTATAAAGAACTCCTTATCGTCCTCATTAACAGGCCAATCAAGTCCTGATTCCATCCTTATCGGTTCGATAGTATCTAATATTAGGTTATTTAGTTTTTTTAAGTTACCCTCAACACACGAGTGAAATACGTCGTAATAATTTTGAGTTACATTTTGAGTTTCAAAAGCTTTTCGTATCATAATTTGTATCTCGGTCGTAAGTTCAAAAGACATAACTATAGAGGTGCCCTTTTTGGGCTTTTTTTCAACCATATTAGTTATAATCGGACCGTTGGTACTGGTAGCGTTGTTTGTAAGTAGGCGGAACGCCGAATACAAATAAGAGGTACGTGCCTTTTGGGGCATTTTTTTTACATATTTTTTATTTACTGTTTCAGTAAATGTTTTCAGCGCAAGATGTCTATCCTCTACCATAGTAAAGATCATTTCATACTCACGACGATCGGGAGTTTCCAGGTTAAATTTAGAATTTCCTTTCTGTTTTTCAATATCAATTGAGTTAATAAATGTATCTTGGGTTCTATTTTCTTCGGCTCGCTTCTTCAGTTTGCAGTCAGTAATGTTGGAGATGTACTTATCGGATATTATCTTTATCTCTTTAATCATTGTAACAAACTGTTCAACGGGATAATATTCGTGTTCTATTTTGTTGGTTTTAACCGATGTTTGCTTTTTCATGGCGCGTCTCCGTTTGATTATTGTAACAAAGATGGCATTTTGCCGAGTGCGATGCTTGATCTCTTGTCGTGGCTGTAGTGTCCTGTTTGAAGTGGGGAGCCAT
>CAYMSF010000030.1:0-51059 GCA_964392985.1 uncultured Victivallaceae bacterium | reverse complement strand
AATGCGTTAAAAGATGAAGTTATGATTATTGTCGGCGGCGCTCCTGTTACTCAGGCTTATGCGGATGAAATCGGCGCAGATGGTTACAGCGCTGACGCTAACGGCGCCGTTAAGCTCGTTGATAAGCTATTGAAATATGCTTAGTGCAACATTCAGTTTTTTGAATGAAGTAATATAAAGGCGATGTCAATATAATGGAAAGCAGTTATGACTATTTGAATAAAATAGAAAAGGACGCCAGTAACCTTATCAAAGGTTTACAAGCGGTCCAGGACAGTGATGGCTTTGTTTCAAACGAAGCCATTGCTGCCGTTGCAAAGTATTTTTCCATCCCCGATGCCGAGGTGGAAGGGGTGTTATCATTTTATGCGCAGTTCCGGCGCAGCAAACCGGGCAAATTCCGGATCGCCGTCTGTGACGGAACTGCCTGCCACATCAAGGGTAGTCCGATGATTCTCGACTGGATATCCACCGAACTGCACATCAAAAACGGCGAAACTGATGAACAAAGTTTATTTTCTCTGGAAACAGTAGCCTGTCTCGGTTGCTGCAGCCTGGCTCCGGTAATAAGCATCAACGGTCGTGTCTTCGGCAATCTTGACCGTAAAGCCACGATTAAGATACTGAAGGAGTACAGCAGCAAATGACCGTGAATATTAAAAAGATCAATGTCGGTACGGCTTCCTGCGGTATCGCTGCTGGAGCCGGCGATGTGCTTGATTTTCTCAAGAAAAATCTGCCGGGCGTCAGGATTGAAGAAGTCGGTTGCATCGGGCACTGTTACGCCGAGCCGGTAATTGAAGTCGTCACTGACCGCGGCAGTCACTGGTACTGCGATGCCACCGCTGATGGTCGATTTCTGGATAAAATATTGAACCTTAGTGCAGAAAACCGCTTTGAGATTCCATCCATCCGGTCAAATAAAGAGGTTATCAAGGTGCTGAAGTTGGCCGGGCGTATCTGTCCAGTATCGATTGACCAATATATCGAAAACGGTGGTTACGCGGCGTTGACAAAAGCGCTGGTTATGACTCCGGCACAGGTGGTTGACGAAATTAAAAAATCCGGACTGCGCGGGCGCGGCGGCGGCGGTTTCCCGACCGGAACCAAATGGCAGTTCATGGCAGCAAAAAAATCTGAACACAAGATTATGATCTGCAATGCGGATGAGGGCGACCCAGGCGCGTTTATGGACCGTTCACTCATGGAAAGCGTGCCGCATCAGGTGCTGGAAGGCATGCTGATCGGCGCCTATGCCACCGGCGCGACCAAGCTGTTCATCTACTGCCGCGCCGAATACCCGTTGGCAATCAAGCACCTGAATATCGCTATCGCTCAGATCAAGGAAATGAAACTCAACCATATCGGTGGCAGGGAACTGGAAATCATCATCAAGGAGGGCGCCGGCGCTTTTGTCTGCGGAGAAGAAACCGCGATGATTGCTTCGCTGGAAGGCCACCGCGGCACACCTCGCTTCCGTCCGCCGTTCCCGACCGACCGCGGCTGGAAAGGTTACCCGACGCTCATCAACAATGTTGAAACTTTCGGTAATGTTCCGCTAATTCTCAGTGAAGGCAGTGAAAAATATGCCGCCATCGGCACCGCTGGCAGCAAAGGCACCAAGCTTTTTGCGTTGGCTGGAGACTTGCGATATCCCGGACTCGTGGAAGTTCCGATGGGCATCACGTTGGCGGAAATAGTTTTTGATATCGGCGGCGCCGACCCGGCCAATGTCAAAGCCGTGCAGACCGGCGGCCCTTCCGGCGGCTGCATTCCGGTCGAACTGTTCAACACCCCAGTAGATTACGACTCATTGAAATCTCTCGGCGCCATCATGGGCTCCGGCGGAATGATTGTTATCGGCAAACAGCGTTGTATGGTTGAAACCGCTCGATATTTTCTGGATTTCACCCATCGCGAATCCTGCGGCAAATGCACTTTCTGCCGTGTCGGCACGAAGCGGATGTTTGAGGCGATGGAACGTATCACTGGCGGAAAAAGTCTGCCGGAGGATATCGCATTCCTCGAAGATATGGGGTCGAAAGTTCGTAAGGGTTCGCTTTGCGGACTGGGGCAGACCGCGTCGAATCCGGTACTTGCCACTCTGCGTTATTTCAGAAATGAATATCTGGATCACGTCAACAACAAGCAGTGCGAAGCGCTGGAATGCAATGCCCTGGTGGATCTGAAACTTGACCAGTCCAAATGCATTAAGTGCAAACTGTGTATTAAAAACTGCCCGGTCAATGCGGTGAGCACCGACTTTGTTATTAACAACAGCAAATGCGTAAGATGCAATACCTGTATTGAGGTCTGTCCGAAAAAGGCTATTTTTCGTGTAAAAAGAGGAGAGGGAATTTACTGTGGATAACATAACTTTTAAAATAGACGGTAAAGACGTTTCCGCAGCTCCGGGCAGAACCATTCTTGATATTGCCGGGGAACATGGCATCAGCATTCCGACACTGTGCCATAACCAGAAAATTTCGCGCACCACTTCCTGTTTCGTCTGTGTGGTGAAGGACGTGAAAAGCGGACGTTTTCTGCCGTCATGCTCTGCCTGTCCTTCTTTCGGGTCTGAGATAGACGCTTCATCGGAAGAGGTCAGGGAAATGCGTCGCACCGCGCTGAATCTGCTATTGTCTGAACATGAAGGCGATTGCGAAGCACCATGCACCATTGCCTGCCCCGCCCATGCCAAAGTAGAAGAGTATGTCCGCGCCGGTAGAAACGGCGATTTCCTGAGTTGCCTGCGCATTGTCAAAGAACGCATTCCGCTGCCGATGAGCATTGGACGCGTTTGTCCGCGTTTCTGCGAAAAAGACTGCCGGAAAAACGTCACTGCCAAACCGGTTGCCATCAACGATTTCAAGCGCCTGGCGGCAGATATGTTTTATGCTGAATATATTGAGGACCTGCCGGAATTGAACGGTAAACGTGTCGCTGTTGTCGGTGCAGGTCCAGCCGGCTTGTCTGCAGCATATTATTTGCGGCGCCTGGGTATTGATGTGACGGTTTTCGACAAAATGCCGAAAGCCGGTGGCATGCTTCGCTACGGCATCCCAGAATATCGCCTACCCAAGGCAGTCTTGGATCAGGAACTTGCCCATTTTTACAAGCTGGGTATCAAGATTGAATGCGGTTACAAACTCGGCGACAACCTGTTCATGGCTCAACTAAAACAGGAATTCGATGCTATAGCCGTCACCATCGGCTGCTGGAAACCTGGCTCGATGCAGTGCGAAGGCGAAGAACTCGCCGCGCAAGGCATTGCCTGGCTGGAGAAGATTGCACTAAACGACTGGCAGGGTGAAAATCCCGGCAAGACGATTGTGGTAGGCGGTGGCAATACCGCCATGGACTGCCTGCGCACCTCCGTACGCCTCGGCAGTAAAGAGGTCAGTTGTTTCTACCGCCGTACTGAAAAAGAAATGCCTGCGGAACAGATTGAAATACACGAAGCCAAAGAGGAAGGTGTAAAATTCAATTTCCTCGTCGCACCTGTTCGCTTGCGCAGAGAAAACGGCAAACTGTTACTGACATGTGTCCGCATGGAACTCGGTGAAGCCGACGCTTCTGGCAGAAGACGCCCGGTTCCCGTCAAAGACAGCGAATTCGATACCGAAGCCGACACCGTAATTGCCGCCATCGGCCAGAAGACCGATGCCCCGGCGGAACTCAAGACCAACAAGTACGGCGATATAGACGTCAATCAGGATTCATATTGCCTTGAAGACAATGTTTTCGCTGCCGGCGATTGTGTCACCGGGGCTGCCACCGTCGTTGAAGGTGTCGCCGGAGGCCGTAATATCGCTCTGGGCATTTTTGAACTGCTTAGTGGCGAGAAACAGGTTCAGGAAAAACAGATTAACGTTTCACGCGGTCATTGGAGCAGCCTATCCAAGGACAATCTGGTTTATCTGCGCGACAACATTTCCAATGATTCGCGCGTGCCTCTGGATTTGATTGCGCTGGGTGATCGGAAAAATACCTTCAAGGAAGTATCCATGACGCTACCGCTGGAAAAAATGATGAATGAAGGTGCCCGCTGCATTGAATGCAGTTGCACCGCCAAATCCGACTGCAAACTGAAAAAACATTCCGAAGCTTATGGAGCGGTGCCCGCTGCAATCAAAGGTGAAAAAATCCGCTGCGGCTATGACAACCGTCATCCGGCAATAATTCACGACCGTATGAAGTGTATCAAATGTGGTATCTGCGTGAAAATCTGTCGCGACGTGATCAACCAGAATCTGTTGAGCCAGAAGAAACGCGGTTTCAGTACGATAGTGGAAACTGCCTACGGCAAAGTGCTACCCGATTCCTGTTCCATTTGCGGCGTCTGCGTAAAAGAGTGTCCTGTCGGCGCATTAGCCTGGAAAATCAAAGAGTAAACTGTATATATTTCAAAAATCAACGAATGCACAGTGCATTATTAATGCTCATACAATGAAAAAAGCCAATAATTGAGAGCTTAAGTGTCCACATCGCAGCCAATAATATCCGGCACGATTCAATTGCCTGTTTTTGCGCTTACAACGTGGGAGATGGTCGACTGGGATAAAAGTAAAACTATGGTTGGGCATATTGGAAGATAGAATACCAGCCCCTGTCGTAAAAATAATACAGGGTAGGGTGTTTTAAGATATTTTTTTTCATCCTTCGATGGTAAATGTCAAACACGAGTAACTGAAACAATGAAACTCATGTTTGACCATGGAATATTTAGGTAACCCTTTCTTTGAAATAATCAAAAAAACCGTAGACGAATATGCGTTCCCTGCTTTTTCCAGGAATCTTGTTTTGAGTAATTGCGGGGCAGGCGAAAACCATGTCGTAATCGGAGTTGCCACTCTTCCTATCGATCGCATGTTTCAAAATTTCGAGTAATCCCAGATATTCAGAAGTTATCTTGAAAAGAAAAATAGCGAAAAAATAACACATGACATTGTAAGAAAAGCAATGGTTCTGTATTTAAACTATGCCTGCAATTTTTCTGGAAATGCGGTGTTACTTACGGTTTGCGGTGTTCCGGGTTCATAAACAAACATTTTTTCGGGCATTTTTCTATGCAATAACCGCAGACGATGCATTTATAAGGGTCTAACGTCCATGATTTGTCCGGTTTGCGCGTTACGATAATCGCGGCAGACGGGCAACACTTGGAACAGATTCCGCAATAGATACATTTATCCGGATCAATTTCGAGCTGACCTTTTGCGCCGGAAAAGGATTCCCGCTTTTCAAAAGGGTACAGTCTGGTAATCGGTTTGCGACTGAGATTCTTAAAAATATTGCCAATAATGCTGAACATAATAATTATCTTTCGGTGCAACTAATACATGGATCAATTGAAATGACGATTACACCGACATCAGCAAGCTCGCAACCCGTCAACATAGTGAGCAGTGGCGCGAGGTTGGCAAACGTCGGAGTACGGACTCTTAAACGATCTAACTTGTCAGTACCGTTAGCCTTGATATAATATAATACTTCGCCGCGCGGTTGTTCCCCTCTGGCAATAACCTCGCCGTTGGGATTGCCTTTGACCGGCACGCTGATTGGTCCTCCGGGAATTTTGCCGATGGCACAGCGGATCAAATTGATGGATTGATAAAGTTCCTGAGCTCTGACTTTGGTACGGCAATAAGAATCGCCATCATTTTCAACAACCGGGGCAAAGTCAAGTTCGCCATAGGCGCTGTATCCGGTAGTCCGCAAATCCATTGAAATCCCGCTGGCTCTGGCTGTCGGACCAACCGCACCCATTTCGTAGGCGGTTTTCTTGTCCAGAACGCCAACACCGCAAAGACGCTGCTTGACGCTGTAGTCATTAATCAGCACCGGAACCAACTCATTGAGCTCTTCTTCAACCTTGTCGAGAGTTTGAAGAATGTAATTTAAAAGCTCTGGACTGATATCTTTGCGTACGCCACCGATACAGCAGGTGCCGAGCATAACTCTGGCGCCTGTTGTCGCTTCCATCGCGTCCATGATATGTTCGCGGGTGCGCCAGAATTGCATAAACAGATTTTCGAAGCCGAAGGCATCTGCCAGTAATCCTACTGCCAGTAAATGGCTGTGCAAACGATGCAGTTCGCTCCAGATAACCCGCAAATACTTGGCACGGGATGGAATTTCAAGGGCGAATATCTCTTCCACGCCGGTACAATAGGTAACGGAATGGATAAAACTGCAAATACCGCAAACACGTTCAATCAGATATGTGTCCTGCTGAAAATCTTTCTGTTCCGCCAGTTTTTCCAAACCGCGATGAATATAACCGATAACAGGAATTACTGAAACGACTTTTTCTTCATCAAGCACCAGACGCAACTGAATTGGTTCCGGCAAAACCGGATGCTGCGGACCAAAAGGAATTATTGTATTCTTTGCCATAATTATTTATCCTCTGCTGGCGTTTCCGCCGGTTTTCCAGCCTCTGTCATCAGTACGCCCGGCACCCGGCACAAAGGTCTTTCCGGAGCACAACTGGTTAGCAGAAGACGGTTGTCATAATCAAGAATCAAGCCTGTTACATTCACCCCGAACAGGTCTTTAATTTCATTCTCAACAATCAATGCCGCAAAAATGATTGGAGAAATACTCGGCAGAGAATCTCCTTTCTTTAATTGCAACCGTAGATTACTCAACTCATAATTTTTGTCAAAATGATAAAGAATATCGAAGTATTCGATGCAGTCGGTACAAGTCATGGTAACAAAACGAAAACCAAGCGGCAGTTTTGACGCCACTTTATCATTAAGATTTTCAACCGTTACAATTTCTACATTTTTAATCATAATTATTATACCGTTTTGGGTTCAATAGTTGTTTCCGCCGGTGCTTCTGTCGGAATAAAACGGCAGGAAGGTTTGGATGCGGGCGGGAAAATTTCCCCCTTGCGTTTGCGTTCCAGAATGTCCAGAGCCTTAACGACGCCATCAATCATTGCTTCCGGACGCGGCGGACATCCAGGTACAAAAACGTCAACTGGAATTACAATGTCAACTCCGCCGAGAATATTGTAGCATCCGGCGAAAACACCGCCACTGGAAGTGCAAACTCCCAGCGCCACCACGACTTTAGGATCAGGAATTTGAGCATAAACATTCTGCAGTACCCGGGCATTTCTGTTATTCACAGAACCGGTTACTACGAGAATATCAGCATGTTTCGGATTGCCGATATGGAGGATGCCGAAGCGCTCGACATCGTAGAGCGGAGTCAGGCAAGCCAGAAACTCAATATCACAACCATTGCAACTGTTACAGTTGAAATGGACTACCCACGGAGATTTTGAAAGAGCTTTGAACATAATTGTTTTACCTCACCACAGCCATATTATATTTGCAATTGAAACCATCAGCGGAATTGTCCACATATAGCGCAACATCCACATCGTCGTCAAACGGGAGAATGCATTGTCAAGAATCAGTATCGCCATGAAAGCCACGGTTTCCAGCGCAAATCCCACATAAAGATTTGTGTGCCAGAACATCATGATTATAAAGAAGAGAATTGCGGTTTCATAAAAATGCGCAATCTCAATCAGACCGAGATAAGGACCAGCGTATTCAATCGTAATCCCTTTGACAATTTCCTGATGGGCATGATGGGAGGTGGAAACGTCAAACGGCGATTTACCCAGTTTTATGGCAACAGCACAGAGAAATGCAAGAAACAGCAACGGCATCGAGAACAACATGGGCTGTTCCAGGTATAAAACATCTTTTGCGAGGAAACTGTGATTTTGCAGATAAATGGCAACAATCATCAAAATTAAAATCGGTTCATACGCCAGCATCTGAAAAATTTTACGTTGACTGCCGATACGGCTGTATGGCGAACGAACACTCATGCCGCCCAAAACAAGACAAATCGTTGAAAAAGCATGAGCAAATAAAATCATCAGCAAGTCCTGCCCCATTGCCAGCAGTACCACCACCAGCATCATAAATGCCAGGTGCAGGAAAGCATAGAGAATCTGCAATTTATGCAAAGCTACCGGTTGTTTGGAGAAAAGCTTGATAGTGTCAAAAAACGGTTGCATTAACGGCGGCCCTTTGCGTCCTTGCATTCTAGCCGTAACTTTCCGGTCAAATCCGGCAATCAAAGCTCCTATAAATGGCGCGGCAAATAATGCCGCCACAATTAACATCCATGTGTCGATTTTTACCATAACAGTTTAGTTTCTCCCAGTAGAATGATGATCACTAGCCACGCAGTAAGATTAAGCCAGACCGTCGCTTTTTTCTCGGAGATATATCCTTTTAGATATGTGGTTGAACACCAGGAGTCTTCAATCTTATCGCCGATACTGCGGAAAGCATAGCTTCTCGTACCTTCGGAATTATTAAAAGCGGAAGTGTTGAAAACGGAACATTCTGCGTTTTCTCCGCACAAATACGGCAACCGGACATCGTTTTCATTGAATCGCCGCCATACCACCAGCCAATATAATGCAAAAACAATTACCAGCACGACAAAAAACGTAATGGCAGGAAAAGAGCCGACGGCGTCAAATACACGCCATAACTGCACGGGAACACCGTCAATATCTTTAAACACATCAAAAGCTATCGGTGCGAAAAACCGGTTGAATATCCAAATTGAACCGAAACCGGTCACAAGCACACCGGTGGCAAGAGTCAAGAGTGCTACTTTTATGCTCGGATCCATCTCTTCTTTGATGAACTTCGGGTGGTACGAGGAGGTTTGAATTCGACCAATCCATTTTGACCAGAAGAACACCGTTAACGCGCTACCCAGCACCATAAAAAGCAGTATCAGCGGAGAACGGATGGTTGCTTCAATGGCCATCCATTTGCTCAAGAGCATGCCGAAAGGAGGAAGTAACATGGACATCATTCCAATCAGCGCTACGGTTGAGGTAATCGGCATGCGGAATAATATTCCTCCCATATCTTCAATATCACGGCTGCCAAGTTTTTGTTCAATAGCGCCAACGCATAGAAACAGCAAGCCTTTTGACACGGCGTGGAAACAAATTATTGCCAGTGCCGCAGAATAGGCGAGAGGAGAATTTATTCCGGCGCATGCCACCACCAATCCTAAATTGGAAATGGTCGAGTATGCCAGAACTTTTTTGGAATTACTTTGAGTTACCGCCAGCAAGGCGGCGCCGGCAAAGGTAAGTGCACCGAGCACCATAATCACAAACATTACTTTTTCCCCGTAAAATCCCGGGGAAAGTCGTAATACAAGATAAGAACCGGCCTTTACCATGGTCGCAGAATGCAGCAGTGCCGAAACGGGTGTCGGCGCAACCATTGCACCAAGCAGCCAGCTTTGAAACGGCAGCAATGCTGATTTAGTAAATGCAGCGATACACAATAATACCATTGGAATAACGGCTTTTGCCGCCATCAAACCTTCTATTGATTCAGTATTATAAACAACCAACACCCATAAGCTTCCTGCAATTAATGCGGTGCCGCCGAAAGTATTGATCAACAGGGCGCGCGCTGCATTTTTCCTGGCTTCAACGGTGCCATCCTGACCAATCAGCATGAAGGAACAAAGTGTAGTAGCTTCCCAGAAAAAGGAAAACCATTTCAGATTATTTGCCATGACCAGACCATTCATGAATCCAAGAAAGGCGATGAAGAAAAAGAAGAATTGTCCCAGTGATGCTGCAGTATTTGGGGCGTGTTCCTGATGTTTTTTCATATAACCGATGGCATAAATAGCGATAACAGGACCGACCAGTGAGGTAATCAGCACCAGTATTTTGGTCAATGGGTCCGCCGAAAAATCAACAACATGTTCTTCTACTTCATGCCCCGTTTGCAACAATATCATCTCTACTCCGACCATAGATAGCTGAGCGATACTGAATAAAATAATCCACCAGTTGCGAAGCTTGCAGGCAATCAGAAAAATAATGCCGATAACTAATATCTCAAGCGTTGTTGCCAGATGACTGGAGATAACCGACGTCTTGATGACAAAATCCGGAATAAAGGCCAACTTGATTCCTGCCGCGGCCACAACGACGGTGCAACAGAGTATGGCAACATTCCTTACTCGCGACCACGGGGCGAAATATGCTGCCAATCCAAGCAGAATCGGCATTACAACTAATGCAATAAACAGTATCAGATTAATGTCCATGTTGTTATCCCTGAGAAATTCGAGATGAATAGTTTTGGTAGAATCCTTTTTTAACTGGCGACAACATCGCGAAACCACCAGAAGTCTTACCGATTAGTAAAACTTCAGATGACACAATGAAGCACGTAGATTCGAACCCTTGATTACGACGAAATATACGCCAATATCAAAAAAATGCAAATTATTTGCCTGAAAACATTCATGTAAAAGCAGAAAACAACTATAATATCATGATAATAAATGGTTTATATTTACACCGCTATTGCTCTATATTATCCTGCAAAAATGAAAGAATAACGAAAGAGCATGTAGAAATATTACTATATTTTAGCCGGCTCTATATTTAATTATGAAAAAAAACTAAAAAATGGCAATAATATTGCCGGCGTCATAATCTGTAAAATAACGCCGTTTCCTCCGATCAATGTCATTCATTATTGATTCTTGAGCACCCATAATGCAGGAAAGACTATTTTGCATTACGTCGCAATATATCTGTTTAAGTGATAAAATAGAGCAATAACAGGACAATATAATAGAAGAAAATTGTTTTATTAAGGTTAATATATAACAAAACAGAAAGATGCGATTTCTTTGTTATGAATCGGCATCAGGGTATTAACTTTTACAACAGGAGATGAAAATGGAAAGGCAATATTTTTTGGATTTGGCAGAAAAAGGGTTACGAATGCCAATTGGCACGGATTTGGTGTTGAAAGAAAAACCGGACCATGAAGAGAGGTTGGTGAATGGCACTTTGCTTGGCGAGGTTTATATAGAAACGGCGCAGCGTTTCAACACGCCACTGGCATTTCCTCTGATGGATTTGACGCTTGAAAAGGAGTGGTTGGTGGCACTTCTGGGATTAAAGGGGATTCCCAAAGTTAAGGAATGGCAGTTGAGTGGAAACTTATCGGTTGCGGAGTTGGAGTCGGTTCAGTCAGGAACAAGCGGGCGGCAACTGGTTACGGAACGTATTCAAGCCAACTGTAACGCAATAAAACATGTTGCAAAGAACAGCAAATTAATGCCGGTTGGCATGTCCATCGGACCGTTTTCCTTGATGACTACCTTATTAAAGGATCCCATCAGTGCGGTTTACCTGGCCGGGATGGGAATAACCGGGGTAGAAGATGAAGAAGTGAAAATGGTTGAGACCGCCCTGGAGGCTGCAAGTGCGATTATTTTAAGTTCGATCCGGATGCAACTGGAAGCTGGCGCCAGAGCAATTTGCGTTTGTGAACCGGCGGCAAATAAAATATATATATCACCGAACCAACTGGATGCCGGGACAGATATTTTTGAACGTTTTGTGTTGTCATACAATAAAAGGATTCGTGATTTGATTTCAGAATATGACGGAGATTTGATTTTTCACGATTGTGGTGAATTGACGGATTATATGGTGAAGCAGTTTAATCAATTAGACCCGGCGATTATGAGTTTGGGCAGTTCCAGACATATCTGGGATGATGCAAGACTCGTATCAAAAAATACCGTTCTTTTTGGTAACTTGCCAACAAAAAAATTCTACTCTGATAATGACATTACCAAAGCACAAGTCAAAGAAATGACTTGCGCCATTTTGGAAAAGATGAAAAAATCAGGGCATCCGTTTATTCTCGGTTCAGAATGTGATGTGTTAAGTGTGCCTGGAGCTACGGCAACAATCATGGAAAAAATTAACGTCATGATGACAGCATAAAGGCGAAACGCAGTCCGTCATTCAAGAAATTTGCGTTCTTCTTTGCTGAGATAACTGGAGAGATTTGGCCAGGGTTGATATATCGGACGGTTAACCTCTTTTATTTCACGGTGATACAATAACGCAGAGGGGAGTTGCGCGAATTCTGTTTCTTTAAGATACTTTTCGATTGCAATTTGTGTGTTCAGTTGCTGTTGGAGTTTATCTATGATTTCGTTAATTTGTCTGGATAAATTTTCCTTTCTGACATTGCCGATTGACGCAATGGCGTTATGTAATTTAACGGTTGAGTCTGACAATAACGGCGGGCAGGCGACAACCATTTGCTCAATGATGCGCTGTTTTTCGATGACGACGGCATTCTTGTCCTCGATTTCGTCAAATTTTAACGGTAGTTGATCGATGGTGAATGTCTCGCGATTTTGACGGTTACCAGTTTTCAAAACACAGGAGACCTGTTTCAGTGATTCAAGCTTGATGCGAAATTGTTCGCCGGTGAACGGACTGAAAGGCGAGATTACTTTTGCTTTGACGGAATATTCAAACCATGCTTGAATTTTTTCTTCATCCGGCAGCTTTGAGTCGAAATTTTTAGAATATTTTTCAGAGATAACGCGACCGATTGTTGTATTAAAGATTTCGTCAGAGCTGTATTTGTTTTTTGCGGTCAAAAAAACGATGTCGCGCAACAGACTTTCTGACCCGCTGGACAACTCATACGTTTCGCGCAACATAAAGCGACATATTTCTTCATAAAATTCATAGGCGGTGCCATTGTCCTCTGGCGTCATCGGGTAACGCAGTACTGACCGCAAACGCGGGTATTTGCCTGCGATTGCGCAAGCACGCAATCCCGGCAGATAATTTATGTCAATAATTTTGGCGGCGAATTCTTTTTGGCGGCAAAGACCGACAAAACCGGAGAGAATCCATGGTGGAATAACGTCATTATATCGCTCCGCGGCAATTCCAATTCTTGTCAGCAGCAACGCTCCAATTATTTTACGATTAGTTTGATAATCGTTCCTCCAGTTTTCCAGATTACTGTTCAGTGCAATTGTTATCTGACCATTGATTCTTCCGATTTTTATGCCATCAAGATGGTCAGGAGATATATAAAATTTACATTTCTGACTCTTATTCGAACCAGAGGAGTCTTTGACGATTCTTCCGATTGTGGCATCGACATGTCGCAAATACTGGAGGGTGGCAAAATAATTTTTATCAAATTTTTTGAACTCAATAATATTGCCGGAAGATGTCGTAAAACTGTTCTCGGCAAAGATATTCATGCCGGTGGTCAGTAAAACAACTATTATCAGAAATTGTGCCAGTGGTTTTGGGATGATGTAAATATATTGTTTAAGCATTGACCAGGAAGGCGAAAAAATACGGGATGTTATAATGGAAAAAAGACAGGTCAAAACGATAGAACAATTATTGCAGCTATTCCAATTTATAATTCTTTTCGCCATCATCATTCCCGGTTTCAATCAGTTGTCCTCCAGCCTGGACGAATGGACCATTAATCTATCAGAATTTCGTTGATTGGCAAGTCTTAGGACGGCGCAAAGCAGGAATATTTTGTAATATGAAAGAGAAAAAGGGCAGAGACTCAGCGCTTTTCGAGGCGTTTTTATTGCGATGCAACGGCAGTGGTTTATTTATAGACAATCGCAGCTAATCACACTGAAAACCCGTTGAGTAAAACTATTTCGGGAAATTTGTTGAAATGCCGTCAATAAATACTACGGCAGGAGAAAAATCGCTGTTCAACAGTAATATGTCTGCAGAATAGCCCGGTTCAATTTTTCCATAATTTATTAGACCGAGAGACTGCGCTTGATTCCATGAAGTGGTTTTAATCAATTCTTTCAGTGGCAGACCGGTTATGTCAACTACATTTTTCAGTGCCTGATAATAGAGCAGGGTGCTGCCGGCAAGGGCTCCATTAGATTTCAACCTGGCGGCGCCCTCTTTGACGACGACTGGCAGTCCACCGATATCATAATCGCCTTCGGCAAGTCCGGCGGCGCGCATGGCATCGGTAATCAAGATGATTTTTTCAACGCCTTTAACTTTGAATGCAAGACGAATCATATCGGGAGAAAGGTGTAACTTGTCACAGATCATTTCAACAAAAACTTCGTCGTGAAGCATCCCTGCCCCGACCAGTCCGATATCACGGTGATGCAATGGCGTCATTTGATTACAGAAATGAGTCAGATTGCGCAGACCCAGCAAATTAGCTTGTTTAAAGTCCGCATAACCCGCTGCACTGTGCGCGCATGACGGAGTAATTCCGGCACTCAATAAGTCACGGACAAAAGAGGTACCACCCTCTGATTCAATTGCAAATGAAACTTTAAGTACTTTGAAGATCGCATCGAGGCGTTTTACTTCATCAATATCCGGCTTTCTGACAAATTGTGGATTTTGTGCTCCGCAACATTTGCAGTTGATGAATGGTCCTTCAAGATGTATTCCGGCTATTTTCGCCCCATGAATATTTTTTCTGCTGTATTCCGCAGCAGTATGTAACGCCGATTTCAGTTGTTGCTCCTCAACTGTTAAAGTTGTCGGGAGCATTGAAGTAACGCCTTCGGTCACTTTATCAATGCCGATGCGTTCCATTCCTTCAGCGCTGGCATCGCAGAAGTCGTAGCCGGAACGTCCATGAAAATGGATGTCGATAAAACCCGGCACCGTCATCTTTCCTCCGGCGTCAACAACAATACTGGCGTCTGGTAATGTCTCGGCCTCAGTATATACTCCCGTGATAAGTTTACTTTCCAGCAGTATTGCGCCGTTGTATAGTTCAACGTCGGGAGAAATTATATGGCAATTTTTAATTAAAGTTTTCATAATCGAAAATCCTCTGTTATTTAATTTCAGGCAGGCTTGCGGCAATTACCGCCTGTCCGTGGCGCTTAAACTGTTCATCGGGAGTCCGGAAAGTAATCTGTTCGGCAAGTTCCGGGAATTCAAGTTTCAACGTTTCTTTTGCGGTGCTAAGGATTATTTCTCCACCTTCGCCAGACGTAACCCGGCCGAGAATCAACAAATTACGAATCTCATAAAAGTCGGAGTAGTGTGCTATGGCATATCCGAAACAGGTGCCAATTGTCCGATAAAGGGAAGCGGCGCGGAAATCTCCATCCTTCATCAACTCTTGTACTGCCAACAGTCGTTCCGGAAGCGGCATGGTTTCGGGTAAAAAAATTCCGGCAAGCGGTGCAAGTCGGGCAACGCCTTGTTGAGAAAAATATTGTACACCACAACCAATGTCTCCGGACCATTCATCTACCGGGGCATCATCACGGTAATCGACCGGGGCAAAAGCCAGTTCATTCAACCAGTCAGTTATGTTACCGTGACTGTTTACATATCCGGCAGCCTGACTTGTTCCCATGGAAAGACCCAGCACAGCATTTGATTGCATGGACATCGCCCCGGCTAAAGCCGTCACTTCTCCGTCATTTGCAACTATCACCGGCACTTTATATTCAGCCTCAATATCAACAAAAATATTTTGAATGTAATTTTCAAAATCCTCTTTGCTTATTCCGCGGAAAAGCGATGCGATTCGCGGGCGGTTATCAACATATACACCAGCGGCGCTGCCGCCAATGGCATCAACTCTTGGTAATTTTTCCGCTGCCCGACGGATTGAATCGAGAATTCCGTCTTTGTGATATTCAGGTTTTTTCTGAAAATAGGGGTCCCATGCCACTTCTTCGGTGAAAATCACCTTGCCATCCTGCACTGCTGCACATTTACGGTCAGAACCGCCCAAATCAAAACCTATCCTGCAGCCATTCATGTGACCACCAAGCTTAACTTCTATTTCGCGGCTTTCCGGTGCATTGTCGAGCGGGCGGTGAATTATCTCAAACGGCTTGCCATATATTCGCACGCCCATGATTTCGGCATCGAATGCTCTTTTGCCGCCGGGAGAATAGATTGACCTGATATCATCTGTTAAACTCTTGTTTTCTCCGGCAAGAATAACTCTGAATCCGCCTTTCATCCACAATAGAAATTTTACCAGACGTTCAACATACTTTATATTTAATTTCCGGTATTCGGAGTTGTGTGGAAAAATATTAGTTTCAAAGGTGGAAACCGTACCGTTGCCACGCTCAAGTCCAATCACCAGCTTCTTTTGGTTGCCACTCGCCGCCACAAGCCTGCGATATTCCTTATTCCATAACACCGCAGGCTTGAATCCATGGTCAAGCTCCGCCGGTATTTTCGGACTGCATTCTATTGACATGATAGTTCCCTCGTATTTTCACAACTGATTTATAATAAATTTATAGTCAAAAAACTTTTTTACAATGTCCGTAAATATAATAAAGCCATGTTTTTTAAAAATACCAGATTGAATCATGTAAAAAATTATTTTTTTCTGGATATTGTTGGCGGAACGAAAAACCAACAGAAGTAATTTATCGAGAGTGAATAAATCAAAATAGTTGGAATTATTGTTTACCGGCAGGGACAGTAAGCATTCTTTTCATTAGCAGGGCGTTGCGATGTCCCGGATCTTTTTTAAGGATTCCGTCAACAATTTTGCTTGCGGTTTCCGTATTGCCATCGGATGCTGTCGCCGCGGCCAGATTAAGCATTATTCCGCTGTTTGCCGGAGAGGTCGCCAATGCCTGCCGGAATAGTGTGATGGCGTGTTTATAGTCTTTTTTCCCCATTGCCATGACACCGAGCGCATTTAGTGCACGAGAATAAGCAGGAGAAACTTTCAGGCACTGGAGATAATATTGTTCGGCAATTTGGAGATACCCCTGGCGTTCCATATAATAGGCAACATTATAGAGCACATCGGCATTGTTTTTTCCGCGCAATAGTGCCTCGTTAAATAATCTTCCTGCCTCTTTGATGTTATTTTGAGACAATGCCAAAACGGCAAGATTCATATATCCTTCCGGAGATGTCTGGTCAGCAGTAATCGCAGCGTGATAGAACTGCGAGGCGGCTTCAATATTAAGACGTTTTTCTGAGAGAATACCGAGCAGGTTAAGACATCTTGCTTTATCTTCCAGTCCTGGCAACGCCGCGGTAAGATGATACTCCGCAGGTAAAAGTTCGCCTTGTCGATAAAAGGCCTCACCGTTGAGTGAGTGGGTCTCTGCGTCTTCCATGGCGGAATTAACAGGCGGACAGGGAAACCAGACCAATGCCACGGCAATTACGAATACACCGACGAGTAAAACTCGGTTGGTTCTCCACCGGTATCTAACGTCTTGAATGAAAAATGCCGCAAAAATAAAAATTGCCGGCAACATGGCAAGACGATAACGACCGCTGGTTACCGTCAATATCTGTGCAAGCCAGAATGCCGCCAACAGCAATAAAAAATGACGGTACTTATAACAGTTTTGTTTTTTGCATAAAACCAGCAGCAAACCGGCAAAACCCAGGGTAAAAATTATGCCGGAAAGCCACCGGCTGAATTGCATAATAGTTGTATAATTCCGGAGAGGAGTAGAATCTGCGCCGGCAATCAAATTGCGCCAGTTCCAAACGTAAACCGCTTTGCGCGCTGAAAGCGCCAACCATTTACCCGGATTATTGCTGATATAGTCTATGACGCGGGAAACAAACGCACTTTCGTTATGGACAGTCTGGTCGTTGTCAGATAAATTATTAAGGCGGTTCCAAGCCGGTCCCGGTCTGACATAACATCCACCGGTTGCATTCGCATTGTTGCCGATATATAAATTAAGTCCGCTGTTTTTTTGAACAAGAACGAATTTACCTGCCAATGCCGAATTATAAAGGCAGACCGGAGCTACGATTGCGACGACCGAAAAAATAAAAATTGCGGCGGAAATTTCCTTTTTCCACCCGCACCGCTGACGTTGCCGCCAAAGCAGTGCCACACATGCAAATTCCAGAAGGACAAACAATAAAGAGATCGGATGAGTAATGACGGCAAAACCAGCCGCAACTCCCGCCAGAGCAAAATATTTATATTGTAGATTAAAATTATTTTGTGTTATATGATTTTTTTCACTGCCAAGATAAAGAAAATAAATTGTTACAGTGAGTAATGGCAGTAAAATACTTTCACAAATCAATTCTCCCTGATAATAGACTAACGGAGTATACAAGAGTGCAATGCCAAGAACCAGTAATGGCATTCCGGAGTGGCGGTAACACCCAAAACGACGTGAGATTAAAAACAGGAGATATAATCCGGACACGCCGAACAGTAATTGAAAAAACCGCACAAGAAAAAAGTCATAACTGAAAACTTTATATAACAGGGCGAGAAAATACGGATAAACCGGACCATGAATCGGCACCGTCTGCCAAAGCAGATTTCCCGCCAGTATTGATCTGGCCCATTCATCATATTCCTGCACATCCGGACCTATCGGGTTGCAGAATAACGGAGAGGCTGAAAATTGCCAGAGATAACATAATCTCAACCCGATTCCCGTCGCGAGGATGATAATCAATATTTTTTTTCCGTTAAACATAATCCTGATAACCGTGGAATTCAGTGTTGTAAAGAATAAATCAATAACTATATTATATAACCACTCTTGAAAGAATAAAGAGATGAAAGAAAAAACCGTTAAAATTAATAATCATGCCGGAATACATTGTCGTCCGGCGAGTACCATTCTGAATGCCTTAAATGAGTTTCCAGACCATAGCTTTGTAATTATTTTTCCAAGCCGGGAGGACACCGAGTTGAACAGCATTCTCAGTCTCATCGCGCTCGGATTGCAGCGTGGCGACAGCCTTACCCTTCAGGTAACCGGAGCACGGGAGGAAATCGCCTGCGAAAAAATAGGACAGCTTTTTGAAACAGAATTCGACTTTCCACCGCGGATGTAACCTGGAATGGAAGCCAAACCGGTTCTCCTGAAAATAGCTAAACGAATGCTTCTAAATATCATCATAATCATCGCCGGCGCCTACATTCTGTTGGGATTTATCCTCTATTTCATGCAGTCTAAATTTCTTTTCCATCCCCGGCATGAAATATTTGCCACCCCGCGAAGTCTGGGAATGGATTTCGAAGAAATATGGCTGAAGACGGGTGATAATGTCAAGTTGCACGCATGGTTTATTCCGGCAAAAGATGCAGAGTACACAATTCTTTTTTGCCATGGCAATGGCGGTTCTCTGGCACACCGGGTTGAAACGATTGAACTTTATAATCGCATGGGATTTAATTTTTTTATCTTTGACTACCGCGGTTATGGATTAAGCAGTGGCAAAATAACTGAGCACGGGTTATTTAACGACGCTGATGCCGCCTGGCAATACCTGATTAGAGAAAAACATATTCCTCCCGGCAAAATTATAATTATTGGACGCTCTCTCGGCGGAGCGGTCGCCGCCAGGCTTGCCGCTGAAAATCAACCGGCAAAACTGATATGCGAATCAACATTCCTTTCTATTCCGGAGATGGGCAAAGATCTTTATCCTTACTTTCCGGTGCAATGGCTTTCACGCTATAAGTTTGCAACAAACTTATATGTTAAGCAGGTAAAATGTCCGGTAATGATCATTCACAGCAAAGATGATGAGGTGGTTAAATATCGTCACGCTGAAAAACTTTACAACCTGGCTGGTGAACCCAAGCGATTCCTTGAACTGACGGGTGGACATGACGAATGTTACTTTGATAACCGTGATAAATATTCTTCAGCAGTAAAGTCATTCATCCAGGACCGCACTCAGGCAAAATAACTTCAAAATTTACACGACATCCCCGGGCAGGAAAGGCGGCATTGGACAATCTAGCGCCGCCGATACTGAACGTAAAACTTCTGCCTCTTCAATCGTAACCAGATTGTCAGCGGCAATCGTAGCAACGCATGACTCAATGACGGAACGCTTTATTTGCGGTGACGCCAGAGAAAAAACATCTATTGCCGCATCCAGCAAAACTGTATTGCTTTTCGCCCGGGAGCGCATTTCAATGTTGCCGGCGTTGAATTTGGCGATGCCCGCCTCGAATGCTTTTTTAGCGTCATTGTCATCGTCAGTACCCCAAAATGCCAGACAGGAAATTAAGTCCGCGCAATATTCCAGCAATTGAGATTTGTTATTGTACTTAACCCCTTTAGATTTTTTTGCTTCCGGGTCGAGGTATTTACGGACGAGGCGCGATATCATGTGTTCAAATAAATCAATCTTGTTATCAGCCATTGCCAGAAAATCGACAATTTTAATAAAGTCAAAATATTGACTGGAAGAGATCTCTTTTAATGCGGCAACCGACATATTTGCCAGAGGCAGCCGGTACCCTTGCCAGAGTCCGGCAATTTCGTCGGCTGCCGTCAAACAAGATTTAAACAACTGTTCGTCAATTTGATTTTTTAAGCCATTTTCCTGTATTTGTCTCGTTTTTGAATTCTTGTCTTCATCGAGTAAAAGGGCAAAAATGACGGCGCGAGCGCCATAAACACTATTTGCTGCTTCAATGAGTGAACGGGGTATTTTTGAAAGCATGGTTGCCGCAAAGTCGGCATTTTCCTGAGTAGGGGTACCTACCTTTGCCACCGTCTTTTCCGGACTTAAATGTAATTTACTTTGTGACCGGGCGCCGGTAAAGCCACTGACAGCATCAGAGGATTCTGACGATTCTTCATCCGTCATCTCCGGAATAATTGTACCGTCTAACCTTTTAATCCGTTCTGCTAACGGCGGATGGGTTGCGAAAAGTCCGGAAAGGAAACCGGTTATTCCCGATGAAAAGAACATGTGACTGGCTTCAGGTGCGTTTGGCGTTTCCAGCTTAGAACCGAAATCAAACCCGCCGATTTTCTTTAATGCTCCGGCAATACCTTCCGGATTCCGGGTAAATTGTACTGCAGCGGCGTCTGCATAAAATTCCCGTTGCCGCGAGATTGCGGCTTTGATGATATTACCAAAAAAAACGCCGATATATCCCACAATCATTAAAACAAGTCCAATTATAATGAACGGGGCGTTGTTTTCTCCTTTACTATTGCGGGACCGGCTTGTAGAGCACATCACCCAGTAACCAATAACGGCAATGACTAATATCCCGTTAAGGAGACCAATCATTTTTATATTCAATTTCATGTCACCATTCAAAATATGACTGAATTCATGCGCGATGACGCCTTGCAGTTGATCTCTGCTCAATTGTTGAACACAGCCGGCGGTAACACCGATAACTGCGTCACGTGGTGAAAAACCGGCAGCAAAGGCGTTGATTCCCGGTTCGTTATCAAGCATGTAAACTGGTGGCGGCGGGAGACCGGATGCAATAGCCATTTCTTCAACAACATTAAGAATCTTGCGTTCGTCAATATTTCTCGTCTGATTCTCCAGTTTTCTGCCGCCGAGCATTGTTGCCACGACTTGACCGCCGGCGGAAAGTTGTGAAATCTTATAGAGCATACCACTTGCAATGACGATAACCGTACCGCCAACTACCCACAAAAACAGTTCCGGATTCCAAAGACTGTACAATTGCGGGGCACCTGGTTCCGACGGTCCCTGACTGCCTGATAAAGCTACGGCAAATGTGGTATAAACCGCAAGAATGATAAGGCAAACCGCAAGAAGATAAAAGAAAACGAGCAAGGTCGTGTTTCTGCGTGCCCGTTCCTGGTTCGCGAAAAAATCCATAAATCACCAGTTTTTTCTATGTGCGGGTCAGAATTGAACTTTAACGGCTTCACGCTCTGCGGGAGTGGACACTTCAAAAAGAGCGGCTTCCTGGAAACCGAACATTCCTGCGAGAATTACTGTCGGAAATGTTTGGCAGGAGGTGTTGTAAGTCATTACGCTGTCGTTATAAGATTGCCGTGCGAAAGAAACTTTATTTTCAGTAGAGGTCAGCTCTTCCATCAATTGCGCCATGGTCTGATTGGCTTTAAGATCGGGGTACTGTTCAAACGTTACCTGAAGTTTTCCCATCATTTGTGACAGTGTGCCTTCAGCGCCAAGCAGAGTCTTCATGGCAGCGGGATCGCCGGGATTAGCAACTGCCTGCTGACAGGCAGTAGAGGCTGCATTTCGAGCTTTCACTACATTTTCAAGTGTTTCGCTTTCATGTTTCATATATTTCTTGGCGGTTTCCACCAGATTGGGAATAAGGTCATATCGCCGCTTTAATTGAACGTCTATTTGCGCGAAAGCATTTTTATATCTGTTTCTTAATGTTACCAGCTTATTGTACATTCCGGCAATGATTGCTATTAACAGACCGATTGCGATAATAACTAAGAGCCCGACAAATAAAAACATATAGCCTCCTGTTGTGTTAGTCATTTTACTTCGAATTACCTTTTAATATAATATAAGCCGTTAGATGAAAAATACCAATATTTTTCAAGACAATGTTATTATTCGCAAACGCTATTGGGCAATAAATTCTAGTGTCCCGGCATGGTTACGACATGAATCGAGTTCAGTTGCCGTTTGCTGTCACGATTAGCGACTCCGGCAAGGGAAAGAAGTATCAGCCTATCTCCCGCCTTTACCAGTTTACCCTGAAGTAATTTTGCTTTTATCTGCTCAATTATCAGCGGCATTCCGGGTTGAAGATTTTTATCGGTGTGTTCAAGCAGTAGTGGTAGAACATTATGAAATGCCGCCATCCGCCGGTAAATCCGCGGTTCATAAGTTGTGGCATAGATGGTGCTGTCCGGGCGGCACTTAGCCAGAATGCGGGCAGTTTCACCAGTTGAAGTCAAAACAACTATGGCGCGTTCTGACAACTCATGAGAGAGGAATGTTGCGGACATGCACATCGCCAGGGCAATTTCTTTTGATTCATCAAGTTTAACCGGTTTCATTGTGTCTTGTGAAATCATTTTTTCGGCTTCTGTCGCGATTGCACCCATTGCTTGAACCGCTTTTACCGGGAATTTGCCTGTTGCGGTCTCGTTCGACAACATAATCATATCAGAACCATCGAGAACGGCATTCGCCACATCACTGACTTCGGCGCGGGTTGGCAGCGGATTATCAACCATTGAACTGAGCATTTCTGTCGCGACAATCGTCAATTTTCCAGCGGCATTTGCTTCTCTGACGATACGTTTCTGGGCCATGGGGACATGTTCAAATGATATTTCATCGGCAAGGTCTCCGCGGGCAACCATCACCCCGTCGGATACTGATAAAATTTCCTGCAGGTTGTCAAGCGCTTCCGGTTTTTCAAGTTTGGCAATAATCGGAATATCGGCATGATGTTTTTTAAGCAGACGGCGTAATTTCATAACATCCTCTGCACACCGCACAAAAGAGAGGGCCAGATAATCAACGCCGTTATTGATACCGAAAACGGCATCTTCAATGTCTTTTGGCGTTAATGCAGGAAGAGAAATTCGCGTATATGGCAGGTTGAGACCTTTTCCTGTCAAAATGGTACCGCCGGCGATGACGCGACAGGCCACTTCTCTATGTGCCGGGTTTACTGATTCAACATGGAGAATGATTTTGCCGTCGGCGAGAAGAATGGTTTTCCCGGGTTGAGTGTCATTCGCAATATTCCGGTATGTTGTTGGCAGATAGCACACCTCTTTCTGGATCGTATTGCCGGAAAGAATCAGCGAATCACCTTTTTTTACAGTTACCGGAGCGGCGAGATGTCCAATACGAATTTTCGGTCCCTGTAAATCCTGCATGATAGCGACACTTTGATTCAATTCCCGGCTGGTTTGACGAATACGGGAAATCTTTTCTGCGTGCTGTTCGTGGGAACCGAAAGAAAAATTAAGGCGGCAGACATTTACACCGGCTTTAAACATTGCTTTCAAGTTGGAACTGTTTTCACAGGCAGGACCGACAGTAGCGATAATTTTTGTTTTTCTCATCTTTTTAATCTCCGGTTTACAGATAGTGTCAGAAAAATATGGTAAAGTTTTGATTGATATATTATACACCGTTTGTATATTATGCAAGAACTTTAATTATTTTACTCAACCATTTCCTGTCATAAGAGGTCAGAAGATGATGCGGGTGATATTTGGAATAACCTGTTGTTCGATACTCCTACTTGCAATGGCGGTTTTTTCTCAGCAAGAGATCTCTGCCATTGACAAACCGGTTACTCCTCCCAAAAAAACCGTAATTATTAGCGCCGACACGGTTGAACCCGCTAAAAATTACAAGATGATATCCCTGATGACGCTTGAATTCAGAATTTTGGAACAGGTTTGCAATGACTGGCTTTCCCCTGGGGGCAAGATGGTCTATGAAGAGAAACGCAATTCAGTCCTGATCTACGATACCGAAGAGAAAATTGCCAGAATAGAGCAGTTCATCAAGTCTGCCGACCGGGAAGCGGTTAACATTCGTATAGACGTCGATAAAACCGGTGGCGGTCCGGTCAGTAATGCCAAATTTGCCATTGATCCCAAAAAAATTGCCAAAAAGACTGGAACGGTGATATACCGCAACGGAAAAAGAATTGAAGTTCCCGATATCCAACAGATTAATGTTAATGATTCCAGAGGCTATAACACCAATAACGTTTCTCAATTTATTGTTACAAAAAGCGGTTCTCCCGCATCGCTGTGGTCGGGAAAAACAATCATTGATCCGACATGGTTGCGAACGCAGAAATCCAGCCCGGGAATAATTATTGTCAACGGCGGCAGCGTGACTAAAATTGATGAAATAGACCCGGATATAAAATGGGCTGACGTTGGCACTTCCCTGATGGTTGTTCCGCGTCAACTGGAGAACGGGCTGATTGAAGTGGAAATTTATCCGGAAATCAGTTACCTTACCGGCAAAGGAAAGAAACAGTCGATAAGGGTTGAAAGCCTTTCTTCGCGCCTTACTGTGCAAAGCGGGTGTCGTATCCCCATAGGCGGCGCTATCTCAAGTAAACGTAAGGAATATACCAATCTGTTCGGTCCGGATTTTTTCCACAGCCGGGAAGCCGGTGAAATGATGGATATATATTTGACCGCGACAGTTCTCTCGCCGGGGCGCAATACTACGAAATCATGGATTCCGCGCTAATTCAGAGTAACGACTTTCTGCTCAAATATATCCGATGACTCCAGATATTCTATTACGGAAATAGTGCCATTTCTGGTAACAGACCCGGCGCAATACTCTCCGCGTCCGGATTCGTCAATTTTGCATGATGGTTTATGGACATGTCCGCAGAGGGAAACGTCCAGTTTTTTTTGTTCGAGCAGCTTGATAATAGTTTTTTGTCCCCACAACCGGTGGCGGATTCGCAGTAACGGGTGGTTTTCCAGGAGCGGATAGTGACCGATAAGAATTTTTGGTATATCGGGATCTTTGCTGCATTCATTCTCAACAAAAAGTTGAGATGCCTTTTTTAAGTACCCGCAAGATGAAATCAAATTTGAAGGCCAACTTTCATTGACTACCAAAAAGCGCACTCCGGCGATATCAACCGCAGCCGGCAGCGCATCAAATTCAAAACGCCCCTGATTCATCGTTATAAATATGCGTTTTAGAGCTTGGACACATTTCGCACGATAAACATAATGGTCATGGTTGCCGGGAACAAACAGCAGGGGAATGCCGGACTCATAAAGCGGCTTCAAAATCACCATTGCCTGTTCAAACTCGCCGGGCTGTCCGGTTGAAGTCAAGTCGCCGGTACAAACCGCAACATCCGGCGGATTGGCCAGAATATAATCGACGGCAAGACCAAGTAATTTCTGGTTGTGGCGGAAACGCCGGCGAAAGCGGTAATTGAATACTCCAACCCAGCGTTTATCCAGATAAGCTAAAAAATCTTCGGCTGGCCCCCCGGCATGGGAATCTGAAAAATGAATTATTTTCATGGTGGTTATGTCTTTGGAATCGCCGTCATGGCTTTCTTGAAGCTTTCAAGTGCGCCGAATCTCGCCTCCAATGCCTTTCTTTCCGATTCCGGAGCGTTGCGTAATTTCTCTTTGAAATAGACAAATTCCAGATTGGGCAACTCCTTTTTCCAGAATTCATCTGGAGCTGACGCAGAAAGTTCGGGATAGAAATTGCAACTATAGAGCATATAGAAGAAAAACCCGTTGGCAATCAGTTGTTTCTTTTCCAACCGTTGTAAAAATTTATTAAGGAAAAAGCCTTGCAATTCAGAAATTTTTATTTCCTCGGTGGAGTCGGAGGATAACATTTTTATTGTCATTGTGCCATCTTCAATCTTTTTTATCTTTCCCAGCGCGCCAGAGCGCAACTCAATTTGAGTGCCGTCCAGTTCGGTGCCACTGTTATTAACTAAATCACTCATTTTTTTGCCGGTACTGAAACCGGCTTGCAATTTTCTGGCATAATCCGCCAGTTTCGTCGCCTCTTCGCGCTCGCGGGCTGAACGGCCCACCATTTTTCCGGGTTCGCTGATAGCTTCGGTAAAAGCGGTATCGGCGGCGGCCGGATCAATTGAATTTCCACAACGAACGAATGTCATCGCCAACGTGATCATTTTGTTTTTTATTGATTTACTGTAATCGGCAATGCGTTGTTCTTGTTTCTTTTTTTCTTCGTCAAGTTTCCGCCGGCGTTCTAAATCCTCAGCGTCCCGGCGTTTCTTAAGTTCGTCCTGTCTGCGTTGTTCTGCGACTGCGATTTCTGACGCATTCTTGTTGCGTTGTATTTCCTGGATATGGGCGTCGCGCAATTTTTTCCGGTTTGCCGCGACCCGGTTTTTTTCGTCAAGCGGTGAATAAACCTGTATAAGCGCCTTTAATTTATCGCGTTGTACCTCTGTTTCAGGCTGTGGATATTTTTCGAAGAATTCGTCAGTACCGGTAAGAAATTTTACCGCATCTTCCGGAGAATTACGAGGTGCCAGTAACAATTCATCTATTTTGGCGCAATATTCGGGGTCGCGCATTTTTTTCTTTTCTTCAGGACTGACTTGTTTCACGGGTTGCGCAACCGGAGGAGCTTTTACTGCTGGTTTGGATGATTTAAGTTGCGGAATGACAAAAAACCAGATGGCAGCACCGGAAATAAGAACAATTACCGCAATTACCAGAATCAACCAGGCGAAAGCTTTTTTCTTCGGTTCGGTGTGTAATTCCTCTTCTGCTTTGCCACTGAAAATCAAACCGCTTGAAGTCGTTGTCGTTGCAGTATATAATGGCTTTAAAGACCCGGTCGTTGTTGTTGGCACTTCAGGAGGTTGTACTGCCGGAGCTTGTCCAGGGGATACTGGCAGATGTAATTCAGTGCGTGAAACAGATCGCGTACGAGTTGAAAAAACTTTCGGCATTGATAATGACGACGGTACCTTGCCGCGACGGAATATTCGCAGATCCTCAACGAGAGCTTCGGCATCCTGATAACGTTCCGCCGGATTTTTTTTCATCATCTTGATGATAATTTGACCAATGGTTTCAGGTACCTGTGGATTAACCTGCTGCGGGGGAATCAGCGTGCCGTCCAGATGCTGTTTGGCAATTTCGTTGGCATTTTTGCCTTCGTAGGGAAAACGTCCGGTAACAAACTGATAAAAGGTTGCACCAAGACTGTAAATATCACTGCGTACATCCATCGGCGCGCCGGTAAGGTGTTCCGGGCTGATATATTGAGGCGTACCCATTACCTCATCACCTTCATCTTCATCGTCAACCTCCCCGGCAACTCTGGAAAGACCAAGGTCGGCAAGCTTGGCGCGACCGTTCCTTGTCAACATGATATTGTCGGGTTTGATATCTCGATGGATGAGTTTCTGTTCTTTCCAGGCGCAATCCAGCGCTTCAGCGATTTGTTGAATGATTGCTACGGCTTTGTCTATGGCAATAATTTTTTCGCGCTTTAACACGCTTTTCATCGTTTCGCCGTCAATAAATTCCATGGCAAAGTAAAAAATTCCTTCATCTTCTCCCACTGCGTATGCCTGGACGATGTGGGGATGATTCAATTTGGCTGCGCAACGTGCCTCTTTAATGAAATTAACCACAAATTCGGCATTGCTGGCGTAATTGTCCTGGAGTATTTTGAGCGCCGCCGGCCGGTCAAGGGAAATCTGGTGAGCCATATAGACTACGCCCATTCCGCCGCGGCCAATTTCCTCCATAATTATAAAGTCGGCAATAATCGCGCCGGAAGCCAGGCGGGCAGCGGGAACCGTAATCACCTCATCGCAGTGTCCACACTGGACATCCTGTCCGATACGGGTATTATCTACTGCTACAATACCTTGGCAAAATGGACATTGAAAACGCATCTATTGATTTTATCCGGTTTATAACTTATTATATTTGACTTAATTACACAAAACTAATAATTGGAAATTGACGAGTTTCAAGAAGCCAACAACCATGTTCTTGTGAATCAATAATATCGAAAATACAATTACACCGACCAGTCCATAAAATCACAAAAACTATTTAACTCTATTCCAGCATAAGTAAATATATCAGAACAACGCCATTTTTAAACTCCATTTTCATAAAAAAACAGTTTTTACAAAAAATTATGGCAATATCTCTATCAAAAGTCCCAATTTATTTTAATCAATATTTAATCCTCTACATATAATAACGAAGTTATCTGTATTTGAATTTCCTTGAAGTCAATTTATTTTATTCAGGTTAACGTTGTTTAATTTTATATCACAGTAGCATTTGCTATTTTTATGCTAACTGCCAGGTTGTAATATGTTACCTTTATCGATTACTATTCAAACGCCGCGTTGTATCTTGCGAAGATTTTCTCGCGAGGACATACCCTTTGTTTTTTCAGCGAGTCAATGCGCCGGTTTTTGTGACGGGATGAAGTGGAATCCTCCCGCAAGTGAAGAGGAATTGATTGAACCATATAACAATGCTCTGGAGGCATGGAATTCCGGCAAAGCATATCTTTTCACCATCGATTGCAAGCATAACCGCAAACCTTTAGGCAGAATAGTAATACGACAGGAGGAAACCGATTGCTGGACTATAGGATACTGGATTCATCCTGAGCGCCAGGGGCACGGATATATGACGGAATCCGCCACGGCAATACTGGATTTTGGATTCAAAACTCTCTCTGCCGTCAAGATTAGCGCAAGCCATGCGGTTTGGAATATTGCCAGCCGTAAAGTATTAGAAAAAATCGGCATGAAATTTGTAACTCATGCCCCCCAGGGCTTCCTGAAAAATGGGAAATGGGTTGCCGAAGATATTCTTGAAATCAGCAAGGAAAAATGGGAGCAACATGCCGGACAAAACAGTATAGCATCATTTAAAAAGAGAGGATAAACAATGAGTATTATTCATCGAATAGCAACGCTGGAAGATTTATCGCAAATTGTTGCAATCTATAACTCTACGATTCCATCGCGGACGGTGACCGCGGATACAACACCGGTTTCAGTTAGCAGTCGTATGCCATGGTTTAAGGAGCATACTCCCGGCCATCGCCCCTTGTGGGTGATTGAACAGGAAAATCGCATTGCGGCATGGTTGAGCTTTTCCAACTTTTATGGTCGTCCTGCCTACAGCAGGACCGCCGAATTAAGTATCTATGTGCATGAAGAATTTCGTTATAAGGGACTCGGGTCATATCTTTTATCTCAGGCATTGAATGGGGCTCCTGAGCTTGAGATTGATACACTGCTTGGATTTATCTTTGGTCATAATCATCCAAGCCTTGAACTATTTACCAAATTCGGTTTCAGTCGATGGGGCGAGTTACCGGCGGTTGCCATTCTGGATGGCATTAAACGCGACCTGATTATCGTTGGTAAGCGCGTGCAATAAAAAAATACGGAGTCAATAATGATTAGAAAAGCAGTAATTGATGATGCGCATCAAATCGCAACAGTTCAAATCCGGACATGGCAATATGCCTACGCCGGAATCGTTAACGATAGTTTTTTGCAAGGCATGTCCATCGAAGATAGAGCCTCCCGCTGGCATCAAATTCTGTCGCAAAATATTGAAGACAATTATGTCGCGGAAGATAATGGTAAAATTGTTGGCTGGATTTCATTCGGCAGAAGTCGTGACGAAAATGCAACGGATGCCGGAGAAATATACGGAATTTATATCCTGCCTGATTGCTGGATGCGCGGTTTTGGCCGGGAACTGATGGAATTTGCGGAATCAAGCCTGTGGCAGCAGGGATTCAGTATAATTACACTTTGGGTGCTGGAGCTTAACGACAAGTCGCGTAATTTTTATTCTAAAGTCGGATACTCCTTTGATGGCACAAAAAAATCGCATCTTATCGGCGAGCAGGAGTTGCAGATAGTAAGATACGCTAAGAAAAAAGTATTCAAATAGAAAGAAATTAAAATGAATGACTGGCCGATAATTGGAGAAGACGAACTGAAAGCCATTGAAAATGCTATAAAAAATGGAGCTCTGGGACAGTATACAGGTATGCATGTGGAGAATTTTCAAAATGAGTTTGCTTCATATCATGACGCGAGGTATGGGATAGGGGTCTCCAATGGCTCAGTGGCACTACAAATTGCATTGAGGGCGTTAGGAATCAAAGAAGGGGATGAGGTGTTGGTTCCCGCTTTCAACTTTATCAGTGGTCCAGCCAGTGTCATATATGTTAACGCTACACCGGTATTTGTTGATTCCGAGCCAGACTCGCTTACGTTATCGCTTGAAGACATGAAAAATAAAATCAATTCCAAAACTAAAGCTGTAATTGCGACTCACGTAGCCGGGTGTATCGCTCCTATTGAGGAAATCTGTTCTATTGCAAAGAAATTTAACATCGCCGTTGTTCATGATTGCGCCCTGGCCCATGGTGCTGTTTATGACGGAAAGAAACTTGGCGCTTACGGAGACATAACCTGTTTCAGCTTCGGAGGAATTAAATTAATGGCGGCCTGTATCGGGGGAATGGTGTTAACCAATGATAAGCAACTTAACGAGATATGCTTTTCGATGGCCAATCATGGTCGCCTCCCCAAGGATGCCGAATTCAACAATCGGGTTTTGGGATTCAACTGTCGATTGCCGGAAATTCAGGCGGCGGTTTTACGAGTCCAATTAACCAGGCTTGAAGAACAAACTATCAAACGTGAAGAGAACGTTCAATACTTGATGAAATATTTAAAGGACATCAAGGGGATTAATTTATTTAAACGTCCGGATAAGCAGTACAGAGGTGCTTATTATTATTATTCGTTTTCGTATGATTCCGATTGCTTTTATGGAATTGATCGTAAAACTATTATTAAAGCATTAAATGATTACGGAATTCCCGCTAGCACTCCATTCTCCTGTTGCACTTCTTTTCAAATAGATGAAAAATGGCAGAACTTTCCTTACTTCAAAAACAATCTTCATCAAAATGTTGAAAGATGTAAATGGGCCGAGCAGCATGAACATAATACAATTGGTATTTTTCATCCATATCTTCTGAAAGAAAAATTGGACATGGACAAAATAATTAACGTGATTGCTGATTTTAAAAAGCTATATTTGTCAGAAAGAGAAAAAAATGAAACAATGTCAAACACTGCATACTGAACGGTTGATTTTAAGACCATTTGAAATGAATGACGCCGCCGGGGTAAGACATCTCGCCGGTGATATTGCCGTTGCTGATACTACGCTGAACATTCCCCATCCTTATAACGACGGCATGGCGGAACAGTGGATAGCGACCCACCGGACTAAATTTGAGTCAGGAGAACTGGCAAATTTTGCGATTATTATCCGGTCAACCGGTGAACTTGCCGGCGCTATCGGACTTGTCATCAACCGCCGCTTTGACTGTGCTGAGCTTGGTTACTGGTTAGGTCGGCAGTTCTGGGCGCAGGGTTATTGTACCGAAGCGGGGCATGCAATACTGAATTATGGATTCACCGAATTAAATCTCAACAGGATTCATGCTTCACATTTCAGCCGCAATCCTGCCTCCGGCAGAGTTATGGAGAAGCTCGGAATGACCAGGGAAGGCGTTTTGCGCCAGCATGTGAAGAAGTGGGATAAGTATGAGGATAGCGTTCAATATGGCATCCTTAGACAGGAATGGGTTGCCTCAGGTCAAAACCAAATTCATGCGGGTGACAGATAATTTCAGGAAAACATATCAGATTGATTGAAAAAAGAACAGAGAGAAAAGAAAATTAAAGCTGGTATAATGAAGAGAAATGTCTGTTGGTAATATTATTACTTGCTGACTTTGTAGAGGCGGACTTCTCCCGGTAGCAATAAATCCTCAAACTCTTCAAAATTGGCGGTAATTTCACGATTCTCAAATAAAACTTTTACTTTTGCAGTAAATAATTTGGATTGTGCGCTCAGTTTAACCGGAGCAGTTGTCGGATTGATTGCGAGCAGATAGAGCCGTCCCTTGCTGCGTCCCGCCGTCCATAGAAGTTTATCGGCGCCAGAACTCAGGGTTATTTCCGGTTCCCGCTGGAGCTGCGCGATAATTGGAAAAGCATCACTTATTTCATTTGCAAGACCGCAATAAAGACGCCATTGCGGTGACAATTCATCCGGAGTGAGTTGAACGTCGGGATTGAAAACAATTCCTGCAGCTCCGCGCAGCATTGCCATAAACGCAACGCCGCGAATTAATTCCGGGGGAGCGCCGTTCACATTGATACCAACTACAAATGGTTTGCGTCCAAGTATACGTTTTATAGAAATAAGTTCATCGTTTATTTTCGTCATATTTTCTGCAGTTACAGCGGAAATTTGAACTTCAAAAACATCTGCTGCATCGACGAATTTCGGTAAATGCACCAAAGACGCAACATGCAACCCGGCAAGCGTCTTCGGGTCAATTTTTTTAAGGTAATTGTAAATAGTCCGGTAATAGCTTTCCGGCATGATTCTTTTATTGATATCATCCGGAGAAAATAAGTCAGCGCCGGCATTAATGCCGATATTGCGAAAAATAAGCCGTCCGGAAGCGGTATTGGCTGCGTCGTTGATATTTTTTGTCAGCACAGTACGGTTCAAAGCAATGCTGCCGTTCGGTGAAAAACTTGCGGTTTGAATGCTTTGCCGTTCCAGGCAATTCGGCAATAACGAATTTAACTGACGCTGGGATTGTTTGTACATAACATTGAAACAGGAAGCGCTGATTTCCGGAACCGAAGCTGAAGGCGGGATAATATAGTAAAGGAATACCGGATTGCCATTTACAGTTAAATATCCGCGTTGATTCCAGAGGATTTCGCCTTCAGGTAAAATTGGCGGATATTTTTCCGCAGTAATGATAAAAGGTCTGAAAACGGTAAAAACCGGAATCTCTTTGACATTATAAGCGGATATTGCGGCAACATATCGTCCTGGTTTGAGATCATCAACGGTGAATTTGCCCCATACTGATTGACTTCCGTCAGCTTCAATCGTTAAGCGATTGGAGGATTTACTCGCGCCGTCATTCTCATGCCGGATTTCGGCGGCAAATTTGCCCTTGCCTTTTTCAAACCCGGAATCAACATGAAATCGTAGTGCGCGTTCGCCGGGATAAACATAAAAACTGGCTAATTCAGCCTCAGCCGATGGCAGAAATCCTGATCGTGAATCAAATAAATTTTTAAAAATTGCGTCACGGCAGGAAATAAACATTCTCTCCCCGCGTCTGGAGTCAAGTATTTCTTCCAGTTGATAAATTTTAATAGAAACTGGCACTTTCACTTCTTCGCCTGATTTCAGCAGATATTCATTAGTGAAAATTGATGAGGCTCCGGCACATACAACGACACGCCGGTAAATAATGGCCTGATTGCGAACAGTCAGTTCAAAATCACAGCGGTCAAATTGACGCGAAATTGGTGATATGGCAAAAGATACGTCTCCGCGCAAAGAAAATTCCGCTGGCATCAACTGCTCTGTTCCACTCAAATTAGCCGCTCCGCTCCAACTTGACACAACTCCGCCGGTACCGCCGCGGTTGCGTTTGAAGTTTACCATCCATTTTGCCGGATAGGTCCGCCGGAATTCAGGGGGGAATGCGGTAAAGGGAATTTTTATTTCTGCATGCCAGGCGGTGGCGGTTTTTGAGGTTTTTATTTCAGGAGCGACCTGCCAGTCACATAACGTTCCATCCTGTTTTCGGAATGCCGGGTAAGAATAGCCTAAAGAATTAACGATAAGCAGATAGTAGGACTGTTTTTTTCCAGAGGGGTCGAGTAATATTTCGAACGATTCATCTTCGCGGATATTGGCATCATTCGTTGTCCGCAATCCTGACACAACACTATTTCCGGGCGGAATTGGACACGATAACGCCAGATATAAATTGTTACGGTCATAAACAGCGCAAACTTGCGGCGAAAACAAATCCCAGTAACCTGAAGGAGTAAGAAATCCCGAAGCCAGCTCAGCTTTTTTCCAGGCTATTTCGTCAATTACTCCATCCATGTATGGAGGGACTCTAACTTCAACAATGCGATACGGCGCCCTGACGGTACCATACAGATTTGCCGTTTCCTCTGTCGAAGTGCAACCGGCAATGGCAAGCAATGCCGTCGTCAGTATGGGAATGAGAGCTTTCTGACGGCATAATTTGATCATAAGCTCAGTTTCTCCACCGGTAATGATAAACCTACATTATCCGGTTTATGTCAGGATTGTAAAATTCATGATTTTTCGGGGCATATTTTACTATACCCTTCGCTGTAACCGGGTCGAACGGACCGGGAATGACTATCCATTCAACATCTTCATCGGTAATTACTTCCGGCGTAAATTCACGATAAAACACTCCATCCACCAGAACGGCAATTTCGCTGCTGTTGCTATGGGCGGTCACCTGTATCCATTTCATTTTACCACGGTTATCAAGTTGCAGCGCCAGGTCATAAAAATCCTTTTTATCTTTGCGTTCAATCAGCTTGACTTGCTTGATATCCCGGGTATGAGCCAGAAAATTGGTGTTGATCCATAATTTTCTGCCATCAAAAGTCGTAATCATTTTCTCAATTTCTTCAGCCCGCGGATATTGAACAATGAGATGAAAGGTCAATACATATTTCGGTTCATATTTGCCACTGTTTTTGTTGGTTTCCGCGCTTTTACTTGTGCCCAGTATTTCATCCCATGACAAATCAAGACTTTCGCAACCGGTGATTGCCAAAGTCGCAACTATAAGAAAATAACTCAAATATCGAATCATTTATCAACTCTCCGGTTAATTTATATATAAGGCTCTATACTTTAGTTAAAAAATATCATTACCGCAAAACAATCCAAAGTAAAATACTCCAATGTTTATTTTTTTCAACAGTAAACGGCAAAGAACTCCCCATAAAGATAAGAACGGTATTACAAAAAATCGCCAAATATATTATGTTTTTTTGGTTTATGATATTTAAATCTTAGCTTTTTAATGTAATGTTATTGATGGTTTAATCTATATATGTAAAATATCGGATTTGTATTGTTTAAGTCTTATCGCGTTGTGGTGTTTGTTAGATTTGAAAGATCAGGATTAATATGGCTAGTGATGGTTTCCAGTTAGAGATGAATTTTGACAACAGTATGAATCGTTTCCGGCACTGTCTCGACAATGGTGTTTTTCTGTTACTATTTGAAATGACAACTCCAGCGCGTGACATCGCGCTGAGCGCCGCCGGCGACCGCCTTCAGGAAATTGAATATACCGTTTCCAATATTAACGAGTTTCCGTCAGGAATTGCCATTACTGATAAATTTATCCATGAAAACGGTTGGAATGTTGCCGACTACGCTTCCTGCCTGTCCAAAGACCGTCGTGATCGCCACATTGTTTACATCAGCGGTCGCAATGCCTCACTTGACGATCAGATTAAAAGCTTAAAAATATGCGGTGCAAACGGCTTGATTAATATCGTTCCTGTTTCCGGCAACAGCATCCAGGGAGAAACAATTCGCGCCACGCGGAAGCGCACCTTTACCGAAAGCATTCATCTCCTGCAATATATGCAAAAACTGACCGGTTCGCAGTTTTTTCCCGGCGGCGTGGTTAATCCATTCAAGTACACCCAGAATGATTCGTTTACTCAGTATTTTAAACTGGTTAAAAAGCTTAATTCAGGTGCAGAGTTTATTGTGACCAACTTTGGCTGGGATATGATGAAGTTGCAGGAATTACGCTGGTATTTATCCAATCGTAATCTGCATTATCCATCCATTGCCAGATTGCTTGTTCTGACGCCGGAACGGGTTGAAAAAATCATCAGCGGCAGTTATCCCGGAGTACATATTTCACCGGATTTTAAAACGATCCTCGAAAATGAACTCAAGTATTCCTACAATCAATTTGAATCCGCGCAGTGGCGGCGGTTGCAGTTACAAGCGGCAGGATGTAAGCTACTCGGTTATAGTGGAATTCAAATCGCCGGACTGGACAATAGTGACAAAATAAAGATTGCCGCCAGAAGAATCGCGGAGGGAATGGCTGAATTTCAATCGTTCACCGATTGGACCAACGAATATTTTGAACATCTCGCGCGTGCCGAAATGGCGCCCTATCCGCACCGGTTTTATATGTTTGGTCGCGGTTTCACCAAGCCTTATGCTGAAGGTGCACCGCAAATGGTAAAGATTAATGAACCGGCAAGTTCAGCCTCAGAGCGGTTCAATTACAAATTGCGTAAATTTATGTTCCCCCATGCCGACCGGCAAAATTCACGGGAACATTTTATCTCTAAAAAATTGCTGGCGGGATGTCGTGAGTGCTCATACTGCCGCCTGCCCTTAACTCAATTTGTCTGTCCGGAACTCTGCCCGAAAGGACTGGCCAACGGTCCTTGCGGCGGCACCCAGGCTGACGGCAACTGCGAACTGGGCGAAATAGAGTGCATTCATTCCCAGATTATGCGTCTCGCCGTATGGCAGAATCAGGCGGACCGCCTGGAAGAAACCTACATTGGTCCTGCCATCCGGAAAATTAAATAACAGTACCGCATTGCAATCCATGAATTACAGCATATAATATAAACCATCATATCAGTGATGGCATGTACTGATATGATTTTGAGACCTTCCTTAAAACCTATCAAAATCAGGCGGAGCTATTGATGAAACAGATTATTTTCACTCTCACCGCGATTCTTTTCTCTGCAGTTTGTTTTTCGGCAGAACTGACATCTGAGCAAAAGGCGGCAATCGTTCTCGAGCCGGAACTTTCCGATGCTTTCTACGGGCAAACGGACCGTATCTATCTTAACGGTATGTGGAAATTCAAACCGGTTATTAACCTGCTTGAGGCACAGCCCAATGGCGCGATGCGATTTAGAGATGGCGTTGAAATGAAAAACCCGGTAAATGATGAAGGCTTAATCAATGAGTTTTTCCGTCCCAACTTCAATACTGCCGGATGGAGCGAAATGCCGGTACCTTGGTCGTGGAACATTGCGCCTGGCTTTAAAAAAGGGGAAAACGTTAAAATACCGTTTGCCGGACTGGGCTATTATCGCCGTTCATTCAATATCCCTGCAGAGAAAAAAGGCATGCGCGCGTTACTCCGTTTTGCCAGCGTCCAAACCGAATGCCGAGTGTGGTTGAATGGCATTGATCTTGGATCGCATATAAATTCTTCTTCGCGTAGTGGCCCTCCGTGGGATATGAATCAACGTCTCTGGCTTGATGATTTTGAATTTGACGTTACCACTTCTGTAATATTTGGGGGAAACAACACCCTTGTACTCAGGGTATTCGATGACGGCCAACCGCTCGAATCAAAAAAATGGCCTGACGATGGCGGCATTGCCGGTCCTGTAACGATCGATTTCTATGGAGCAACTCGTGCTGCCGAAATTCTGGTGTCCGGCAATCCGGAGACGGGATCGGTACGTATCAATGCAACGCTGCTAAATGCGGGAACATCTCCCGCCGGAGTCAAACTCCTGGCCGAGTTAGTGCCGTTCCAGTCAGAGTTTTACTCTCCTCCGGTAAAAGCAAAGAGCTATAAGATTGACCTTGGTACTGTCAATCTTCCCCCTGGAAAAAGCCTCCACTCTTTCTCCTTTACCGTTGACAAGCCGGCAGTATGGTCAATTGATTCTCCCTTTCTCTATCGTCTGAGACTGCTTTCAGATGGCGGTGTTGTCGGTCAGACGCGCTTTGGGTTTCGTACCTTTGAAGTGCGAGATGGTCACTTTTTGTTGAACGGTCATCCTGTATATCTCCGCGGCACCAATCCGTCAGACCTCTGGAACTGGAATCAGCGTATTCTGGCGTATAACAAAGCAAATTGGCTTCGCGAAGGTCTTAAGCTCTTCAAAGAGGCAAATATCAATCTGGTACGCGTGAATAATGGTCCGGAAACGGAAGTTTACTATGATATTTGTGATGAGTTGGGAATTCTCTGCGAGGAAGATTTTGCCGTTGATTCCAAAGATATGAAACCTGAAGATACACGGGCCGAAATGATTAAGACAATTAACGTTGATAATTATGTCGGTACAGATGGCAAGCCGATTCCGTCGAAAGCAACCATCATCCGGAAATGGCTCGGGCGCCTGCACAACCATCCCGCGGTATGTATGTTCTCCGCCGGCAATGAAATAGGTTTCTCGAAAAGATCGGGAAGCAGTGAAGCTGACCTGGCCGCTTATATGAATTTCTTCTATGATTTTGTCAAGGCGAACGACATGCAAAATCGGCCGATAACACCGTCGTCCGGACTCACGGTCTGGATGTGGTCAACTCCTTTAAAAGCCGATTTTTATGACTACCATAACTACGCCAATGGTTACAACGGGTGGGCTGGCAGTGGTGGCGAAAACTGGCAGTGGCGCAACTATCTCGCAAAAATTTATGGAAAAATAGACAAGCCGGTTATCAATGGTGAATGCGGAGGCTATTCCACCGGAATGTCATTCCGACCTGATATCGTCGCTCTTGCCGACAACGGAGAACTCAACAAGAAAAAATATGTAAAATGGGCTAATGATCTCTCTGTTGATAACAAATCCATCTCTTATCATGACTTTCTGGCTCGCGCCTACCATACGGTATTTAATGGTATTCGCTCAGGCTTAACCCGTGACGCCCGTTCGATGTCAACGGCCAAACTTAATTACTTATATGCGGTGGCAATGCGACGGGATATGGATTTTCTGGAGGGATTTGTCTTTCACGATCTTGACCCTGCACATTTCGGCTTGGAAACCGTTAATCCATTCTTGACCCGTAGTATTATTGCGGGAATGGCAGAAAAGGGTCGGACACATAATGAATTTATTGCTTTACGTGACTCATTTGCACCCCAAGCGGCATTTCTGGACCTATGTGACCGCCACGGTTTTGCCGGCGGTAAACTATCTTCAAATATTTTCCTTTTTAATGAAAGCTATGCCGTAAACGAGGCGGCAATGGAAGTTGTAATATCTCTCGAAGACGCATCCGGCAAGACATATGAAAAAATTACGGTACCATTCAGCAATATTCCGGAATGTTCACATCTTTCCGCGCCTTTTTCGCTGATGATACCGGAAAAAATTGCCACTGGCGATTATCTGTTGCGGACTAAATTGACTAAAAACGGAAAGGTTATCCATGAGACAAACTCACCGTTTTACATTTTAGCGACCACAAGCCCGCAAGTAACGCTTATTACAAATAAGAAAATTGCAGTTTTCGACCGCGTTGCCAAGCCGTCTGATGACAAAAATTTCCCGGTTGCCGCGAAAGTATTGGACGAACTGAAGGTTCCAATAGATAAAATCAAAAATTTTGAGAAAATCAATCAGTTTCAGCTGCTGATTATCGGTCCGGATGCTATCGGTGACATATCGCCAAAAGATGTACCGAAAATTCGCTCCTGGCTGGAAAAAGGCGGCAAATTGGTCTGTCTCGAACAGTCCTTAAACGGTCTGATACCGTTTGCGCCTGAATTGCGCTACCAGAAAAGCGGGACCATGATCTTTGCTGATGTTATTGACACCGGACATCCGCTGTTTACCAGCCTTAAACCATGGCACTTCGAGATATGGAACGGCGAACGGGTAAAACATAACGGCTACTGGGATCTTAAAGGAAAAGCCGTCTATACCAATTTCATCATGCCAATGCCGGAAGGCGTTGTCCTTAGCGGTGGATCTACTGGCACCGGCTGGGTCAAAAATCCAAAATTCGGCATGGTTGCCGGAGAAGTGAAAATTGGCAATGGCCTGATGTTATTCTCTCAGGTTTTAGCGGTATCACGATACAACACTGACCCGGTAGCAACTATCTATTTGCACAATCTTTTCGCCTATGTTCTTTCAGATGGATGGAATGGACAACGTGCATCATTACTGCAGGAACAGAAAACCATGCCAGAGGTTGGCAAAAAATAAACGTGTCTCAGGTTTCAAAGAACGGGACATTTTGCAAACCGGTCGGCGTTGCAGTATTCTGCAGAGTTTTGCACCGCCAACGCAGCAGGGGTAAATATCTCCAGCTCAGTTTATCCCTTGATGGCATATTTATCTTTGGCGTAAATAGCTTTTCATATCAAAATTCCTTCAGAAAGTTGCCATTTTTACAATATTATAAAAAAAATCAAAAAAATATTGCAAAATATTGCAAAATATTGCAAAAGGTATATATTATCTAACAAAAGGTGATAATCCGTTACGGATTTATTTACAATAGAAACAAACTTTAATCGTAATAATTCCGTTAATGCATTAGTATCAAGTTGCGATGGCATAACAAGTTTGAGGTTTTACGATGAAACGGAAACTACTTTCTCCTGAGCGCGAGACGTTGATTCTGCAAGCGCTGGGGGACGGGGTATTGACAATTACAGAGCTTGGCTTGAATCTGGATGTTTCCGAGGCGACTATCCGGCGCGACTTGCTGTCGCTTGAGGAACAGGGCAAAGTCAGACGTGTTCATGGTGGCGCGATTCGTAATAAATTTCCGCGAACTGAACCGATTTTTGATGAAAAAGCGGCATTTCATGCGCGGGAAAAAGATCAGATTGCAAAAGCTGCAATAAATTTTATTGATGATAATGATACTATATACCTTGATGGCGGCAGCAGCGTACTGGGGTTGGCAAAATTACTTGATAGCAAAAAAAATCTTACTATCGTTACTAATTCCATCATGGCGGCAGCGGCATTAATGGAGTGTGAACATCGCTTAATTATCATCGGTGGTGAGTTCCGGGCAATCAGCCGGACACTGGTAGGACCACTTACCGCAAAAATTATTAACAATCTCTCGATTAATAAAGCATTTCTCGGCACCATCGGGTTCAGTATTGAGGATGGAATTTCAACAACCGACGCCAATGAAGCTTATACCAAGGAACTGATTATGCAACGCGCCGAAAAAGTTATTGTATTAGCTGACAGTAGCAAAATTGGCACACCGTCATTCGCAGTCAGTGGCACGATTCGCGATATTGATATTCTGATTACCGATGCCGGGATACCTTCCAAAGTTATTAAAAGTCTGATAAAGAAAAATATTAAAGTAATCTGTTAAATATAAAACCAAACTTATAACCATAAATCAAGGAGTGTTAAATTGGCTAATTATTACAGTAACATGAGTCCGGATTTCAAAAAGCAGACCATAAAGCTGCCATCAATTCCCGCGTATCAGTATTCATCTTCCGTAAAAGAGGAATATGCCGCGAAACGCGTCACCAAAGCGGAATTGGAAGAGCTTTATGAGTCAATGCTGGTTATCCGTGAATTTGAAGAAATGATTCTGAAATGCCGTACCGGCGCCTACGAGATTATCAGCGATTACGAATATCGCGGCCCGACACACTTGTCTATTGGCCAGGAGGCGACAGCTTCCGGAGCATGTTCAGTCCTGAATATTAGCGACTATATCACCTCAACTCACCGTGGTCATGGCGACTCCATCGCCAAGGGGTTTCACGCTATTCAACGGATGACTGAGGCGGAACTGAAGACGCGCTGCCCGGAATATTCCTCACTGAAAGGAACGGCATTGCGCGAAGCGGTGATGGAAGATCATGTTTTCCGTACTATCGCGGAATTGTTCGGTAAAGAAGATGGTTACGGCAAGGGTCGTGGCGGCGGGATGCACATTGCCGACTTCAGAGTCGGCCATCTTGGCGCAAACGCTATTGTTGGTGGCGGTGTACCAATCGCGACCGGCGCCGGCATGACCTGCAGAATTGACGCTGAAATGAAAAATAGAGTCGTCTGCAGTTTTGCCGGTGACGGCGCTTATTCCAATGGTGTAGTACTGGAGGCGCTGAACTGGGCATCTCAGGAACAGTTTTCCGGCAAAATAGCCCGCACAAAATTCGGTTTGCCGGTTATTTATTGTATCGTCAATAATCATTTTGGTATGACTGGCAGGGCGGATGGCGAAGTAAACGGCGTTGAGTTCATGGCACGGCGGGGCGCCGGTTTTGACAATGACAATATGCACGCCGAGGTTGTTAACGGCATGGATATTCTCGCTGTTCGTGATGCCATCAAACGTGCCAAGGCGATTATTGCCTCAGGCAAAGGACCGGTTCTGCTGGAGCTTGACACCTATCGTTATTACGGGCATTCTCTTTCCGACCCGCGTAACGAGTATCGTACCCGAGAAGAGGAAGCCAGATGGAAACTTGTTGACCCGATTGATACTTTCAAGCAGCAACTGCTCCAGTCCAAAGTGTTTTCTGATAAGGAAGTCAAGGCAATTGAGAAAAGAGTGGCAGACCGTAATGCCAGAGCCGCACGACGCGCTGCCGATGCCGCCGACCCGGTACCAGCCGATGTCATCAAATATATGTACACCGATACCTCATGCACCTCTGTTCCTGCGAAGTTTGCTAAAATCGATACCTATCAGCCGGTACCGGAAGTCAAACGTGACGCGGAAGGCAAAATCAACTATCGCGATGCGATTAAAGAAGGTATCATTGAAGAGATGCTCCGTGATAAACGCGTGGTATTATTCGGTGAGGACGTCGCGGATTACGGCGGTGCATTCAAGCTCTCAAAAGGATTACTTGAATCCTTCGGTCGCGACAGGGTATTTAATACCCCGATTTCTGAAGCTTGTATCTGCGGCGCCGCCGTCGGCATGGCAATGACCGGTTACCGTCCGATAGCAGAATTGATGTATATGGACTTTGCGCTGATGGCATCTGACCAGATTTCCAATCAGGCGGCAAAGTGGCATTATATGACGGGCGCTTCAACTAAAGTTCCGATGGTAATCCGTTGCAGCGTAGGCGGCGGCAAAGGTTACGGCGGCCAGCACTCACAGTCGCTTGAATCCATGTTCGCCCATATTCCTGGAACTTATGTCGCCTATCCTTCCAATCCCTACGATGCCAAAGGTATGATTAAAACAGCAATCCGGGACGACAACCCGGTGATTTTTGTTGAAGGACAGTTACTTTACAATGTCAAGGGCATCGTCCCGGCAACAGATTATCTGGTGCCGTTCGGTCAGGCAAATATCCTGCGTGAAGGTTCCGATGTGACTTTTGTCGCCTGGGGCCCGGCAGTTTCCGATGCGATGATCGCCGCCGAAAAACTGGCAGGAGAAGGCATCAGTGTCGAAGTCATTGACCCGCGTACCCTGGTTCCGTTCGACTGGGAAACCGTATTTGCCTCTGTCCGCAAAACCGGTCGATGTGTTGCCATCAGTCAGTGCGTGGATATCGGCAGTTTCACTGGTGAAATCGTCTCGCAGATTGTAGCCAACTGTTTTGATTATCTGGATTCGCCGGTGCTGAAAGTCGGCGCGAAGAACGGTATTGCTCCTCAGGCATACACTCTGGAACAGGCATTTCTGCCAACCGCAGATGATATGATCAAGGCAGCAAAATCTCTGATTTGACGGAATTTTTACAGAAGGAATACAGTCATGGCAATTAAAGTACCAATCCCGAAACTCGGTCAATCCGAGGAAACCGTGGTTATTGATAAGTGGCGCGTTAAAGAGGGCGACAACGTTAAAAAAGGCGATATCCTGTTCGAAGTCGAAACAGACAAGGCCGTACTTGAGGTGGAATCGCAATTCGAGGGCAAAGTTCTCAAAATCGTCATTCCGGCCGGCAAACAGGTTCCTGTGATGAGCATTGCTGCCGTCATCGGCAAAGAAGGCGAAGCTATTCCAGTCATTGAGGAAATCAAAGCACCGGCGCCTCAACCTGCTGCAGCAAAACAACCGGCGGCAACGCCTGCGCCAGTTGTACCGTCAAGCACTACAGTCACAAAAGTACCAGCCGAACAAGTTAAATTTGTATCGGTTCCTGTAGCAGAAGCTGTCCGGGTTGAACATAAACCAAAACCGTCACCGCGCGCCAGAAAACTTGCCGTTGATTATCTGATTGACATTGACAAGATTCCCGGCACCGGCGGCGATTGCGGACGAGTTACCGAACAGGATGTCAAAAATTATCTGGAAAACTCCGGATATAATCGCATAAAAATTACCCCGACCGCGTTCAATGTCGCAAAACGGGAAAAACTGGAACTGCTCACCCTGTCGGCTTCAGGTGAAGGCAATCGCATCACCCTTGCGGATGTCAATAATGCCATAATTGAAAAGCCGCAGGAAATGTCCACGATGCGCAAGGTTATAGCCCAGCGACTGACAGAATCCAAGCAAACCATCCCGCATTTCTATGTTACTACCAGTATTGATATGACGGAATTGGCGGTAAAGCGCAGTCAATTGAAAGCGCAAGACATCAACTTGAGCGTAAATGTATTTATCGTCAAGGCGGTAGCGCTGGCATTAAAGGAATTCCCTCTGGTCAACGCCTCTTCTGATGGCAAAGCGATTATGCGCAAGACGAAAATAAATGTCGGTGTCGCGGTCAGTATTGACAATGGATTGGTCGTCCCGGTCATTAGAAATACCGACAAGAAAGCCCTCGATGAAATCCAGGACGAAGTTACTGAATTCGCAGAAAAGGCCAGAAAAGGCAAACTTTCTCCGGACGAGATGAAGGGTGGCACGTTTACCATATCCAATATGGGCATGCTTGATGTTGAAAACTTCTGTGCAATCATCAACCCGGGTGAATCTGCCATTCTCGCAGTATCATCTGCCATGCCGGTGCCGGTCGTCAAGGACAATCAGATTGTTATCCGCAATATGATGAAAGTAACCTTGAGCTGTGACCATCGTGTCATTGATGGTGCCATGGGGGCAAAATTTGTCAACGCCATCAAAGCAAAGCTGGAAGACCGCGAACTCTGGAATTCAATGGTGTAAAACTTGGCCGCTACCCGTTTCTTGCGGGTCGCGGTCAAAAATTGAATGCCAATTGACACGGTGACGGTCTGAATACGCTTGGAATCAGGCACGATATTATTTTCGTGCCGATCCAATTTCTTTACGGTAACGTTGTGGAGAAAAGCCCATAATTGCTTTGAAGCGGCGACTGAAGTGATATTGGTCAAGGTATCCCAATTCGGCGGCAACAGCAGCAATGTTCAATTCACTGCATGTCAACATTTCTGCAGCTTTATGCAGTTTCAGCCTGTCGAGATAAATTTTCGGCAGCATTCCGGTCTGTTTTTCAAAAACACGCCGGAACTGGTCATCGCTAAGGCCGCAAAAATCGGCCATTTCCTCAACTGTCCACCAGCGATGTATTTGCTGTTTCATCGTCTCAATCAACTTGTCCATGAGTGGCATTTCACGCCGGTTAGATGCTTTATTTTCATTATAAATATCAAACAGTAACCGTTGAAGGACAAAATTCGCATTCAGTTGTGAATCTTTGGCGGGGTCGGCTGCCAGGATCGCTACAGGAAGCAGGCGGCGCCCTTTGCCCATCTCAAAAACGCCATCTTTTATCACGCCGCTACGATAAAGCATATCGGCAACAGGTCCGGCGAAGCAGATAGAATCTTCCACATACCTATCCTTGTCACCGCCGTAACGGTTGATAAACTCCGGAGAAACGATAATGCACTGACCCGGTTTAACGCTAATTTCATTATCAGGCGGATACCAGAATTTACCATCGCCTTCGACCAGATATGAGATCGAATAATATTCAAAATAGCGTTCAGGGGTACGGTAATACCCGCCGACAGGGGCGGCATAACCGCCAGTGCTGATAATCCACAAACCATATTCCTTATGGACCGGTTGAATCCCTTCCGGCATACGGTGAATTTCACACTTTTCACGCAAATTCTGCAATAATTTGTCATTAATCATGCGGTTTTTATCCATTTTATTATTTATATACTGCTGTATAATATAACTTGAGAATAGCATTTTTGAACATATATAATTATTTTTTTGTAAAAATATAGTGATTTTCAGTAATTTAAATAAAATCCAAAAAATGAGGCAAGCAAATGACGGCAAAAACTAAACAAATCGGCGTCGCTGTAATCGGAGCCGGCGGTCGGGGACAGGGTGTAATTTTAAATCTGTTAAATGATTCAAAACACCATGTAAAAGTAATTTCCACATACGATCCGGACAGTGCGGTTGCGCAATCAGCGCTTGATTTATGGAACTCTCCGAATGCCACAATCTGTAAAACTTATCAGGATGCGATTAAAGCGCCTGGAGTTGACTGGGTCATGATATTCTCTCCAAATGCTTTTCACAAAGAACATATAATCGCAGGTTTTAAAGCCGGCAAACATGTATTTTCGGAAAAGCCGCTTGCCACATCTATTGAAGACTGCCAGGCCATCTACAACGCGCATCAAAAATCAGGTTTGTTGTTTGCGACCGGGTTTGTGTTACGCTATGCTCCAATCTACCGCAAGGCCAAAGAGCTTATCGAATCCGGCAAACTCGGTAAAATATTGAGTATTGATGCCAATGAGAATATTACTCCGGCGCATGGCGGTTATATCATGATGAACTGGCGTCGCAATACTAAATATGCCGGACCGCATATTCTGGAAAAATGTTGTCATGATTTGGATTTGATCAACTGGTTTGCGGATTCAGTGCCGTCCCGCATCGCCGCTTTTGGCGGACTTAATTACTTTGTTCCGGAAAATCAGCATTATATGAAAAAATACGGGGAGAAAACTTTTGCGTCATGGAGAGACCCCCATCGCGTCAGTTCACCATTTACCTCCGATAAAGATCTGATGGACAATCAAGTGGCGATTATGGAATACCGCAATGGCATCAGGGTAATGTTCCAGGCTACCATGTGCAATGCCATCCCCGAACGCCGGATGTATTTCTCCTGTACCGAAGGCACAATGGTTGTGGAACTCTACAGCAGTATCCTGAAATACCGCCGCATCGGCGATGAAGGCGAAACGGTGATAAACTTTACCGGCGACGGTCATGGCGGTGGCGATTCTTTTATCATGAAAGAACTCTATCAATGTATGCTGAATAACAGTAAGCCAAAATGCAGTGGCGATGAAGGGCTCAAGAGCGCTGTGGTTGCCATGGCTATTGACAATGCCATTCGGGACCGTAAATTAATCGATCTGGAACCTGTCTGGAAAAAGTTAAAACGCTAAAATTTTACGACAATAATTCGGTGTCAAAGATCAGCCCTTCTTCTATCAATCTGAACGAATTGGTATTATATTTTACTTTTGCGATATGGTGTAATACGTTATTTTATAAAATTATGCTGAAAGCACAACTCAACGCCATTATTTAAAAAAGGCAAAATCGATATGAGCAAATTACAGATGGTAACAGCTGCAATCTTTAAATCGTTGCTTCCGTGGCAACGATATAATTTCCTTGCCAGTTTATTTTTGGTAATCTTCTTTGTTTCCGGTTGCGTGACGGAAAAAGCCACCATCAGACCGGCAGAGTGGGCGACTCCGGTAAATGGCACTGAAGTAAAGAATTTCTACAAAGTAACTGAGGATGTATATCGTTCAGCTCAACCCGAAGCGGAAAACGCCAGCGTACTGAAGAATGCCGGCATTAAAAGCATCTTGAATCTGCGGCATTATCATAAAGACTCAGAAACTTTTACAACCGCAGGCATCAAGCTTTACAACTATCAGATGGACGCTAGCTCAGCATCTCTCAAGGATTTAGTTGAAGCACTGAAAATAGTTCACACCGCACCCAAACCAATCTTGATTCATTGCCACTTCGGCAGGGACAGAACCGGATTCATCATTGCCGGCTACCGGATGGTCATGACTGGTTGGACGGCGGAAAAAGCTATTGACGAACTGCGTCACGGCGGCTACGGTTATCATGAGTCTGAGTTCCCAGATATTATGCAAATCCTCCAGACAATGGATGTCAAAAGCGTTAAAAATGCCGTATTGACTCCAGATGCCACAGCTACATCCGGCAATTGCGATAGTAACCGGTAGAACCAATAGCAATTAATCTATTGCTGTTGTCTCGGAATAACCGGTAATTCCCCCAAGTCTTAATTGGTGATATCTATACTTTTGATGAATGCCGAAGAAAGACTTTTTGCGGGGAGGTCAGAGGTATCGCTTTCGATACTTATGCCTGAAATGAACGATGGCATCGGAATACTGTTGCCGAATGCTTTTTTGAATTCCGCCACCAGGTCAATTTCAGAAGTTACCGTATGTCCAATCGGCGGATTAGCCATGCAGATATAACGGCCACCTTTGGTAAAATGGCGCCCGACATGAGAGCCGCCAATCTTATCGTGTCTGCCCAGATAGAATCCGATAAATGGCGGACTGTTCGGAATGAAAAAACTATCGCTGGAATAGAGTTGATCGCCAAAAAAAACATAAACCATTATCGGTTCATTGTGAACTCCGTTGTCCCAGTTTGCGCCGGAGGGATAATTATTGACGCCCCACTTGATGGTCATTTTTTTAAAACTATTAATATTCAGGTCGTTCTTGACAATCAGACCCAGCGCCGGCTTTACTGATTGTATAACAAGCCCGTCCGGAGAAAAGAACAGTTTGAATTGAGAACTGTCCGCAACCCCGTTTTTGAGAACAAATCCATTCTGTTTCAGCCAGAAATAGCAGTCCTGACGTGGACTCTGCGGAAAATTTATTGTCGTTCCCTGCCCATGCAGAGTAACAATTCCTGCAAAACATGTCAAAAGCGCAACAACGGTGATTTTGATGCTTTTCTTCATTTTATTCTCATCTCCTTGTATATTGAATTGTTGATTTAGCCTTATGATTGTACTTTCATCCAGTAAATTATGATTAATGCCCCAGCCCAAGATATTTTCCGGCCAGAATGCCGATGACGTATGACGCGGCAACCACCACGCCGGTAATTGCCAAACCTTCCGCCAAAACCTTGCCAAACTTCAAGTCTTTTACGACTGACATGAAGAAAGAGAATACCACCATGACCATAAACACGCAGGCAACAGTTACCAACATCGCATCTATGTGATTTTGATAGATAAAATAGGGCGTGACGATGAGGAGAACCATGGCAAGATAAACCCCGCCGGCATAAAGCGCGGCTTTCAAAGGACTGCCCTTCGCGCCGTCGTGACTTTCGGTCTTCTGCGAGAGGTATTCAGACGCCATCATGGCGAGAGTTGCAGCCAATCCGCTGACCAGCGTCGTGCTGCCGGTAGCTTTGGCGTTCTGAAGGGCGAAAGTCAGTCCGACGGCAATACCGGTGAATTCCTGTGCGGAATTGTTAAGCGCCAGAGCGATAGACCCGAGATAACGCAGGCGTTCGTCATCAATTTCGGCGTGAAGCAGTTTTTCATGAGAAACTTCGTCAACAATAATCTTTTTGATTTCAGGATAAGATGCCTCGACCGCGTCATAATTCACTTCAGCCAACTCTTCGCCGTTCTCCATCATCTTCAAGGTGAAAGTAAGCCCCATCACCACCGTGACGAAAGAATAGAACCAGACCTTTAACCGGTCAGGGTGGATATCTTTTCCGGTATGTTTCCGGAATTGATGATAGTGGCACAGTTCATCGGCAGCTATTTTTCGCAAAATGACCGCGTTATTGCCTTTAGCTTTATTCGCCAGATTTAGATAGACGTGATGTACCGTAATCTCGGTTTTCTGATATTTCAACAGTTTTTTTAACAATGCATCCATTATAAGATTCTTCGTTATTATAATTAATATTTTAAAAAACATAGCTATAAATAGAGAATAAATCAAATCACCTTTATGCAAATATACCGTTAATTTGATATTTTGCATTTTCAGCAGATAACACGGAATAGGTTGTGATGTTATTCATTTGGGAAGAACGTGGCACGAAAAGCTGACGGGCTATGACCGGCACGCTTGCGGAACATCTTGGAGAATTGAAAAATATCGCCACAGCCGGTTTGCGTTGCGATTTCACCGATGTTTAGATTGCGGTTGCCAAGCAGATACTTTGCCAGTTCGAAACGCAAACCTAACTGGTATTCGATAGGAGAAACTCCCAGCCATTTTTTAAATTCCGCGCAGAAATGCGGTACTGACAAGCGGGCGGTATTTGCCAATTGTTGCAACGTTATTTTTGCGGTAGGATTTTTTTCGATGAACACCTTGGTCCGGAAAATTCTTTCCGGAATGGTGGACGCGACAGTTTCCCGCATCGCCCGGCCCATTTCCCGGAGCATACAATGGAAGTGATTTTTCATAATCGTCTCATCGGGGGCATACACTCCGGTAAGTTCCTTATAAATTTTAAATAAATATTCCTCCATTATATCCGGTCTTGAAAAAGTTGCTGCCGCTCCCGGAACAAAACCGCTCTCAGCAAGCAATGCTGCAGCATTCCGTCCCTGAAAATGTATCCAGGAATGCCGCCAGCGATGTTCGGTACTGCCATAATAGTGTCCAGCACAGTCGTCCCACAGCATCAGCGTATCCGCCGGATATTGTTTGATACAATTATCCACTTTAATTAATACAGGCTCATAAAAAACATCAGCAACCGGTCGCCGGTGCCCTGTGGACGATTAACCATTCCCGGTCGCATTTCCTCCCTGACACCAGTTGCGGAAATATGCAACTCTGCATCCGGCACAGCTTTAGTAAATCTGAAAGTTTTAAAGTTATGAATCATAATATTTGACAAATATATAATAATTAACGCCATATTATTTGGGATAATATACCTGTATAATAATAGCATTAATGATAATAAAAGCCAAATAAAGGAGCTTTATCTATGAGTAAATTTAATGGTCTTAATATGAGTCTGGGTAATCTTTCCCGCCTTTCCAACGCCAAAACCCGTTCAATCTGCGCAGAAAATCCTGACGGTTCTAAAGGCGGTGGCGCCAAAGCCGAACCGGATGATAAAAATTGTGGTCGTGAACTCGGGCGCGGCTGGAAAATACGGCCGGCTATTGAAATAAAGGCCGGGGAAACAGTTGAAATCGCCAATATTGAGGGTCCTGGCGCGATACAACAGATATGGTTTACTCCAACCGGCAACTGGCGTTTCACTATTCTCCGCATCTACTGGGATGGACAGGAAAATCC
>CAYMSF010000029.1:0-54546 GCA_964392985.1 uncultured Victivallaceae bacterium | reverse complement strand
GCTTTTCGATCTCGCACATGAATGCGGCCTGAAAGTATTCATGCACTCCTGCGGACAAAACCGCCAGATACTGGAACCGCTCCTGCAAGCCGGCGTTGACTGTTTCCAGTTCGACCAGCCGGCAGTTTACGATATGGCTGACCTGGCGCATGTGCTGAAAAAATACAAAGCCGCGTTGTGGTCACCGATCGACATTCAGAAAATCATGCCAACTGGCGACCGTCAGCTCATCGAACAAGGTGTTGCCGATATGTTCAAGCATTTTGAAGGCGGCCTTATCTTTAAGAATTACCCCGACCTGAAAGGCATTGGCGTTAAAGAGGAATGGGATAACTGGGCATATCAGGACATTCTCAAGCATATAAACATTCTTAATACTCAATAAGGTTACTTGACATCATCTTCGGGTTCGTTATCTTTAACAGCTTTAGAAAAAATATTGAGGAATGCGATGATGCTGAGTCCGGTATGATAGCCGGGATCGGCATCGGGCGTGGCGGGAATGACATCAACCGGTCTGCCATCAACCCCGCGACTCTGATAAGCCATGGAATGGACCGCAGGGTTAACAAATTTGCCCAGGAACGCCGAAGAACATTGCTCAATGATTTTCAGCATTGCCGGAGTTGATTCCGGCGCGAATTCGACCATTTCGGCGGCGGCACGGATGGTTTCCGGCAGACTCCACCATGGCATGTCAGTATTAACCGGCCGACGCGCATTCAAATCATAACTCTTGCAAATACCACCGGCAGATGTGTTAAATCCCAGTTGGAAACAATGCATAATCAATTCCGGATAAAAACTCCGGCAGTTTTCCACAAATCCGGTAAATTCAGGTATTTCACGCATTTGCAGCAGACATTTCAACGAAAGTCCGGCAAATTCCAGGGCATGACCGGGGTCACAAATAATTACGCCGTCTTCCTCCCATGGATTCCCCGAACTGTCCACAGCTTCCCAAAAATCATATTGTCGCAAATCAGTATTTCCATACAGATCGATATGAAACTTGAAAATGTGTTCCATAAATTCCCTGCCCTGACGCAACCATGCCTGCCGACCGGTGATGGCAGCAGCTTCCGCAATTCCGGAAAGCGCAATCATAAACGGTCCCTGCAAATGTTTTCCCGCCACAGGGGTCACCGGATTTTTCGGATCAAACGACTGCTGGTCGGTGGTAAAACGCTGGTTACGGATATCGTTTACTACGCGCATAAAATAATGTTCTGCTTCGGCGGTTTTGGTTTCCATCCCCAGATAAGCCGCGGCGCATAACAGTCCTTTTGAATAGAACAAATCACTGTAATTGCTGCCATCAGGAATGCGCGTTAAGGCGCGAAGTTGTCCCTGGTGCGTTTCCAGCGGCTCGCCGGAACGGGAAAAGGTGAAAAACATCCGGCCATGGTTACGCGCCCGGATATTTTCCATAGCGTCGATAACTTCATGTAATATTTTATTGATTTTTTCAATTCTTAAGGCTACGGCATCAGGAGTCAACTGCGAACAACTTTTGAGCCAGACCGCATGACCGGCCAGCGATTCCAGCGCCCTGCCCTGTATCCATGCGTAAATAACCTCTTTGCCTTTGAAAAAAAACTCCGGCGCGGCAGGATAATAATCTTTGCCGGTAATGATATTCAGCTTGGTATCAATAAACGGGTAATCATGATCGCGTTCATAACGCTCAATCAGAGCATCAAGCACATTGATCAGCATTCTTTCATAAACCGGAATAAGTCCGGCAGCGTCCTGCCTCGCATTTATTGTAAAATCAGATGTTGCCATTATTTATTATACGCTTTATGCTTTAAGTTTTTCCACGATTTTCGCTTGATAACAAAAGAAGACGGGATGAATAATATACCCAACCGGAAGCTTTTCAAGACGCCAAAAGGATTACCGGCAGTAAAAACAGTTGACTAAAAATGTCCGCGACTATTTATTGATCATGTCGGGCAATAAACAGACTGCGTTAGTGCTGATCAGCATGATGCCCAATTTCTCCAAAATATCCCTTCCGTAAATGGTTTCAATGAGGATAATAACCGGCACGTCGTTGAGGATTTTCCTGGCAAAACTATTCATGTGCGACAGCACAAGATTAATGTCTGCTTGAGTGAGAGTTTCAAAACTTCTCCATTGGGGCAGAACTTTGCGAAGGTTAAGATGGTTGTTTTCCACATGTCCCTTTTGCCAGGAAGAATAGGGGTTGCAGTAAAAAAAATTGGTTCTCTGTTATACGGATATGGAACTCATTTCCAATGCCGTCGGATTGGAAAATTCGGAACAGTTGTCGGTCAGGATGACTGTGAATAGTTTTTGAAAGGCTGAAAGTGTGAATCGTTCCTCCAACAGATTGAAGATATTGATGACCGATAGAGAATTGTTGGCATTCCGCAGAAAGGCGAACATCAAGCCGCAATTGTTGAGATGAATGGTAAGCAGAACTTTGTCGCCGATACCGCCAAGAACGCTGTCAATTTCGACTACTGGCGAATCCGGATGTGCTTCGCAGTATTTCTTGAAATCATCATGCGTCTGTTTACGGTATAGAGGTTTGCCAGGGTGAAATCTATTCGCCTGCCTGATTAACCCTAACGCCGTACGGTGCGCTTTTATCCGGAGTCGCAACGCTCAGTTGAATCCACAAAGGTGCTAAATCCACAACTTTTCCCTGAATACGTGCTTCATCAATAGCCAGCGCGACCACAGTACTCCGAAGACCTTCTTTGCCTCCACATTTTGGTTTTTCTCCGGTCTTCATTGACTCGGCTAATTCCTGGGCAATTACGGCATCGCCGCCGCCATGATTTGCACTTTTTTCAAAATCGAAGACTGATGCAACAGGACCATCAATAGTTTTTACAATGATCTTCATGGTATACAGATCCACGATAAGATTGCCACGTGTGCAATGGAAATACATGCGCCGTTCAGGAATCGGATTAGCCATGGTGGCTTGAAACTGCACTCGCGCACGATTGGCAAACTCGAGAATGCAGACAATATTATCCTCAATGGTCTTATCGCTGGTGAAAGGATTGGTTTCTGGCGGCAACCGACCAGATTCGAACCACGTGGTGTATGTAGGACGATGCTGGTCAAAATTAGTAGCATTTTCCAGAATAAAATAATTATTTCCACCAAACGCGGCAACCCGCAATGGAACCGATCCGGTAAACCAGTTGAACAAATCCAAGTCGTGCACGCACTTCTCCAGGATATGCGGGCCTGCAATTTCCCGGTGGCGTCGCCAATCTGCGGCAATATACGCACCGTGATAAGGCGGAATGTTTTCATTGGCATCAATGCTGACAATTTTGCCCATAATCTCTGAGTCGATGATTTCTTTAACCTTCCTATAGAGAGGTGAATAGCGTAGTACAAACCCCGTGGCGAATTGTTTTCCAGATTTTTTATGCGCTGCATTGATAGCTACGCAATCTTCAATGGTTATCGCAAGAGGTTTTTCAGAAAAAACATGTTTCCCATGCTCAAAAGCTGCAATGATCTGATCTTTATGGAAAACGTTAGGGGAGCCTACCATAATCCAGTCAAGAGAAGTATCATTCAACAAGGCCTCTAATGAATCGTAAATCATCCCACCATAATTATCAGCAGCACGGAGCAATGCCTGTGCATTTTTTTGATTCGGATCCCATGCTCCAGCGATAAACACCTGTTTTTCGCTTGCCAGTTCTTTTGTTATCGTCATCAATCTGGTGCCACAGCCAATAACGCCTACTCGAATAATTTTCACCGGAAAACTCCTTTATCGGATTTGTTATTTTGGCAAAATTGAGTTAGTTTTTTTATTTTCAGCTAAAACTTTTTAATATCAATTTCTAGTTAATTCTATTATAACTTTTCCTGACCAACGCCCCACCATGGATATGCCCAGGTGCTTACATACCATATTTTTTTACTAATCTCGTTTTGCACTTTCGCAAAATCTAAGTTATTTACATGACCGTCAAGAAATGTGATGTTTGATGAACCGCCGGCATGGCGGGGATATATTCGGTATGTTCCAGAAAAATAGGCAAGCGGGTATATTATATATGAATTACCGCCCCTCTCGCGAAAATGACCTGAGTCTGCACTTATAATCATTGCAGAGGAACGTTTTATTTTTGAAATATTTTGCAAATTACTCACTCTAATTAGTGCATTGTATCCATATGATGGAGAGTCGTATAAACCCGCATCAAGTGGGTCGAATGAGTAAGTATCTGATTGGCAGGCAAAGATATTTTTAGCTCCTTTTTTGCTTACATAAGCTTTGGTCTGCTCGCGGAACCATGAATCTTCAGGTAGCCGGCCTTGCCACTCAATGGTATAAAGGGTAACAGACATACATAGCTGTTTGAGATTATTGACACAGGCAATGCTTTTTGATTTTTCTCTTGCTTTGTTTAAGGCTGGCAAAAGCATACTTGCCAAAATTGCTATGATAGCGATCACAACCAGGAGTTCAATTAATGTAAATTTCTTCGAAAATGTTTTATTCATTTATGTCTGATCCTTTCGTTATCTTAAAAAAATACTCTTTGCATTAATTTAATTATACAATATAAATCCATAAAAGTCAATAGATATTATAAAATATTTGGTATTTTTTTATGCCATAAACAAAAAAAACAAATAATCTAATTGCAAATGGCTACAATAATATTTTTTTTTGTGTTTGAATTACGTGACAGGTAGGTTATTCCTTATGTTAGACATTTGTGACTTCGCGAATGCTGGTTTCAGGAGAAAAATAATGAGTTTATTAGACTATTTTTAAGCGAAGGCGAGAAATCATTGTTTGCAGGCTTGAAGCAGTTCTCGTCACTAATTTAGTTTTGTGTCATAATAAATGTAATGCTATTTATTCAACTACTGCGGTACGCAATCCGTACGTTGATTTTGGCATCAGTGAAAGTATAGCGGTAATTTTATATTGGCATAAAAAAATGCCATTATTTTTGTAAATACACTTGATATTGTTTTTGTTTTGTGATATTTTCATAATTGTAGAAGATAAATATGGTTAAAATACCACATTAAAAAAAACAAGAACTGATACTGGGAAAATATGAAAGAGTATGAACGGATTGAACGCTTGATGATAGCGGAGATCAAAAATAGGGACATAGTGGATTATTTGCCTTCGGAACGGGAATTGGCAAGTCGCTACAACACGTCCCGCATTAACGTCAAACAGGCGACGCAAGCCTTATTAAATCACAAATTAATTCTCAAAGTTTTACCCCGCAAATTCGTTGTGACTTCGGAGACAAAATTAACTAGAAAAATTGTATTCATCTCGTTTCTGCGTTGTGACTGGACTAAGATGCAGAGTAGATATTTTACCGAAACCATCAGAGGTGTGCTGGATGGTATTCCTTCCGATTACACCTGTCAATATTTTGGGGTAGACCTAGACAAAGAGGCGGAAATTCTTCAAGAGCTTATTGAGCATCCAGTTGATGGGCTCATTGCCATACCGCATACCATCGGACATTATTTGGTCAACGTGGATTTATACAGCAAATTGGAACGACTTGGATGTAAAATTGTATTTTTGCTACGGGATATTCGCGAAGTCATCTCCTCTTCAGTTATGCCGGATACAATGTGCATCATTCGCCATGCGGTAAATTTGTTGCGCGAAAACGGTTGCGGGCATATTGTAATGCTGGAACGTGACAATTCATGGATGAGTGATTTTCGGCGCGATTTGTTAATGTTTGAATATTATCAGGATCCCCGGTGTCATTTCGTCACCACGGCCAATATGGCTTGTAATCCGGTGAATAATTATCAGGATGTCACGCATGAATTGTCAGGAAAAATCACTGCGTTGAATTTACCGAAGCGGGAACGGGTTGGAATTATTTCCCTTTGTGGCGACCAGTGGATATTGCCATTATGGGACGTATTGCATGACCAATGCGGCATTGATTTTAAAGTTTTCGCCGATGGACAAATCCGGGATACGCTCGTTGATGATTTAAAAGCCAAATCCATAACAGAGGATATTTTTGTCAATACACCAATTAACTATAACAGCGAACAAATTGGCGGAGCAGGAGTCAAGCATCTTATCTCGTTGATTGAAAGTAATGCCAATTACCATAGAACTATATTAATTCAACCAGTTCTTACGTCCAAGGGAGAACATTAAAAAAGGACAAATTTTACTGCTCTTAGAGTTGCGCATTGCCATCATCACGTTTTTGGCTCCAATTTTGCGGTAAGTACCGAACAAACTAGAGAGAAAACAAAAACTATTAACTGTACCAGTAATTTTAAAAAACTCGGCTGAACTGTAACACCTTAATTAAAGAAAAATTGGAAATCCCTGTTATGAGTATACTATCGCCACGAAAACGACGAATATACCAAATCAAATAAACTAACTCAGAAGGAATTGCTCCAATGAAAATTCATGCTATTATAGTTATCGCCCTTTTGACATTGTTTATTGGTTCAGTCGCATTGGCGGACAATGAAAAATCCAATCTTGAAATATTGAATCAAAACAAAGATTACAGTTTTCAAGTCGGCTCTTACCGTATTTTACTTCGAAAAACAGGTGCATGGACTTTTGGTGCATTAGATTACAACAATAAATCCGTGTTACGTCCCAGTGGCTGGATGCAGCCGGTTTTAAATGTCAACAATCAAGGCAAAGACCCTTGGGTTGGCACCGGACACGGACATGAAATTGTCGAATCCATTGATTTTTTTGAAAATGGGAAAAGCATTTTGCTACCGTCGGACAAACGAGTTTATATTGCCCCGGCAAATACTGAATTGAAGATAGTAAAACATTCCATACTTGGACCGTACAAACATCGAGCGGAGTTGGTTGTGTCGGAAAGGGGATTTTACCAACATTATTATTTTGACACTATTACAGATACCTCAAACGTAAATTATTTGTACCCGTTTATGCTTATTTTTGCGAATACGGCAGATCGCTGGATGGTCGGATTGGAAGATACTGGGATTCTTAGCGGAACGTTCCCCGGCGGAGCAGCAGATATTTACTCTCTTCAGAAAGACAAACTTATCTTTTTAGCGGTATTTGATGAAAAGTCGCACCTGGCGACGGTCTGTTTGCCTGCTCAAGCTTATAAAACCTATCAAGCAAAAGGCAACTTTTTCAATGACCGTAAATATGACAACAAATACTATTGTAAAGTTTCCCCGTCAAAGAAAATTGGGGAGAAATTTGAATATCAGATGACGATGAAATGCGTTGATGCAACAATAGACAATTTTGAACAAATAACTACAGATGCGGTAAAAGTCATGCAGGAAAACGCAAAATGAAATCATATCGCTATTTGCTCCGGTACTATATTGATCCAGGTTTTCACGAAGAAGAACGGATAAAAGAATTATTAGGGTTCTGTTTTGACGCACAGATTGATGAAGTGGTATTGTTTATGGAACCTGAGGAAATGTTTCAAGGCTTTCCGACAGAAGAAAACACCACGACATGGATCACTCTGGGAAAACGTATCAAAACGTTATTGAATCGCAACGGCATTGCCTTGGGTTTCAACCCGTGGATTTCCACCGGACAAATTACTCGCGGAAGAAATGTTACGGGTATCGGCGCATCTTTTCAAAAAATGGTCGGAGAAAACGGTGTTGTTTCTGAATTGTGCGCCTGTCCGTTATGCGACAAGTGGCAGTGTTATATTGCAAATTATTACGCCCGCATCGCCAAAGAAGTCAATCCTGTTGACCTTTGGATTGAGGATGACTGGAGACTGCACAATCACGATAATCTGGGCTATGGTGGCTGTTTCTGTCCGCTTCATTTGCGACGGTTTGCAACTGAAATCGGCAAAGATTGCGTGACGCGCGATGAGCTTCTTTCGGAGATCCTCGATCCCAAGAATAATTTACAATGGCGTAATGCATGGCTGAAGGTTAATCGAGAATCACTATTAGAACCAGCCGTATTTTTGGAAAAGAAAATTCATGCGGCGAATCAGCATGTTCGTATCGCATTGATGTCCTCTCGTCCAGATATCCATAGCGTGGAGGGACGTGATTGGAATGCATTGAAAAATGCGTTCTCTCCGGGATGTCCCATGCTGTTGCGTCCGCACATGTCGCCTTATACTGAATGTTACGCATTGCACGTATTTCCGGCAACTACCCGCCAAACGGTCGCAGAGTTTGCTCCAGAGTCTATTGAAGTTGTGCCAGAGCTGGAAAACTCCCCCAGGAGCGGTACGTATTCCAAAAGCGCCGCATTCAGCGCATGGGAGTGTTTGACCACTCCGTTATATGGCTCTGCTGGAGTAACGATTAACCATTTTGACATGATGGGCAATGGTATTGCTTTGGATCGCAAGTTTGGCACAAAATTGCGTAAAATAAAACCGCGTTTGAATGCATTGTCTCAATTAGGTTTGACGGAAACCGGCGCGGAGGGCGTAGATGTACTGTTTTCGGCGGAAATTGCAGGATTTATTAAAGCAACCTCAAAATCTAGCTGCAAAGGCTTAATTAATAATTCAATTGGATGGAGTTTGACTTTGGGGACATTGGGGATTTCTCACCGCTTAACCGCCAGATATGACAATTCACGCTTAACCGCAGTATCCGACCAGACGCTTCGAGCTTTCAGTGATGAAGACATAAAAAAGATGTTATCCGGAAAACTTCTCTGTGATGCAATGTCGGCGGCAATTCTGTTTGAACGTGGTTTTGGGGAATATTGCGGTTTTTCTCAATGTGAGTGGCGCAGTCAGGAATTGGACGGCTATGCTTATGAAACGATTGAATCAGAAAACTTGAATGTTTATCCGCATACTTATCCCCGGATGAGCACCCAGCGCTGCGGACAACGGTTATTAAAAATGACGCCATTGAAAAATGCGGAAATCAAAAGCACTATTCGCCATTATGAACGTAGTTTTTTGTATCCAGGAATGATCCGGTATAAAAACAATCTGGGTGGCGAAGTCATTCTGATAGCTTATGAACTTTGTAAAGACCAATTTTTCATGAGCTTTTTCAACGAGTTTCGTCGGATATTCCTGCAGCACACAATAAAAGAAGTCGCACCGGAGTTGCCGATTGCATTCGGCTTAAAGCATCCGTTGCACGTCTATCGCAACAGAATGCCTGACGGTAGCACGTTGTTGAGTATCGTAAATCCAACTCATGATGAGTTGTCGGAGGTGACGTTTGAAATTAATTACGCAAATTTGACTAAAACATCAATGTTGCAGCCAGATGGCGTATGGCGCAACATGAACATTGCAAGTCAGATGGTTGTTTACAAGTTATCACCGTTGGAGGCAATTTATATAAAAATTCAACAACTAAAGGACGAATATAAATGAAATTAATTATTAGTTTTGCCGTAATACTTAGCATTGCCGCGTTGCTCGGTTCGGAATCGCCAACTACGGACATCACTCCGCAGGAAACGATCAACTACTACAAAGTCAAGTTCCCGTTGAGTGTTTACCCACCGGAAATGGTTGAAAACAAAATCACAAAACCGATGTTCAGAGAGGTTGAGCCCTTTGAAAAACTAGATGGTTGGAAAGTTGAATCTAAACTTTCAGTGTCCTTAAAAAAAACCAAAGCGACAAAAGTTTTTGGTGATTCCGCTGCAGAAATCGCCATAAACAGCAAAGGAAACGGACTTGTGAAGATTATTCCACTCCAACCAATCCCTTTGCAGGAAAACGAAAATGGTATCTGTTTCTGGTATCGGCTACCGCAATATCGTTATATAGGAGGTCCGGTCTTTGCATTTTTTGTAAAAATTTGTGACGGAGAAGGTAAAACTCATTCATTAAAACTTTATGTTAATAATTTGACATTTCGAGCGTGGGCACCAGCATTTTTGCGAGTTGATTTGAATGCTATTCGCCCGTGGTCATTGGTTGGAATTGATTGTGAGTTCAAGTCACGCGACCAAGGGAATCCTCCTTACTTTATTCTCATGGATTCCATCCAATTATTCCATGATGATATTGATTTCCCTGGCAAAAAACCGCAACTACCGGAACCCAAACCTACCGTGGCAACGACCATGCAACCTAGATTACTTGACCAACCGACAGTATCGGCATCTCAACGCGGGCAAAGTTTTTATTTTGACAGCAAAGATGGCAAAGATCAAATTCGCTGTATCATCAAACCGCAAAAAGGTGACTTTAGCGATATTTCAGTCAGTGTGAATGGTGAAAAATTTCAGCCGTGCTTGGATGGCGGTCCGACTTTTGAAATGGAAGGCGAATTTTTGCGACCTGGAGAAAATTTCATTAATGTGGCGCTGAAAAATGCCAACTTTGACGGCAAAACATTGCATGCAGATTTTCAGGCCCGCTCCAATGTCGGTGGCGACGGATATACCGATGAATTCGTTGATTATACTATCAGTTACACATTAAGGGGGAAAACTCTAGTTGTAGATTTTAAATCCAAACAGGGGAAAATTTCCGAATTAAATTTCGGTAAGACATCGCTGCCCAATACCAGATTTTTGCAAATTCCGTATCTGATCCTAGACAAAAATGGTCCACGCATCGTAGATTGCGGAAAATTTTATTTCAGCGGCATTGCGGACTTATGGAACAGTGATGCGACAAAACTTTTTGGTCGTGACGGCAGTTGTAACGGCGGTGTCCAGTACGATAAACTTTCTGACGGAACACGTAATCCGGTACGCGAACGTTTTATGCTGAATTTCTCCAGTGAATTTAGCGAAGTGTTACCCACGCTTCCTAATCCAATTTCGCCCTATATCAAAAAATACGCAAACGCCTGTTGGCGCTGGGGTATGACTGAATGGGACTGGCCGCGGCAACTTTATGCTCAGGGCGTTCGTTATTTTCAATATCGCAGTCATGCAGATTTGCATCGTGACATCAATGAGTCCTACGGATTTCGTGCTGCTGCTGCTCCATCAAAAAGCGAAGCATTCATTAAACATCTGCGTGATGATATGGTTAAACGCGACTTCGGTTATGCACCGTATAATTGTTATACAGAAAGCAATTGGTTCATTCCTGAATTTTCCATTAATAATCTGCGTCGGACTTCAACAGGGCAATTTACTAATTTTCAACAAACTCCGGCTGCGGCTCAACAAGTCCAAGAAAAATATGCTAATATGTACGTCAATCTTTACCAACCAACTTTTTCCTATCTCGACGTGCATGGCGCTCGCGAACCGTGGCGACATCCGGATATGCGTGCCAAGTCGTATATGGCAGGAATGTTTCGCTGCGAATTTTTGGGAAACGCTGCCTTAATGCGCAGGAACAGCGAGATTTTTAATGGTCCGTGTTTTACCGAAGGCAACATGCACTGGTTCTATGCCGGGTTCTTTGATATGGTTTACGGTTATATGGGACACGCGGTCACAGATTCATCGAAAATTGACGACATTGTCGATTTTAGTTTGCTCTCAATCAAGCCACATGCGATCCAACTGGGCATGGGTGATTATTTCATGTATTATAAGAACAGACGAAACGATAATGACCCCACTCAATTCCAACGTTTCATCAGCGCAACACTGATCTATGGACATGCTGCCTTTCTTGAAATTGATCTTCCGAGAAACTATTTTCTGACCAATGCCGTTCAGAGACGTTACATTGGTACGGATGTGAATTTTATCGGCTATTCTGATGGTAAAAAAATCATGCCGACAAGCGAAGCAATGCATACTGAAGCGCGAAGTAAGGGATTTATCCATGTCGCGTATACAAACGGTTTGAAGATTTACAGTAATCTTAATAAGAATGGGGAATCGTGGAATATCGCAGGGAAAACTATTCCAGCAACTGGTTTTTACGCCAAAATGGATGACGGCTCAGTAGAGGCGTTTTTGCTGGAGCATGATTATGTTAGCTCACCAGAATACATTTATCTCGGGACGACGGATAAACCGGTTCAGGAAAACGGTATTACTTTGAAAAGCGGTCGTGTCGCAATTGCATACGAAAACGCCACGAGTTTCCGCGTATATCCCACCGTAAATCTTAAGGATTTGACATTCAATCCAAAAACATTAAAGCTTCCGGTTGCTCCAGAATATCGTGTCGAAATCTCTGATTTGGACGGCAAACTGCTGGATAAGAAAACTTTCAAAATGGAAGACGGAAAAATCACACTCGACCACACCGTCAATAAAGCTACTTGCTACATTTTCTTTACCGAGAAAGTAAAATAATGAACTACTCATGTCAATTTTTAACGCGAAAAAGTGAAAAACATCCGGACATGGTGTTGTCGGGAGCGTCAAACGATTCTCCTTTATGAGCAATCCATAACATTTTAAACATCCTCCGTTTCAAATGGAAATTTGTATTGCTGCAGATTTAATTCACGTTTCAGTTGCAACATCTGTTTTTGTAACGCCGGGGTGACCGGTACGCCTTTGTCGCGGCGTTCCAGCCAGTGCAGATACTCTTTTTCGCCGGCGGTATAGATTTTCTGTTCGCCCGGAGCGCGCTTTGAGTTGCGCAACTGGTGCAGTATCTCACCGGTAGCTTGTTTGAATTCCGCCGGTTCGATGAACGCGGCAATATCAATGGCGATAAAGAAATGGCCCAGATGATAGGGTCGCGGGGAGCCATCGGTATTGAATCCCAGCAGACCTTTCAAAAATGTACCCTGCTGCAGCGCGGCGGAGAGGATTTCGACAACCGTAGCGTAGCCGTACCCTTTGAACCCGGCGCCCTCTTCGCCGATGCCACCCAGCGGCGTCAGTGCGGCGGTGCCTTTGATCAAGTCGTCCAGTATTTGATGGGTGTCGGTACGGGTCTGCCCGTCCTCACCGATAACCCAACCCGGCGGCAGCGCTTTGCCGATGCGGTCATATACTTCAATCTTGCCACGCTGCGAAACCGAGGTAGCGCAGTCAAGGAAGAATGGGAATGCTTCATCAGTAGGCATAGCGAAAGTCAATGGATTGGTGCCCAGCATATTTTCCACTCCGAAGGTCGGAGCGATGGACGGGCGGGCGTTGGTGCCGGTAATGCCGATCATATCGTTGTCGGCAGCCATCAGCGCATAATATCCGGCGATGCCGTAATGCGTTGAATTCCTGACGGCAACCATGCCCATGCCATATTTTTTAGCCTTATCAATTGCCATCTGCATGGAACGTTTGGCAATTACCATGCCCATGCCATCGTGACCGTCAATCACCGCCGTGGTCGGGCCTTCCCGGACAATTTCAAATTCAGTCACGGGATTCTGAATGCCCTCTTTGATCCGGTCGTAATATATCGGTTTAAGTCTGCCGATGCCATGTGAGTCGATTCCGCGCTTATCGGCGGCAATCAACACATCGGCGCAGAGTTCCGCGTCCTTTTCCGGTACTCCGACGCCCATGAATACATCTTTCATAAAGCATACCATCGTCTCGAATGGTATCCAGCAAGACTCATTTGCCATAATAAAAACCTTATAAAGTTTAATAAGTGAGCGCAAATTACCCTATATGGTAACTCACTAATCAAGGAATATATCATCAAAGTGTAGTGACTGGTAGATGAAATGCTGAAAAAAGTCGTAAAATTGACATCTGTTAAGGTGACTCAGGTCAAATTGTCGGATAACACGATGACTATCAATTGGCGGGGGGAACGCTAAAACAATGTTTTATTCTTTGCTAAAATGTGACAATATTGTTCGTGATATTCAAGCAATAATAACACTGAAACTCAGGTTTGTGTTTTCGAGTAATAGTTCATCAATTTTCAGTAATTGTTCATTTAAATCTTTTTCAAAGGGGGCAATATAAATATTTTATGATTCTCTCAAAAAGATTGTTTTGGGGGTACAAAAGCAGTTGATTTATGATTGAATGCAGATGATATTTATATGAGTGAAGATTTTCAGTGCATTGAGCACAGCGTTACACAAATGATAATTTGACCGGTGCCGGCAGCATCGCCCGGATCCAAGGCGAATACGTTGCCAAAATTACAAAAAAACTGTCAGCGTAAAAGGGAATAAGAATATGGCAGTGAATGCAAACCCCGCTCACGATGAATTGTCTATTCAGAATTTGCGAAAAGACTTGTCGCATTACGCCAAACCCAATTTGCGCAAGGCAATTGTCCAGATGTTGACAACACTTATACCATATTTTGGGCTGTGGGGTATCATTATCTACATGGTCGAGCATGACTATTCAATTATGCTGATTGCCGCGTCCATGCTGCTGGCGGCGCTTTTTCTGGTGCGGATTTTTATTTTATTTCACGATTGTGTGCACAATTCTTTTTTTCACTCAACGCGCGCCAATACGATTTTTGGTTATATTACCGGGATATTGACGTTTACTCCGTTCAGATACTGGCAGCACAATCACATGGTTCATCATGGCACCTATGCTGATCTGGAACGCCGCGGTCTTGGCGATGTTTGGATATTGACAGTAAATGAATATTTGAATTGCTCTCCGATGAAACGTTTTAGCTACCGGTGTTACCGCAATCCGGTTGTTTTTCTCGGGATTGGTCCGGGATACGTCTTTTTACTTACCCAGCGCTTAATGCATAAATGGGAGGGGAAGAAAGAAAGATTCAGTGCGGTGGTGACCAATCTGGCAATTTTAGCAATCCTTGTGACCGCTGGTCTGACGATAGGTCTGCATATCTACTTACTGATTCAAATTCCAATATTCCTGATTTCCGGCGCCATCGGGGTATGGCTCTTTTATGTTCAACATCAATTTGAGGGAGTTTATTGGTCTTCGCATGACCAATGGGATCCGTTAAAGGCGGCGCTCCAGGGAAGTTCCTATTACCGTCTGCCCAAAATACTGCAGTGGTTTTCCGGCAATATTGGTTTACACCATGTTCACCATGTGCTGCCCAAAATTCCCAATTATAATTTGCAGCAAAGTTACGATGAAGCACCCATCCTGCAGACCGTCAAGCCAATCAACCTCCGTAAAAGTCTCAATTCGCTCTTCCTTAATTTATGGGATGAACGGCAGTGTCAGCTCGTAAGCTTTAAATCGTTGAAGAACAGAAGCATACCGCAACAGTCAGACGGCGATTAATACTGAGTAGCATTCTAAAAGATAGTAAAGATTGCTACTCAGTATAAGCACCGCCCGCCATAACAGACGCAACAGTCCGGTTGTCACATAAAGAGCAAGTCATTACGTTGCCATGAGATAACTTCTCGCTTTATGCTTCAATGACCTTGCAAAAAATCGTACTCATACTCTCGCGGAGAAATTTACTTTCCTCCTCCAAAAATTTAATTAAGTAGGGCTGCTGCATATGAAACGCCAGCGCTTCCTGATTTTTCCAGACTTCATAAATCAAGAATTCGTTCTTGTGGTCGGCGACTTCATGAACGATATAGTGAATATTGCCTGCTTCTTTTCTGGTCTGCATGGCAAGTTCAAGCAATAAACGGCGGACTTCGCCACGGAATTCTGATTTAACCTTGATAGGAACGACCAGCGTCAGTTGATTTTCCATTTATCCATTTCCTTGTGTTTATACCGTTTTTGTCAAAGCCTGGAGCCAGATTATTTTCTGATTTTCGGCTTAAATTAATCATTAACCATTAACTTTCTCATAGTAATAGGAATAGTCAATTCCTTTCATAAACATTTCTCTACTTTTTATTTCGCGGGTCAAAGCATTTTGTAACAGTTTTTTTAGCATGCTACTGTTTACTGCACTTTTTGCCATTGCGTTCATATAATCTGTTTTACCTATTCTACTCCAATCCACGCATTTTTTAAGTTGCTTTTTCAATATCAAATCCAACCATATTCGAGTGCTTCTGCCGTTGCCTTCCATAAATGGGTGAGCAATGTTCATTTCTACATATTTCGCTACAATTTCATCCAAAGTATTCTCGGGCATTACATCTATCTGCTTTAAGGTAGCATCAAGAAAACGTGCCATTGCAAATTGAAAACCTCCTTTTGAAATGTTTTTTTGCCTGATTTGTCCGGCAAAGTCATACAAACCGCCAAATAAGTATGCGTGTATTTGCTGCAATCCATTGGTGGTGCCTACTTCTATGCCGTTGATAAAAGAACTTTCAAACAAGGCATATGCCTTTGTTTTACTTTTTCCATCTATACTTTCATCGCTACAGGTAAACCATTCAATAAACCGGTTTGCCTGTTTGCCCGGAAACTCTTTACCCAAGGCAATAATGCCGTTGTAATCAAGCATATCGGTCAAACGTTTTTTGCCGTCTGGTGCAAGAAGCTTCAACTGGGTAGTGGCGCTAACCACTTGACTGTCGTCTTTCTTCAGCTTATTTTTAAGGTATTTCCAATAGTTGCGTGTTTTGGTGTAGTCGTTTTGGCCGGTAAGCACGGCAACAATATCCAATACCGAAAACCACCACTTGGAATTTTGTTCGTCCCACAAGGCTCGTACTTCCCGGTCATCATAAAATCGTATGGATATCTTTGTGTTGTTCATTACTTTTTTAGTTAAAAATTGAAACTATTATTTTTAATATATATTCTCTTTCATCAAATAACCATCAAATAAATAATCATTGATATTCAACGACTTAGATCTTCACCAGCATCATTTTATCAAATAACCATCAAATAAGAATCTGTTGAAAATAGATTAGTTATGTTGATGGCGCATTCTATCTATAGCATGAGGTTTTATGCCCAAATGGGGATATAACTCGCATACTTTCTTGATTTACTTTCCGGATCATCTTCTTTTATTACACCGTCTTCCAGTGCATCTCTTATAATTCGAGAAGCAATGGAAGAATTATGGTTTTCAATTTTAAACCTGTCCCGCAAAGACTGGTTGGTCATCTTTTCATTGGATACATATTTTAAACATGCGTGCTGATAACAAGCTCTAATTTTATCCTTTTTATCCAAAGCATTCAAAGTTTTGTAGCTATACATTGTTACCTTTGTTCTGCTTTCTGCGACAATAACATTAATGGCTGGCAACTGAAATAATTCGTTGTAAAAAATTACCTTGTCCAAGCCACTACCTTTTTCTTCACAAAATCCCATTCGCCGCATTAAGTCAGCCAATTTCCCATTACGTGACACATAAGCGTCAATAAATCTATCAGGCGTAACTAATGGTGTTCCAGGGTTAGAAATTTCAATTCTGTCGGTAAAAATCTCTACCATAGGAAAACCTTTTTCAGCCAAATCCTGATGAATCAGAGCATTGCCGACTAATTCTCTGATGGCAATTCTTGGATACATTAGGGTTTCTTTGCGTAATACTTTCCCGATTTCTTCATTGGCTGGCAACTGGCTATTAATCCAATCCACCAATCCCTCATAGCCCAAAGCGTAGCCTTTAGCTCCGATTTGCTCTCTTTCTGTTTCTACTTTGTTTTTACCTTTGTACACTATTACACGAACCGATTTCCTTTCTACACTTTCAAAATCTTTTAATTGTTTAGCAAAAAGCAACGCCCCTAATTTTGTAATGGCATAGCCTTTATTTTTTACAATCAAACCATCTTCTATAAACTTCTCAATCACGGCATGCTGACTGGTCGGATAAGGAAGCTTCATCAAATCAAAGTAGGTCTCTGTACTCAAAAATTTGGTAATATCGGATGCATTTAAATTGTCTTTGGCTATTTCTTTTTCAAATGGAGTGTTATCCTTTTTCCAGATTTTAGCTTGTTTTTCAGGGAATTCGTTGAGTTTCCGCGTAATACTCCCAACTCTTATATAGGCTTGATGCAAGAACTCTACCGGCTGATTTTTAGTTGCGGGGATAATATAAACTGAAATATGGCGGTTATCACTATAGTCAAATTCATACACAGAAAAATCAATTCTTGGATTTAAACGGGTAGCCAACCAATGCTCAAAATCTTCATTGCCCTTTTTTTGAGATTTTGCTTTAAAAGTAGTACCTTTAATAACATGGGGCCTGTCTTCAACACCAAAAACTAAATAACCATACGGTTGATTATGTAAACACGCCCCGTTTGACAAAGCAGATATTCGCTCGCCTATTTCTTCGGCAGAATGAAAATTAAGTTTAAATTCTACCCATTCACTTTCGTCTGGTTGCTTTACCAACTCGTTTAATAATTCGATGAGTTGCTGTTCGTTCATTCTTATTCCTGTTTTCGCAATATTTTACTTCAATAATATTAAACGCTATATTTAATTTATCATCTTTACCAGTATGTTCCATTAACAATTAACAATTAACAATTAACAATTCCCCGTTAAACGCTTTTTGAAGAATTGATTTCTTTAACTCTTCCAAATTTTCAATTTTCCGCTGATAAATAGCTTCTAACCTTTTCGTTTCGGCTGAAAGTGCATCAAGTTTTTCAACTATGGTTTGTTGTACGAGTAATGGAATACTTGGGAAACTAAAATTTCTTAATGATTTCAACGAAACTGTTTTTTGCGCTGTCCCTGTTGCCGATTCATTTGCTTGTATAAATGCTTGTGGTGATAAAATCCAATAATAAAGCAATTTACTATTCAGTTTCGCACTTGGTCTTATTAAACCAATGTGTCGTTGGAAACAAAATTCAACATCATTTTCGATTAAAACAGGAATTCCAAATGAACCTGTAACTGTATATAAAACATCATTTTTAATAGGCTTTCTATTCGACTTTAAGTTATTGTAGTATTTTCTTGAAACACAAAATGTATCAGAGAAATCAATTTGATGTGTTTGTTTATTTATGTTTGAGATAGTAATAAATGGTATTCCGTTTTCTGACTTAGGTGGTGGCATATGGTCACCATCGGTAATTTCTATAGCTAAATCTGACAATTTTACCTTTTCCCAATTCCCATTTTCAAAGACAGATTGCAAATAACTCTCAAAGAGTTCTTTGGCGTTTTTGAGGTTTTGTTCGGCATTGGCTTTTGCCTTGGCGATGGCGGCAAAGGCTTCATCTAAGATGGCGACAATCCGTTGTTGCTCGGGGAGCGGTGGGAGTGGGATGGAAATATCTTTAAATTCATCGAACTTAAGATTTCTAATACCCGTAGAATGGCTTTGCATTGTTTCGGTAATGCCATTTATGTAAGAATAAAACAAATATTTATGCAAGTAATGAAAATCAACAAATAATTTATTTACCCGAATAGCAGAAGTAAAATTGCTGAATGAATAATCGCCGCTTTCTTTATTGAAAACCACTACTCTTCCAACTGGCTGTTTGGGTCCCCCCCCAGATTTTTCTAGAATTATATCCCCATATTGAAGTTTTCTTTTAATATATTGCGATTTTTCTACATCAAGATATACGATATCTGAGTCATCTAATTCACAATCTTTTGTAAAGTTGGTGTTTCTAATTACTCCGACGTTTATAAATGGTGGCTTCTTTCCTGTCCAAAGACCATTATAAAATTCTGCAATCTCGCCCAGTTTTTTAATTTCCCAGTCGTGTTTGTTGGTCACGAGGTTTGATGTCGCATTTTGCGATATCAAGTATTCCCCTCCCATTCTGGGATCACCAATCTCACGATTGGCTGATTTACTACTACGGAAAGTGGCTTTCCCGTGGTATTCTATATTACATTTTGTATTCATCTTTTTGTCTCTTTCTCCGCGCGGTTTGGCGGGTCAATCTTTATCAGCCGGTATTTCTGCAATCTGCTGTTAGGTTTTTCTGGAATCGTCATTTTAATCAGAGAATCATTAACCATTGTTTTCAAAACGACCTTTAATTGCCCCGAAACCCGGCGTTGCCCCAACTTTTGAGAAATTATAGCAATAGGTAATTCGCCCTCTTGCAGTAACTCCAGGATTCTATCTTTCAACGACTGGTACTTTACTAGTACTGGACTGGTACTTGGCTGGTGCTGCTATATTTCCCCCAGCATCCGAACTCATTTCCGGTATATTTCCTGCTTCCGTGGTATCCCCCCGGTTGTGACTCCGGCGCTTGAGCAAATTCTTCTTCATACTTAAAGATTATTCTCAGGAAATTGTTGGTAATTTGAAACACGGATTCCCCATTTTTTTCTATACTCTGAAAAGTTTGATAATTTAAATTGGACTGCGTTACACCCGTCTTTTACGTTATTTCTTCAGACGATATTCAGAATCAAAAAAATCAACTCAGTATCCCGCTCATATATGGTAAACTTTCAAATTTATGGAATTTAGTTAACATAACACATACCGGAAAATTAAGCAAGGATGTATTACATTTTTCAAAAAATAAAAGTGGTTATTGAGGCGGTTGCGTTATAGATAAAAAATGAGTATGGAATGCTATTCAGTCTTATTTCTTTTACCTGAAAATCCATTATTGACGGTAACGCCGGGTGGGACTTGGTTGCGTTTGAATCCATCTATGGCGGTTTTCAAAAAAGCTCCTATTGTTGTTGTGATCCTTTTGGAGGCAATATTTTTTTCAGAAATGCGGTATGTTCCTCGATGGAGTTACCGCCGGGGTAGTCAATTAATTTCCAGTTTTCTTCAAGTGTTATCGATTCACCGGGCTTTATCATGGAATTATTGCCGCAAAATTCCAATTCAAGCAAAGCCTGACCGCTGGACGGAATTAATTGGTAGATTTCGGCTCTGGCGTGTTCAAAATGCACTGGACCACGCTCACCAGTCTGCAACGTTTTAACCAATAGCAGATTATTATGAAATGCGGCGATAATTCCGTCGGAGGACAGGATGAACGCTTTATTGGACCGGGACAAATTTTTGTCCGCTAATTTTGGGGAAGAATCGAAGGTAAAAAAGTTATCACGAACCTTGAACGGAAGAATAATTTCATGAGCCGGATCGCCGGTGAAAAATTTGCAAATCACCGGAGAACTGCCGTCCGGTAAAATTTTCATCCGGGCATAGGGATTGGCTTCCCCGTTTAACCGGGTATTCGTCCAGATACTCCACGGCAACGGTTCCAGTCGGATATTTATCGCGGTTATTTTAATTTTTAAACTACCATCGGCAAGAATAGTGAACTGTTTGACGAATCTGATTCCGGTAACTGGACTGTCCGGGCTTTCAAGGGTTACGGATTGATCGTTTTTATCCGTAACCCGATAGTTGCCATAAGCGTGATACGGGTCAGGCGGCCAGGGTGAATGCGATTTTTTTTTGGCAGGATTAAGCTCCTGACGCATCCACCATTCACTTTGCGGCGCCAACCACGCTTCAAACCCGTAGTAGTTTTTGCCGGACGGATTGATGGCATCGGTTGCCGGAACCATAGATTCTGTTTCCTCAAGCAGCGCCGGAGGAAAAAGCAGAATATTTTTACCGCCAATTTTCCGGAATGCAATCAGCCTGCCACCGGGACAAGGTAAAATTTCAGCTTCCACCAGAGCATTGCGTAAGGTAATGATGGTTGATTTTAATTTTCGATTGCCATCGGAATCAGAGGCGGGAACAGACAGAATAACCAACATCGCCAACAAGGTCACGGTGATGAGGATTTTGATTTTCATCTTATTCCGCCTCAGGCGCGAGTTGAATATCCCATTTCAACGCCGACAACAGTCGTTTTATTCCGGTAAAATTAAATACCTGCCACGGTACTTGACCGGGTTGCAGGATGCGATTGGCGTTCGCCCATTCCCCGGAATATATTTCTTCAAAATATTTTTTGAGTGGCGGGTAATCATTGTAAATGCTCAGTAACTTCGGCTGATAGCCTTCCGCTGATATCTCGATTTCGGTAATCAACGGAATGTTATTGAACAAATATTCGCCTCGCTTTCCGGTTGTAACGACAGTAGCGCGGCCACTTACCGGCAATAATTTTATGGTTGCATTTACAACGGGCTTACCGGTGATTGAATTAATTATTCTACCTTGCAACGACGGTTTTATGACTGGAGGTTCGCATTCGTCTGCCGGGACGAAATAGAAAGGATTAGTAAATGCGACCTGACCAAGTTCGCGATATTCGGTATGAAGCTCTTTTTCACAGCTGGCGCAATAGTTAAAAATGTCGGCGAAAGACTTTTTCGCCGGACGTTTACTGCCATAAACTTTGACAATAAACCAGGAATTTGAACCCGGTTTCAAAACAAATTTAATATCGCAAGAATACCGTTTGAGTTGCTTGTCTTCAATGTCAATAATTTTAAACGGCTTGCCGTTTTTATAGATAACAATCCATGAAATATATTCGGCGCTTTCCGGGCTGGAAAGCGCGTCAATCTTTATGGTGTGACTGCCACCAGTATGATGAATGACGGCGCCGGGCAGATGTTTACGGTCGGCTTTTGCCAGAATAACCGGGCCACTGGTCATGAAGGATTTGCCGGTAGCGATAGCGTCGAGAAAATTTTTCTCATTAAAACGCTTTCCGGAGCAATAAGCGTAAGTCCGCAGCGAACCGATTTGATGCCCTGCCCCGATATCGCCATCGGTTTCGGCAACGCCGGGTATTCTGTACCCGAGATTAAGCAGTCTGAACCATAAATTCTGGTAAAATACCTGTTCCGGATTATACCCCATGACCGCCATAGTATCATAAAGGCGTCCGGCGAGCAGGTCAAAACAAATATCAACACCAATATTCGTGGCGATGAGCGAGGCCTGTTCATTATTCCGCCACCAACTGGTGGGATGAGGCATCATGGTAATGCCCCCGCGCTGTTTCCATCTTTTTACCTTGAACACCGGCGGTTCAGAGGCAAACGGGAGTTGTTCCGCCGGATGGCTGAATGACTCTTTAGCACTTCCCGCAACTTTGAAATAATTAATATCGTGATAATCCTCATAACATCCATACGGGTCATCAAGCAAAGGAAATTTCCACCAGCAAGTATGACCGAAACGGGTTTTGGGAAATTCACCGCCCATTCTCACCGCCAGATCAGGAGTGGAAACCGCTTCCAAAAAAGCTGTAAGTTTTTTCCCGTCGTGTCCCCGGCAGAAACTGTTTTTAGTCATCCAACCCTGACACAAACTGACGTAGTCAACGCCGGTCGCGAGTAGAAAGTTTTTCAAACGTTCCGGTTTTTCCGGATAGTTGACATGGTTATGGCAGTCGCCGGTAAAAAGACCGTTCTGCTTGAAGTCGAACCACGTTTTGACGCTGAATTCATCGGTGGATTCACCGGAAACGGTAATTATCTTTTCCACCGGGATAATTTCAGAGAAATGAGTTATTTTGACCCGGTAGATTCCAGTAGCAAGGGGTATTTCAGAAAAACCTGAGGAATAGATTACGCGAACGGGAACGGCAGATTTTCGGGATTTATCCTTTGCTCCCGCATATATCCTAATAACCGCGGGAAAAAGCTCTCCGGCCTCACTCAGAACTTTTATCTTAATGACATACTGCATATACTGCATCACTTTCCAGTTTGGTGGTGAATAATTCCAGCCATTCTCAACCTGTATAACAAAGCTTAACAGGGCGCTGGAATGTTCAACCGTGGATAATATACACCATTCATTTCAGAAAACTCTATTTCGGCGACGCCAGTTAGCGAAAAAGCAAACCGGCTGACAGGAAACGGTTGCAGATTGAGCAGAAAAGATAATAAGACATTGAGCGACCCGCCGTGTCCGAAAACCGCAATCGTGAGTTTAAGACCTTCATCTGAAGGAACGAAGCCGCCGTATCTGGCGTTAATTCCCAGTTTTTTCAATTCCTGCAGGAATGGCGGGCAAATTCGTGCCATCATGTCAAAGGCGCCTTCGCCGAGTTCAGTTTTCCATGTATCCTCGGCATAATTCTCGCGTTGCTGCCGCATAATTTCTTCAAAGCGGGTACTTGGCGCATTTTTCAGTTCGGGGTTGGGCATCCATTCTTTCAGGCAATCGCAGAGAATAAACTTTTTGCTGCCTTTGGCGACGGCGGTTTCAGCGGTTTGAATAGTGCGCCCCAGCGTAGAACATAAAATAACGTCAATATCTTGTGTTGCAAAATAGTTACGCAGTTTTACGGCCTGGTCAACACCACGGGGTTGTGATAGAAAACCTTGCGCATTCCTGCAAGGCGTTGCAAAAGGGTCGCCGGCGCTTTCCGCGTGCCTGACTAAAATAATTTTCATAAGAAACTCCCGGTTTATTATGCTCGACAATGGTTTGAAATTTATCATGGAAACTCATGAAGCACGGCTGACGGGGATAAAGCGTTACCGCGAATTCATAACTGTTGCCGGATAATCGGCGCAGTTTATAAAATTCGCCGCTGGCGAGATCAAAGGCACACGGTTGCGGTTCATTCACCGTTACCTGAATAGTACGGGTGACCGGTTTATCCAGTGAACTGAGCAGGATAAAGTATTCCTTGCCGTGCACCTTAATCATCTCTTTATAAACCATAAAATTACCGGTGTGATAACGTTCAGGCACTATGCCCAGAAAGTTACAAAGTTTAATCAGAGTATGGGTTTTAATATTTTCATCAACTTCATAGTTATAGACCGGATCGAGCGATTCGGGTGAAGTGTCATAACCGGCAAGCAGAACTGAACCGAGTCCGTATTTTCGCCGTACCAGAATTGCTCTGCCATGGCTGTCTTTGAGCAGGACTTCGCCCGTGGCAAATACGCTACTGGCGTAACCTTGCATGATACCGCCGCCGAATGATTCCGGGAATGTTACCGTTGTCTCAACCCGTTCGCCATATCTGACATCTTCCAGACCGAAAACCTGTCGCAGAAAAGTGCGTTGAACTTTAGTATTGCCAATCGTGCAAGTTCCGGGAAACACCAGCAGGTTCAAACCTTTTTCCACACTGGTCCGGAGCAGTTGATACCATGACTCATCATCGGGCAGAAGCATTGTATCATCCGCAAAATCACGATCCGGCAGTGTCATCAGCCGGTAACATGAAAAATCGTAGCGGTGTTTAGCTGAAATCAAATCAACCGGAATGTCCAGTCTGGTTCCGATATGGGTCAACGAGGTAAAGTCATCCCAGCCGGTCCGGTCAAAAATTGCCAGTTCCGGCTTGAGTCGTTTAGCGCCAGCGAGGATACGGCGGACAAAACCAATTCTGGCAATATCCTCACCGTAAAGTCCAAGGTCAGCGCCGGGAATGGTAAAATAGTCGGCATTAAGCCTGACCGACTGAAAAAGCGCATCGGCATACTGGCGGTAATTGCCCCCCACCTGCCACGGTTCCCCACCCCAGGTATTGCCGAAATTATGTGATTCAACCAGTTCCGGTGTGTATTGCCGTTCTTCCTGCCAATGGTTGGCTTTGGATTCGTAGAAATAGGTGCCGATGTCTGCGATTGACCCCAAGCCGTGACCTGGAGGATCTGGCGGCAATTTATCGGGGGCATTGTTTTTAATAATTGCTCTAAGCTCAGAATTGCCGCAGTTGATTGACCATGCCCGGAAATCCAGATAGAGGCGCCATGGTTCAGTTTCCTCAACGAATGGAACCGGAACATCCTTGAATTGCTTGAATTTGCGGTTAAAACTTAAGGATATTTTATCCAAATCCCATTTCAATTCCTCTTTCAAGTATAAAGCGAAGGCCTGCTGTTCAAATTTTGAATAATCAAACAGCGAAGTGTCGTTGACATAAAAATAATAGCCATAGGGGAAATCGGAATTGCCGAAGTCCAGGACAAATTTCTTTAATATTTTTTCATTGGCATAGCGCCGGGTCAAATGATCAACCATGGCAAAGTAATGAGTGCGGTAGAATGGACTCCACAAACTGGGAAAAAAACCTTTATTGCCATAACGGTCAATCGCCGGTTCCTGCAGCGACCACCAGGGAACGCCGCCATCGGAAAGTCCCGAACCGCGAGTCGTGGGGAACAGCCAGAACTGCAGCGACAGACCGGAATTTCTGGCATATTTGAGCATATCATCGGTAATCCTCCAGTCATATTTACCGGGACTGGGTTCAAGTTCCTCCCAGGGAATGTTTGCCCGCAGATACTGACAACCGCGTTGTTTCATTTCATCACAGAAAAATTTGAATTCATCCGGTACAGAGGGTTCCCGGAACGACCAGTATGTTGAAAAACCATAGGTATCAGGTTTAACTGAATCGGACGGAATAATTCTTGCGGTCGCAGTCGCCACCGGAGTCCTGTTATCATTTACGGATAAAGTATATTGATGAATGCCGGCGCTTTGTTCAAGTTGTGACAGCGTTATTGTTTTCGTGGTCATAGCCGGAATCGTAATATCAATACCCTGCCAGATTAACTTTTTTCCACAGAACAGTTGCGGTTTACAGCAAACCATTTCAGAATCAGAAAGATTTTTCAGCAGAATTGAACCTTTGGTGGTCTCACCGGCTGTGGACAAAGATTGGAGCTCAATCGCGGCAGCAAACGAAACCGGTCGCAACCATTCAATTAATTTCAAAACCAGATGGTCAATTCCACTCCAGCGGCGTGTCAGTAAGCCAGGGTCAAAAGTCCATTCCCGTTGATAGGCGCCATCAACATTTTCTCTGGGTTCACCGCCAATAAAACCGATAACCGCCAGTTTGGCGCCAAGAAATTTATCACATTTCCTCTCCACCACCACGACTGACGAAGCAGTTCCGGCATGGCTGGTTGAAACCACATTGAGCAGTGGATACGTCAAGTCAGGCGGAAATGCCGTCACCCGCAAACCCGGCATAGTTTTTCCGGTGAAAAACGCCGGATCCGGTAATGCGCCAACAATCTCGCGACCTTTCACGGTAAGCCCTTCAACGCCGGCAGCGTCAGGACATATCGAAAAATCATCATAACACCGCGTCAGGTGGAACTGCGATGCCTGGCCATTCTTAAGCGGGAACCACTTGTCCTGATGCGGCAGATCGCCAACAAACAACAAGGAGCCACCGTCAGCATGAAATTTGACGAGCGCATCAATGGCGGCATCAGAGAAATTGCCGCGAATGTAAGGAATAATAAGAATATCACATTCGCGACGGTCGATTAACTCAAGTTGCTGCTGATCATACATGCTGCAACCAAGTCCAGCATCATAAATGGCCTTAACAATATCGGCAGAATCATATTCCGGCATTGCCTGAAAAGCATCATCGCAAAAGATACCGCAGTTTATGTTCAACAAACCACCCATAACTATTTTTTCCCGTTGTTAGTCTGTTTATCCGGCAGCAGCATTCCAAACACGGCCATGGTCTGTGCCTGCGAATGAATTACGCCTTCATTCATTACAATCGCGAAATGACAGTCCACAAAATTCTGGAGACTCCCCATGTTTTCCTGAACTTTCGGGTATGCGGTTTCCGGTACTCTGTAGCCTTCCGGTTTTTGATTAGGTCCCTGCACCTGCATGCCGATGGCAACCTCGCCGGTATGGCCGTATCTGCTGTTATGAAGCGGGGCATGCACGCCACGGCTCCCCAACCCGGTGATGAAACAGAGATTAAGCGGATTAGCGCCCAAAGTATTATCACAACTTCTGATAATCCATTCCCGGTATTTGTCATCACCGGTTAATTTCCATGACCAGATTACCGGGTCAAGGAAATTTTCATAAGTGCCAGTACCCCAGTTTATCGGCGCCCACGGGTGGCGGTAGAATTTATATGCCATTGTGGCGCTTAATTTGATATACTCATCGGCACGTTTGATAATTGCTTTTTTCGCCGCTTCCTGTACCGCCTTATTGGCAGACGGGGCGGTTGCAGTGGCATAGGCCCAGCTTGCCCTGCTTTGGTCATAAACCTGATATTTGTCAATCGCCGCATCCTTGTTTTTTGAGAAAACACTGCAGGCGAGATAATCATTGTTGAACTTTTCCTCGCCGGTCGTCTTGAACAATTCCGCGGCGGCATAGGTTTTGGGATCAAGCAATACTTTGGCAAACATTCCGGGATCGGCAAATTTGGGTTGATTCTTTTCCGCCCATTCATAAGCTCTGCGGGCGCGATTGAGAAAATCTTCGCTTTCCTTGTTCAAGCCGTTCATTTTCCACAGCCGTGCCGCCTGTGCCAGGGTTCCGGCAAAAATGTATGATCCCTGTGCATCCTTGGCATAAGCGTAATCACCATTATCATCCAGTTCAACGGTCTGCGCGAAGCTCGGGTCGCCGGCCGATTCGGTACCGTTTCTGACGCCGCCGTCCTGATCCTGCAGATCCAGCCATATCTTGATTGACCAGAACGCTTCATCCAGAATGTCCGGCAAGCCGTTACTGTTTTCGGGGACACTGAGTTGACCGTCATAAAATTTGCCTGGAGCTATCTCGTACGCGGTCATCAGTATCTGTGCGACATCAATATGGGACCGCGGATTATAATCGCCCGCATCGTGATGACCGCCTGAACCTTTTATTACGACCGGAACATCAGCCGGACGCGGCGTAGCAAGTTCCTTAACCTCTTCCTGAGCCAGCGCTCTGGAATAAACTCTAATATCATCAAAGAAACCACCGGCAGCTCCGGCGCCGTTGATTGTCCCGAGTCCAAAAGGCTGTCCATCAATCTTGTCATCGTTCGTTGTCCCGGTTGCGACTTTTTTACCGTCACAGAAGAGATAAAATTCCCGGATGCCGCCTTCAACCCGCGGGGCAATTGTCAGCGCCAGATGATGCCATTTGCCGTTATTGATTCTTTCAAAACGCGACATACGCGTATTGGCCCCGGCAGTGGCTTCAATCACGCCCCAGATACTGGAAACACCAAACTTCGGCGAACCGTATTTAATTTCCCCGAAACCGAAGAGTTTAGCATGAAAATCGTTATTGGGATCTTTCTTGAACCAACCGCAGACAGTCGCGGCTTCAAGGGCGTTCAGTTTTAATTTTTTATTAATAGCGCCATTGCGTTCTCCCGGTATTGTCGGACCATAAACCTTGTTTCCAGGGAACATTGTATTATCAGCGGTGAATGTCGGTTTATCTGAAATTGCTTCCAGATTCATGCCGTTGCCACTGGCATCAGAAAAATCACCGTCGAGCTTGAACCAGGCCTTCAGCGCCGGGTCACTATTGAGTTTTTGCAATTCCGGCGTAATGGATTTTGGTGCAGGAGTTTTGATTATTTTGCCGAAAAAATCCTCGTAGATGTTGTGTTTCTGCCAGGAGAGCTGACTGGTCAAAACTAATCCATTATTATGGCAGGCAATCCGGCGCCATTCCGAATACGGCGGCTTGAGTTCAAGGCCGCACCGCTGTGCCATAACTCCGGCAGCTTGCACCGTAAACGCCTTGTTATAAACGGTATCGCTGATTTCAAAGGGGAGACTGCGACCGACGCCGGCTATCTTGATGTAGTATCTGCCCGGCGTTTTAAATTCAGAAAAGAGCATTTCATAAACATTTTCTGCTGAGTGATCAACCTTGTAAATGCCTTCATTCAACTCACCGGACAGGTGAATCAACGACGTTTTTCCAGTGAAAACCACTTTCCCGTCTTTCTCATTTACGATGGAGAATTCCGGGGGTGAATCAAATGAGAGCGCCGGACTGGAAGCAGAGACAGTCCTGACCGCGCCGGTATTTTTCTCTACCGGTTTCTCGACGGGTTTATCTGTTTTTTTCCCGGATTCATTACCTAAGGCAGCGGCCCAGAATGCTGACTCAGTTCCGGCAGATGACCCTTCCGAATTATTACTCTTCACCTCGGGGAATGAACCGAGCCACCGTCCGAGATAAGCAACTTTTACCGGGGAATCCGTCAAATAACCAACCTGATTAACTTTGATAGAATAAGATATTGATTTGTCGGAATCAAATTTAAGCACCGCGGCATTGTTGGCTTTGGTAACTGCCGGCGCAACTTTTACCTCGATTGAGTCTCCATCTTTATAACCGGCGGCAAGCTTGAGATGTACGTCATGAACCGGAATGGCGGCAAACGGCCATCCGGCAGGCAAATAGGCATCAATTTTACTGATTCTGCCGAAGTTTAATACTTTTACCGGCGAACCGTTAATTAAAACAGTATAATTTTCGAGTTTTGACCCCTGAGTGGTACTGAAATTGGGACCGAATTGCAGTTTAAGAATGCCATTGCCGACAGGCTCAAGTTCTCTCAAGCCGAGTATGACCAAATCGGGGGCATTGTCCGGACGGGAATATTTCTGTGAGTCAGAATAGGTAAAGTTGGCGGCGGTATGCGCACCGGTAATCATATCCTTGTAGCCCTGCGCGACGATATAATATTTACAGTTATTGCGCATCGGGAATGGCAGTTTCAGCACGACAATTGCTTTGGAAAAATCAAGTCTGGTGTCCTCAACCGCGTCGACTTCTGGTTCTTTGACCATAGTTGCCGCCAACGGAACAACAAATTTATCAAAGGCATAATTACTGTCATCATAGCTGATGATCCGGTAAGCGCCGGGTATTTTCGCTGTATCAGTAACACTGACGCCGAAAACCAGTTCAACTGTTTGCGCCGAAAGCGGAATCGCCGATCTCAAACCGAGTGAGGTTCTGACCGCCACGCGATTGTCAAAAGACGCTGCCGGGGTATTAATATCGGCTGAATTTGATTCTGACGCCAACGTTAAGCCAGCGACAACCAGTGCCAGGCCCAAACATTTTCCGATTGTGTTTATACATGCGTTGAAATACATTAATCACCTCTTTTTTCAGCCTTTGTTTACTCTACCTAAAAAATATCTGCGAGAAAGTTACCATCAAGTAATTTGCGTTGACTTCTGACAAACCGATCCAGAACATTCAGCAACTTGATAATTTTTTAATAAGTTACCGGCGGATTGGCAATTATAAAGGTATAACTGTTTGCTCCAAACTTGACAAATTCATTGATACGCCTGTCTTCAACATGACCATCTACAGCAACAACATTGTAATGATTGTCAGGGTGACCAGGTCTTACTGCGGCAGCACTGGTATAATAACCGCTGGCATCCTGCCCGGTCCAATAATAATCAAAAACTGCACCAATTCTGGACGGCGAAAAATATGACAGGCAGTTAGTATAACTTGGGACGCCTTTCCTGACGCCTAATCTTGAAAGTTTCATACCATTCAAAGATTTTCCGTCCCCCATAACTAAACCCCAGTTACAATAATAACTGCGCACATACGGCAGAGCAAAAGCACCTAAATGGGAGTTTTTCTTCAACCAGCTTTCACAAATAAGCTTTCTCTTCTTTACATCCACCGGTTCATTGCAATATTTCAAGATGGCTCCGTTATACATAATAGCGTCCCCATAACGCGTCATTGCACCACCGGTTTGGCTTGGCGGGAAGTATGAGTCCCAATCATTGGCATACATGTGCAGAGCCAGTCCAATCTGTTTAAGGTTGTTCGCACACGATATAAAACGTGCTCTCTCACGGGCTTTGTTGAGCGCCGGCAGCAACATTGCCGCGAGGATGGCTATGATCGCTATCACGACGAGCAACTCTATTAATGTGAACCACTTACAACTTTTTTGCGTTTGCATTGTCACCTTCCTCCATCGTTTAATTTTTTTATTTTTACAGACTTAAATTTATGTAGTTGGTTTGTTTTCAAACGGCAGGATTGATTCCAGAGAGTTATACAGATTAGATTTTGCATCGAGAACAACCCTATTTTTTTAAGAAAACCGTTTAATAATAGTTTTGTAATACCGCTTTGATTTAATTATAAATGATAAAATCATATTTGACTATATGTTGTTGACAGATTATTATATGATTAATATGACAAAACTACGAAATTGCAAAATTTCGGATTATATAGTATAAAAACCGCAGAATATTATGTATAGTAAATCTGACTTATTGTCCAACAGTGATTATTCCGTGATGCTCATAGAGCAATTGCGAAAGTTTTCCACGGCAATTTTAAGTGATGAAACAACGATTTATATTCCATCGCTGAAAGGGCACTGGGAGAAAATACCCGGCAGTATCTTTCATTTTGAAATGGAAATATTCTTTCAAATGAGCGGCGGCTGTATTTTTGATTTCCCCGAACAACGCATTGTTATCAATCAGGGCGAGGCATTGTTGATACCGCCGGGAATACCACACAAGGAAACGGCGTTCAGTCACAGCGCCGAACCTTTCCGCAATTTAGTGATTGTACTTGGGGATTACGGTGGACAAGTCCATATTGCCCAATCGGTCCGCCGGCAATTAAGTACCGGAATCACGGAACAGCCCTACCCGGCATACCTGGAAAAGTTGTCATCACTCAGTCTTTATCCAGCACTGATTGAAACAGTCAACAAAAATCCGGCGGATAATCCTCCGGAGGTTCAGACAGTACTGCGACGCCTCGTCAGTTGCCTGTTGTTGCAAATTCTCCTTGATCCGTGCACGCCGGCGATACTTGACACAGAACAAAGCGGTGATGCGACTAACGATAAAATCAGGCATTTCAAAGTGGCAATGGCACAAAAAATCATTCATGAACATATCATGTCGCAGATGCCGACCGTGACTGAAATCGCGGGTGCGGTGAATTTTACCCCGAACTATCTTTCGTCCTTATTTCATAAGACCACCGGAGTGACAATCAAAAACTACATTAATATTTTAAAACTGGATTATGCCCATAAACTGATTGAAACTACGACCTCAAATATCTCTGAAATCGCCTGGAGTTGCGGTTTTCAGGACGATTCCTATTTTGCGAAAATATTTAAAAAACGCTTTAATATCTTTCCCGCCGCAGTAAGAAACAACAACAGAAAGACGATTGCTGCTGATGATAAAATTTCAGCCAAAACTACTCAAAAGACGCCGGAATAATATAACATTTGAATGAGGAACAAGTCGGGAATAATAATATTTCATTGGAATTAATTTGGAATAGCGCCAATAGCTATTATATTGACAGGTTGCACAAATTACGAAATTTTAAAATAGCATTTCAAGTCATTAATAATCTTTTATTACGAGGGAAAAATGTCCATTAACAAGCTTTACTGGTCGAAAACGGCGACTCCGGCAGAACTTCACCCCATGCTCTCAGCTTTGGCAGAGGGTTATCCTATCGCCTCCGGAACTAACAAAGATGGTATTCAGGTAAAATTTATCAAATCGAGTAAACCGGGGTATTCTGCGGTTGCCCGGATAAACAACAACGCCACGGTCGAATACAATGGCATCAGCAGCGCATCCAGAGCCATCGGCGCACTGCTCGCCGGACTTGACTCGAAAGAAAGCACCACATTTAAATCTCTGGGCATTATGCTCGACTCTTCCAGGAATGCAGTGATGACCGTGCCGCATTTCAAAAAGTGGCTGCGTCAACTGGCGTTGATGGGCTACAATCAGGCAATGCTTTACACCGAAGATACTTATAAGTTGCCGGGCGAACCCTATTTTGGTTATATGCGTGGCGCCTATACCGAGAAAGAGTTAAAAGAGATTGATGTCTATGCCGCGTCACTGGGCATTGAAATGATTGCCTGTATCCAGACGCTGGGTCATTTGGAGCAAATTCTCCGCTGGGGACCTTACAGTAAAGTAAAAGATACTGCCGGTGTCTTGCTGGTTGATGAAAAAGATACCTACAAATTGATTGAAAAAATGATTGCGCTGTGGAGCCGTGTTTTCGGCAGTCGCCGCATTCATGTCGGCATGGATGAGACCCACGATCTCGGACGCGGCAGATTCATGGACCAGTTCGGTTATGAACGCGGTTTTGAAATATTCAACCGCCACCTGGATAAGGTTTCCGGCATCTGCAAGAAATATAAACTGAAACCGATGATATGGTCGGATATGTATTTCCGCATGAGCAATAAAACTATGGATTATTATGATCCGAAAACTGTCATCCCTGAAGATGTCAAAGCCAAAATACCGAAATCAGTTGATCTGGTTTACTGGGACTATTACCATAAAGATAAGGATTTTTACGTGGACTGGATCCGGCGTCACCGCAAACTGGGTTATGAACCGCTCATGGGGTCAGGTATTTGGACGTGGTCGCGGTTGTGGTATGACCACAAATTATCATTTGATACGGTCAAGCCGTGCATTGACGCCTGTCTGAAAGAAAAGGTAAGTGAACTGTTCTTCACCCTTTGGGGCGATGATGGCGCTTATTGCGAATATGACTCTGTTCTCGCCGGGTTATGTAAAGCCGCAGAAATGGCTTACGGCTGTGACTGTGATGATATTGCCGCTAAAAAATTTGCAGCAATTTGCTCCGGTAATTATAAAAATCATGTCGCGCTTGGCGCCATTGAATATCCCTGTGGCAAAGACAATATTCCCGGTCATACCCTGTTGTGGGATGATCCGCTGCTCGGAATCAACTGGAACAATAACTGCACGATCAATCCCCGCTGGGCGACGCTGGCAGTAAAAAATTATCGCAAATTGATCGCCTCACTGGAAAAACCCGCCAGCGATAATAAAAATGCCGATGTCAATCACGGCAAGTTACTCGCGGAATATTTCATTATGAAGCTGGAATTTCGTCAGGCATTGCTCAAAGCCTATGCCGGTAAAAACAAAACCGAACTGCAAAATATCAGCAAAGTCATGGTTCCGGCAATGGTCAAAGCCTTGAAAAAATTGCTGCAATCATTTAGAACGCAGTGGATGCGGCGCAACAAACCGTTCGGCTTTGAAGTTATTCAATTGCGCTTAAATTCACAGAGCGGACGTTATGAGGAAATCGCGGTCAGAATCAATGAACTTCTTGACGGCGACATCAGCGGTATTGCCGAACTTGATGAAAGTGTTCCCGCCATTCACGGCGGCGGTCACTGGAGCCGGTTCTACGCGTCAGGTTCCTCAATTGTATAACGGCGTAATATTTAATTTTAGCCAGTTCCCGCACTACAAAAAATAACTTAATTATGAAAGAAAAACTATGACCTCAGAAACGATTATCAAGGATAATTCTGCCAATCCGGCTCCGCTTGGACTGACTGGATTTGGACTGACCACGATTTTGCTCAACATTCACAATGCCGGTTTCTATCCCAATAACGCGATGATTCTCGGCATGGGGATTTTTGTCGGTGGCATTGCCCAGATTATCGCCGGAATACTCGAAGCGAAGAAAAACAATACCTTCGGGCTTACTGCTTTTATTGCTTATGGTTCATTCTGGTTATCGCTCGTCGCCATCTGGGCGCTGCCCAAACTCGGGATCGCCGACAAAGCCGATGAAACCGCCATGGGTTTCTATCTGCTCATCTGGGGGTTGTTCACTTTCGGCATGTTCATAGGAACATTCCGGTTGAATCGCGCGTTGCAAGTGGTATTCGGTACACTGGTCATTCTTTTCGGCTTGCTGGCGCTCGGGGATTTTACTCATAACGCGACGATTAAAATTATTGCTGGGTACGAGGGTATCATTTGCGGACTGTCGGCTTTTTATGCCGCAATAGCTCAGGTGCTCAATGAAGTTTACGGTCGTACCGTACTTCCAGTTTGTCCTGTCGCCCGCAAGTAATCGCTATTGCTGAAAAGTCATAAAACATTGCTTAAATTGTAATTTCAACGGAGATTCATTTAAATTATGCGACAATATTAAATTATAATGTAAATTATTGCACCGGCAAGATGGGGGATGAATGAAAAAAATATCACGGCGGGCAAGGTTAATATTTGCGACTGGCTTGTCGCTGCTCTGCCTCTGCTATATTTTGTGGACGGTGTGGCAGAGTAATAATGAACTGCGCGCCGAATTCCTGTTTGACGCTGAAATTATCGCCAACAAGTTGAATGAGAAACAAATTGAACAACTTTCATTCTCGCTCAAAGATCGCCAACTTCCGGAGTTCGAACAGTTAAAACGGCAATTGCAGAAACTAGCCGCAGGTTTTCAAGCCAACTGGAGACCGGCGCAAGGGTATATCAATATCTACACGATGAGGTCCATTGACGGAGTTATCCGGTTCGGACCGGAGAGCCTCCCCGAGAACGATCCTCTGGCATCGCCGCCAGGTACAACGTATAAAACACCGCCATCTGAATTACAAAAGGCTTTTGCCACACGCAAGCCGATGGTTGTCGGACCATTCCATAACGAGCAGGGTTCATTCATAACCGCACTGGTGCCGTTGCACGGCTCGACGGAGACCAATATTGCTGGCGTAGATATCAGTGCGGATAACTGGAAAATAGCGGTGTTACAAAAAGCGGTTATACCCGTCGGGATAACGTTGATTTTGTTAATCGTCACAATCTGCGTAATGTACTCGCTGCCGCGTATCGATTCGTCGCCTAAACCGGTCATGCAACGCTTACTGCCGCCGCTGACAATACTGTTGATTCTTTTGTTTGGCGGAGCATTGCTGATTTTTTTGCATCAGTATCGTGACTCGATGACCGTACAGAATAACAAGTTGAAGGAGTCAATCACCTCTGAGCTTTTGGTTGACCAAAAAAATCTGTCAAACGAACTGTCTATGGCGTTGCGATTCATTACGTCTGACCCACGCCTGCAACAGGCACTGCGTGACGGTAACCGTGAACAGTTGCTGTCAATCTCACGGTCGTTGTTTGATAATTTATCCAGGGAACTCAAAATATACCAATTTTATTTTTTTGATCGGAGTCGCCGTTGTATTCTGCGTGTCCACGATCCGGACAAGCACGGGGATATGGTCGACCGTTTTACATTGTTGCAAGCCGAACGAACTGGAAAAACCGCATCAGGTCTGGAGCTGGGCAGTCGGGGAATTTTTGCGTTGCGAGTGGTGCAACCGGTTATAATAGACGGCGTGTTGCTGGGATACATTGAGCTGGACAGGGAAATTAATGATATATTCGAATCCCGGCATATCAGCGCCGGCATTGAACTGATAATAATGATTCGCAAAGAATTTGTCAAACGCCAGCAATGGGAAGCGTACATGCGGCAAATGGGACGTAAGATCAACTGGAATCAGCTTCCTGACAGCATTATCATTTATAACTCCGGACTGCCCGAAACTGTCGTGGCAATTGTGGCACAAAACAATAAAAGTGGACAATATCCGGAAACCGGTATTGATCTCACTTTTAGCGGAAAAAATTGGCATACTGACAAAATGCCGCTCCTGGATGTTTCCGGCAAAAATGTTGGATCCATGCTGATCGTACACAATATAACCGAGGAAAAAGCCGCTTTAAAACAAATACTTCTCATTGCCACTGTTTTAACCCTGGTGATTCTGACCGCGATATTCGGGGTTGTCTTTGTGCTGCTGCGCCGCACTGACATCGGCATTGACGCACAACATAAAGCACTGCAGGAGAACGAGGAAAAGTTAAGAACCATGGTTAACACCTCCCCGGACGGTATTACAATTGTACTGCTGGACGGCACTATTGATTTTGTTTCTGAAAAAATAGTGGCAATGCATGGCTATACCAAACCTGAGGAAATGGTTGGCAGAAAGATATTTGAGTTTATTGACGAATCATGTAAGGAAAACGCAATTGCTAAAGTAGGCGAATTGGTAAAAGGCAATGAGATCGGATCTGCCGAATATCTTCTTATAAGGAAAGACGGAACACGTTTTTTCATGGAAATCAATGCCAACATGTTGCACGATGAACAAGGAAATCCGGATAAAATATTTTCTATCGGACGCGATATCACTGAACGCAAACTGGTAGATGAAAAACTGCGGGAGAGCGAGGCACTATTTAGAAACCTGTTCGATAGCCATGCTGCGGTGAAACTCATTATCGACCATGAGACCGGAAGTATCATTGACGCTAATCAGGCGGCAGTAAAATATTACGGTTGGACAAAAGCACAGTTGCTTCAAATGAAAATTCAAAACATCAACACGATGACAGAAGAAGAAATCAAGAATGAAATGAAAAAGGCGGCAACGGCCTTAAAAAGCAGTTTTGAATTCCGCCATCGCCTCGCCGACGGTTCAATCCGGGATGTAATGGTATTCAGTACCAACATAACCAGCAATGGCAAAGAGTGTCTCCATTCAATTATTCATGATATTTCCGAACGTAAAAAAGTAGAAGATGCGCTCGCATTTAATCACGCCATGATGAAAACCCAGTTGGAGTTGTCGCTCGATGGCATTCTCGTCGTCAACGAAGCCTATGAAATCACATCGTTCAACACCCGTTTCCTTGATATCTGGGGAATTCCGAAAGAATCGGTTATAGATGTCAAACTTGATGAGTCGATGCTGCGCATCATAACGGCTCAAGTGGCAGATGTAAGTCAATTTATAGAACGCATAGAGTATATTTATGAACATAAAAATGAAAACATCCGGGACGAGTTTAAACTCAAGAACGGCAAATTTATAGATCGTTATTCAGCGCCTATGTCCGATTCCGGCGGCAAGTATCTCGGACGGGTCTGGTTCTTTCGCGATATCACGGAAAGAAAACTGGCGGCTGAAGCACTAAGCGAGAGCAACAAACGTTTTGAAGTTTTGGCCGAGCAGGCAGGAACCATTGTATGGGAATTGAACAATGACGGTCTCTATACCTTCATCAGTCCGTTGGCGGAAAAGCTTACCGGTTACAGTCCGGATGAAATTACCGGTAAACTCCACTTCTATGATCTGCATCCGGAAGAGGGACGCGAGGAATTCAAAGCGGCTGCATTCGCCGTACTTGAAAAACAAGAGCAAATTATTGAAATGGAAAACCCGATTCAGACCAAAGATGGTCGCGTTATATGGATTGCTACTAATGCCTTGCCCCAATATGATGTTACCGGCAAAATAACCGGATATCGCGGCTCGGACACCGATATCACGGAACGCAAAAATACAGCGGTAGCATTACAGGCGAGTGAAGAGAAATGGCGAACCATGATTGACACTTCGCCGGACGGGGTCACTATTTTATCCTTTGAGGGAACGCTGCTTTTTGTTTCTGAAAAAATGGTTAAAATGTTGGGTTATGCCAGAGCAGAAGAAATTGTTGGCCGTAACATGTCCGAGTTTCTTGACGAATCGCATCAAAAAATGGCGGTTTATATCATGGAAGAAATAATTAAAGGCAACCATGTCGGAATTATAGAATTTCTTCTCGTCAGGAAAGATGGTACGCGCATTTTCATTGAAGTGAATCCGGAAATATTGCACGACAATAACGAATCCGGAAATAGTGTATTTTTTGCCGCACGTGATATCACTGAGCGCAAAAAGACGGAAACGCAACTGCGCAAGCTCAGTCGTACTTACGCACTGCAGAGCGATATCAATGCGAATATCCTGCATGAAAATGAACCGCAAGTTTTATTCGAGAATATCTGCCGTATTGCAGTAACAACAGGCGGTTTCCACATGGCCTGGCTCAGTATGATTGATCCGGAATCCGGTAGTGCTAAAGCTGTTGCCAGCGCCGGCAATACTGGCAATTATCTCGAAAAGTTTAACCTCGTGCCGGATGGCAACAGTGAGCTCAGTCGCGGTCCTACCGCCAATGCTTTGTTTTCCGGTAAATGTTCTGCGGTAAACGATATCGAACATGACCCGCGCATGACACCGTGGCGCGAAAATGCATTGCGTTTGGGCTATCGCTCCGCCGCCGTTTTTCCGCTTAATATTGCGGGTAAAGTTTGCGGAACGCTCAACTTGTATTCAAGTGAAGTGAATTTCTTTGACGCTGACGAACTCAAGTTACTGAATGAAATAGCGAATGAATTGGCTTTTGCAATAGATTACAACGAAAGTGAAAAAAAGAGAAAACAGGTCGTGGCCGAATTACAGGAAACCAAGGCACTGTTACAGGCGGCATTTGACCAATCGCTGGTCGGTATCGCGATTGCCGATGCATCGGACGGCAATCTCCGGTATGTCAATAACGCGGGGCGGATGATACGCGGCGAATCAAAAACTGAAATCGTTAATAATCTTTTTAGAGAAGGGTTTATTCCATCCTGGCAATTCCAGCACCACGATGGAACGCCGCTGACAACTGATGAACTGCCACTGGCACAGGCTATCAAAAGCGGAAAACCCTGCCAGAGCGAATATGTTATTGTCCGTAATGACGGCGGGAAACGTACAGTACAGTCCAATGCCGCGCCCATCTTTGATGATAAGGGTAAAATCATAGCAGGCATTACGGTTTTTCAAGATATTACAATGCAGAAGCAGGCAGAGCAGGCAATGGCGGAGCATACGGAACGGTTGGATCATGCGGTGAAAGAGCGCACCGCCGAATTACAACTTTATGCCCTGAATTTGAAACTGCTTTCCGAAGCGACAGAACAAAGTCCGACGGCCGTGATAATTACTGATGTTCAAGGAAATATTAATTTTGTTAATCCGCGGTTTACGGAAATGACCGGATACACTATGGAAGAAGTTGTCGGACAGAATCCGCGTATTTTAAAAAGCGGACAAACACCGCCGACACTTTTCATTGAACTGTGGCAGACTATTCTCTCCGGCAAAATCTGGCGTGGCGAATTCTGCAATCGCAAGAAAAATGGTAATATCTACTGGGAAAAAGTAATTATTTCACCAGTGCGTAACGAAAGACAGGAAATAATCAATTTTGTTGCCGTCAAAGAGGATATCACCCAGGAACGGAAAATCAGAATGGCACTGGAATATGCTGAAGAACGTAACCGTTTGCTGCTGGAATCGGCCGGAGTAGGCATTTTCGGAGTTGATCCTGAGGGGAAAGTCATATTCATCAACTCTTCCGCCTGTCAGATGTTTGGTTGTGAACCAAAGGATTTGCTCGGAGAAGACATCCATGAAAAGATTCACCATTCGCGACTTGACGGCAGTCCATGCCCGGTTGAGGAATGTCCAATGCATCAATCCTATACCAACGGAATCAAAACCAATGTTGAAAACGAAGTAATGTTCCGGCGCGATAAAGAGCCGTTTTATGTTGATTACCATGCCACGCCAATCATCAAGGACGGCGTCATTGTCGGCGCGGTAATCAGTTTCCAGGATGTCAGTGAGCGCAAGAAAGCGGAGGAAGAACTGGCAACGGCACGCCGTCATGCTGATGATGCCCATATTGCCAAAAGCCAGTTCCTGGCCAATATGAGTCATGAAATACGGACACCGATGAATGCCATTCTGGGCATGACCTACCTGGCGCTGGAGACGGAATTGACCCCGAAACAACAGGATTATCTGCAAAAAATCAACATTGTGGCAAAAACATTACTGAAGATTATCAGCGATGTTTTGGATTTTTCTAAAATTGAATCAGGGATGCTGGAAATTTCAACCATACCGTTTATGATTGAAGACGTTATCAGAAATTCAGCGATGCTGATTGGATTTACCGCCGAAGAGAAAGGCATCGCGGTGGAGATTGACATCGACTGGACAATTCCGTACATGCTCAACGGCGACCCCACCCGGTTGGGGCAGATACTGAATAATTTATTGAGCAATGCCGTAAAATTTACCAGTGAGGGCGAAATTTTATTATCCGTTCAAGCTGCCAGACGCATTCAGAACAAAATTGAATTGGAATTCAGCGTCAAAGACACCGGAATCGGTATCGCTCCGGAAAACAAGGTAAAGTTGTTCAAATCGTTCACCCAGGCCGATGAATCCATTACCCGGCAATACGGCGGCACGGGACTTGGCCTTGCCATATCCCGTCAACTGCTGGGTTTGATGGGCGGTGGCGAAATCCAACTCGAATCCACGCCCGGGAAAGGCAGCATTTTCAGTTTCAAAGTTATTTTCAGCATCCCGCCGAACAGCAAACCGGCAATCGAGCGGTTGCAACTTGACAGTGCTTTGCGGGGTACGCAAACACTGCTGGTCTCAACCAACGAAACCTCCTGCAACATTACCCGGAAGACGCTGGAGGCAATGCGCCTCAAAACCGCAACCGCCAGTTCCGCAGTTGAGGCGTTTGAAAAAATTACCGATGCCGACAAAAATAATACGCCATTTGGATTAATCATCATTGACTGGTGGCCATCCGGCATAGATGAGATTGAAACAGCCAGACATATACGGCAGATGCATTTATCCAATTCACCCAGATTAGTGCTGATTTCATCACGAAAACACGAACTGGACGAGGCTACCGTTCATGACGCGGGATTTTCAATTTGTATCAATCGTCCGGTTCATCCGTCGATGCTGTTCAATGCCATCATGCAAGCGTTCCATAGCGTTATTGCCCCCGGCAAGGTTCCGGCGAAGCGCCACAAAGAACTTAAAGATGTCAAAATACTGCTGGCGGAAGACAATGAGTTCAACCGGCAGGTGGAACTGGAGTTGCTGCAAGGCGCCGGCGCCATAGTTTCTGTGGTCTATAACGGTAGAGAAGCAGTTGAAGCAGTAAAGACTCAGGACTTCGATCTGGTGCTGATGGATGTTCAGATGCCCGAGATGGATGGTTTGACCGCCACCCGTAATATCCGTAAATTGGATAAACCGGGCATTGCCACCCTGCCGATTCTGGCAATGACTGCTAATGTCTTGAAACAGGATATCGATGATTGTCTTGCCGCCGGGATGAACGACCATATCACAAAGCCGATTGATCCGGCTGAAATGCTGGCTATTTTGAGTAATTATATTACGCCAAAGAATGGAGCAGTAAACAAAGCCAAAACTGTTTCCGGCCGTCGCCATGACGAGAATGTCGTACTGCCGCACAGCCGGCCTGAACTGGATGTTGCCATCGGTTTGTCCCATACCGGCGGCAGCAAGGTATTTTATCGCGATATGCTACGCAAATTCATCCGTGATTTTGCCAGTTCCGGTACAGTAATCAGCGCCGATTTAAAGAGTGGGAAAAAACAGGACGCCATGCGCATCGCACATACGGTAAAGAGCGCCGCCGGTACCATCGGCGCGTTAAAGTTGTTTGCGGCGGCGATGGAATTGGAAAACACTTTGCATTCTGATTCCTCCACGGCAGCGCCTTCCTTGAACCGGTTTAAAGCTCAGCTGAAGGAATTAGTTGCAATTTTGCGTAACGAAGAGGCGTTGCATCCGGAGAAAGATTCCGCGACTAAAACTCCGTCGAGTCCCGGTGATTTGAACTATTTGAAGAAAGCCATCACTGAACTGGAAGTTCTTGCTGAAAAACGCTTACCGCTCCCCTGCCGGGAAGTTATGGATTCGCTGCTGGCATATGAATGGCCTGTTGTATATGTAACGTTGATGCATGATATAAAGAATATGTTTGCGCGGTATCGCTTCGATGAAGTATTGGTGAAACTTGAAGAATTGCACAAACTGTCAGAACAGAAAAACAATCTAATGGAGGAGGATTCCAGCCATGACACCACAAACTAAAGCCAAAGTCATGATTGTGGAGGATACCGAAGCAAATATCGACATCCTCGTTGAAACATTGTCAGAACATTATGAATTGAGCGTGGCATTAAATGGAGAAGATGCATTAAAACTGTTAAACGGCTACAAACCTGACCTCATCCTTCTCGATGTGATGATGCCGCTAATCGACGGTTATGAGGTTTGCCGCAGAGTGAAAGCAGACCCGGCATTGCGGGACATTCCGGTTATTTTTCTGACTGCATTATCCGATAACAGCAATGAAGCGCGCGGACTGGAACTCGGCGCGGTTGACTATATAATAAAACCGTTCAATCCGGCATTAGTCAAGTCCAGAGTGGCTAACAACGTGACCCTGAAATTGTACCGGGACAATTTGGAAGATTTAGTCCGGGAAAGAACGCTGGAATTGGAACAGGCCAACACCAAACTGGCAACCCTGGACAAAGTCAAAAGCAATTTTCTGCGGGTCATCTCTCACGAAATGCGCACCCCCGCCAACGGCCTCCTCGGTCTCGGAGAATTGTTGTTCGATCTCAGTCCGGACACGGAGGAAAAACGTGAACTGTGGAGACTTTTTGATCAAAGCAGGTCAAGATTGATGCGACTGCTGGATAATGCCATGCTCCTAAATACGCTGGAATCCTGCAAGACCGATGTCGATACTGATATTGTGCCGGTTAATACCATCATTAATAAACTCAACGGTTGCGGTATTCCTTTAGAGATTGTTACTCCGCTGGACGAATTATCCGGAACAGCAATTGCCGGCAATAAGGAGTTGATGGAAGATGCGGTAGTCATGCTGCTTGAATTAGCCAAAGCTTTCTGCCCCGGAGACAAACCGGTTACCCTGTCAGTACTGAATGCAAAGGAGAAGATTCTTTTACGTTTCGAATTGCCCAGAATTAACATTGCACCCGGAACCGAACCGGATTTCTTTGATATTTCTTCAACCAGTCGTAGCGGTTCTTCCGCCGAACCGCTCGGTCTGGTCCCGGTCGTCGCCAGTAAAATACTTTCGATATATGGCGGCGATGTCAAAATATTACCGGGAACGGAAAGAAAAGGAATTTTGGAAGTGGTGCTGCCATTAACAAAATAACTGGTTCGGGACGCGGTGGTTTTATTCCACGCTACAGTAATTCAACGGACAAGTTATTATAATTGCCGTACTAACATGAGTGTTTTCAAGCTCTTTATTTTCGCAAGCCGTAAAAAAGTAACTTGACAAATTTCTGTGAATAGACTATTGTATTGACGTTCAGATAAAATGAACCGGATGAAGAATAATATTTTATTGCATAACGACTTAACTCGAAAGAATATTGTGATATGAATGATGCCCCGCCTGTTTCACAAAAGGTTGTCGCCAGTGCCCACGGTGGCAATACTTACCATTGCGGTACTTTAACTTATACCAAGATGGGACTGTTCGTTCTATTCGCCTGGCTGTTATGGGGTGACTTCTGCTTTACCTTGATGGAAGCGGTAGTACCGAGCATACTGCCGTTGAAGCTGAAAGATCTGGGCTGTTCAAACTGGCTGATGGGTCTGATTCTGACTACCGCGCCGGGCATTCTGAATATGACGGTTTGTCCGTATGTCAGTTTTAAGAGTGACCGTTACCGCAGTCGCTGGGGACGGCGCATACCATTCATCATCTGGACCATGCCGTTTCTCTGCTGCAGTCTGGTATTAATGGGACTGGGCGACGATATTTGTGGAATGCTGCAACGCAATTCCGAATATTTACGGCAATTTGCTCCGGCGACAATCACGATTGCACTGATTGCGGTCTTCCTGATCATGTTCCAGTTTTTTAATATGTTTGTGGGGTCGGTATTCTGGTATCTGTTCAATGATGTGGTGCCGGCGCAGTTTCTGGCGCGCTTTATGGGGGTGTTCCGGATCGTCGGTACTGGCGCCGGTGCGCTCTATAACTTCTTTATTTTTCGCTATGCCGAATCCCACATGCGGGAGATTTTTATTGGCGCGGCAGTCTTATATTTAGTTGGATTCGGCATGGCATGTCTGATGATTAAAGAAGGGCAATACCCGCCGCCGGAAGGCGAAAATGACAATTCCGGCAAAGGTATTAAGGGCATCGTGACTTTTTTCAAGGAATCCTTCTCGCATAAATTTTACTGGTTCAGGTTTCTTTCAACGTCATTTGCCGCGATTGCCGGGGCAATATACACCTTCTCCATATTCTTCAATCGTGAGATGGGATTATCGCTGGACCAGATTGGGAAAATCAGTGCAATCGGTTCTGTAGCAATGATGATGGCAATGTACCTGATGGCCATTTTTGTTGATCGCTGGCATCCGTTGCGTATCAGTGTATATGGAGCGCTGTTCGGTGTGCTCGGCAGTCTGATGTCGTTGGTATGGATTTTTGTAACGATACCCGGCAACTACTTTTTCTGGTTGAATCTGGGCAATGTGCTGATTGGTACATTCCTGACCGCATTAGTTTCTGTCGCCTCGCTACCGATGGAGATGCGCGTTTTTCCAAAATCTAGATTCGGTCAGTTCTGTTCGGCACAGGCGATGCTGCGTTCAACCTTTACCGTGATTTCCGGAATGCTGGCGGGATTGTTTATTGACCTGGTGAGAAACCTCTGCAACGGCTCGGACTATGCCTACCGCTTTATCTATGTATGGATAACTTTTTTCACTGCCATCAGCGCGGTATTCATGGTAAAAGTATATATCACCTGGTATAAACTCGGCGGTGACAAACATTTTCATCCGCCTGCGCCCTGGAGCGAGAAAGGTTATGAAGAAATGGCCGCAGTACCGATTGTCGGTCCACAGACAAAATGGCTGAATGTTTCATTTATACTTTTTGACGGAATAATGGGATTATCAGTGTTGAGCGTTCCCGCCCTGATGTGGTGGATGTACGTAAAACATCAGATGCTCGCATTCAAATGGTACGGACTGGCCGTATTGCCCCTTTGCATAACCGGGCTGATTTGCTGGATGGTGTTGAAGCGAAAAATCAGCCGTGACATGGTGGCGGCGCAAACAGGTTCGCCGTTGCGCAACGGTATCCCTCATCACGGCATGTTAATCGTTCTCGGCAGTAAATTCCTGTTAGCGGTCGGCGTCTGGGTCTGTCAGGTACTGGTAACCGTGACGCTGAACCTGGAAAGCGGCGCAATCGTCTTCGGCATTGCCAACGGTATTACCAATTTTCTGTTAATCTTTACTGTATATCTGGTATGCAGAATCGAACGCGGATTTTCGGTAGTCGTCGACGAAAAATATGAGCCGATGGACAATTCCACACCAGCTACTGTATAATTTATGCCGTTCATCACTGCCGGCTACTTATTGCGGTAGGAAAGCGGGGTGTTTGACGTTACCTCCTTGAATGCCCGCGAAAAGTTCTGAACATTGCTGAACCCGAGCTTGTCGGCGACTTCCGAAACATTGAGCCCGGAATATGCCAGCATTTCACAGGCTTTCCACATCTGGAGTTCACGGTGCATGGTGCGCGGACTGATACCGTAAGCACTCTTGAATATTTTCCTGAAGTATGAAGCGCTCATTTTAAAGCTCGCGGTCATGGCATCAACATCAAGCTTACCCTCAAGATGTTTCTGCAAATAGGTTACTGCCTGTTGCATGGTGATTGCATGGGGATTGTTCTGTTCCGCATGTTTAGTGGTAAGTATCATGATTTCTTCGAGCATTTGCAAAAACAATCCGGCCTGAACCACTCTTTGCCATGGAAAGTTTTTATGGATATGGCAGATTTTGCGGAACAACGCTTTAATATTCGGGTTGGTGCAGGTAACAATCTTACCCTCCCATGGCGAAATTACCGGGTCAATCAACGGCGGATGCATCCTGGCGGCATATCTTTCCAAATCCATCATGCCGGCAGGTATCCACGCATTCCAGTGACTGCGTTCCGGGTCGTAAAGCAGGTCAAAATGCAAATAAATGCAATGCATCTCCTTTGACGTTCCACTCATCGAGTGCGGAGTATCCGGAGGAATCCAGATCAGATCGTCCTCTGCGACATCAAACTGCTGCCCGTTCACGGAAAATACCCCGTAGCCGCTGCCGATATAAACTGCCAGATAGTCCAGCAGTTTCCTTTCGCCCATCGCCCATCTATGTCTGATATCATCGCCGCTCTGCCGGATATAGGGCGAAAGATTTCGCAACCGCCAGACCGTAGCTGGTTCCAGCGGGCGCGTTTCAATATCGCCGAGTATAGTATTATTCATTTTATGGTGACCTGTCGCAGTGATGTTTTCCTTAAATAATCGTTTAAGATATAAAATAGCTGTATATGATAAATAATCCACCGATTTATTGATTGAGTTTTCAATAAAAAAGATTATAATTGATAACAAAAGCAATTCGTTGACATTGATATAATCAATAAGGATTCATATTATGCGTAAACCGTGTTTTGACAACATTCTTAAAGTGCTCAACCGCGAAAAGCCTGACCGCCCTACCCTGTTTGAATTTTTTCTGAACTGGCCGTTGTATGAACGTCTGGGCGGAAAGCAGGAAAATCGTTTTATTGAAGCATTTCACCATGCAGGTTACGATTACAGTACTTTCCAGACTGGATTCTCTTTTCCGCAAGGCGAAAGAAGCCATGAGAAAAGTTTATCCATGAATGAAGGCGCACTCATTACCGACCGTAAAAGCTTTGAAAAATATGTCTGGCCGGTTGTGGAGAACAGCGATTATGACTTTCTGTCACGCGTAGCTCCGGAAATCCCCGAGGGAATGAAGCTCATTGTTCCCGGTCCGGGCGGGGTACTGGAAAATATCATCGGGATTGTCGGTTATGATAACCTCTGCATGATGCTTTATGATGATCCGGAACTGGCGCAACTGGTAACCGATAATGTTGGTTCACGACTGGTAAGGCACTATGAGATTGTCGGCAAATATGATACTGTCGGAGCGATGATTTCCAATGATGACTGGGGATTCCGCAGTCAGCCGATGTTAAGTCCGGACGATATGAAAAAATATATTATTCCCTGGCATGTTAAAATCGTTGAAGCCATTCACAGTCACGGCAAACCGGCGATTCTGCACTCCTGCGGCAATCAGGAAAGCTTGATGGAAAGTATCATTGACACATGCAAATATGACGGCAAACACTCTTATGAGGACACCATTGAGCCGGTGGAAGTTGCCTACGAACGCTGGGGCAAACGGATTGCCATTCTTGGCGGTATTGACCTGGATTTCATCTGTCGCAAAACTCCGGAAGAAATTTATCAACGCGCTAAATCAATGCTTGAACGTGCAGAAAACCGTGGCGGTTATGCACTCGGTTCAGGCAACAGCATCCCGGAATATGTGCCAGTGGAAAACTATCTGGCAATGATTTCCGCCGCCGTCGGCAAAATTGACTTAATATAAGTTCAGTTAAATTCCGGCTTACTGATTATTTCAGCCGCTGTTTGCTCATATATGGCTTGCCATTCCGGCGCCAACAAGCATTCGGTCACCTCATAACCGCCTTTGTCGTAATAGTCGGCGGGGGCGTCGTAATGGAAATAACCGTTGAGAACGCGTCGTGATTAAAGGTGGCTGTACATTATCAAATAACATTGAATATGGCGGGCGCACCATGCTGGAATAAATCACAAAAACTGAGGATGTACGGATAATATTGAACTGAATATATCCGCAACTTTTAAACATACAATGTATTAGTGTTTATGTTGATTACACTGTTGCTGAACGAATTTACTCTTTATTTTCGACATTATGCGCTGATATGCTTTCAATCGCGCCAAGGAGATCGCCAGAGGAAAAAGGTTTTTTTAAAGCAACGGCTGCGCCAAGCAGTTCTGCACATTTTAAGGGAATTTGCGATTCCATTATTCCTCCGCCTGATATTGCGATAATGCCGACATTAGGCCAGTTTTTTTTGATATCGACAATTGTCTCGATGCCTTCCTTTTTCGGCATAATCAAATCAGTGATTACAATTGAAATATCTGGAATTTCCTCCATTTTTGCTATGCCAACTTCACCGTTTTCAGCGGTGATGATGGTATGCCCCGTTAAAGATAGCATTTTACAAATAATTTTTTGTGTTTGTTTATCATCCTCAATCACTAATATTTTCATTTTAAAGTTTCCTTCTGTGAATTGATTATATATAATTTATTAATAACGCCGTTTATCATAGTGTATTAGTGGTATCGTACAACAAATATCCCTTCCTTTGTTGGTTTTAAAAAAATTTGTCATGAATATCTTATCTTTCTTTATGAACCCCGGGGACAACGATATCAATTTTCGTTATTTATGCTATTTACTGAGATGCTTTCAATGGCGGCAAGGAGTTCCTGTGCTTTAAACGGTTTTTTTAAGGTAATATCTGCGCCGGCCAGTTCTGCCCACTCCAGCGGAACTTGCGGATCCAGTCTTCTTCCTCCTGATATTGCTATAATGTTGACATGCGGCCATGCCTCTTTTATCTCTGATATTGTCTCAATACCCTCTTTTTTCGGCATAATAAGATCACTGATTACAATTGAAACATCCAGATTGTCCTCCATCTTCATAATGCCACGTTCACCGTCGTTGGCTGTAATGATAGTGTGTCCTGTCGAAGACAACATCTTACAAATAATTTTTTGTGTTTGTTTATCATCCTCAATCACTAATATTTTCATTTTAAAGTTTCCTTCTGTGAATTGATAGTTTCATTAATTGTTGAGGCTAAAATATTTAATTTTACCGGTTTCTTTAAAATATGACGAATACCATAACGGCCAATTGGTACTGTATGGTCTATGTCCTTTCCATATCCTGTCATTAAAATTATCGGAATATCAGGTTTTTTCTTATTTATCTTTTCTGCCAATTCTATTCCTGTCATTCCCGGCATGGTCAAATCAGTGATAATCAGGTCAAAGTTTCCCGGGTTATGATTAAAGAGGTCAAGTGCTTCAACTGGCGATGTTTTAGTCTCTACGATGTACCCCAACTTAGTCAGCATTACAAAGATCAGCTTTACGGTAACCGGCTCATCATCAACAAAAAGCACTCTGCCTTTGCCTTTAACTGTAGTTGCCATTTTTTTATTTTCCAATTCACGTTCGTTAATAACTGGAAGAAAAACGCTGAATGTTGAACCTTTCCCTTCAACACTTTCCACCGTTATTTCCCCCTTACCACCTTTTACAATTCCATAGACCACGGAAAGCCCAAGACCTGTACCTTTATTTATCGGTTTGGTGGTGAAGAATGGCTCATAAAGTCGTTCCAAAGTTGCCTTATCCATGCCTATTCCAGTGTCAATGACGCGCAACATAATGTATTCTGCGTCAGGATTGCATGATACAGGCAGGTTTTTCTTATCCCTGACATCGCGGAGTTCAATGGAGAGCGTTCCGCCGGTGCTTTCCATCGCATGAAATGCGTTGGTGCACAGATTCACAATAACCTGGTGTATCTGTGACGAATCTGCCAAAATATTCCGGCAGGAATTGTCGATTTGTTGTGTTATTGTAATGGTAGCCGGAAGAGATGGTCGCAACATCCTCAACGCTTCTTTGAGTAGTGATTGGACCGCGATAGGTTGCTGGTTATTTTCCTCAGGTCTGCCAAATGTCAGGATTTGATAAACCAAAGTTTTAGCCCTTTCCGCAGCCTTGGCAATTTCGTCAAAGTATTCATTTAAAGGGTCTTCAACAGGTACATTCGCTAAACCCAGTTCAGCATAACCGAGAATCGGCATCAAGATGTTGTTGAAATCATGTGCAATCCCGCCGGCAAGTGTTCCGATGGCTTCCAGTCGTTGTTTTTTGCGGATACCTGATTCCAGTATTTCAATCTCTTTTTCTGAGTTGATACGGTCAGTAATGTCCAGCATAATTCCGTCAATTCCCATGTAATGTCCGTCGCTGGAAAATATTGAAGTTCTCCTGTCCTCAACCCATCTGACCGAGCCTTCATCGGTAATAACCCGGTATTGAAGCACTTGTGATTTTTTTTCATTTTGCAGTTTTATTTTCGAGTCTGCCACCATTTTGCAATCTTCGCGATGAATGACCGGCATGCTTGTAAAAAGAATTTCTGATGTCCTTTTGTCGCGTTCCCCAATAGATGCCAGGCCGGAAAGACTGAAGAAACTCACGGTATTATCCCGGGATATCTGGTAAACTGTACCGGGGATGTTATCGATGATAGATTTTAACTTCTCGCTCACTTCTTTCTGCAAAGCGCTTTCACGCAGTGCTTCCTCTGCATTTTTCAACTCTGTGAGGTCAATAAAAATACTCCTTATTCTCAACACCGATTTTTCTTCGATGACCGGAGAACTGTACAGCAATCCAGGAAACCTTTGTCCATTTTTTCGCAAACAGGTATATTCTGTGCTGTTGCTGCTGCCATTGCGCATGGATTTAAGCGCCGTTTTCCATTGCGAAACTTCTTCAGGAATGAGCAGTTGCAATACCGAAATATCGCTGGTTATTTCTTCTTCGGTGTAACCAAAAACTTCCAGACATTTCCGGTTGCAGTAGATTATCCGACCATGGTTATCAGTTTCAAGCATCGGCATCGGCAGCATTTCAGTAAGCTCTCTGAACCGGTTTTCGCTCTCCCTTAACGCATTTTGGGCACGCAAACGCTCTGTTATATCACGGCTTATGCCAAATAGAACATCTTTCCCATCCCATTCTCCATGAGTGATTACTGTTTCTACAGGAATATTCCTGCCCGTTTTAGTCAACAGTGGCACCAAACAGACATTATTGATGCCGGCAATCATATTTTCAATATTTTCTTTTGCTTCCTGCTGCTGGTTTGCAGGATGAACGTCTAGAACATGGAGTTGGGTAAGTTCTTCAGCGCTGTACTCGAGCAATTTTTGTGCGGCTTTATTCGTATGGATAATTTTTCCTTTAGCGTCAACAATAAACAGTAAATCGTCAATGGTATTGAAAAGAGCCTCAAGATTTTTATTGGCAATGTTTACATTTTCTTCATGTTTAGACTGAATAATTGCGGAACCGATATGTGATGCCACGGTTTCAAGCGCCTTGCGGGATAATTCCGGGACATGCTCCAGAAAGTGCGACGCCACGTTAAGGCACGCAACGATCTTGCCCTTGCAGGCAATCGGCAGAATTGCAATCGCATGCAAACCTTCACTCAAAGTGTCTTTGGAATTGTCAGACGCCGATATATCCGGGAAACGTGAATAAACTGCATCGCCATTCATGACGATTTTATACTGTTTTGAGTTTGCTGGATAATTTGATGCAATGCTGACAAATGATTCAGGCAGTCCGTAATGATATGCTAAGGTCATACTGTTATCCGCTTCATTGACAAGATAAATGCCGCCACAATCCATCCCTGAAATTTCAAGCGCAGATTTTAAGCAAAGTTTCAGCGTTTCATCGAATGAACTGGATTCGCTCAACTTTATGGCAAGATCAAGTTCTGATTGGATAAGTTGTTCGTTATGTCTACGTTGCAATACATTCGCGATAATGCCACCAGCGAGCTTAAGTGTATATGCTGGTTCATTCGACCACTCCCGCTCGTTTTTAACCGCATCAAATCCAATGTAACCAAATGGCATTGCCCCGGATGACGCCAGCGGAATGAGGATTAGAGATTTTATATCCTGTTCCTGCAGGATATCTCTTTCCGCCTTAGCCTCATCCGGCAATTTTGATACTTCCGGAATGATGATGATTTCATTGTTGTTGATTTTATTGGTCAGCCACGGAAAAACCTCTGTGGGAAGTTTTTTTAACATGTCTATTTGTGGCTCTATGCCTTCAGCACACCACTCATGGGTATTGTCCATTAACCGCAAATTGTCGTAAAACTGAAATATATAACTGCGATCCGCTTGAACAAAGTTACCGATGGTTTCAAGTGCGGCATTAACAGACTCATCAACCTTTTCTAAGGGAATGTTGATAAAGTGGTAACCAAGACTTGTTATCAGAAGTTCAAATTTATTATTATGAACCTGAGCAAGTTCTGAATTTTTGCGCACGGTTATGTCCTGATGTGAGCCCATCATGCGCAACGGTTTGCCGGAATCATCCCGTTCAAATACCTTGCCGCGGTCAAGCACCCAGACCCAGTGACCATTTTTATGGCGCATTCTCGCCTCTACTTCATAATACTCTGTCTCGCCGCTGAAGTGACGTTTTAGCTCGGCATTTGAATTGTTCAAGTCATCAGGATGACATAAAGCAGTCCAGGTTTGAATTGTAACTGGTTCAATTTCCTGCCGTCGATAGCCGATAATTGTCGACCAATGGTCATTTATGGCAACGCTGCCGGATTCAATATTCCAATCCCATGAGCCGATCTGCGTGGCCTCTAATATCATATTCAGTCGCAGAACTAATTTTTCAAGTTCTTTCAACCGTTTGTTATCTTCTGCGAGATTTTGAGTTTTTTCATGCTCACCGCTTGTTTTCTGCGCATTGGGAATAGACGCTTTTTTTTTATTCTTAATGCTCATATCGTTCACTTTATCAATCAATAAATATTGTTACAATATCAACTGCTTGAATATATAGCTTGTTAAACAATAGACAAACTAACGAATTTAATATTTAAAGATTTTATGATTAAGTGCTTTGTACGCAGAGGTAAATTCTGAATTTTTAGTAAAAAACTCCTTTTTTATAAATTTAGATTCTTACTATTCGATACCTTTGTCCGGCAGGTTCACAAAAGATCAATTACCCCTGAAAATTTTCGTGATCTATGCATATTTTAACTTTACAAGAGTACTAACTTCTAAAGCTAAAATTCATGGCAGGCATGACACCATTGAGCCGGTGGAAGTGGCATACGAACGCTGGAGCAGCCGGATTGCCATTCTGGGCGGCATTGACCTGGATTTTATCTGCCGCAAAACTCCTGAAGAAATTTATCAACGCGCTAAATCAATGCTCGAGCGGGCAGAAAAACGCGGCTGTTATGCACTCGGTTCAGGTAACAGCATCCCGGAATACGTTCCAGTGGAAAACTATCTGGCAATGATTTCCGCCGCCGTCGGCAAAATTGACTTAATATAGGTTCAGTTAAATTCCAGTTTATTGATTATTTCGGCCGCCGTCTGCTCATATATGGTCTGCCATTCCGGCGCCAGTAAGCATTCGGTCACCTCGTAACCGCCTTTGTCGTAATAGTCGGCGGGTGCACCGTAATGCAGGTAGCCGTTGGAATACGCCGCCATAAAAGTGTGCGGATAAGGCGAGGCCTTTTTTACATTCAAGCCTACCTCAACCAGCATTTCCGCAGGGGAACTGATTAAAACGCAATCCCCGATTCTGATCCCCATCACCTCTGCATCAACCGTAGTTTCCCCTGATTTTTCATTTATCTCCAGATGCTTCTGCAGCGTGGCAATATCGTCCTGAATTCTGGCCAGAGTTTCCATCGCCTTAATATTCTTAAGATATTTCTCAATATTCCGCCGGTTATATGCATCCATGCCGGCAAACTTCGCGTTTCCTGCCT
>CAYMSF010000028.1:0-55068 GCA_964392985.1 uncultured Victivallaceae bacterium | reverse complement strand
AAAACGTCTTTGCCGCATCGGATAAAATCGCATTTATTTATGTCGTCTAGTATAGTTATTTAGTGGTGCAGTATATAAATTTGTTCAAAACATGGCACCGAACAGGGGGTAGCATAAATTATGAGCAGGTAAAAACGCAAAAAAAAATTATAACAAACTTAAAAAATGGTCAATGGTGATTATTGACAATTATTCAGAACTGACTAGATTAACAGATTACAATAAAAGTTTTTGATAGTCTATAACTCGATACTCTAAAGTAAGGAATGAAATGAATTTGCATTGGGTGGATTGGACCATTGTCGGAACGTTGATCTCGCTTCTTATCGCAATTACTCTTTACGTCAATAGAAGTATCAGGAGTGTGGCGGATTTTTTGGCAGCCAACCGCATGGCAGGGCGTTATCTGCTTGCCGTATCCGGCGGTTTCGGTGGCGCAATAACACTGATTGCGACGTGGGAAATGGTTTACAAGGCCGGTTTGCCTACTCAATGGTGGAGTATGATGTCAATTCCGGTGGGGCTGATTATTTCGCTGACTGGATTTGTAATTTTCCGTTTCCGGCAGACGCGCGCGCTGACACTGGCACAGTTCTTTGAGGTGCGTTACAGTCGGGCGTTCCGTTTTTATGCCGGCGCGCTCTGCTGGATCTCCGGCATTTTCAACTATGGTATTTTCCCTGCTGTAACCGCCCGGTTTATTATCTATTTCTTCGGCCTGCCGCAGGCGTTCACGGTGCTGGGGATTGAAGTTTCTATGTTCCCGGCAGTGATGCTTGCTTATTTGTCAATCGCATTATTTATTGCCTGCACCGGTGGACAGGTCAGCATCATCCTGACAGACTTTTTTCAGGGTATTCTGATGATGTTGATTTTTCTCTTTCTGATGTTTTTTCTGCTCTACTCTTTCAGTTGGAATGATATCATGGCCGGGTTACAGATTGCACCGGCAGGCCAGTCGATGATCAACCCGTTTAAAACTTCACAAGTAGCAGACTTCAATGTCTGGTATTTTCTTATCGGGGTATTTGCCGCTATTTTGAATACTCGCGCCTGGCAGGGACATTCCGGCTACAATGCCTCCGCAAAAACCCCGCATGAGGCGGTAATGGCTGGAATTATCGGCAGTTGGCGGACGGTTGCCAGCGGACTGTGCATGCTCTTGATCCCGCTGGCGGCCTATGCGGTTTTACATCTTCCCGGATTCAGCGCCATTGCTGCGCCGATTCAGGCCGAGATCGCCAAAATCACCGACCCCATGATTCAGAGCCAGATGACCGTTCCGCTATTTCTCACCCACATTCTGCCTGTAGGTGTGATGGGATTATTTGCCGCTATCATTGTCGCTTGCGCTATCAGTTGTGATGACACCTATTTACATGCCTGGGGAACAATTTTTGTGCAGGATGTTTATATGCCGCTGCGCAACCGCCCGATTGAACCTAAACGTCACATGCTGCTCCTCCGTTTTTCTATTTGCGGGGTGGCGGTTTTCGGATTTGTATTCAGTATGCTGTTTCCGCTGAAAGATTTTATTGTAATGTATTTTGCCCTTACCGGAGCCATTTATCTTGGCGGCGCCGGTTCTGTCATCCTCGGCGGACTTTACTGGAAGCGCGGTACAACCGCGGCGGCGTGGACATCACTTACTGTCGGTACAATTCTGGCTTTCGGAGGAATTCTTATTCAGCAGTTATGGCCGGCCTATATAGCTCCGGCGCTGCTGGGAATATGGCCTGATACCACATGGCTGATTCAAAACAAAATGAAATTCCCGATCAACGGCCAGATAATATATTTTATTGCGATGATTACCTCAGTAACCAGTTATGTGCTGGTTTCACTGCTTGGACCGAAACGGGTCTATGACATGGACAAACTGCTCCACCGGGGTAAGTATGCGGTTAAGCAGGACGTTGTTGCTCCGGATGAAGCCAAATCATTGAATGTCAAATTCAACTGGCACAAGGTAATCGGCATTTCCAAATCATTTACCCGCTTTGACAAGTTTATCGCCTGGGCTACTTTCTGGAAATCCATGGGCTTCTGGTTTTTGTTCGTTATCGGAACCATTCTTTGTCTGACCACGGACTGGATTACCGACGCAATATGGTGTGAAATATGGTGGTGGAAACTGATCGCATTCTCCGTTGTGCTGGGAACTCTTTGTACTATATGGCTTGCCATCGGTGGTATTCGTGATGCCATCAGCCTGTTCCGGGATCTTGCAACTGAGAAAATAGATGAACACGATGACGGATTTGTTTCAGAAAAAGATAAACAAAGTATAATCAAAGAGGAAAGTGACAAATAATCCCGGTCAGATAAAAATTATTCACCCCATGGTTGATTAGTGTTTAGTTGGTTAATGGTGCGGTATTTTCCTATTTGGTGCGATATATAAAATTGTTCAATGAATAAAACTGCCAGCTCTAGCTATGCCGGTAATACCAATCAATACCCAGAATGCATTGAGCAGTGTGTATGCTGAATCGCGCTTCAAGGCGGCGCACCATGTCAGCATAACCGCGTCTATAGTATTGAATATCCAGACAAACATGAAAGGGCTTTCAGGCCCCATCCAACTTACCAGCGAAAAACTAAAAATGCGCATCAAGACGCCGACCATCTCGATAGATTTTATATTCGATAAAACTAATAAGTTTACTCTATAAAAATCCAAGATATCCTCCTTGTGATATTGGGGTCTAATAACAATTGCTTCGCTTCAATATGCTTCGCAATAACGGGAAATGCAAATGAATAATGGCTCAATTTTTCACCACTGACAGGCACTGACAAAACACTAACGAGTACACCGCATTTAAACAATCAAGTTAAGTAACATTCTCTGCTGTGAATGATTTTTACCTGACAGGTAAAAGAAATTCACAGCATGATTGTTTAGTCAGTGATGGTAGTGGTGCGGTATTTTTCTGTGAGGTCCGGTCAAGAATCCCACGCTTCCTTGTTTTTACGTTAAATTTATATAAAAGCTTTAAATTGGTAGTTAAAAAAGATTTGCTTTTTTAATATTTTTTTGCTATAATTATTGTTATAACTCTTTTAAACTACATACAAGGGGGTCGGAATGGATTTTGCAAGACGAATGAAGTTGTTCGGTATCGCCATAATGCAGTTTGTTAAATTTGTGGCTATCCTGGCAATTATTGGCGGCATCGGTTATGGTGCATATTTTGCATGGACAAAATTCATTAAGGATACCGTCTCTCATGTCGAAAAAGGCAATGCTGCCAACGTAGAGAAAAAACTCAATCCCAAATAATCTACATTAATAATTATGTTTATTGAGCAACACCAGTAGAACTTGCGGTGTTGCTTTTTTTGTAACCCAAAGAGCGGTTATACTGAATAGCATTCTAAAAACTGGTAAAGATTGCACAGATTTAGCGTTTGGTTGATATTCTGAGAGTCTTTAGTTATAAACATGAACGATTAATAATGGCTCATTTTTTCACCACTGACCTGCATTAACAAAACATTAACCAGTACACTGTATTTAAACAATAAGTTTAGTAACATATTCTGTTGTGAATGATTTTTACCAGACAGATAAAAGAAATTCACAGCATGGTTGGTTAGTGTTTAGTTAGTGTCAATTAGTGGTGACGTTTACATGCCTCTTTTTCTGTTCAAATTAAGCGATTATTACGCCTGTAAAATATGCTTTATCAGGAATTCAATACCGGCATCTGATTTATCGTATTCATGTGTACCGTCAAACAGTTTAAAACGCAATAGATCATCCGCCCCTGCCTCGCTATAATAATCTTTTAAGCGATTAAACTCTTCTACGGCAGATTCGCTGTTAAATAACGAATCATTTTTACCAACCTCAATATATAAAGGTCTCGGACATATAAGCGCACCAACCTCTGCATCCAAAAACTTTAGCGCCGCTCCCTGCCAGGTCCAATCCGTCCAGTCATAAATATATCTGTTGTTAAAAAAACAGGATGAGTAGGCCGCTTTTATTCTAGTATCCGCCGCCGCCGTAAAAAGCGTATAAAAACCGCCATAAGAAAGCCCGGTCATGCCAAGCTTGTTACAATCCAAATCCTCTCGCGAGAAAAGATAATCGATCCACTGCTTTATACAATAAATTTCTACGGCAGTTATCGAACCGCCAAGCTGTTTAAATTCGCTGTCCAAATGCCTTCTGTCATAACCTCTGCCGAAACGCCCTTTCTGCCACAAAACTAATTGCGGCGATAAAACCGCTGCGCCTCTTTTCAAGATGCGCCGGGTTATATCATTATAATTTGCACTGCCGAAAAAATCCGCGCAAAGCTCCGGCGTTCCCAAACCGCCATGCTGTACAAGGGTAACGGGATGCGGTGCTTTGCCATGGGGAAGAAAAAGCATCGCATAAGCTTTCAACCCGCCTAAAACCGTCATTTGCAACCGATATATCGCGGACAAATCATCTTTAGCGACAAAGGTAATTTCACACTCAGGCAACTTTGAACGCTTTCCGGTATTGACCAGTGGCCAGCCTAACATTTTCAAAAAATCATTACGGTATTTTTCTCTATTTTGTTCGATATCTTTAAAATACGCGGTTCTTTGCCGGTCGGCCTGTTTTCTGCGTCTTTCGATTAATGCACCGATGCCCGCTAAATATTCATTCCTGTATTTGTTGCCCTTATTGGCTTTCTCAGAATATAGCATTATAATTCTCCGGAGTTAATAGTCATCACGTCGAATGTTATAGATTGATTTTTTGTCCTGAATCAATCGTCAAATTATTATACAATCTTTAATCTGCTATTTCAATGCATGCGCTAATATCATTTTGAGAAAATGGCAAGTGATTAAGAGAGCTGAAGAAAGATTAAAACATTTGGCAAAGCAACCAATGTCGGAATCATTGAGTTCAAAAAGTTAATTGGTATTGCTTTGATTTTATGGTAAATAAGCGCCCAGTTTATCGCGCATTGCCGCCCGCAACTGATCTGCTTTTACTTCTCTGGTTACTCCGTGACAATTCAAGCTCAACGCTGCCGCCGTACCGGCAGCCTGACCGGTGATGAAGCAACCCGGCATAACTCTGATTGATGACTGGACTTCGCGATCACAACTGATTGAGCGCCCTGCCACAAGCAGGTTACTGATCCCCTGCGGCAATAGTGCCCGGTATGGAATGCCATAATTCTCGCCATCCTTGTAACCAGTTTCCCGCATCCGCTCTTCGACCTTTCTCTGCTCGTCTGCATCAGTTGAAGATGAATGGATGTCCACCGGATAAGAATAACGTCCGATTTCATCCGGAAAAACAGCCCTGTTCAAGTAATCATTGAAGTTCAGACAATAATCGCCTGTAATACGACGGGTTTCACGTACACTCAGAAGCGATGCAGTATTCACCAGTTCGGAACGGCTGAAGCCAGGCACATAATCCCGGAAGAAACGGTGAATGATTCCTGCTACTTCACGCCCCTCGATATAACCACGGGTAACGTCATCTTCATTAATACCGTTTACGCCGTAAATATGCCCGAGATTACCTGTCCCGACACTGGGGCCGGTCTTGAACATCCCGACAAAATGGTGTTCCTGCAACGGTATCGTTCCCGCATTTAACTGTTCAAACCAGATATCACGGTAGTTGCGCCCGGATTTTTCTGATCTAAAATATTCTTCCCAGTTGATTCCGGCATACTGCACGCAAAGCGACGGGCTCATCGTTTTTCCATTCTTATCGCCACATTCAAACGGTGCTCCGGCAAACGCGGTCAAGGCGGCGTCGCCAGTAGCATCAACAAAGACTTTTCCATTTACGCGCTTCAGACCGCGCGAACCGGCAGCAACCACACCCGTAATCCGTTCACCATTACGTTCTACGGCGGCAACCTTCTGGCCGAAATATACCTTGATTCCGGCGGCGGTAACTTTTTCGTCACAGACTTTTTTGAATATTTCCGGATTGATACTCTGCCAGTAATTGTCAAACTTTTTGATTCCCATCCTGGCGACTACTTCACTGGCGATTTCCATACAGATTCCGGCTGCCGTGATGTTCACGCCATCCGTGGTATAGGCCAACATCGGAACCAAACCGATACTCGCCATGCCACCCAGCGCTCCGGTTTGTTCCAGTAATACAACCCTGCCACCATTTCTGGCGGCCGCCAGCGCGGCGCCAAGCCCGGACGGACCGCCACCGGCTACGACAACATCACTCTCCGCCAATATTTCCAGACCATTGATAAAATTGCTGTTATTCATTTAAAGTGCTCACCCGTATTAAAATATTATGATTTATAACTTTACATAGATTATAACTGAAAATAGAATATTTTTCAATTGTCTTAATGCTGTAATTTATGCAGATGATGCTATTTTATTACTAAATATCGATTTTTAATAAAATATGTGCGGTAAAAATGCAAACGGAAAGAGATTTATTGATTCATCTGCTGGAGATCCTGGAAGAGGCGGTCGGCTGTTCATTTATCTGGAAAATAACCTCGGCCTTAAAGGTACATCCAACTCTGCCGGAAAAACATCGCGTCCACTTGCAACCGTTTTGTGTCTGTGTCAAAGCCATTTGCCCTGAATATGAAACGTCATGCATGCGCAACGATTTTGAACAGATCAGCCGCCGGGCATTGGAACAACGGACCGCATTTGTCAATATCTGTCATGCCGGCGTGGGAGAACTGGTCGTTCCGATTTTTCACGGAGATCACTTTCTCGGTGTTATTCTCGGCGGACCGTTTCTCACTGCAGAGAGTAAATGTGTTTATCCGGAAACGTCCGATGAGTTTCACAAGCTGCTAAAATTATCGGAATCCCGCGCCGCAGCTCTCGCTGACATTGTCACCAGAGTGATGCACGACGCGCATCCAGCCATGCGGGAAGAAGGCGAGAATGAACTGGAGATACCGGTACCGGAACAAATTGATGACATTCGTATCCGTGACACAATGACGTTCATACAGCAAAAATTCCGGCGGACCATCCCCGTCAGTGAAACTGCCCGTCGCTGTTCGCTGAGCAAATCGCGTTTCCTGCATCTATTCAAGGAGAAGACCGGACTGAGTTACAGTGAATACCTCAATCGTCTGCGGATCGGTGAAGCCAGCCGGTTGCTGATCGGCACCGACTTGAGAATGAATGAGATTGCCACCGTCTGCGGCATTTCTGACCAGAGCCGTCTCGCCGCCTTATTCAAACGCTACCATCATTCCAGTCCAACGTCATACCGCAAACAAAACAGGAAAAGCCAAACAGTTTTAAAGTCCAAGGTATAAATATATGCGACGGAACTCCCCACGCCCTGTATCAATTTTACCATTTTTATAATTTGTGGCAACTATTGTCTATCCGGTATTGGCTGGGAGTTTTCTCGCTTAAGCGTTTAAACACATCATAAAAACTGCTGATTGATGAGAAGCCGGAATCGAATGCGATATCCAGCATTTTCATATTTGTGGTTGATAGCAACCGTTGTGCATGTGATACTCTGAGTTGGGCAATGAAGTCAACAATCCCGATTCCGCAATGAGAACGAAACAACGCTACCACATAATTGGGATGCAAATGCACTATTGCTGCGATTTTTGCGATACTCAGTTTTTTTCGATAATTTCCGGCGATGTAGAGATTAATCTGCTCTATTTTCCCGAGACTGCCGGAAGAAAACGGCAATACTCTCTTTCCATCATCAAGCTTTGAATTTTTATTTTCAATGCTCTGTGCCATACGGCGGAGTCTAGCCTCAGCTTCAAGAGCAACAATTCTGCGGTCGGCTTCGCTGTTTGAACTCAGATCTTTTTCCCATTGCGCAAAAGGAGAATGTTCCGGCAGGACGCAACCAGCGGAAAAAATCATTTCGCCTTGAATAACTTTCGATGAAAAGTATTCCGGCAACTGCCATTGGATGAATAAACCCAGAGGAATAGTCAGCCACTCAAAAAAAGAGTCTTTGCCTGCCTCAACTATCTGATGCGGAACGGAACTCCAAAAACAAACGGTTTCCCCCGCGGAAATTTTCCGCACACTACCTCCAAATCGGTATATAACATATCCTGATTTTATAAACATAAACTCAACTTCATTGTGCTGATGGAAGCAGGACCAGATTGCCGGAGTTTCACAGCGACAGCAAAAACCCAGATTAAGAAATTGAATATTTTTATATAATTTATTTGTCATATACATTAATATTCTGGATATATATGCAATTATTCAAGACGAATATTTAATAAAATAACATTATTTTTTATTCAATACAATAATAATATTGGAGTGCGGTGTATGTCAAAAGAACTTTTCATGAATGCCTTATCCCAAACTGACGAATATAATCCGGCTTGCGGAAGCGCCACTTCCATTGTGACCATGGACCTGATGGATAAAACCGGCGTTTTTTTTCCGGAAGCTCATCTTGATGCTGAAAAAATGGCCTTGCTTGCCGGGGCAGGCTGCTCCGAACTGGGATTTGACAATGTCATGCCGCTGTTTGGTGTATGGCACGAATCAGCCGCGCTGGGGTGTCGCGTCGATTGGGGCGAAAAACATCGTATGCCTGACTGTCAGCATCATCTCTGCGAAAACGTGGGGGATGAAATTAAAATACCGCATGACTTCTTAATGCGTGAGCCTTGTCAGACACCCTTAAAAGCGATAACCATCTTGAAGAAGCGTTTTAACGATGACGCTGCCGTTACCGGCAAGGTATTTGGCCCATGGACTCTGGGGTATCATGTCTATGGCGTGGAGAATTTTCTTATCGCATCCCTGCTCGAACCGGACGAAATAAAAAAATCAATGCGCAAACTCATTGAAGTTACCATCACCTTTGCTAACGCTCAGATTAATGCCGGAGCCGATGTTATCTGTCTAGCCGACCACTGCACCCGCGATTTATGTTCTCCTGAGACCTATCGTGATTTTTTGAAAGAAATTCATCATGAACTGGTGGAACGCATAAAATGCCCGTTAATTTTGCATATTTGCGGAGACAGTTCCGACCGGATCAAATACATTGCCGAAACTGGCGTTGCCTGTTTTCATTTCGATTCAAAGGTTCCGACCGCAATTGCCAGAAATCTTGCCGGGGAAAAGATGGCGCTGATGGGGGGTACCAGCAATTACGACGTGATAAGAACAGGCTCCCCGGAAAAGATTGTCGCAGACGTCCAGGAAAAAATTGCACACAAAATTAACATCATTGGACCGGAATGCGCCGTTCCCCTGGATGCCAGGATGGAAAATTTAATAAGGCTTGCACAGGAAACAAAAAAATATGAAAAAGAGAAATAAATATATACCAGAAGCGTACTTTAGCTTTTATGTTTTCTTGCAATAGTTTATCATTTTTTCGAATCTGGCTGATGTGGGCAACAGAATTTCACCAGGAATAATATCGGTTGAGCCAAATATCATCTACCCCCCTGCCCCGTATCTATTGTACGACATGATACACAGTATATTGTTCCTGACATTCAAGCATTGAAAACACGAAAACTCAGAATTGAACCCGATATACCAATGTATAATACCTACGAATGTACTTGAACGACCTAATACGGAAATCGTCAAAATAAGCATATTATTTTGGATAATAGTAACTTTTAAAATTGTAAAGTTTTTGGGCTAAGGTACTTTATAGTTTGCTTTATTTAAAGAGATTTTTCTTATAAGTTGGTTGTTCCGTGCCGTCGTTCAGTACACCTTTCGGGCAAGAGTACGGTTGCGGCATATGAACGGGTGCAGCTGGAATAAATAATTAATCATAAGTAGGAGTTCGAACCGCAATGACAACAAGGCGGAACAAAATGCCAACCTGCGCCAGCGAAGCAAAGAAATTATCCGGCAGCAGATTGTGCAGTCTACGACATCTGAACCAATCCCGGCTGAAGGAACCAGAAAGATTCTCCACAAACTGCGTGTGCATCACGTAAAGGTAATATATAAATGCAGCCTCAAATAAATGTCGATTCAGCACACAAGAGTAATGTTTCCGGCGATGGCACAGAACCTCCACGTTTTTCCGTTGGCACCTTAGTCTATTCTAAAGCGGGACTGGCCTCACTTTTCATGTGGCTGTTATGGGGTGACTTCTGCTTTACTTTGATGGAGACCGTTGTCCCGAGCATCGTTCCGCTCAGGTTAAAAGAGTTGCAGGCTCCTAACTGGATTATCGGGCTGGTGTTAGTGACTATCCCAAGTATTTTAAATGTGATATTGAATCCGATCATCAGCACAACCAGTGACCGTCATCGCGGACGGTTTGGCAGGCGTATTCCGTTCATGTTGTTTACTGCGCCATTTATATCGATTACTCTTTGCCTGATGGCATTTTCGACGGAACTTGGTGTCTGGTTTCACAGCATGATTGGCGCAGCTACCGGTTATAGCACGGCTGCAGTCACAGTCGGTGTTATTGCGGTAGCTATGGGACTCTTTAAATTCAGTGATACGTTTGTCAATACCGTCTTCTGGTATTTTTTCAACGATGTGGTTCCGCATAACGTTATGGGGCGATTTTTCAGCTTATTCCGCATCGTTGGAGCTAGTGCCGGAGTAATCTATAACTATTTTGTTTTTCAATACGCTTTAAGCCACTTGCGCCTGATATTTCTGCTGGTAGCCGTGCTTTATTTAGTCGGTTTTACCGTGATGTGTCTCATGGTTAAAGAGGGTCAGTACCCGCCCATAGCTAAACTGACTGACAAGCGTAGCGACATACTGCAAATTGTCAAAAACTATGTAAAAGAATGTCTTACTCATCGTATCTATCATTATTTTTTTCTGCACAACATATTCTGGTCTCTGGCCGGGGCTTGTAATGTTTTTACTGTATTCCTTAACTTGTCGCTGGGACTTACGCTCCAGCAGATTGGATTGATTGCCGCAGCGGTAGGAGTCGCCAACGTAATCCTTACCTACCCGGCTGGCGCGCTGGCCGACCGTTTTCATCCGCTGCGGGTAATGCTGTGGATAAAAGTCGGCTTATTGATGATTGCGCCGCTAAATTGTATCTGGCTTTTTACCAATTTCGATCCTGCAGTTAATTTTAAGATAGTAATTGCTCTGAACATAATCTCCCTGCCATTGTGGCTGATATATAATGTGGTTGGTCTCCCAATGTATATGCGTATTCTGCCCAAGGATCGTTTTGGACAGTTTTGTTCATTTAATGCTTTCAGCGCCTCCGCCATTGGCATACTGGGCGGAATCGCGGCAGGCGCCTATATTGACCTGATGCGACGAATATTCCCTGATAAAATATGGGGAAATGATTTTTGCTATAGAATGATTCCTGTCTGGGGACTCCCGTTTCTAATATCGGGGTTGGTTTTTTTAGTGCTCCTCTTCCGTTCCTGGAAGAAACTTGGTGGCGACAAGCATTATGTGCCGCCTGGCAGCGATGGTGAAGTAACATAAAAAGAGATGTCGTATACCCCTGCCCCGTATCTATTATACAACATGGCACACAGTATATTATTCCTGATATCCAAGCATCGAAGACACGAAAACTCTGGTTTAACCCCACACACCAATGATTTTCATGCCTGTCCGGTCATAAATATTAATTATTTTACTGCCCTAATGGTAAAATTATTTGATTTATTGATTATTATAAGTATAATATATAGTAAATTAATTACTGCCCAAATAGTAAAATAATGGTGACAATATGAGTTATCTGGAGATTAAATCCGGCATTAACGGGGATTATATTTCTTTTGTAAAAAAAATCAGCCTGATGGGCGGGCATTTTTTAATCAAACAGCATATTGGTAAAAATTTGCCGACGATTTCAAAAGAAAAATATCTCATGGACAATATAGAAGCTTTAACTGAAACAGAGTTTTCCTTCAGAAAAAAATTCATCTGCGATATAATGGATAGAATCTCCTACAGTGAAGAATTGCCATTCAATACGGAAAGAAAGTCAATAAAGATAAACAATCTTATGGAAGCCAAGGCTTGCCATGACATCATCTATGCTGAATTCGCCAAGGATTTTATTTTCAACTCAAACAACATTGAAGGATCAAAGATTCCCAGGGAGAAAGTTCTTGAAATCATCGACAGGGGCGATACAAAGTACATAAACCGGAATGAAGTAAGGGAGGTGTTGAATTCGGTAAGGGCGTTCAATTACATCCGCAAAGGGTTCAAATTCAATATCGCCTCCGTTAAAAGACTTTATTACATACTGACAGACGGGTTGAACATGGAAAACGGCGATGCTTATCCCAAAGGATTCAAGAAAATCCCGAATATCATAGGCAACAGCCCTACAACCGCGCCGGAGTGCGTTGAGGATGAATTAAATAATCTGTTGAAATGGTACATAAGTAGCGTCGGCAAAGTTCATCCATTGATACTGGCTTTTGATTTCCACAAAAAATATGAGTATATCCATCCGTTTCTTGACGGCAATGGCAGAACCGGAAGACTTATCATGAATAAAATATTGATTAGCGGAGGCTATTTTCCCATAATAGTATTCAATGAAAACAAACTTTCCTATTTCAACGCCATAAATAAAGCAAGACACGACAATGGTAAGAAATATTACAAGTTCATGCTGACCCAGGCGGAAAAAACGTACGAATTAATCCTGGATGCGCTTTCAAGATACTAATCGGGAAGGTGTAATGCGCCAGGTGACAAATGGCGGCATCACATAATACCCGCAACCACTTTTGCCATTACCAGCATGGCAGGTGTGATCGGAATTCTAGACGAAGTTGCGGTTTGTTTGACTGGTTGATCGGTAATACTATCATCTGCAACTTGAGAAGAACAAACCTACGCCCGGCATATAATAATTTACTATTTCTTTGCTTTACAACTTGCAAAACGTCGTTACTTGTGTATAATTACATACACTTAAAAAGTTGTTGAATATGAAAAAATATGAAAAACTGAAATCTGTTTTTAGTTCAGGGAAACCGGTAAAAGCATCTGAAGTAAGGGCGCAGGGGATACCGACCCAGGCGCTGGTCGACTTTTGCCGCAAGGGAAAAATCCGGCGTATTACTCGCGGCGTCTATATTGCAACAGACGCCGTGGCGACAGAAAATACTGACTACGAACTTGCCGCTCTGACAGTTCCCAATGGTGTGCTATGCCTGTTTTCAGCGTTGCGTTTCCATGGCCTTACGGTTGAAAATCCCCATGAACTGCATATTGCGATTAAAGCGAATTCCAGGTATCCTAAAATTGATTATCCACCTGTTGTTTTTTATTCCTATTCAAATACGTCATATTCATTCGGCATCGAAACACATGATAAGGCAGGGGTTCTGATTAAGGTTTATTCGGTAGCAAAGACAATTGCGGATTGTTTCAAATACCGCAACAAAATCGGACTGGATGTGGCAATCGCCGCTCTTAAAGAGGGAATTCAGGCAAAGATGTTTTCTTATGATGAACTTTGGGCGGCGGCGAAAATCTGCCGGGTTTCAAAAGTCATCCGACCGTACATTGAGGCCGTTTCATGAAAACCAATACCGTAAAAAATATTGCACATTCAGTAAATACCAGATTAAAGAACATCGCCAATCAGGAGAAAATAACTTTCGAGTATATCCTGTTGCGTTATGCGCTTGAGCGATTTTTGTTTCGCCTGGGTATGTCCTCCCACGCGGAACGCTTTGTCTTGAAAGGCGCAAGTCTTTTTTCCGTCTGGCTTGGTCCGATGTATCGCGTTACACGCGATGTAGATTTTTACTGCTCCGGGGAATCTTCTCCAGAGTTTCTGGCAAAATGTTTCCATGAAATCTGCAATAGCAGCGTGCTTACCCAGGACGGCGTACTTTTTGATGCCTCATCAATAAAAACAAACGAGATTAAAAAAGGCCAGCAATATCAAGGGACTCGAATAACTCTTTTCGCCTATATCGACCAGGCACGGGTTTTGTTGCAGTTTGATATCGGCTTTGGAGACACTATTTTTCCCGACCCCGATTTTCGTGAATATCCTGTGCTTCTTAATGCGGAACCGCCTAAGATAAAGATGTATCCTTGTTATACGGTCATATCTGAAAAATTTGAAGCAATGGTATCGCTTGGAATTAAAAACAGCCGCTTAAAAGATTTCTATGACATTTGGCTTTTAACGGAACAATTTAATTTCGAGTACGACATCTTAAATACCGCTATTATAAAAACATTTGGACAGCGTAAAACAGCAATTCCATCAGAGCGCCCATTCGCCTTAACTGCTGAATTTACCACTGATTCCATGAAGTTGGCGCAATGGAACGCTTTTCTACGGAAAACAAACCCGAAGAGAAGACCTGCTGATTTTAATGTTGTTGTCAGCAGAATTGCAGAGTTCCTCATGCCTTTGATAGAGAAAAAAATCTCTAATGAAGCAAAATGGAAGGCGGCAACCGGCTGGATAAGTTCTTAATGTTCAAGCAGAAAGAAGAAAAAATACTACAATTTCATGCTGACCCAGGCGGAAAAAACGTACGAATTAATCCTGGATGCGCTTTCAAGATACTGACCTGGAAGGTGTAATGCGCCAGGTGACAAATGGGGACATCACATAATACCAGCATCCACTTTTGCCGGATTGCGCAATGCGGTTTCAATCATTGTGTATGCCGTCTCCTTCAGCCGCAAAAAATCAGCCGGTTGAAAATCCGCAGTTTCCAATGGAGGGAGTACGTTCATAGTGACATTTACTTTGGAATCCAATATCCATTTGCCTTTAGGCATGGCTGCGGCAGTTCCTTTTATGGCAATTGGAAGGATTGCGACCTTTTCCTGCAATGCGAGCTTGAATACCCCGTTTTTAAAAGGTAACATATCTCCGGTTTCGCTTCTGGTGCCCTCGGGAAAAAATAATACAGACATATCCTTTCTGAGCCATGCGACTGCTTCACGATTGACGTGCTTCATACTGCCAAAACTGCCCCGCTCAAGTTTAATGTGCTTGGCCAGGGCCAGACACCATCCGAGAAAGGGTATCGTGAAAAGCGATTTTTTAGCAACCCACTTGAACTGCATGTGCGTCTGGTAGAGTACAGCGATATCGGCAAAAGACTGGTGATTAGCTACAATGACATAGGTCTTTTCCGGATTGATATGTTCCAGGCCGAACGCTTGAAAATCACATAACGGATTTAGTCGAATTATGACATCAGACCACCAGAAACATTGCGCATGCAAAAATTTACGCTTCTTGTCAAATGGGAATAGAAGCACCGTCAAGAACAGCATCACAAAAAATAAAAAAGCCGTGAGAGAAACCACCGCCGTCAATGTCGCTATAGATATAAATAATTTTTTAAGCATTGATAAAAATGAAATAACAGTCATCTTGACCCGGTGAAAAGTTTAGGTTCTGCTCAGGAAATCCCAGAAACCAAGAGTAATGGCAAAACTGCCGATGAAGAAATGAGACACGCTTACTCCGGCAAGGTTCCGTTCTTTTAAGTATAAATATCCCCAGTAGCATCCAAATCCCAAGCTGATCAGGGCAAATACAAAAGATATTTGAATATGTACAAGGGCAAAAAGAGATGACGCGGTTAGGATAGACCAAAACTTTTTATTGTTCCCGACTATTACATGTTCAATTACCGTCAGTATAACACCACGCGCTATAAATTCCTGAACCAAAACAATGCCTATATATAAAATCAGCAGAAAATTAAAATTTGCCGCGACAAATATTGGACCATTGAATCCCTGGACATTATTAAGGCTTAAAAAATATTTAAGAACAACAAGAATTCCGCAGATAAGAAGCGTGGAGGGTAGCACAGTTGTAACTGATTGTTTCAAGCCTGTTAACGTAACGCCGAAATTTGAAAGCGGTAATTTGCTTTTTCTGATAATAATCACGGTTGTGATGAAAAAAATGATTTCCACCACTCTGGCGGAATAGTCTGATTTTATGGCCATATCTTTTACGAGAAAGAGCAAAAAAATAAAAAACGTAACCGAGATAAATAAACTGGTGAATATGGTTGAAAAAAAGTTGCGTTTCAGTATTGCTTCATTCAGTTCGCTGTTTTTGGCTTTTAATTCTGAAATAGTGTTTCCCAGCGCAATCTCTCTGGCTTCGAGTTTAATGGTCATTAAATTGAGAGACTCGACAAAGTCGGCAATCTCTTCAGGGGTTTTCTCTTTGTCCAATAACTGCTCTAACTTCTTCCCTGAGGAATAATCACCTTCGGTCACAGCAGATATGATTTCTTTAAGGTCTTCAAATGTTTTTTTATGCATAAAAAGTTAACTTACGGATATTTTTATTATTATTTCTTCAGAGTAAAAATTAACTGACTTACAGACAGGACTTTTTATCCTCCGTATGTGAGTACGGTAATCAGAGATAGGTAGTAAAGCAAATCAAATATTGAATAAATCAGCTTTTTCCTTACAATCCACGTAGGATCAGGGGAAATATGTATGAACAGCTGTCAAACTTCAGCTTTTGTGTTTTCGTCAAATTATTTATCAAATTTTCAATTCACTCTACTCTTTATTTAACGCTATAACAACATTTTATTGTTCGTTTTAAAGTAGCAATAGCGCGACATAATATTCTGATATTCAAGCATTGAAAACACGAACACTCAGTTTTACCCCGATATACACCTCGCAAGTTCTGCAACTGGTAGTTTATTTTCAACTGTATGATTTTACTAAATTGACGTATACTTTCCGCATATCTTTATTTTCTTTATTTTCCCCTCCATAAAAAAAAGAATAATTTTGATTGATGTGTTGACATTTCTTAATATATCTATTATATTAACAATGTCATTTATAATGTTATTGTATATCATCAATGCTGACATGGAGTCAATATGATTCAATCACTGGAAAGAGCATTTCTTATCCTGGAAATATTGGACGATGCCGGCGCAGACGGCATGGGTGCTCAAGCTTTGGCGCGAACAGTAGGCCTTAAATTTCCCACTGGTCACAACTTTCTAAAATCGCTTCAACAACTGGGATACGTCAAGCAGATAGAAGCTACCGGGAAATATGCAATTGGGGAAAAATCGTATAATCTTGGTCGAAAAAATGACAACAAGAAAATTCTTTACGAGACCGCGCATCCAGTTGCAGAAATGTTAAAGAGTTCTTTTAATGAATCTGTCACAGTAGCTTTTTATTCTAACAGAACTTGGTACACACTGTTTCGATGCAATTCTACTATGGATTTAGTTGTAAATCCAAATTTGCCAGTAAGCGGTAATCTTTATATATCAGGAACCGGGCGGTGCATTCTCAGCAATCTACCCGAGCATGAACTGCAAAAATATGTAGAGAAGCAAGGACTCCCCGGTAATGACTGGGATGGTGTAAATAGTTATGAGAATCTGAAAAATAGGCTTAAAAATATTCAAAAAAATGGCCATGAAATTTATGATACTAATTCAGGAACAATAGGAGTTGCGTTTCCAATTCATGTTCCAGCAAGAGGTATTGACGCTGCCATCGGCATATATATGCCGGAATCGAGATTTACCGGGGAGCATAGAGGAAATATCATCAATGGGCTCAGAGAGGCTGCTGAAACAATATGTACTATTTGTGAAAACTGAGAAGGAGTGCACATAATATGCAAACCGTCCTGAAAAGTATAAAGGCAAAATATGAGGACGAGCTTCTGAACAGGATAACGCCGTTCTGGGAGAATAGCTCTCCAGACCTTGAAAACGGCGGATTTTTTACCTGCCTGGATCGACAGGGTAAAGTTTATGATACTGAAAAGTATATGTGGATGCAGTGGCGAAATGTATATATGTTTGCAACTCTTTTTAAAACAAAATATTCGCAAAATAAATGGATCGATATTGCGATTGACGGGTTTGACTTTCTCACAAAATACGGTAAAAAAAATGATGGTGGATATTATTTCTCGTTAAATAAAAAAGGCGATCCGTCATGCTCTGATTTTGGCGGATTCAGCATCTTTACGGACAGTTTTGCGGCGATTGCATCAGCAGCTCTTTATCATGCTACGGGAGCTAAGAAGTACAAGATGGAAGCGACCTCATCTGCTGCCATTTTTATGAATAATATACAAAAATCAACAGAGAATCAGACTCTTTCAGGAAAAGTTGCAAGGAAACAACTCGGACATTATATGATATCCCTTAACGTCGCTTTTCTCCTGAATAAATGCCTTATTACGGATGAATATGATGCGGAGATAAAAAATGCCGTTAATAATATCTTGAAATTCTGGAATGATGACCTTGGGCTCATGTTCGAAAATATCCACACTGATGGATCTTTTGATCTTGAAAGCGCCGACGGCAGATTGATTAACCCGGGTCACGCGCTAGAGGCGATGTGGTTTATCCTCCAATACGCGGATGACCGGAAAAACGAACAGTTAACGGAAAAGGCATGTGATCTCACTGGCAGAATACTGGATTACGGCTGGGATCAGGAGTGTGGCGGACTTTTCTATTTCAAGGACGCGCTTGGCAGACCACTGCTTGAGCCTAAAACCAGTTTCAAAATATGGTGGGCTCATTGCGAAGCCGCTGTTGCAGCTCTTTATGCTTACAAAATGACCGGAAACACCAAATTCCTTGATTGGTTCCTAAAGATTGACTCATGGGCATGGAAGAATTTTAATGATCCTGAATATGGCGAGTGGTTCGGCTATGTTGACCGCCAGGGGAATGTCTGCCATACTTTTAAAGGCAGTAACTGGAAGGCTTTTTTTCATCTTCCAAGGTATTTACTGACATGCATCAATCTAAGCAACAGCATTACGAATAACGTACATTATTCGGAAGAAATTAAACAAGGAGCATAAAAGATCTGGACGAAAGTAAGGTTAATATTCCTGAACGATTCAAAGACCATATCTAAATATATTAATTAACAGCGACTAGATCGCAAGACAATTATAAAAACAGTGGAAAAAGCCTTAGTCAACTGCATTGAGTTTCTGATTCAAGCGATTTTCCGGGCAAATAAATCAACATGAAGGAATTTATTATGGGTATCATACAACCAGAAAAATTTGTAACAGGTCTGAATGCCGGATACTCGAAAAATGCAGGTTATTATACATCCAAAGAATTTGAATCCCTCATAAAACATGCAACGAATACTAATGCTGAATGGATAGTACTGAACGTAAGCATCATACAGGAGAGATGGTTCAGCCAAAGCATAGGTTTCGATTATCGCCGCACAGCAAAAGATCACGAATTGGAATATGCCATTGAGCTATGTCGAAAAAATGGGTATAAAATAATGCTTAAGCCTGTGGTTCTCTGTCTTGATGGCAGTTGGCGGGGAATGATAAACTTCCTTACTGGAGACACTCCCTCCAAGCTGATTGAAGATATTGTTGTTGATTATTGGCCAAAATGGTTTACATCCTACCGTTCTGCGATAAAGCGTTATGCGGAAACAGCACAACGACTGAATATCGACTGTTTTTGCATAGGCAGTGAACTTCTTGGAACCCAGAAATGGAAGATTAAGGAATGGCAGCGTACCATTGAATATGCACGACAGTACTTCAAAGGAGAAATCACATACGAGCTCGCATTCGCCGACTGTAAAGAGTACCCGGGAATAAGTCGAAACGATTGGTATGACGAATATCGCCACACCGATGTATGGGAATGGTATAATGACCTGGATTTCTTGAGTGCTTCAAGAAAAATTCCCTGTATTAACGCCGAGATTGTACCAGGGGAATTACAACCGCTGGAGGCGCTTGCTAAAAAACTCGGCAAGCCTATTCTGCTAAGCAATTGCAAGTTGGATACTGTTAATCTTAATAACAATGAACTTGAGAATGTTATTAGAAGCATTCGCAAAATGAACTTTATTTCGGGCTGTTTTATTTGATATCAAGCATTTAAATACTAATGGAGCAACGAATGTCTACTAACAAAATACGAGAAAAACTGGAAAACGACTTTTTCTTTGGCACTAACTTTGGTTTCCTGGCAAAGTCTGGCGCATTTTCCACAGAACAAGCAATGAAAGACGTAGAGGCGATTGCACAACTCAACACTCCATGGGTCTGTGTAATGGTAAATGTCGTGCAGGAACGTTTTTTTGACACGCATGTTTATGGAGACTTTGATTATACTCCGTCTGACTTTGAAATAGAAAGAATAATACGGGCATTTCGTCAGCGCGGCATCAAGGTCATGCTCAAGCTTATCAATATAACTCTGGATAGTCAAGCGCATTGTGCTATAATGTTCAACCAGCCACCCGTGCCGCCTGTTCCTGAAAACGGGAAATATTACAGTGACATGGAAGAATGGTTCAAAGAATTCAGTGGCGCGGTTGTACACTATGCCGAGTTGATGGAGCGAGTTGAAGGGGAACTGCTCTGCATGTCAGGTGAGCTGATACCAACCCAGCGTTGCGGCAAAGAATGGCGGGATATTATCCGCCAGGTCAGACAAGTCTATCGCGGCGGGGTAACCTACGAATGCAGCATCTTCGAAGAACGAGGAGTCGTCGTCGAGGATTGGTACGAATTGTTTGATGTCTTAGCCATCTCAAAGTATCCATCTGCCAGCGACAAGCCTGATCCATCCGTTGAATATATGATTGATTATATTCGAAAAAATTCACTGCCGGCCATAAAAAAAATACATGAACGCATGGGACGTCCGCTGTTTTTCGCTGAATGCGGATGCCGTTCTGTGTCTATAGGGCATAGTGCCGCCTGGGGGTGGACCGCAGAATTGCCTTACAATCCGCAGGCACAGGCTGACTATCTTGAAGCATTAATGACTGTTTTCTCCGCGGAACCATGGTGGCGCGGACTTCTATGGTGGAAGTGGGACGAACAACAAAATCGACCGCAATACCACATCGATCAGGCCGGTGATACAGGCTTTGAAATGCGCGACAAACCTGAGATATGCGAAGCTGTCAGCAAGTGGTCTGCTATAATCAAATCACGTCAGGTGCGTTAACATGATACTGAGCCGAATGGTTACATATTAAAAATGAAATTAAAAACGGGAAGTCGAATGAAAACATTGAAAGAGAATTGACGGGTTTTAAAAATAATTTTACTGAAAATTTTACTGAAGGTTGGAATCATGAACTATAAACGTAATGCCTCGACAATACCCTGCCGTTGGATTTTCAATCCAAACAAAAATTTCACACTAATAGAGCTCCTCATTGTGATCGCGATCATCGCAATCCTCGCAGGAATGTTGCTTCCTGCGCTCAACAAAGCCAGGGAGGTGGCGAAAAGCGCCAGCTGCAAAAACAATTTCAAACAGCTGGGTATGGCGATGCATAATTATCTTTCCAGTTACAATGACATGTTTATTCCCGATGCCAGCTATTCTGGTGGCGTCACGACAGGTCGTTACTGGCCGGGTATATTTTTTCAAGGAAAATTCACTACCAAAAAACAAATGACCTGCCCAGCACGTTTGCGCATGCTTCCAAGCGGTAGCGATTACTATCAGGCGTTCTGGAACAATCTCAGTCCGAACGTCAACAATCCAGACTCTTCTGATTGGTCATCGTGCGATTACGGATACAATTTCATATATCTGTCTTATGTATCATCCTGTCCTTCGGTACGGTTGACGATGTGTCGAAGGTCATCTCAAACCGTTATGTTTACGGAGTCAGCCCGCGGAACACGTTTGGCCGGAGATATTAATCCCCTTGGATATTACAGAGTCAACAACGTCTACGGCGCGGTGGGGACAAACACCCCGATCGCCTGGCCGGCGCACCAGGGATATTCCGAATGCAATACCGTTTTTGTTGACGGGCACGTGGTCGGGGCGCGGGCATCCGGGGGCAAGGGCGAAAGTGCAGCGATGCAGCTATTGAACAACCCCAACAGTCCTATTTACGGTCCATATGTGAATCCCATCGGTTACCGGAATGACAACAGCAAGTGGGTCCGGCATGACGGTTATTTCTTTTAGAATCTGGTCGGTCAATAAGGTTGTATTCTTTCAACGGGAATACCTTCGGCAAATGATGGTTTAATTATAAAACAAATTCAAGTTTTTATCGAAGTACTTAAACAAAAAAAGAGGTTAATGGAAAAACTAAAAGGGTTTGGTAGGTTTTGAAAAAGAGGAAAGATTTTAAAAAATAACTTTATGAAACTAAACTATTGCTGCATTTTTTACAAAAGGATCAAAAGAATGAGTATCTTTCAAAATTTAGTCAAGGCTCCATGTTTACGTTCAACAATAACAATCATAATCGTTTTGATGGCAGGCTGTGTGTTTTCTGCAGAACCGAAAATATTATATCAGGCAGATTTTGAATCAGGTAAAAAAGATGGATGGAACGGCGCCGATAAAGATTCCGTGCTATCGGTCAGCAACAATACTGCATCGCAAGACAGTAAATTTTCGATTCAGGTAAGCGGGAATGTAAAGAGTATCGGAATGGCAAGATATGGACTGAACATAAAGTCCACCCCAAACACATATTTGGAATTTGATTGGCGTAGCGACAGTCAGGAACCATTGAAATATATAGCCTTTGCATTAATCTTAAAAGACTTTAAAAAGCCTCTTTGGCTGTGGTGTGGTAAAAGTAATGCGGTTGAAAATCCAGTCAGAGGAGTTTGGCACCACGGGAAAATCCCGTTATCCGGGTTTAAAGATCTTAGCCAGATGAGAACAATTGAGGATGGGGATATAATAACCGGTATTTTTATACACCAGATACAGATGTCCGGAATACCGCATTCAATCGCTATTGACAACATAAAGGTTATTGACGGAGAATCATCGGGGTTTACAAGTACCTCAAGTTGGACCAATGGCAAATCCTCTATGTCAAAAGATAATTCTCCAGAAATGCCTGTGACAGAAAACAGTCTTCCTCTGATAAAGATTGCCGCCTGCGCAGAAAAGCCTGTAATAGACGGGAAAATTGATGATCCATGCTGGAAACAGGCTGCGTCATTGTGTCTTCTGCCCAATTTCAGCGGGGGGAATTTTACTGAAAACACCTGCTTCATGATAACTTATGACAGCCGGAATATTTACATCGCCGCAGAAGTGCAACAGTCCTTTCTTGATCCTGTGCTTAATTTGCTAAGCAGGGTAAAATGCACGGCGAAAGACCGTGATGGCGGGGTTTATATGGATGACTCCATTGAAATTTTTCTGATGCCTGAAAACGACAATTATTACCAGATAGCCGTAAATATGGATGGCACAATATTTGATTCAAAAGGAAAAGAGCAGCAATGGAACAGTCATGCAATTGTTGCGACTCAAAAAGGGGAAAGGACTTGGACTGTAGAAGTTGCTGTTCCACTATCAGATTTTAATTTAAAAACCATTGACGGCGCTAAATTCCGTGCGAATTTTTACAGAAACAATCCGGCGAAAAATGAGTCCGGTGCCTGGAGTCCAACAGGGAAGAGTTTCCATACCGTGGACGCTTTTGGGAGCGTATTGTTTGCCGGCAGTTCCGCTCCTGTCATATTACAGAAAAACTTCACGTTGAAATCAGGAAGCGCTTCAACCTTGATTGCGGTGTCTGCTGCAGAAAAACTGCGTATACTTGGCGGGGAAAAAGAAATCACAATTCAGCCTTCGGATAAAAATGATTTTACCATAAATGAAATGGCTGATAAAGATGGCATCGGGCAAATTTCAGTTGTTTCAGAAAATGGGCAAAAAATATTCAGGACGCCGGCAGTTCCGCTGAATGCCGGAATTGTCAAGACAGAATATATGATTTCCAGTCCCGGCAATAAAATTGACTTATATGTGAATGGTGAGAAAACGTCTTCGGGAGATAATGAAATCAAGGGGGCGTGCAACCTGACAAATAAGAAAAACACTGTTGCCTTGAAAATATCAGGCTCCCCGACTGAAGTTTCAGGCAGTGTATCTTTTAACGGCATCACTTCTGGTATAAATGAATGGATTGCCACTGACAATGAGCTTACCAACTGGAATTCAACAGAAATAAACGATTCAGCATGGCAGGATTTTAACGGGGTAAAAAAGCAGGGCGACTTATATCTCAGGTTTACCATTGTAAAAGGAGTTTCCGCATTTGCTCCGCAACTTGATAAAGATACTTTGTTTGTAACAGAAGGCTCTACCTGGGGAAATAAAATCAGAATTGCGAATCCGCAGGATTTCCCGTTGCGTAATTATAAGATACATCTGGAACTGCCGAAAGGGCTGCAAATTCCAATATATGAGCCGGAAAAGAAGGGCTGGACACGTTATGCAAACAAAATGAGCATCATTGAAAAAAGCGATACCAACGAATACGTCTTCAGCTTTGATAAACCTGTACCGAAACTTGCTTATAATTTCGGCTATAATAACATTCATTTCATGCTTGATGCGAAAACTAAAGCCAACTCGGAACTTAAAGGCAGAGGTTATATATCCGCCAGCGGTCTCAAGGAGGTTCCGTATGTATTTAAAATTAAAACTCTCCCGGAATTGAAAGGCGTTCAGCCCCGAAACATAGCCATCTCGTTATGGACATCAGGAAGGATTGAATCTTACTCCAATGATGAGATGAAACTGGTCCTACCTGTGTTCAAAAGCATGGGCGTAAATTCAACTGGAACAAATTTAGTACAGTTTCAAAATATCGGACAAACTCCGGAACAAGGAATTGCAGAATTAAAGATTTTAAATGAAAGTATTAAAAAGCAGAATATTGCGTCAGTATACACATTTTATGGCAACATTGATACCTACCTTCTCAAAGACATTGTCAATAAAAACCCTGAATCGAAACTGGTAAATAATATTTACAAACAAGGAGCCTGGAAGGTACAAATGTGCCCCATCGCTTTTATGAAATCGGAAGAGGTGAAGGCGCGGATGGAATCACTGTCTTCTTTTCACGACCGCATATTATATGACCTTGAGTCAGGCATTGGTTCTTCATGTCTTTGTGGCAATTGCAGGGAGCAGTTTGCCCAGGAGAATAATCTGACATCCGTTCCAACAGAAGAAACGATTTTCAAAAAACTAAAAAAAGAATGGGTTAAACATCAGATAAAAGTAAATTATGACATATACAACTACGCAATAAATATCGCCAGAAAAGTTAATCCTGCGATTAAAACCGATATTTACAGCGCCTATCAGCTGGACAATGCCGACGACAAATACGGCATGGACTGGGACTTGTACAAAAATATAGTTGACCTTCCCCAAGCCGGCTACAGCGAATCAGCAAAAATAATTCTTGACACACGAAATGCGTTAGGTAAAAGACCAATGGTTGCCGGATTGATTTTGAACACAAATTTATTCGAATATAAATATGATAATCAGAATATAAAGGCAAGGCTTTTCAGCCAGCTTATAAACAGCGGGTTCGGAGGAATTATCTTATGGTCATGGGAAGAGTTAAACGGCGTTGGAATGACCGCGGTGGCAGATTTTTCACGCGGCGTTGCGGCATATGAAAGTTTTTTAAAGGAAAAGCTTGAAATCCCTGCTGACAACTTGATAAAAGGGCTCGAAAAAGAATATGGCAGAGTTTATAAAGACGGGGATAATTATCTATATGTCCTTATCAACAATACCATGAACAATAAGAAGGTAAACATTGCAATGCCAGTCGGGATTGATACTCCTGTGGTATATGATTTTTACCGTGACAAAATATATAAGAATGTAAAAGATGCCAGCTTTGTGATACCACCCGATGATGTTCTAATTATCAATGTAAAAAACACGAGCAAATAGATTTAGCGGTGGTTCCGGCACTTGACTGTTTTTTAATGCCTTAGAGTATTGATTATGAGCTTGACTCCCTGGTCGGCGTGGTTAGCAAAAGACAACTACGGGACTATATATTTGGGAGAAAATGACTCAAAAGGACATCTTTTTACTTTATTTATATAATATAACCCATATAGTGTATTGACGGACTCCGGGCGATGGAACTCATCTGCTCAAAATTATACAGGACACTGAATTTGTGAAAATAGGAATAATAGCAGAACTTTTAAAAAAACCGCTGTATGACTGTTTACAACGGGCTTCTGAGCTTGGCGCAGAAGGAGTGCAGTTATATGCAGTCAGTCCAAATTGCAACCTTTTACAAATGGACAAAAAGCAACTTTCCGACCTGAAAGAATTCTGCGAAGAGCAGAAACTTGCAATTACTGCTGTCTGTGGAGATTTAGGCGGACATGGATTTCAGATCGCATCTGAGAACCCGCAACGGATAAAAACATTTAAACAGATTATCGATACAACCAGGACTCTTGGCTGCAATATCATTACAACACATGTCGGCGTAATACCTGCCGCAAAAGATCATCCTGTTTATAAAAGCATGATGACTGCACTTAAAGAATTGGGTGAATATGCCGCGTCAAATGATGCCGTCATCGCCATAGAAACCGGCCCGGAAAGTCCTGAAACCTTGAAGCAGTTTCTTGATAGCGCCGGATCTGAAGGTCTTGGGGTAAATCTTGATCCCGCGAACCTTGTAATGGTGCTGAACGAAGATCCCGTAAAAGCTGTTTACACTCTAAAAGATTATATTGTCCATACACATGCCAAGGATGGAGTTCACTTCCGGAAGTGTGATCCGGTAAAAGTTTATGATGCCTTTGCTGAAGGCGGATTTGAAAAGCTGATTACAGAAACAGGAACTCTTTTCGCAGAAGTTCCGCTTGGTCAAGGTTCGGTAAACTGGACGCAATATCTAGCGGCATTACAAGCAGTTAATTTTAACGGATTCCTCACGGTTGAGCGCGAAACTGGTGCAGACCCTGACAAAGATATAAAACTGGCCATAGATTTTCTTAAAGCCAAATTATTAATAACGCAGTAAAAAAAGGAAGGACTCATGAAGAAGTACAAGGTAGGAGTAATCGGAGCGGGCGCAATTGCGCAGGCATGTCATATTCCTGCGTACGCTGCTGCAAACAATTATGAACTCACCGCAGTAGCAGATCCCGAAAAAAAATGTCTGGCCATGCTTAAAGAAAAAGGCTGGAATTTCGGGACTGAATATCATGATTACCAAAAAATGATCTCCAGGGAAAAATTGGATTTGGTCTCTATTTGCACCCCAAATAAATTTCATGCGGAAATGGCAATAGCATGCCTGAATGCCGGAATCGACGTTCTTCTTGAAAAGCCGATTGCGGTAAATATGAAGGAAGCTGAGGCAATTAGAACTGCGGTAAAAACATCCGGACGACGCTTGATGGTAGCATTTTCACATCGTTTTAATGACTTGAATGTTGCCGCAAAAGCCGCATTAACTGCCGGAAAGATTGGAAAGCCATATATGATAAGAGTGCGTTTTGCTCACACGGGGCCGTTTCCCGGCTGGGCTAAAACAGATTGGTTTTATAATCCGGAAATGGCTGGTGGAGGAGCATTGATGGATATGGCGGTACATGCTTTTGACATAGCGCAATGGTTCATCGGACCTATTACTGCTGTAATGGGTAAAACCGCCACTTTGCGTAAAGACATAAAAGTTGACGACAATGTTGTCGCCATCATGGAATTCGGTGATAAATGCATGGGGTATGTCGAATGCGGCTGGACTTCACCATCCGGTTTTTGTGGCATAGAAATTATGGGCGATCGCGGAGTCATTTATTCTAATTACATCAAGAATCAGGCGATAATGGTCAACGGCCATACTGCCCCATCCGGCGAAATAAAAATGCAGGAAGTAATCTTGAAAGATAAAGCAGATAAAGCGCATTGGACAAGACAAATGGAATACTTCATCGCGCACGTAAACAAGCATGATGACTTCAGTCCAGACATCAATGACGGCGTCAACACGTTAAGAGTTGTTCTAGCTACATATGAGTCAAGTAAAAAAGGCAAACGCATAGAAATAAAATCATGAAAACTTAAAAATCAAAAGCGCAAAGATGAAAAAAATCGGATTTATAGACTATTTTATCGATGAATGGCATGCGAACAATTACCCTGGATTCATTAACGCAAGCCCGCACAAAGATGAATTCAAAGTACACATGGCATGGCAGGAAATCGCCCCGGAATGCAAGAAATCTCTAAACGACTGGTGCAGGGAATTTAATGTGATTCCCGCATCTTCGGTTCAAGAAGTTGTCGACAACTGCGACTGTATCGTTGTATTAGCCCCTTCAAATCCTGAAGTACACGAACGTCTTTCAGAAATTCCGCTCAAAAGCGGAAAGCCTGTCTACATCGACAAGCCATTTGCTGCTGACCTGAAAACTGCCAAAAGAATTTTCAGTAATGCAGAAAAAGGGGGAACTCCAATGATGTCATCATCTGCGCTGAGATTCGGGTCAGAAATTCAGAATTTTCTGCAAGACACGTTAAAAAGCGATAAAGTTAAATTTGCAGCCATTCGTGGCGGCGGAGACTCATTTGTAGAATATGCAATTCATCAGATTGAAATGCTGGTTATGCTTATGGGCCGCGGCGCTAAAAATGTTATGCAGTGCGGCACAAAGACAAACGATCTGCTGGTAGTCGAATATGAAGATGGCAGAAGGGCATCTGTGAGTCGCTTTGCGCCACAACCCTTCGGAATTACAGTTGAATATAGTGACAAAATATTCACTGTTAACTCGATGGGAGACTTCTTCCCGCGGTTCATCAACAGTATGCTCGAATTCTTCAAAACAGCTGAACCGTCAGTCAACAAAAATGAAACGCTGGAAATCGTCAGAATTCTTGAAGCTTCAATCAAGGCGCTCAAGACTCCTGATGAATGGATAAATATCGATTAGTACAAATTTTCAACAATGATGAGGGAAAATATACTTTGATTATGCAGGTATTTATAAGAACCCCCCTGCCCTGTATGGATAAATGCGCCCACGCCCGTTTAAACATTTTACATTGGCACTCCCCTCTGCTACTATCACTAAAAAAGGAAGCGTCTCGCGCCGGACGACTTTGTGATTCATGTTATTCAGGAAATGTCCGCGACTGATCCTTCATCATGTAGATGCATCAACATTCGCTATGATAAATGCAAGATTTATTACATTTATCATATCAACAATGCAAGATAGCGCTCAAATAATAAACCATTGACAATATCCAGACCAGTTCAGTGAAATTATCATTATTAATCTATTCCGCAGTTGGCCAATCGTATCACCAAATATTCCTATCGTGATTCTGGCGTCATTGCCCACTAATTCTCAAATTTTTCATTGTTTTAAACTAACTTATTTGCTTGCTACTCAGTGTAAACTTTTTAAAATATTTCTATTATTTTTGATATTTCAAAAAAAAGAGTATTGACAATTAGTGCACACGAGTGTATTCTCTAGATATAAGCATTAATTAATTACAAAATGAACGTACTAATTGGAACCGTAATAAATTATATGCACACGAGTGTATTAAATATATAAAACTCCTTTTGAAACACGAGTTGACGAATGCTGACAATAAAAGATATTGCCTTAGAATTGGACTTGGATCATTCTACAGTTTCGAGAATCCTCAATGAACGGACGGAGAAATACAAATACAAACAGGAAACGGTTGAACGGGTTAAGTCGTATGCGGTAAGGCATGGATTTAGGAAAAACTCTGTTGCTTCGGCACTTAAAAAAGGGAAAGGGCGTTTGATTGGAGTAACCGTACCAGATATCGGTAATCCATTTTTCGGAAAACTGGCATCGCTCATAGACTTTGATTTAAACCGGCACGGTTACCGGATGTTACTGGCAAACAGCGGGGACTCAATCGTCAATGAACGTAAAAACCTGGAAGCTTTTCTTTCTTACCGGGTTGACGGGATAATATATTCACCATTCAAGCAACTTCCTTACCAACCTCCCGCGAATACCCATATTCCAATAGTTACGGTGGATAATTGCCTTTCGGACAATCTTTATTTTGTAGGTCTTGACAATGAACGGACTTTCGGGACCCTTGCTGCGTTGATCAAAGAAAGGGGTTATAAAAAAACTGGAATTGTCTGCTATGAAAATGGGTTGGAACGCGAAAAAGCATTTTTAAAACAAAACTCTACTGAGTTAAAATTAATTAGCGCGCCACTAAAATATCGCAGCGCGAAAGATTGCAGTGATCAGATTGAGTGGCTGCTGAAAAATGATTGCGATGTTCTTGCCGGAACCAGCGAATTCAACACTTTAAAAATATTGGAATATTTTAGCGTAAAGAAAACTACTATAGATCGGACACCTGCTATCACAGGTTTTAGAGATACCTGCCTGATGGATTATGTAGAAAATAAGTTAACGGGGATTCGTCAACCCATAGAAAAATATGCAGAAACAGTAGTGCAGTTATTGCTTGACGCTATTTCCGGGAAACAAACGACGCCGTCAAAAATTATGTTTGTTGGCGAACTCATAACCAAAACGTCATTATAATCTATAGATTTTAAAGAAAGACAAGATGAAATCTGAAAAAATGAAACTTGGCTTTATCGGTTGTGGCGGCTTTGCCGGCGGCAATCATATTCCTAACGCTGCCGCCAATCCGAATTTTGAACTGGCGGCATTCTGCGATTTGAACGAATCGCATTTGCAGCAATTAGCGGATACTTACTATCCTGGTTATATCACGACCGACATGAACCGGATTTTTGCAGATTCCGAAATAGAGACGATAATCTGCGCGACCAAACCGGATTTCCGACTACCGGTGATGCGCAAAGCAGTCGAGTCCGGCAAGCATCTTTTCGTGGAAAAACCGCTTTGCTACAGTGAGGATGAAGTCAAGGAGATGGTACAGATGATGAATAATTCTCAGATAAAATTCATGGTCGGTTTCAACCGGCCTTACAGCCCTTTGATGCAGGACTTAAAACCACTGTTCCAAAAGTTCAGATTGGGCAACACAACGATAATCTACCGGATCGTCGGGGAATCAAGGCTTTGGCCGAAACATCATTATGATGCGGTTGTCCACGATAAAGAATCTACCATTATTCATGAAATCACTCATATTTTCAACCTGATAAACTGGCTCACGGACATGACGCCATTCCGGATATATACCTCAGGGTGCGGCAATATGGATAACATTATCACGCTGAATTATCCGGAGAATATCAACGTGGTAATCATCGCCGGGGATAACAGCACCGCGGGATTTCCCAAGGAGCGGATCGAGATTGATACCAATTTCAGCGTTCTTACCGGTGATGAGTTTGTAGAACTGAATGTTTATGGTCATGATGGCACCAGAATTAAACGGACATACGATTATAAGATGGGCGGGCAGACGCTTAATACTTCGATTAACGAGGCCGCCGGAAATGCCTGGAATTGGCGGCAGTCCATTACTGAGGAAGAAAAAACTTGCGGATATTATTACAAAAGTCAGGTAAAAGTTGACAAAGGTCATTATAACGAACTGGAAAATTTCCGCCAATGTATCAGGAAAGATGAACCGTCGCAAACGGATGTAATCCAAGGGGCTATAGCCAGTCTCATGGCGTGGCGTGCAATTGAGTCCTGGGAAAAAAAGTTACCGGTTGAATTGGATTTTTCATATTTATATAATTTTTATTAACCTCTTCTTAATAAGTGAGGGTATAAAGGTAAAAAGACAATTTTCACAACTGAAATTAAGTAATAATTTAACCCGTGAAAAATGGATCACGGAAAAAACATGTTATTAGATATCATTAAAATTTTCTAAACCGTTCTTCATAACTAATAAAATAAGGAAAGAAAACCATGAAGAATCCGACAAGACGTAATACGTTGACTATGAGCAATTTTACACTTATAGAGCTCCTCGTCGTCGTCGCTATCATAGCTATTTTGGCTGCTTTACTGCTTCCAGCGCTGAGCAAAGCACGGGAGAAAGCCCGGCAATTATCCTGTCTTAATAACCAAAAGAGCACGAGCACTGCATATTTCAGCTATGCTTCAGATAACAACGATTACATCGCACCTGGTGCTTTTGTGGACTGGAACGTTATCCTTACCAGTCTTGTCAAGTACGGTTCAGGCATTAAGGATCCGCTAAAAAACATGAATGGTATTTTTGGATGTACTGATTCTAGAATCGCCACAATAAACAGCCGTTACGAGTACAATGAGGGGACATATAATAACTGGCGAAGCGGGCCTGGCGACTCGCGAGTGAGGTGTTATCCGAACTATTCACATTTTTTTGTTGGCACATCTGCCACGGCAAAGGCAAGTACCGCGAAAATGTCATCGATAAAAAAGAGTTCCGGCACAGTTCTGCTGGCAGACGGGCTTTATTATGCGGTATGTACAAAAAACAACGCCTGGCCGACATTATTCCGGCATGGGGCAAAAATTTCCATACCTGTTTATATGTCGACTGCGCCAACCTCACTCACCCAGATTACTAATGGCTGGAACTACATGGGCGGTCAAGCTAATATCGCCTTTATTGACGGTCATGCGGAATCTATGGCGCTCAAAGCATGGAACGTCAAACTGGCCAACGGTTCACTGGTTTATTCTTATTGAGGATGCATGATGAAAGAGTGGTGGAAACAGGGAATATTTGCGGTCGGCGGATGGCATCCGCTTGCTGCCAGATTGCGGCGGTCGGCCAATCAAAGTGAAGAGTTGGAGGCGCAATACATTTGGAATCACAGTCAGAAACGGATTAAACATCTGGCCGCAAGCGGAGTGAATTTGGTAATGAGTCAATTCGACCGCGGACTCGGCGAGAGTGACGCAACACCGGAGCACGAAGATGCCCGCGAGTTAGCTGCGCACTGTCATGCACACAGCATAATGCACGGCTCATATTTGGCAAACTCAATTTATTTTGAATCCATGCTCAAGGATTATCCGGAATGCGCTGATTGGGCTATACGCAACGCTAACGGAGAATTTGCTCACTACGGTGGTGAGCAGACTTTCCGGTGGATAGCCTGTTTTAACAGTCCCGGTTGGCGAGAACGTATGAAACGGATTATACGCAAGGCGGTGCTTGAAGTAAAGACTGACCTCTTACATTTCGACAACCTCGCGGTATGGCCGGAACCGGATTCCTGTCATTGTCACTGGTGCGAAGAAAAGTTCCGCGCTTTCCTTTACCGGCAGTATCCATCTTCGCAGGAACAAATTGCGCGTTTCGGATTTACAGGCTTTGCCACATTTCAGATTCCCGGATTTTATATAAATTTTCAGCCGGCGTGGAGCTTTGACCGGTTTGTAAATCCGCTCATTCAAGATTTTATTGACTTCCGTTGCGAAACTGTTACCGAATATATCCATGAACTAAGCACATACGCTCGATCACTAAACCCGAAGATTGTGCTGGACTCAAATGGACAGTTAATCAGCGGGGCGAATAAGGCATTTCTATATGGCATTGACGCCGAGAAGCAACTGGCTGAAGTTGAGATTGCCTGTGATGAAAATCCTGATAGTCGCCCTGACCACACTCCCGATGCTGTACCTGAGGTAATTCAAAAATTTCGTGGCATGAAACAGGCACGTCAACTCGGAAAATTAGTATTCACTGCATTCAAAGACGCGGAGGAGTTGGCGTTCAACCTCGCCTTTTGCGGTTCGCCAGGCATCTACAGGGGATGGGGATACGCAGAGGAGAACCATCAGGAGCAATCCCCGCTGCCTGAAGAAATTAGAATATTGCTCAACTTTTTCAATAAGCATCGTAATCTTTTCGGATTAAAACCGCCAGTTGCGCGGGTAGCAGTGTGGCGTGGGCGACAGGCATTACGTTATATATCTTCTGATACACATCTTGCAACAATGATAATCGAACAGTTGCTTTTCAACCGCAAAATACCCTTTACTATTGTCAGTGACAGTGAGATTGACTCCTGCGACCTGCTGATAGTTCCCAATGTTGAATATCTATCGAATGCGGCGGAGAAAAAAATTGTCGAGATGGTACGTAGTGGCAAATCAGTACTAATAACCGGAAAAAGTGGACGCTTCAATGCAACAGGACGGAAACGTAGCAAACCGGCATTCTCTGAACTTTTCGGATTCCAGCATCAGGAAATACTTGAACAGGAGACCGCAGTATTCGATCCGGCGGTGCAATTTCATGAGCCATTATGTCCTGAATCCTCCTCAACGTATGCCGAATTCGGAAAGGGTCGGGCAGTATTACTACCGTTGCTTCGCTATCGTCATAATCCAGGAGAGTTTGTCAGCAATTACAATATTCACTATAATGGAATCGATTCGCGCTACTGGAAAGAGCCGTACAATGCAGAAGAAGTGATTGATGCGCTGAATTGGCTTTGCCCGGAAATTACAGAGATAAAGGTATTTGGTGGAGAAAAGGTCTATATCGAGGTTCTTCCCGAATGTTGTGTAATTTTCCGCGCTGACGGGAATACCCCGGTTGATTTGCGATTGCGGATTCCCGGTGCAAAGGAATGCCAGCTTTTTCTTCCGGAAGCAGCAACCATGGTCTCTCCGGCGAAGTCGTTAATTGGCGACTTTACATTACCGGATGTACGGCGGTTGGCCGTTGTAATTTACAACAAAAAAGAGACTTGATATGACAAAAATTGGAATATTACTGGTGCTTGTACTTATGTCCGCAAGCATGTTACGGAGCGCTGAATTCTCCTATGAAATAAAAATGCTCGACGTTGATGCGATTACCGGAGCGCGTAAATACCCGGGAGACAGGGCTTCTGTCATCGGTATGGGGGCCTCATGGACTGCAGAGAAACGTCTGCCTGCCATGATAGGTCCGGGTCCGGTTCGCATCTATATCCGCGTTAATCCGGAAATATGTGCCAAAACTTACACCATAAGTATCGGAAAAGACTCTGCTGCAATCACCATCGACCCTGCCAAAGGCTATACCTATAAGCATATTGCGGAAATAAAGCTGAATATAACCGAAGCATCCGACGTTGTAAAGTTCATGAGCCAAAATGCGGACGGGCGTAGTGCGCGAAGTATCTGGTACAGTAGTTTTATCACCAATGATCCATGCTGGAAATATTACATGATGAAAACTCCCAAAACAGAGATTCGCTATGGTATCCGGTATGAACCACAAGTCAAGATAAATGAACTCGGTAATCTGGTGCCAAACGCCGGTTTTGAAGCTGGACTCGAATACTGGACAGCCAATGACTACCGCTCAAATAGCGCGATCAAACCGTTACTGCTCCACTCAGGCGGTTCTGCGCATGGAAATTATTCGCTCAATACCGGAATGAAGAAAATACAGTCCGACTGGATTCAACTTCAGCCCGGGTCCCAATATACCTTTAGCTTCTATTACCTCAACCGACCCACCGCCATTATCGAATATGAAAATACAGACTACAAGACCAGCCCACTGTTGACCGTGAAGCTTGATGAGAACAAATCCGGCTGGAATCGTATCTCCAAAACATTTACACTTCCAGACGCGACAACGACAACTGGTCGGGTACGAATCTGCTTTATCCCTCCAGATGATGGAAGGGAGACACTTGTTGACTCCGTTCAACTGGTTACTGGTGAAAAGCTCACCGACTACGTGCCACGGGCTGGTATCAACGCCGGATTAATTTCCACCGTTTTTCAGGGCATTTGCGAAGCTGGCAGTCGTGCAGAAGCGAGCTTTAATTCTTGTGCCACGCCAGGAGTTGTGGTTGGAGACTGTACTTTTACGGCCTATGATTATTTTGACCGGGAGGTTTGGAGAAAAACACTGAAACCGGGTGATACCCTCATATTGCCAACAGAGCGCATTGGCTTCTTTCGCATAATTGGTCGCATTAACTATCGTCAGGACGGAACTGAGCGCACCCTGCTTAATGAGTTCCGCTACAATGTGGTTTATCCATTCAAACCACTGGTCGGACCAGAGATAAGTATTTTCGGCGTTTATCTGGCAGAGTCACCGTCAGGGTCTCTTGACTATGTGGAGTCGCTCCGCAAATTCGGCTTTCTGGAGTTTAATACCCTTGCACACAGAATGATGCGCTGGAACATGAACGTCTCTCGCGACTCAACTGCCGATAAAGTCCGTTATGACTGGCAAAAAACAGACGATGATATCAAGCGGTTTCAAGAAGCCGGAATAAACATAACCTGCAATTTTCACGTAGCTGAGGCGGGGTACGCTCCACCGAAATGGGCACTCGTTCCTAACGAAACCAATGTGGACAAATATTATGAAATGCGCGGACGCAACACAGGATGGGTGAAAATATCCAAGCAACTCTGGCTGGAATATGTCAATGCTTTCGTTACCCGTTACCGCGGTAAATTCAGTAAATATGTGGTACAGGACGAACCGAGCTACTACTTCCACACTCCGGAACAATATGTACGTTTCTATCTGGACACACGTCAGGCAATCAAAACTGCCGATCCCGATGCCCGGGTCTTTTTTAATGCATTTTGCTACAACAAAAAATTTCTCGATGCCTTAAAATCAGTAACCGGGGGCAAGCCGGAAAACTATGTAGACGGAATCCATGCCTATCTAAGCAGTATGCATGCCGGTGCAGTCAGCGCCAACGCCGAAACTGAATTCCGAAGCTGGCTGAACGCACATAAAATTCCACTAGTCACCGCCACTTGTTTTTCCGGCGCTAACCGCCTCGCCGGCGAACCAGATGTCAATGGGAGTCCCCGCTCTCTCGTAGACCGCGCCGGCGAATATAAAAGTATTCAATATTTTTATGATGGTATCGTGTGGGGTGGAGCCCGTTGTCATTACTATTACTATGGAGTTATGCCCGGTGAAGATAAAAACATGTATCTCTTCGACTCAACTGGACAGATTAAGCCAATTTTTAATTATTTTTCGGCAGCAAACCGGTTGATAGGAAATTTTATTTCGGTCAAGTCCATCGACAGTCATCCAAATTTCCGGATTGGACTATTTGATATGGGTGGTAAACGCTGGATTGCCATAATCTACACTGTGGACGGATGTCTATATGATTTTTCACTTCCCGGCAAGCCACTGGATGGACTGGGCAATCCGCTTTCATCCACATTCTGCGGACCTTACCCGACTTTTATTGAGTTGAATAACCCTGATGAGATCAAGTCAATCAGCTTCCGGGAAAAAATATTTTTTAAAACGAATTTCATTGTCGGGGAAAACGGGCTGGAATTACTCCTGACGCTGAAATGCGCGGAAGACCCGCTGGCTTCTACCTTCTTTATGTCCGCCAATCGAAGTTCCCGGATTTTCATTGATGCAAAACCACTTGAGGGAGGCAAATATCAATTCAAAATTCCACTTTACGAAAAACCTGGTATAGCATTTTCACGCAAGATAATCGTTCCAATATCAACCCGCTGGGGTGATATCTACCCGGAACTAAAACTCGAATACAATGGCAAGTAAAATTACAATCGCAAGAAGCCAAACAGAGATAAACCAGATAATTTGAAAATATGAAAGATTATGTAAGTTTGTTATTATTGGAAAAAATGTTTAATACTCAACTTAATAAATATTTCAGAAAGGAAAATAGAAATTAAAAAACTAATTAATCCAAACGTCTTGGCAGAAAAAATCCAATCTTTTTTTGGTATAAGCAGTTATTGCCGACTGAATTATTACACAAATAATATACTGACTGCCCTGACCGCAACCATTTTTCTTACCTCGGTTGCACTCTGTGCAGAATCACGCTTCTTTGAGGCGGAACACTTTGACGATATTCCAAAGTCTGGTTTCTTTTACAGCGCTCCCGGATGGTACGCCAAGCGCCATAATCATGCCTCTGGTGGTGGACTGGCAGTTACCCATTGTGCCGGTTCTGTTACGACTAAAGAGTTTTCGAGTCTGCTTGCCCCTGGTAAATATCAAATATTCATTCGTTTTGCGAGGAATCGATCGCAGAATACGCATAACATTATCGAGGCAACCCTGGTTGCGACTGACGGGAAAAAATTCTCTGCCAACATCGATTTCAATAAAAATGGCAGCGGGTATGGCTGGATATTTGCAACAATTGAAACCGACCAACCAGTAAAATCGCTCCGCATTACTGCTGGATTAGTAGAGTCACTCGGAATCGGGGATGACCCGGAGTTTCAACTTCCGATGATAATTTTAGACTCGATAATAATTACAAACGAGCAGACTAAATTTACCCCGGATCCACTCCGCGGACGTGATAAACTTGAGTTCGTTGACAAGTCCAAGGATCCGCGCACAAATGCTGAAACCGTTGCGTATCCGTCTATCGCGGTAACTCCAGAATATCAGAATCTACCCGGACGTCCGCGTTTCGAGCCCAAACACAACCTGTTACGAAATAGTGGTTTTGAACTTGCGCTAAAAGGCAATTTTGGTTCACAAATGCCCGTCTTTACTGGTAATAACATTGACTCAAATTGCCTCTCTGCTGAAAACCCCTTCGAAGGACGCTATTCTGTTAATCTAGCCGGTATGGTGCAAAACCCGCTTGATGATTACCGCGGTAGCGTAAAACCGATTATTTATGGAAACGGCTTCAAGCTTACCGCATTTGACCGCTTCAATCGCACGTCACTCAAAGGTCCGCACATTTTTTCAATTTATGCCCGCACCAACGGCAAACTGGTCAAACTCAATATCGCTGGTAAAAGTTTCGACGCCAACCATACTGACTGGCGACGTTATGAAGTCGCTGTTAATCTCACCCGCGCCATGGAAAACATCGCCGGTTTCACCTCCCCGGATCGTGATGCCGCTGTCTGGTTCGATGCAATGCAACTGGAACCGGGAACAGTTGCCACGCCATACACTCCGCTTGATGGATTGGAAATCGGGTTTCAAAGCCATACACGCACCAATATATTTTATTCCGGCTGCGGACTTGACCTTGAGTTGGTGGTTTCCTCTGCCAGGGCGGAACACTACAGGATAAAATATCGGCTGCTGGATTATGCACTTCGGATTTGTGGCAACGGTGAGTTAACAATTGACTCCGAGCCCGGCAAAACGGTCAGCCGACCGATAAATATTCCATTCAATCGACTTGGCGCGTACCTGTTCGTTTATGAAGTGGATGGTCGTCCGGAACAGGCCTGGGCGTTTCCAGTCGTGGTCACCCCGAAACCGCAAGGCCCGCTTCCGCTTCTCGGGTTTATTGGCTCTTCAAATGTCGAAGCGGCGGAAATCGCCAGACATATCGGGTTCGGACGGATGATTTCGCTCAATGATCGATTCACCTATTTTAAGTTAATGTGGCCAGAAGCAGGCGAATTGCGTTTCTATGACAAATATTTTAAACTCTGGAAACAGTATGGAATAGACTATGTTTTTGACCGCCCCTCATTCTCTCCACCAGGTTGGACAGCCAATGTACCAGCACGCAGTGGCGCTGCAGCACACATGGAGCCCAATATCGGTTTTGATGCCTGGAAAGAATTTTGGAGTACCGCTACAAAGCAACTTAGTTATATAAAATACTGGATGGCTTCTGATGAACTAAGTTACCACCGTGCTCCCGCCGAGGCCGCAAAATATGTCGATATCGCAACTCGTGAAATACGAAAAAATATCCCCGATGCCACTGTCATTCTCAGCACTCAGTCGTTAGGACTTCGCGAAATGATGAGGATCTGTCCGGGCTTGGATGTGGGCGACGCGATCGGTGGCAGTCGTCATGGAGTCGAACGTAATATGTTATTCTACGACCGTATGGACAAGGATCAGTTCCGTAAAAAATACTGGATTATCGGTGTAGGTTGGATTGCCCGTGACTGGGTTGAACTTATTGATTTTGAGACTTTTAAACCAATCGACAGTAAATGGCCGGTTTATGTAAATTCAACTTGGAGTCCAATTCCAGACCTGTTCGAGGAAATGGCGATTGTCGGGGTTGAACAATACTGCCTTTATGTGGCAAAGTTTGATGCCGGCTCCGATTACTGTTCTATCTTCTCACCAATGAATTCTATACGCCCTTTTGGCGCGGCTTACATAAACGGCGTAAAATTCCTCGCTGATTGTTCCCGTGGCGATACTATTCCTCTGGATAAGGCCATTGGAGTAAGCGCTGCTTATGTGATGAAAAACGGTCGGGCCTGTATTATGTTGCGTTCTCTGGGACGCTTCAACTTGACTCAAATCAACTTATCACTACCGCTTGACAAGGTAAAAATGTATGACCTTACTCTGACCCCGATTACCCCGACTAATATTTACCCGCTTCTCCCTGCGGAGGCTGTATACATTGAGGATGCAGGAATGGGTACGCCGGCTCTCCTCTCGGCAATTCGTACTATAAGTACTACTACTCCAGACAAAGAACGGCGTCTTGTTATGGGTGCTCCCGATGGACGGCTTCGTCTCGTTACCATGAAGCACGGTCGCCCAGTCGCGGAAACACTCCTGCCCCAAGAAGCCGGTGTCAACTACTCACTTGATCAGTCCGGGCGAAAATTTGCAGACAACTGGTGTACTGTCGCCCGCGAGTCCGTCACGGCACCCAAACTTGATGGGCGGCTCGACGATACCGCATGGCACGGCGCTGTTCCAGCCTTTATTTATGCCACTCCCTCCCTTGACGGTTCCTATGGCGCCATGCAGGGAATTAAGAACTTTGCCACCATTGAAAAAGCAGAGGACCTTTCTGCGGTGTTTTACGCATGCCACAATTCTGATGCCATCTATTTTGGCGTGAACGCTCTAGGAAAATTAGAAATGGGCTCAACACTGACAATTAAGCTTGACGCCGACCTCACCGGCGACCTTGACACTGATGAATTTAATCAAGATGACTTCATAGTTACTGTTCCAATTGATAGAACCAAGTCACAATTCAGGGTGCCAATAAAAAACTTCAATGGAACGGAACACGGTTACTGCGACGTAAACGTTATTTTTAATTCAGTTGGCGCGACACTTGAGATTAAGTTGCCGGTGGCGGCGATTAATCTGGGGAAAAACCGTACAATTGGTCTAAACATGGAGTTGTCCGATATATTTAAGGGTGAAAACCGCATCCTTTCCTGGACATCCGGATATGCTCCTATTAATTCTCCTGCAGGATTTGGTCAACTGGTACTGAGCAAATGAGAAGTAACTGCACGCAATAGTTATCGGCTATAATATAGAAAATAGTTACAAACATTAAACAGATGAAATTTTTTCAAGTGGCATACAGGTACTAATTTTAACTCAAAGGAATTCATAAATGTACTGTAAAAAAACATTAAAAAGAGCGTTACGTTCCAACCTGAGCTGGTTTGAAAATTCCGGGGTAATGATACCGGATAATGGGCTTTGGGGTGTCGCCGAAAGAGTTGCACTAAAAGGAAATAGCGCAATAGAAAAAATTTATCGTTCTTTCCCGGCATGGACTGAATTTTCTGACCATAGTATAATTGAACAACGCCGGGCAGACTGCAATTTTGAGACAGCCTTTTTATTTCTTTTGGGAGCTGACGTTTTTAAAGTAAAAAAATATTACAACACTGCAATAAATATTCTTGATTTTTTGTATTTTAGAAGCGGCATGTTAAATCGAACCCCGGCCGATGAAAATTTATCCGGCGCATGGTACTGGTCACATATCAGCAAACCAATTTATTTTGATGATAATAGTTGGAACTGTACAATTCAGTTGCTTATAAGTAAAAAATATCCGGAACTGGATAAGAAATATAACATGAAAAATTGGGCCCTACTCTTGGCGGATAATATGGTGACAGGGTTCATGTCCCATTTTCAAGCTGCAGAAGATTTCACTCGAAAATGGATGGGGAATCTCAATTTGCCTCACTGGGGCTCTCTAGTGTGTATGGCAATGGCCAAAGCGTATGAAGCGTCACCCAAATTGGAATATAAATCAGTTGTTGACAAATATTATCAGTTTTTAGATACCAACAAGGATTCATTCATTACCAGCGAACAAGCTTATGCTGTAATTGGCGCTGGTTTCTGTTATCATGCGTTTAAAGATAAAAAATATATCAAGTTGGCAGAATTCTTCGGCAACAAGCTTATCGCCAGGATGGATCCGGCAACAAATAACATTCCTGCTGAACATTATGAAGCACCTAAAGGACAGAGCCTTGCCGATATGATTTATACCGTAAACTGGGCATTGCTGGGATTCCAGATTCTCCAGAACATTGATAACGATATGAAATATCGAGACGCTTTTCTGAAATTACTCGGGCTGGTAATTAAAATTCAGGATCAATCACAAGAAAAACACCTTAACGGCTGTTGGAGAGGCATGTATGATTTAACCAATAATTGCTGGGGTGGTGGCGACTGCTATGAAGGCGGAGCAAAAAGTATTTATACTGGGTGGACCAATACGACAATAGCAAGTTGTATAGGTCTTGAAATACTGCAACAACAGATATTCGACAATTAAAAAAGGCAATAAAATCAACGCCAATAGTAACTACGGCATATTATTGAGCTGAAAAGAAGCCGGATTACGTTATCCGTTAAAAATACCGGTCAACAATGGGGTATGGTACTGTTTCAGAGCAATAAAAGTTAAAATCAGGAAAAACAGACTGGATTATAAATTCAGGAATCATCAAGATTATCCTGTAGTTAAAAAAAGAGCAAGAATGAATACAAAAATTTTTCGATCTCCAGACAGCAATTATTATAATGATGATATAAGCTCTGCTTTGGAGGTATACAATGAAGATTATTTACGCAAATTATATGAAAACGGGTTTAATGCTATTTGGTTACGGGCTATTTTGCGTGATATTGCGTCCACAAAAATATTTCCGGAATTAGGGAGAGATTCTCATAAATATCAAGAAATATTGAAAAAAATCATTCACCGTTGCGCCGCGTTTAACATTAAAGTATATTTATACTTCAATGAGCCTCTCACTTTTCCTACGCAACACCAATTCTGGGAGAATCATCCGGACCTTCGCGGGACTCCCGGCTCATCCCCTGCAGATCACTGGAAAACTACATGGGCATTATGCACCTCACATAAACCCGTTTTGGATTTTTTGCATCATGGCATGAATAATCTTTTTACTAATTGCCACGGCTTAGGAGGCGTATTTCTTATAACCCGTTCAGAGCACCATACAAATTGTTATTCCCACCATAATGTTCCCGATTGTCCTTTGTGCAGTAAGCGCAATATGGCAGAGGTTATTTCGGAGGTAATAAATAGCATAGCATCTGGTGTTTTTGCTGCTTCAAAAAATGCCGAAGTCATTGCATGGAACTGGGAATGGCCTGCCGATATGGAACTTGAAATTGTTTCAAGAATTAACCGGCGAGTAATTATTATGGGTGACTTTGAACGTGGAGGATACAAGTTCATTGCGGGGAAAGAAAGATTGATCAATGAATATGCGCTGTCATATGTCGGTCCCAGCAAAAAATTTTCCGTTCTTTGTGATGAATGCCTAAAAAAAGGAATCAAAGTCTATGCCAAATTGCAAATCGGAACTACACACGAACTGGCTACTGTCAGAAATTTGCCTCTGATACCTAATTTATTAAGAAAAATAAAGTGGTTGAAAAATCATAATATTCAAGGAGCACTTTGCTGCTGGAATTTTGGAAACCAATTTTCTCTTAATACTTATGCATTTAAAAAGTTTTTGGAATATGACTTGAATCAGGATGAAGAATTAATCTTGTCAAACATTGCGTCAGAATATTTTGGAAAGGCAATAGATACAGCAATAGTATTAATGGCATGGAGGATTTTTGTTGAGGCGTTTGAACATTATCCTTTCTGTGTTTCTTTCCTTTATAAAGGTCCGATAAATTATGTCCTGCGTTACCCGTTCCCTCAGCCGGGGTCAACAGTAATTTCTATGCAAAAATCATGGTTACCGTTGGAAGTGTTGGGAACAAAACTTGAAGAAGCGGTAAATCTCTGGCAGGGAGAAGATATGTCATGTGAAGCCACCGAAAATCAGTTTGATTTTCAAACAATGACGCACTGTTTGAAAATATTAACTGAAAAATTTGATTCCGGACTCGTCGCTTACGATTTAGCATTATCAGGTAACGATGATAGTAATGCCGTAGCAGAATTAAAAAATGCTAAAATAATCGGAGCCATCCTTAAGAGTGTTTACTATACCTTTGCCGCCTACCAATTGTGTGATGCAGAAAAATTTGAAACAAACGAATGGTTGAGATTCGCTGATGCGGAATGTCATAATCTACGAAAGACATTACCGCTATTGATAAATGAAAAAGAAATAGGGTTTCATTCAGAAGCTCAGGATTGGTTTTTTACAGAAAAAACTGTCAGAGAAAAATTGAATGTATTGAATAAACTTGTAACGCAGTATAAAAATTCAGATAATAATAAATGAATCAATCAGATAACTCGAATCCCACAGTTCCACTTTCCGGCAAATCCTATCACTGCGGAACTTTAAAGTATACTCAAACGGGGTTATTCGTTCTTTTTGCCTGGTTGTTATGGGGTGATTTTTGTTTCACCATGATGGAAGCAGTAGTGCCGAGCATCTTACCACTGAAGCTAAAAGGTCTAGGATGTTCAAACTGGCTGATGGGGCTTATCCTGACTACTGCGCCTGGCTTTCTAAATATGACCGTCTGTCCATATATCAGCTTTAAAAGTGACCGTTACCGCAGTAAATGGGGGCGACGTATTCCTTTCATAATCTGGACTATGCCTTTTCTTTGCGGCAGTTTAATATTGATGGGACTTGGAGATGATATTTGCGGTGTGTTGCAGAGAAATTCAGAATTTTTGCGGCAATTTGCGCCTGCAACGATTACTATCATACTGATTGCTGTTTTTTTGATTATGTTCCAATTTTTTAATATGTTCGTCAGTTCAGTATTCTGGTATTTGTTCAACGATGTAGTCCCTCCGCAATTTTTGTCACGATTTATGGGAGTAATCAAGATTGTCGGTTCTGGCGCCGGAGCGCTGTATAATTTCTTCATTTTTAAATATGCAGAATCGCACATGCGGGAAATTTTTATCAGCGCGGCATTACTATATTTGATTGGATTTGGAATAGTTTGCCTGATGATAAAAGAAGGTAAATACCCTCCTCTTGACGATGAAAACATAAAATCCAGCCGGGGGATAAAGGGCATTGTTTCTTTTTTCGGTGAATCCTTTTCACATAAAATTTACTGGTTTAGATTTCTTTCCACATCATTTTTAGCCGTTGCGGGAACAATGGGCACATTCACTATTTTCTTCAACCGGGAAATGGGGCTTTCGCTTGATCAGATTGGAAAAATCAACGCCGTAACTTCTATCAGCTTGATGCTTGCGATGTACTTTGTGGCCGTCTTCGTTGACCGTTGGCATCCTTTACGTATCACCGCTTACGGAGCAATATTCGGGGTGCTCGGAAGCTTTATGTCTATGGTGTGGATTTTTGTAACACTCCCGGGTAACTATTTCTTCTGGCTGAATATGGGCAATATTCTGATTAGCACATTCCTGACCGCAATAGTCGGTGTTGCCGCCTTCCCCAGTGAAATGCGAGTTTTCCCTAAGTCAAGATTCGGTCAGTTCTGTTCTGCGCAAGCAATGCTTCGTTCAACGTTCACAGCAATTTCCGGAATACTTGCCGGCCTTTTTATAGATTTGTTTAGAAATATTTTCAACGGTTCCGACTATGCCTATCGTTTCATTTTTTTATGGATAACTGTTTTTTCTGGAATTAGTGCATTTTTTAAAATTAAAATGTACCTCGAGTGGAACCGGCTTGGAGGAGACAAACATTACCATCCACCAGCAAAATGGAACTCAAAAGGATTTGAGGAAATGCCTGTGGTACCAATCATCGGACCACAGAGTAAATTGTTAAATATATCTTTCCTGTTGTTTGACGGAATAATGGGACTGTCTGCACTGAGTATTCCAATATTAATGTGCTGGATGTATTCGAAACAGCAAATGTTTGCATTCAAATGGTATGGCTTGGCCGTTTTGCCACTTTGCATAGCCGGATGGCTATGCTGGTTAGCATTGAAAAAGAAAATTCGCAGGGACATTGCGGCAGCGAAAACGGGTTCCAAATTGCACAACGGTATCCCTCATCATGGCATGTTGATCATCCTTGGCTCTAAATTTCTGCTTGCTATCGGTGTCTGGGTGTGTCAGGTGTTATCAACTGTCTTCCTGAACATGGAAGGCGGCGCTATCGTATTCGGCATTGCAAATGGCATTACAAACTTCCTGCTCATCGGTACCGTTTACCTGATGTGTAGAATTGAGCGCGGCTACTCCGTTACTGTTGATGAAAAATATGAGGCAACAGATAATGTTACTACGGGATCTGCGGCATAGTCCACCTAATATAAAACATTAAATTGATTTGAACTCTTGATGAGATGTTATGACCGACAAAGTATTCTGAAATTATTGGTTGGTGTTGCTATTGCTCCAAAACGAAACTACATTGCATTATTTGGCTTGCATTCCTACTTGATTATGTAAGCTGGTTTCGGAGCAATAGAGAGTTCAATAACGGATATTTATTGCAAGCTGTTTATCTGCTGGCAACAGTTTATGACGTCGTTTATTGCACCCATTGCCGGAACGATAATAAAACCTTTTCGATGATATCCAGTTACGGAATATCGCAAAGGCGCTTAACCATGACAGGATTCAGTGCATATAGCGCGCAAAAATCCGGCGGAAGTATTCTTCGCTGCCGTAACCGCAGATACGACAGACAGCTTCAATCTTCACGCCTGATTTATACAAAGCGAGGGCATGTTTCAACCTGACTGAATCCAAATATTCTTTAACACCACAACCGTAAGCCTGTTTGAAAGAGCGGAACAGCGTGGTCCGGTTGACCTTGAACGCCACTGCCAGTTCTTCGACGGTGGAATACCCGAATTGCGCGAGATCAATATAATCTTTGATTTGTTCTGCAAGATTGCGTTTGCGTGGCGACTTGCGACTGAGCATGGAGAGTACCTGCCAGGCGGCGGATATCGGCAGTAACGGCGAATACTGTTTACTGAAAAAAGATTTTTCCATGGATGCGAAAAATGCAAATAATTCCGGGTTTACAGATTTTAAAAAAGGCTTTTTGGGAGTGAGCCCGACTTGTCCCAGTAACAGGTCAAGATTATTCCCGTCAAAATGAATCCAGTAATACTGCCATGGCGTGTCAGAAAAGTCGTGATAATAAATTTGCATCCCGGGGAAAAACATGAAAACATCGCCAGCGCCGGTTTGATAACTTTTCCCGTCATAAACGAATTCCCCAAGTCCGGAAACAATAAAATGCAAGGCATAACTGCGCGCGATTTGCTCATGTTCAAAATTACCGAGGCTTTCAAAAGAACCGAGCAGCTTCAACCTTAGTTCCCGCTGTAACAAAGATAGGGACGGGGCGACTAATGTAGTCGTCCGATTGATGAAATTGTTATTTCGACGAAACATTTAATACCTGTTTATGCAACATTTTATCATTGATTCATGTATTAAATATAGTTATATTGTTAATAATATGCAACATTAAATGTAAAAAATAAGGAAACAGCGACAATGGATATCATGCCAATCAAGAATATTGAAGACTGGGAAATGCGCTTGAAACGTCAGGATGCCTGCTGGAATTGCGAGATTCTTGACCGTCCGGTTGTATGTATGTCCATTCGCGACCCGGCATATCAACAACCGGAGCCCAAGCGGGCACATGCAAACGCTGAAGCCTATTGGATGGATGTTGAATATCAGGCGGAAAAGCGCTTGTCGGCGATAAGAGCAACAAAATATTACGGCGACGCATTGCCGATGACTTTTCCGAATGTTGGTCCGGATTTCTTTGCCGCATGCTTTGGCGGCAAGATTGTATTCGAAGAACAATCCACCTCATATATTGTGCCGTTTGTAAAAGATTATGCTGAACTTGATTCCATGCGGTTCAATTATCAATCGGAATGTTTCAAGATCATGGAGAAAATGTACGATGCGTTTATTGCCATGAATGATGGTGATTGTTATATCGGCTGGCCGGATATTCATCCCGGCGGCGACTGTCTGGCCGGTTTGCGCGGTTCCGAAGTGTTGTGCATGGATTTGTATGATTATCCCGAACAGGTCAAGAAAAATATCAAGATGGTTACCGGCGAACTGAAAAAATTGCTGGATTATTATTTCAAAAAACTGGGCGACCTCAAATATGCGATTACCGGCTGGCCGGGAATTGTTTCCTCGAAACGCTGGTCTGTACCGAGTTGCGATTTTGCTTATATGATCTCAACCGATAATTTCAATGAATTCATTCTCGAAGGCATCCGCGAGGAGTGCAGTTTTACCGAGGCCAATATTTTCCATCTGGATGGTAAGGGTTCATTAAAGCATCTTGATGCGTTACTTGAGATTGAAAAACTCAACACCATTCAATGGGTTTACGGTGCAGGACAAGGACGCGCCTCAGACTGGATTCCAGTTTATCAAAAAGTCCAGGCAGCCGGCAAAGGTGTGCAAATCAACATAGGCATTGATGAATTGGACACCATGATACAAAATCTGCGCCCGGAAGGTGTATTCCTGAGTGTCCATGGGTTCACCGATGAAGCTACCGCCAATGCAGTATTGCGCAAAATTTCCAAGTGGAAATAATACCAATTCATTCGCATTGATAGATGGCTGGCTTGTAATGCTTAAATTTTAAAATTGATCGCAAGGCGGATGCCTTGCGATTGTATTTATCTCAATACATTTCGACGTTTTTTATCCCGGCGGGTTTCCGCCAGAGGCGGAATAACACGTTTATAGAATCGTCAAACCAAAATCCTCTGCGACCCCAATTCGGGGTCGAACAATATATATGTACCGTTAGCTATAAACGTTTGATACCGCCGGCATCCATTAACCATTAGTTTTGTATTTCATTTTCAACTTTCCATTAACCATTAACCTCTCCTACCCGTCTATGTTAAATTTTCTACCTTTATAGAGCTCAGGTATTTCTCAACACACACGATTTCGGCAAATTCCGCCGGCAATTTTGCCAGTTCTTTTGCAAGATTCAAACAGGCAATAGCGCCATTATCGTCCAGTTTTAGTTCATGATACGCCTGGGCAATATTGCAATAGTCGCTTGAGGATTTAGCACATTGCTGCGCTTTCTGTAAACTGTTAATGGCGACAGTTTCAAGATCATCCACGGCATACCCCGTAGCGAGCTTAATAAGTTTTTCGACACTGTTATTAAGCATAATCGTCTCTTTTGCCTGTTCCACCACAAAATCACAGTGTTCAGCCGCCATCTCCCCGGCATCGCGGTGACACCAGTCATACAATGGACAGCGATAGGGCTTTGTGCATTGTTCACCGCAGGGAATTTCCGGTTCGTTGTCCAGGGAACATGCGGACCGTATTTTTGTAACATTCCCGATAATTTCCGGCAGATATGCCTCTGCCCGGGTGGTTACATCCTCCTGAACAAAAACATCCTTAGCCGATACCGCCCACGAGATTTTTACTCCTGGCCTCGGGTGCATCAGCATAGATTTCCCGACCTTAAGCCCGGCATGTTCCAGAACAAACCGCTGATAGGCGATGTCGCGCACATTGACTTCATGTATTACCGTGTTGCATTTAACTTCAACAATATCCCAACTGTCATCTTCCGACGGCACGAGAATATCCGAACGGGCATACAGGTTGTCCGCCATATACGCCACTTCAAACAGCGGTATCCGGCGCGCCAACCACTCTTTCGATTTTTCCAGATGTTTAGTAAAATCCGGTTCAATATTTTCCTCGCCTTTCGGATAAAATGTTTTCGCTTTATCGCCGACATAGTGTCCCCAGTTAAATGTCGCCTGGGTTAATTTATCCGGCGCCGGAATCACTGCCGGATTATTGCATTCATACCACGCCAGTTTCAGACATTTTACCCCATTGAGATAACGGCATTTACTCAGAAAACAATTTTCTTTACCCATAAACAACACTCCTTACTTTGTTAACAATAATATACAGGATTATGGTGGACATTTTGTGTCCTTGTTGACTGATTGTCATCAATTTTCTGCAAAATATTATTCTGCAGTGTCAGCAATAAAACATTTTCTTACGCATTTTGTTGTCAAATAATAATCAATGATTTGACAAATTGGTTTTTTTGAGTATTATATAGAAAACTTATAAATTCTATAGAATCATGAAAATGTCATTAAAACAAAAAGCTTATGAACACATTCTGTCGGAGATAATTTCCGGCAAAATTGAACCGGGCAAACGTTTATGCGAAGTCAGCCTGGCCAAAACAATCGGCATAAGTCCAACACCATTACGGGAAGCATTCCGCCAGCTTACCGCGGAAGGGATACTGGAACATCGCCCGAATTCAGGAATTATTGTCGCAGCTATAACCACGCAAAAGATTAATGAGTTGTATGAGGTGCGGGAAGCACTTGAATCTTTTTGCGCCCGGCAGGCTGCGGTAAAAATGAACCGGCTCGACACCGACAGATTGAAACAATGCCTGGCCAGGCAGGCGGCAGTCGCTGATGAGTTGAAAAAATCAGGCAGAGAAACTTTCAGCCCGGCAGAAGAGATGGAATATATGAAAGCGGATGCGGAGTTTCATCTCCTGATTCTGGCGTCCGCAGAAAATTCGATAATCAACAAAACCATGCGGGAATGTCATATCCTCGGCCGTCTGTTAGGTTTTAACAGTCACAAACATACCCTTGAGCAGGTTTCAACCACAATCAAACAGCATCAGGAAATTTTGAAGTATATAAAGAAACAGAATCCGGACAAGGCGGAGCACTGGATCAAAACCCATATCCATTTCAGCAGGAATACGGCGCTGGCTAATAGAAAAACTGAGAATGTGGCAGATAACGACCGGAAGACATATTCAGAAAAATTATATAATTCTATTTACAAAATGGAAGAAAAACAATGAATAACGATGCGTTAAAACCGGCAGAAATAAATTGTGCTCCGGAGATAAAATACCAAACGGCATCCCGGCAGTTTCAGGGAATACCCGGCATCGCGATTACCCCGGGAAACCGTCTGTTCGCCACCTGGTATTCCGGCGGAGTCAACGAAGGTCCGGAAAACTTTGCCTTATTGGTGCAAAGCAACGATCTTGGAAAAACCTGGAGCGAAACGGTTGCTGTCATTGATCCGCCCGGACAGAATGCGCGCGCCTTTGACCCGGCGTTGTGGTTGGATCCGCAAGGCAGATTATGGTGGTTCTGGGCACAATCATTTTCACCCGAAGATGGAACTATTTCCGATGGCGCCAACGGGGTTTGGGCGGCTATTGCCGCGAATCCTGATGCTGAAATATTGCAGTGGAGCAAACCGGTACGAATTGCTGACGGAATTATGATGAACAAACCAACGGTACTTACCGATGGCACCTGGGCTTTGCCGGTAGCGATATGGGGTGATGGTATCGGCGGCGGCAAAGTCCCTGACCGCCTCACCGCACAATGCGGCGCAAATATGGTTGTCTCGACCGATAACGGCAAAACTTTTTCATATCGCGGCGGAGTCGCGGTTCCGCATCGATGTTTTGACGAACATATTATTGTGGAATTGAAAGACGGAAGACTTTGGATGCTTGTAAGAACTTTTTACGGCATAGCGCAAAGCTTTTCTTCCGATCAGGGAAAAAAGTGGACACCCGGAGAAAATTCCAATCTGGGCGGACCGAATTCGCGCTTCTTTATCAGGCGATTGTCTTCGGGAAATCTTATTCTGGTGAATCATGCGAATATTTCCTCTGAAACGGCGATTAAACTTTATATTGACGGCAAATCCTGGCGCACTCGCTCACATCTTACCGCCTTTATATCGGATGACGACGGGAAAACATGGCAAGGCGGACTGTTGCTGGATGAACGCGATGGGGTTTCATACCCTGATGGGATTGAGGATAAAGAGGGTATCATTAGAATAATTTATGATTATGAACGTCAAAAAGAGGGGTCAATTTTAATGGCGGCATTCACGGAAGAAGATGTCCTTACCAGTGAATGCATAACCTCGCAAGCACAATTAAAAATGTTTATTAATAAAACCGGAGGTATTAAAAAATGAAAAATCTCTTTACTGAAGAATTAATGGGCCGAATCGAGAATTGCGGCGTAATCGCGGTATTAGTCATTGACCGGGTGGAAGATGCCGTACCGTTGGCAAAATCCTTGCTCGCCGGCGGTATCAACGTTATGGAGTTGACGCTGCGCACACCGGCGGCAATCGACGCATTAAAAGCAATCAGACGCGATGTACCTGAGATGATCGCCGGCATCGGCACGATTCTCACCCCGGAACAGGTAATAGAAGCAAAGAGTGCCGGTGCGGCGTTCGGTGTCGCTCCCGGTATGAATTCGCGCGTCGTCGCAAAAGCAAAAGAAGCCGGACTGCCTTTTGCTCCGGGTATATGTACGCCGTCCGATATTGAAGCCGCACTTGAACACGGTTGCCGCCTGTTGAAATTCTTTCCGGCGGAAACCAGTGGTGGACTCAAACATTTGAAAAATATGTCTGCGCCTTATCTGCATCTTGGTTTGAAGTTCATCCCTCTCGGCGGGCTTGACCAGAACAATCTGGCTTCATATCTGAGCGAACCGTCAATTGCCGCGGTCGGCGGTTCATGGATTGCCAAACGCGAAACGATAAAGGCGAATGACTGGACGGCAATAACCGCAGCTGCCGCAAAAGCAACTGAAACAGTTAAAACTATAAAAGGAAAATAAGCGATGAATAATAAAATTGTTACTTTCGGCGAAGTTATGGGACGTTTTGCACCTGATGAATTCCTGAGGTTTGCTCAAGTGATGCCCGGGAAAATGAACTTGACCTTTGGCGGTGCCGAATCAAACGTTGCCGGCTCGATTGCTCTGCTGGGCGGTAATGCCGCATTTATCTCTGCGCTTCCGAAAAACGCGCTCGGCGACGCCTGTATCGCATTTCTCCGTTCGATTGGCGTAGATACCTCCGGAATCGTGCGTTCAAACAAAGGCCGGCTTGGTCTCTATTTTCTGGAAACCGGGGCGAATCAACGTCCCAGCAATGTCATCTATGACCGTGAGAATGCAACCGTCGCCATAACCCCGGCGGACGCGTATGACTGGAATAAAATATTTGCCGGCGCATCATGGTTCCATATCAGCGGGATCACTCCGGCGATTTCCAGGACTGCCGCCGAAGCCTCACTCGCGGCAGTAAAGGCGGCACAAAAAAACGGTGTAACCGTTTCCTGCGACCTGAATTTCCGCAAAAAACTCTGGAATTGGGACGCCTCGGTGAAACCGCGTGAACTGGCGGAGAAAACCATGCGCGAAATACTCCCTTATGTGGACGTGGTTATCGCCAATGAAGAAGACGCTGCTGACGTATTGGGAATACATGCGGCGGATACTGATGTCAATTCCGGCAAAATCGCTATCGACAAATATCCGCAGGTTGCCGCGAAAATAATTTCGCAATTCCCCAATGTGGCAAAAGTCGCTATCACCCTCCGGGAAAGCATTTCCGCCAGTCATAATAACTGGGGAGCAATGCTCTACGATACAAAAACTCAAGCACCGTTTTACGCACCGTTGAAATCCGGCAAATACGAATCTTATGAAATAAAAAATATAGTTGATCGTGTCGGAGGCGGTGACGCCTTTGCCGCCGGGTTGATTTTCGCCCTGACCACACCGGAACTTGCGGAAAACGGCAAGGCCATTGCGTTTGCAGTTGCGGCATCATGCCTGGCGCATTCAATTTCCGGAGATATAAATTATTCGTCAAGGCAGGAAGTCGAGGCGCTGATGGGTGGCTCCGGTTCCGGCCGGGTAGTCAGATAAAACTCTTTGAACCACATTTAAAAATACCATCGGGACTTTGGGAAAGAGTCATTTCGCGGTCATCTGCCTCAGACGGTTTGAAATCCGTGTAATGATGCTATATTACATCATATTGACGTTGAAATAACTTAACATCAACTAGCAGGAGGAAATATGGGTATTATCGGAGTTATCGCCATTGTCGGATTTTTCGTATTTTTATTATCTGGAATCAGAATTGTTCAGCCTACATATCGCGGTGTTATCGAAAGACTCGGTAAATATAACCGGTTTCTTAATGTTGGCTTCAATTGGATTATCCCCGTTATTGAAAGCGCAAAATACCGGAATATAACAGAACGGATGACAAATATCGCCTCACAGGAAATAATCACCAAGGATAATCTTAATGCCAAGGTGGAACTGGTGGTCTATCATAAAGTGAGATTTGATGAAGAGAGTGTAAAAAAATCTTATTACGAAGTCGAAGATTACAAAACCCAGATAATCATGCTCGCCCAGACTACCGCAAGAAATGTCATCGGCAATATGAAGTTTACCGAAGTCAACAGCCAACGCGCGATGCTGAATAAACTGCTCGCTGAAACTATTGATAAAGAAATAGAAAACTGGGGATTGAAAGTGGTAAGGGTAGAATTGAAAGACATTACTCCGCCGCAGGCTGTCCAGGAAACGATGAATAATATTATTCAAGCCCAGAATGCCAAAGACGCGGCGATAGATTTTGCCACCGCCGTAGAAACCAAAGCTGACGGCGCCAGACGTGCCGCCATTAAGGAAGCTGACGGTATAAAACAGGCTAATATTCTGAAAGCCGAAGGCGAAGCACAGGCGATAAAATTAGTCAATGAAGCTGCGGAACAGTATTTTATCGGTAACGCACAAAAGCTCCGCCAGTTGGAAATGTTGGAAAAAGCCCTTAAGGATAACACTAAAATTGTTATCACCAAGGATGGCATTAACCCCAATATAATAATTGGCGATTTGCCCGTCGGCGGCAGACATGAGAATGTTATCCTGTCCAAGTAACGGTTATTTTGTTTCACTTCCTTCACCCGCATAGCGTCCTGGCTGAAAACTTTCGGCTAAGGCAAATGAAAATGCTGTGTTATTTTGTAGATTGCAGCTTTTCAGAGAGTAATTTTGCCAGGGGGCACTGCGATTGAAATATATTTGCCGTTACGCCGTCCTTGATAAACATGCAAAGAGAGCAGATTATCCACGCCAAATTTACCAATTCCACAATCCCACACTGGAATCGCAAAACAAGAAAATAGTCTCGCTTTGGAGATTAGGTATTTATTGTTACTGCATTATTGATATTAAAAATCCAATATTTTTTGCATTTATCATACCAAACAGTGTTTTAAGTTTGCATTTAATACATCTTAGTAGTATAATATCAATTATTAACTAATGCCCATGA
>CAYMSF010000027.1:0-55108 GCA_964392985.1 uncultured Victivallaceae bacterium | reverse complement strand
TAGGAGATTTTTTACGCCAATAAACATGTTCATCCGATTCCCTAAGTTTGGAAATAGAAAGAATCGCCCGATTAACTCGATATTTTTCATTTTCTTGAAACATGACATTAATATACAATGAAAAACTATATTTCAAATAGCCACAGAATTAAGGGAACCTCTAAAAATTGGCATATGGCGCGAGACAGGAGATTATGGAGAGCTGACAAGGCTTGCCCGCCGTGGCGGAAGCAAACGCCAGGAGCAGCCCCGTTGCGGGCTGTGACTGGATTTGCGACGAAGTTGGAATCCATAAGAATCTGTCTCCCTTCGGGTTGTGGATCTTTTTGGCTCGGACGATTTAAAACGTCTTTGCCGCATCGGATAAAATCGCATTTATTTATGTCGTCTAGTATAGAAATATTCGCAAACCATTTTAAACTTTATCCACTATAAAGCTTAGAACAATACTTCTAATAACTCAGGAACTGACTATTCTTATTTACTAATTCTCGAAGCCAATTTCATTTTGCACGAATTTTATCCAATAACCGCAAGGATTCGTCCAGTGTCCGTACTTGAAAATGGATGATAAACCGTCCACCCTTCATAACGTCCAGAACATGGTCAATATCCGGGGCTTCAAGAATATTCTGCCAGATATCAACCGGGACACGTTTAGAGCCATCTGTCCAGTTGCTGTCGATAAGGTCATAAATTCGCGGACACTTCATATCCGGTTCAAATTGTTGCGCCATCAATCCACTTATTTTTGCGATGCCGTTCATGCGCGTAACCCCAAGGGTATGATGATGAAAATAGACATTACCCTTGCCGGCATACTGGATGAGATGTTCAATAGAAGGCTGATTAAAGCGTTCACCCATTTCCGGTGAAATCAAGTCAACCGGGTCGCCATTTACTCCAATCACCTGGGAATCATGCAGAGCCACGCCCCAAAGACCATTGGGCGCTTGCCGGAATAGAGGTATTTCTTCCCGGTAATAACGATCCGCGGCAATAATCATTTCGGTGCATTTGCTGACAAGACGTTCAACCTCTTCCGGATAGAGATACATATCCTCATAAATCTGATTACCGCGTAATGCGTACGCCAGGTCCAACGGACTGCGAAAGAAATGCGGCAATACCGCAATGCCATCAACATACGCGCTGGAAACTCCACGCCAGAATGCTATATCATACTTCACCCAACGGTTTTCAGGGTTGAAGCAGAGAGATTCAACATCATCCCAGTTTTTTATAACGGTATCTGTCGAATACGAGGTATATTCATGAAAAAACACATCACCACCGGTGAACAATGATGCGGTCGCACCCGCGCCCCACTCGGCACAGATTCCGGAAAGAGAATCATCGCCAGCGGCTAATCTCGCCGCTAGCCTTTTTACGCGGAGTTTGACCTGTTCAATCCCTAAATCATAGGCATGTTTTTGAAAATACTCCTCAGAATAGTGCTGCCCTGCCCGTTCAATCAGCAAAAAATCATCGGTAGAGCCATGCTTGCCTTCCTCGTATTGCGCAAAAACAAGAAAATTGCCTTTACCTTCCTTGAAGAATTCTTTTTGGCGTTGCAACCGGTCATTCCATTCATTACCCACTAGAAAAAATCCTTATAATTCCGTGAGAAATTTTTGTTAAATTTCTCACTTTTATTTTTTGCCGGTTTTTTATCATTAACGGTTAATTTTTGAGTCATTTTCACCACTTTTTCTGCCGGTCATGGAGCGAAGGAATTGTTCTCAGGAACTTCATTCTATGGAGTTTGAGCTCATGGACGGGTACTTCAGCCATTCGTCGAAAGCTACGTACACGTTGTCCGGGTTGGTCTGCGGCTCCAGATAGTTCTGCGCAATTACACCTCCATTTTTCCACAAACGCCCCATCACGTCGCGCACTTCATGACGCACATCTTCCGCACTGCCCCGATGCAGGGTGTTCTGACGGTCCAGACCACCCCAGAATGTCAGTTTGCCGCTGAAGGCCTCCACGTTATCCAACCCCATGATAGTTATCTGCGCATTGACCGCATCGACGCCAATGGCAATCAAGTCCGGCAGTATCTGCAGAATATGACCACACGAGTGCATGAATACTTTCTTGTTCTTTGATTTGGCAACGGCGCAGTAATCCCTGTAATAGGGCAGAACCCAGTTACGCCACAGCACCGGATCGATGAGCAGGGATTTTTGTGTTCCCCAGTCATCCATGAATACAATGGCGTCAACCTCTGTTTCCGCCCAGACTTCAACTTCCTTCAAGTAGTGCCGGTGAATTATGTCCAGCAAAGCGCGCAGGTCATCCGGGCTTTCATAAAAATCCATCAGGATATTTCCGGTTCCGCGTAAAAACTGCGCTCTTTCGAAAAGGCGGGCACAGCAACCTGCACGTGTAAAAAGTTCAGTGCTGCGACAGAAGTCATTGACCTTGTCACGATCAAGAAAATGCCTGGCGTCCGGCGGTTTAACCTTATCCAGATCCGACCAAGTTTCAACAAGCGGATTTTTAACCTCCCCGAAAATTCCATCCTGAACGTTTTCAAACACGCAGCCCCAGTCGTCAATATAGATTCCACGTTCATGGCTGTTCCCCTGGACAACCGGGAGCGGTCGGGTATATTCAGCCGAAGACCAGGTCATATCGTTTGGAAAATCCGCGAGCATGGCATCTGCCGCATCTTTCATGTGAACCATCGTCCATTCACACAGACCGTGGTCGCGGTCAAAGGGAACACGCAAGGGGGAATCAAACTCCAATGTCCTTCGAACCAGTTCCCTGGCGGTCATATCTTTCGGCATTTTGTATTTTCCCCGTTTTAAATCTTAATTCAGTGACAGAATATCGTTACATCTGATGACAAAAGCAGAAGCATCTTTGGAGCTATGCTGACTGCCGTGGTGCAACTCGCTCGCGAGCATGTAACCATGTCTGCCTTTCGTATTGCGCAAAAACAAGAAAATTGCCTTTAACTTCCTTGAAGAATTCTTTTTGACGCCGCAACCGGTTTTCCCATTCACTACCAGCCATGAAAGATCATTATAACTGTTTGTATCAAATATGCAACATCATACCTTTTTCAGCTTAAAAATACCCCAGGATATGCCGTTCAGATTTATTACGGTTTCTTTGCCGTTGATATTGATCGTAACTCCCGAAACCAATACTGGCTCTGCTCCTGCAATATTCAGTTTCAAAGAGGTTTTGACCGGTTTGGCGGAAGGATTGATTGCGATCAAATATTTGTCCGTATCTTTTCCACCGCGCTGATATATCAACGGGCATGATTTAGCGGCGGATAACACTTTTATTTTGCCATCATTGCGCAATTCCGGAATATTTTTGCGCAGTTTCAGCAACTGGCGAACATGATTCAACAATGAACCGGACTTTTTATCCTGTTTAGCGACAGTTGCCCGGTCACTGGCTGAATCTAAAGGCAGATAAAGTTTGTCAGGCTTTGCCGATGAGAACCCGGCATTAACCTGGTTATTCCATTGCATCGGAGTGCGGGTGCCGGTACGGGTATAACCCCCTTCTTTGGACTGCAGTTCAGGTTGAAAACGCATGCCAATCTCATCGCCGTAATAGATTGAGGGGACTCCCGGCCAAGTCAGTATAAATGTAAATGCTGCTTTCATTTCGGCATCGGAACGGTAATAGTTAAGCCGTTGATAGTCGTGATTGGCGCTGGGTACAGAGATAAAACCTTTGCCTTCGATCTTCTTAAAAGCTTTCATGTATTCTTTAACAAACAATCTCGGCGAACCTTTACCGGCTTCGTCAAAGAAGCAGACTCCGTCAGTAGGACGACCGCAAACAGCAGGGTGCTTGAATAACATTTCCCCGTATCCGGGAACTCCAAAATGCAGGATGAAATCAATATCGAAACCGGCTTTGCCGACAGAATCGACGGGGTTGCCCCATTCCGCTATAGTCACTGCATGCGGATAATTTTTTCTAATCCACGGTTGCAGGTTATCGTGCCATAAATTGATAATGCCTTTTAATTTCGGATCATTCTTTACCAGCGACCCGGCCATGTCCACCCTGAAACCATCACAGCCTTTGTCGAGCCAGAACTTCATGATTTTTTTCAGTTCAGCAATTACCATTTTCGGTCCTTTACCATCAACCGGTTCTTCCCATGGTCTATTCGGATCCGGATTGGCGTAACCATAATTCAACGCCGGTTGACTCCAGAAAAAGTTAATCATGAAATTGCCGTTTCTTTGTGCATAGCCGTTAGTCCATCTACCGTATTCCGGCATTTTTTCCCAGTGGTTTGTCCAGTGGTAATATCGGGAATATTTGTTAGGCTCAGGCATACATGACTGTTTAAACCACTCGCAATCCAGGGAAGTATGCCCTGCCACCAGGTCAAGACAAACCCGCAGACCGCGTTTATGGGCTTCCGCGCAGAGACTCTCCATGTCCTTGTTTGTGCCGTAACGGGGAGCAATCTTGTAGAAGTCACGCACATCATAACCGGCATCATTGAACGGAGAATCGAAACAGGGACATAACCAGATCAGATTAACTCCCAATGAAGCAATATAATCAAGTTTATTGATAATACCCGGCAAATCGCCAATGCCGTCGCCATTGGAATCATAGTAACTTTGGGGATATATTTGATACAGTACCGCGTCTTTGATCCACTCTCTGCCGGATTGATTCTTATTCATAGTCATCCCGTTTCATTTATATTATGGTTAAACAACTTGATGAAAAACAAACACTATAAAATTGCTCTATTGCGCAAAAAAACAACTGCTTAATTCATTTTACGCTTTAAAATAATTTTATCACGAGTATTCTCGCGGTGTTTATACCCTTAATGTTTTAATTGATAGCATTTGTCAAGTTAATTGATCAGGATATTGCGCCGCTTTTATCTCCTCGCCAAACGCTATTTTAATCGGTCGTTCTGTCTGTACCTTTGCACCGGTTTCCGGATCGTAATCGACCGTCACCTTGCCGGCGTACGGACTGTAAAGGGTATACTTTACCGCAACGTCTGCTTCCCAGCACGGCAGGATGATCAGCAGGTCCGGATAGTCTTGCATGAGCATTTCGAGAACATTGATTATGCCGGTACCGAACCCGTGCATCGTGGGCGTTATCGTAAGGCATATCTTTTCAGGGATTGTTGCAAACATCTCCTGAGCAAGACCGCAGGGAAATGTGAATGTCGTGTCGAAATGGTATGGCCACCACTGTTTCACCTCATCTTTAAGACCAAGACTGGCGGCATGCACAACATCCAAATCCCAACCCCATGGAGAATGCTGAAAGATGCGTGCATGGTAGGAGCGTAACGCCACAGTACGATCTGACGGATTTCGTAACACCAGTCTCCCGGGCCAGATTGCGTCAAGTTCCACGTTTTGCGGACAATTTTTCATGCTCCATTCCGGATTTAATGCACGAGCAGGCGCCAACAGATCACTTTCCTCCAACCGCAGTGCAGCTTTTTTCAGTATCTCTTTACGACCTTGAGAATCCAACTGGCAGACTTCAGGGTCAAGTCGTACTGAACCGCGTGGCAAATCAGGGAGCAAATTATACAGTTCATTCCATGTAGCAAGGATTTCACTATCCCATCGCCGTGCATTCCCTATTTTCAACAGTCGGGGAAGAAGCATTTTAATTGCAACCAGTAACTCGGCAGAATCGCTCACAAAATAATATGCCTCCTGACCAACACTCGGGGTGAAATCTATTCTACCCGATGCGGTTCTATTCGGAAAATGCTCCATGAAAAAAGTAATTACTCCTTCAGCAAATGAAAACAACCCTTCGTCAACCAAACGTTCATCTCCGCCAAGTTCTGCGTAGTCACAAAACAGCAGCAGCATCAGCAGATTGCCATTCTTATTTTCCTGATGCTTCTGGTCGTACCAATTGATCTGGATATCACCGTCGGCTAAAAACGGGCGCAAGAAATTATGGGCGTAAGGGATAACACATCCGCCATGTCCATGAAGTTCTCTGGTCCAGCGTCTGGCATTAGGCAGGATGCGGATAAACTGTAACAAACGACTCTGTAGAAGATCTAAATCACCGGTTCGCGCAACACCATACCAGCTAAGATATGTTTCAAACGCGGTATATTCATAATCTAGAGCGTCAGGAATTTCGTTATACCGGAACAGTTCCATAGCAATGCGATTTGGCGTTTCGCGACGCACATCAGCCGAGCATGCCATATAATAACGATAGAACTCAAATGCCGCCTGATGCCGTAAATATGAACCATCATCGCCGGGGAATATAATCCGGCTGCGATTCCAGAAATCACTCCACCAGGTGTCATGTGACGTGTAGAACTTTTCGCCCATTTGCCTTGCGCGTGCAAGTCGCGTACGGACATCATCACGCCACGCCTCAAAGCCGTTGGCATTGGAACCGGGAACAATCCACAAGGTGTAGCGTGTTTGGGCTTGCTGCTGGTCTTTGACGACTTGACCTCGCCCCATATCCCATCTGGCTGAGCAACCAGTCGGGGTATCAAATGCCATCGCGGTACCGAAACAGCGACCAGTCACAAGCCCGGAGTGATTTTGATACCAGCTTAAATACACGCCATCTTCAATTCCAGCTTCAAACGGATAATCCTTTTGCATTTGCAGCTGAAATGTTCCATTACAATCGGCAAACGCCGTTTCTTCAACTATATCAACTCGAAACAGGTCAAGTTCTTTATGGGCACGAATCTCCAACCGGATGTTGCATTTTCCACCAACACTGGTAATGATGATGACCGACCGTTTCAGATCATGTTCCATCCTGACCATCTTGTCCGATCCTGCAAAACGCAAATCCGGCCAAAACTCGCCAATCCAATTCATCCGTAATCTTCCGAGACTGCGCACTTTTTCTTTGCCGTCCCAACTGCCGTCATCAAAAGTTGCCGAGTGATTGATTTGCGCGGTGATTTCGTTACCTGCAGAAACAGTCAGTCCGCTGACTCCGGTACCGGTGGCCATGAATTCCCACGGGTTCTGGCATTTTCCCTCGAAGGCGATTTTGCTGTCGGCAGTATAGCGACCGTACACTCCATCCGGTCCAGCGGTGAAAGGGATGGCAGGATTTGGTTTACCAATCTCAAGATACGGAACACCGGTCTTATCATCAATTGCAAAAAGAGGATAAACACCTGGAGAAGGCGTAATTTCACGCTTGGTTAAGTCTTTAATGTTATCCGCTGAAAGATTGTTTTCAATCATGTTTTTTCCTCTTTTGTTGTTTGATTACTATCATTTTCCACGCCCCGTATCCCCTCGCCAAACGCTATTTTAATCGGTCGTTCTGTCTGCACTTTTGCACCGGTTTCCGGGTCGTAATCGACCGTCACCCTGCCGGCGTACGGGCTGTACAGGGTGTAACGCACTGCCACTTCCGGCTCCCAGCAAGGCAGGATAATCAACAGGTCGGGGTAATCTTGCATAAGCATTTCACATACCGCGACGGCGGCTGTTCCCGATCCTTGCAGTGAATGGCTGAAGCTACAGGCAATCTTTTCAGGAAAACAAGGTGCACTTTCCTGGGCCATACCGCCCGGGAAGGTAAACGTCGTATCAAAGGTATAAGGCCACCATTTTTTCACTTCATCTTTAAGGCCAAGGCAGGCGGCGATAACCACATCCAATGGCCACCCTTCCGGTGAGTTTTTGTAAACACGATTATAATATGTACGAATCGCAAGTTCACGATTGTCCGGACTGCGAAGCAGCAATTTGCCCGGCCATACGGCATACAGTTCAAGCAGTTGCCGGTTGTTCATCCGGTTCGTCGGGTTAAGGAATTTAGCCATGGGTGCAAGAAGATCACTCTTTTCAAGGGTAACAGTACGCCCCTCATGAAAAACAATTTTCCCACGCGGAAGTTCCGGCAGGCTGTTTTCCATAGAAAGCCATGCATCCAGAATTCTTTGTTCCAAAGCGTGTGATACACCCAACGCCCGAAGACGCGGCAGCAGTGACTTCAGCGCAACAATTAACTCGGCGGAATTGGTCAGGTTGTAGTATGACTCACCGGCTTGACTGGGCGTAAAGTCGATGTGGCCGTTTGCGTCTCTGCCAGGATATTGTCTGTTGAAAAAGGTTATCGCTTCAGCCGCCCATGGCAGAAGCACTTCGTCAACAAACTGAGTATCCCCGCTGACCCCGGCATAATCACACATGAGAAGCAGAATGTACAATGTGCCATTTGAGTTTGACTGGTATGGCTGGATATTCCCTGCAGCCTCAAGTTCATTGGTAATCTCACCACTGCCGAGGGATGGAGATACTGTTACCGAAAAATGAGAAAAAACAGCTCCATCATGACAATAACTTTTCTGTACCCAGCGTTTCCATGCCGGCAACTGCATGCCTAAGGCGTTAAGACGGCTCTGTAAAAGATCCATATCTCCGCCACGAACTGCCGCCAGCCAATCCTGATACTGTTCAAATGCTGTGATGTCAACCCGGGTCCACGCCGGATCTTCAATATTACGCAATAAATCACTAAAAAAACGGAGTGGTGTTTCGCGTCTGGCATCGGCCGAACAGGCGGTAAAGTAGCGGTACAATTCAAACGCCGCCTGATGTCGCAAATGTGTGCCGTTGTCACCGGGAAATTCAATACGGCTCCGTTCCCAGAATTTGTTCCACCAGCTCTCATGTGATTCGGTAAAACTATCGCCCAGCGCTCTTGCCTTTGCCAGTCGCGAAGTAACATCTTCACGCCATGCGTCATATCCCTTTGCATGAGAACCCGGGACAATCCACAGCGTATATTTTGCAACCGGAACAGTAACTTTTTTGGTAATTTCACAGCGACCGGAAAACCATCGTTGAGTGCAGTTCTCCGGCAAATCAAAAGCGATAGCCGTGCCGTAACATCTGCCTTTGGTGGTACCAGAGGCATTCACATGCCAACTGAGATGGATATTATTTTCAAAACAGTCCTGATGAGCATAGTCTTTGCTGAGATTCAGGTGCAGTTTCTCGCCTGGATTTCTACGCAACCCGGATATTCGACTGGTGAACGGAGCAATGTTCTCAGTAATGTCAATGCGAAACAAATCGAGTTCTCTATGTGCGCGAATTTCGGCACAAATGTTTACGCCTCCACCTTCACTGGTTATAGCAATGAGCGATTTGCGTAAATCATGTTCCATCCGGACCGTTTTATCGAGTCCGGAGAATACAACTTCAGGCCAAAGAGTATCGCCGGAGTGCCACTGCAGTTTAAACCGCCCGAGATGATGCATTTCATCCTGTTCGCAAAACGTTGCCGAATGATTAATTTGACCGGAAATTTCGCGTCCGGCGGTTACGGCAATCCCACTGACCCCGGTACCGGTGGCCATAAACTCCCATGGATTTTGGCACAGACCATTCCAAGTGATTTTACCATCGCTGGTGTATCGCCCGTACACGCCACACGGACCGGCGGTAAAAGGAACCGCCGGATTGGGCTTGCCGAGTGGCAAGCAGGGCTGATTGGTAATTTCATCAACAGCGAAAAGCGGATAATCAACAGGTAGTTCAGTCACTTCTGCACGTGCTTTGCCGACAGTTTCTTCCCTGGAATACGTTAGCTCATCCATATACTCATTCCTTAACAGTAAATGCCTCAAGCCGGTTATTCGTGATAAAAATTTTATTTTCAGCGAATAATTGAGCGGAGCAGACGTGAAGTTTCCACGGCATTACCTGCGGCTATTGTTTTTTTCAACGCCGGCCGGTTGGCGGTAACCATATCATCGAATTTTTTCAGCCAGTTGATTGATTCGGAGATGGCGCCGACAGCATCTTCGCGATAAGGATACTGATCCATTGAAAGCCAACCTTTGTAGCCGCATTCATCCAGCCAGTAAAGCAGTTCCAGATAGTCGATGGTATGAATGGAGCCGACAATCATGTCGTCGTCCCACTGTTTATAATTATCATTGAAATGCATGTGGAAGAGACGGTCGCCGGCTTGTTTTGCCAACACTACCGCTTCGGAGACATTTTCACCGCCGAGGTAGGCGTGTCCGGTATCTATAGTTATCCCGACGTTGTTACAACCGGTCTGTAGACAAACCAGCAGTGAATCCGCCATACGCGCCAGATAAGAGTGAGTACGCGGTTCTTTAGCCTTGTATTCCAGGGCGAATTGCAAGTCGGGAAATTCCCGTGCCAGAATGGCGGTATTTTCTACCAGCCAGCCGCGTTCCGCCAGATAATCAGCCTGGAACAGATAATCATAACCGTCCTGTCCCGGCCAGAGATTGACAATCTTGCATTTCATTTCAACGGCGATGTTGCACATTACTCTCAGATAATCCATCGCTTTTTGCCGCACGGCAGGATCTTTTGCGGTGATACTGCCATAACGCCAGACTTTATCGGCAAATAAATCCGGAATAATTGAAACGCATTCCAGCCCCATATCATCGAGCGCTTTTTTCATTTCCGGCACGTTATCGGGGCGGATGTCCCAGGTTCCGACCAGTTCAATGCCGGTGATGCCGTCAATTTTTCCTGCCCGTTTAAGCATCTCAATGGATGAAGGGTTGTCCTTGTAGCTGCTGCAAAAGCGGTCGCAAGTGTTGCCGAGATTACCAAGTATCGCTGCGTATTTACGCATTTTTCTGTACTCCTGTTAATAGTTCAAATTTATGTTGTCCGGCGGGAAATTCTCCTGCCGGTGTTTGTGCAGTAAGTCCATAAGGCACGGTCAATTCAACGCTGATTTTTTTACCGTTTTTACTCCATTTTACATTAATCGCGCCGGACGGAGTGGGAATACGACCTTCGGCAAAATCAAGGCTATGAACAACCGGATTAAATGTAAACCGTTTAAAGCCCGGTGTCAATGGAGTAATCCCGAGAATAACCGTCTGAAAATAATTAACCGGAGTAGTACCAAAACCGTGACACAGACTGCCGATATTACCGAATGCTATTTTGCCGAGGCTGTGAATCGCGGCTTCCCACAATGTCGGAGTACCGGTTTTGATGACACTCCCCCAGTACTGTTCAATCCGTTTCATTACTGGTACAGATTGCCGGTTTTGACTCATGGCATTGAAAACAAAATGGTGCAGATACAATTCAGGTTGCAGCAATACTGAACTATCCAAAGCACGAACTAAGTCTTCACGCCGATTTTCCGGCAGACTGCCGCTCAACAACGCGAATGCCTGAGCGAGCTGGCTGGCATGGGCGGATGGTTTGCCGTCAGGTTCCAGCCAGTCAGCGTAACATTTTTGTTCAGGCTTCCAGAAATATTTTTCTATTCCGGCTACGACCGGTGCAATTTTGGATCGGCAGTTTTCTGCTTTATCCGGTTGTCCGGTTTCATCCAGCATCCACGCCGCGGTATTAAGGGCATAAACGTAAAGCCAGTTCAGCAGGGAGGTATTCTTACCATTCATACTGATTTTGTTCAGCTCGAATGACCAGTCAAAGAAGTTCCAGTACTCCGGCGATGGGTTCAATAATCCTTCGGCATCCTGCCATGTTTCAAACTTTTTCATGATGTTCAGCATTTGCGGCAGTAGTTCATTAATGAGTACGCAGTCACCGCTGTAAAGGTAATAATCACGGAGCATCAACGGCAGAAAAAGGTTAGTCGGAATCAGGACAATGCATTCCCTGCCGTCATCAGGACAGACACCGGGAATCAGTCCATCCGGTCTGACATTGGAGAGTGCCAACCGCAAAGCATGAGCATTGAGCCGGTAATCACCAAAGGCTTGCAACGCAATAATATTCTCGACGATTAAATCATTGACCCAGAATGCCCGTTCGCGCCAGGGGCAATCATTAAATACATCGGTGGTACAGGTGGACATGGTTTCGACACAGACATCCCAAGTCCGGTTCAACAACATATCACTGCAATTAAAACTGGCTGTCCGTGCTAACGGATAGCGGCGGTCTATCGCCGACGCCTGATGCAAAATCACCGGAGCGGTAAAATTGCGAATCACCACTTCCACAAAACGGAAACCGCGTTCATGAAGTATTGTTCCAACAGTCTGGCAGCCGTCACGCGTTATGTAGCGATCAGAATAACGGTAGGTATCATGGGCAATCCTGAAGGACTTTATACGACCATTATCCAGCACTTCATCATAGGCAATATCAACAAAACTTCCGGCAGGAGCGGAAAGATTAAGTTCAAAGAAGCCTATTACTGCCCTGTCAAAATTAAAAATTATTGAAACATCAGAACCATCCGGCGGCGGCGCTATTATTACTTCGTGCCTGCCGGCAGTCAGTAAGGGCTGGCACTTAACGGTCAATTCCCCGTCAATATTATAATGCGGCTGAAATGTTACCGCCTCAGCTACCGAACCTTCATTTTCCAGCGGTTCAACGTTAGCCGTATGGACAATTTCCGCAGGAATGTAACTGTTGCAAATAAGCATCGGCACCGGGCGCGGCAGCAGTTTTTTTCCGTCCATATCACCAATCACTTCCGCTTTCACCCATTGTCCGCAATCACATCCAGTCTGCCAGCCGGAAGGCGGTGTCTGCCGTAAATCGCGATATTCAGTAAATGCCACCTGAAAACATAAAAGATCTGCATCCTGACGCCACTCATCATTTGCCATCACCAGCCACTCATTATCGGTGCAAAGCATATTTTCCATTTCAATGCGTAAACCTGCACGACAAGGAGCGGAATTCAAGTTTGGAATGTTCATACACTGTACCAGGACTGCAATATGGTTTTCCCCTTTCCGCAGATAACGGCTGACTTCATAAGTGTCATAATAATTCAGACTGCGCGATCCGCGCGCAGGTCCTTTGCCAAGTTCAAATCCATTCAGCCAAATCTGATAAAATGATTCTGCTGCAATATGCAGCAACTGTTCAGCCGGTATGGCGGTAAGGGCGAACTGCCGTCGCGCCCGGAAATAGAAGTTTTTTTCCTGTGATTTGCCGGGATAGGTAATCCAATGTCCGTTCATTTTATTTTATCTCCTGTTAATAGTTCAAATTTATGTTGTCCGGCGGGAAATTCTCCTGCCGGTGTTTGTGCAGTAAGCCCATAAGGCACGGTCAAGTCAACACTGATTTTTGCACCAGTTTTTATCCATTTGACGTTAATCGCCCCGGACGGAGTGGGAATACGACCTTCGGCAAAATCAAGTTCATGAACAACCGGATTAAATGTAAACCGTTTAAAGCCCGGTGTCAATGGAGAAATTCCGAGAATAACCCGCTGAAAATAATTTATCGGCGTCGCGCCAAAGCCGTGACAGAGGCTGGATATTATTCTGAATGCCGTTCTGCCGCGCTGGTGAATCGCGGTTTCCCATAATGTTGGAGTGCCGGTTTTAATCATCTCGCCCCAGTACTGTTTAATCCGCTTCATGACTGCTGCATCTTGCCGGTATTCACTCATGGCATTAAAGACAAAATGGTGCAGATACAATTCCGGTTGCAACAATGCCGGATTATCCAAAGCACTAACCAGTGCGGCCCTGCGGTTTTCCGGCAGACTGCCACTCAATAACGCGAATGCCTGTGCAAGCTGACTGGCATTTGCTGACGGTTTACCATCGACTTCCATCCATTCAGCGTAACATTTTTGTTCCGGCAGCCAGAACCGTTTTTCTATGCTGGCGACAACCGGTGCAATCCGGGCGCGACAATCGCCAGCCTTGCCGGGTTGTCCAATTTCCTCCAGCAGTTGCGCCGCGGTATTTAAGGCATAAACATAAAGCCAGTTAAGCATTACCGTGTTCCTACCATTCAAGCTTACTTTGTTCAACTCGTATGACCAGTCAAAGAAATTCCAGTACTCCGGTGGCGGATTCAGCAATCCGTCCGCATCCTGCCATGCTTCAAACTTTTTCATAATGTTCAGCATTTGCGGCAGCAGTTCATCAACCAGTGCGCGATCACCACTGTAAAGGTAATAGTCAAGCAGTATCAACGGCATAAAAAGATTAGTTGCGACCAAAACCCGGTTAGGCTTGCCATCATCCGGACAGACGCCCGGGATCAATCCATCACTCCTGACGTTGGACAACGCCAGGCGCAAGGCATGAGCGTTAAGGCGGTAATCACCGAAAGCCTGCAACGCAACAATATTTTCAATCATCAAATCATTGACCCAGAATGCCCGTTCGCGCCATGGACAATCGTTGAAAACATCAGTGGTGCAAATTGACATAGTTTCAACACTGACATCCCATATCCGGTTCAAGAGCATGTCACTGCAATTGAAACTGCCTGTTCTAACCAACGGGTAACGGCGGTCAATGGCAAATACCTGATGCAAAATCACCGGAGCCGTAAATTTACGAATCACCACTTCAACTAACCGGAAACCGCGTTCATGAATGGTCGTTCCTATGGTCTGGCGACCGGCACGCGTTATATAACGGTCAGCAAGATTATAGGTATTATTGACCGAGATAAAGGCGTTTAAACGACCATTCAAAAGTTCTTCATCGTAAGCGACATCAACAACGCTACCGGCGGAAGCAGAAAGTTCAAGCCGGAAAAAACCAATTACTTCGCGACCAAAATTAAAAATCAAGGACACATCTGATCCGTCTTCCGGGGGCATAATTACCACTTCGTGCTGTCCGGCGGTCAGCAACGGTTGACATTGAACGGACAATTTTCCGTCAATATTGTAATACGGTTGGCGCGTTATCGCCGCTGCGGCGGAAAGTTCCTCTTGCAATGGTTCAACATGAGCGCTATGGACAATTTCAGCCGGAAGATAACGACTGTTTGTGAGCATCGGCACTGGACGCGGCAACAACTTTTTTCCGCTCATATCACTGATTGTTTCCGCACATGACCATTTTGCGCTGTCATTAGCAGTCTGCCAACCGCAAGGAGTTTGACGTAAATCGCGATATTCGGTAAAGCCGACTTGAATACAAAGTATTTCCGAATCCTGACGCCATTCATCGTCAGCCGACACTTCCCACTTATCATCGCTGTTAACAATATTTTCCAATTCTATGTTTACACCGGCACAACAGGGTGCCGTGTTAAAATTGGGAACATTCATAGATTGCACCAGAACTGCAACATAATTTTCACCGGGATAGAGATATTGGCTTACCTCATAAGTGTCAAAATAATTCAAACTGCGTGACCCGCGCGCCGGTCCCATGCCAATTTCATGACCATTAATCCATAGCCGGTAGTATGATTCAGCCGCAATGTGCAGTAATTGTTGCTCCGGCATCACCTCAATAGTAAACTGCCGCCGCACACGGAAATAAAAGTTTTTTTCGGTTGCTCTACCTGGATAAGTTATCCATTGTCCATTCATTTGAGTTTTACCCTGTTTAAATTTAATTGATTGAGTTTTTTCAAAATTAATTCTCTCCGGTTATCGCGACTAGTATCGGAATGGTATTACCGGTATTCATCGAAACAAAATCAATCGTTGCAACCTTTTTATCCGGATGCGGATTCTGCCAGCGATAGGAGTAGACACCGATGGTTCCGGCGCTTGGATTTTTTCCCGACCACGCAACTTCGGCGTCGTCAAGCTTCCAACTACCCCACCATGAAGCGATGTTCTTGCCACAAACTAGAGGAATTTCGACAATACTGCCATCATCATATTTGACAATATATTTTGCACAAGTTTCGCCATCTTTGCCATAGCCATAGGCATGCAGGAAATTGAATGCTTTCGACTTTTGGTTGACGGGAATACCGGACGCTGCGGTAGGAGCCCAGACTAATATTCCACCGGAGAGAACGATACAACCGCGGCCATTATTGCCAGTCGGGTTGATAATATCAAATGGCACACCGGCCAGACGTTGTTTGCCAGTTTTAAAAGCGCGCATATCGTTTTCCGGACCGCCGTCATCCCAACCGCCTTTGCCATCGGCCGCCACCTCATCAACAAAACCGCGGTTAGCCTGTTTGCTCAGATCAACAAAAAACACCCGACTTTCATCAACGAGGACTCGAGCTTTGTGTTTGCCTATGGCTGGACGCGCGAATTTACCCATCTCCGGGGAAACAAAATAGGCAATGAGTTGCTGAACGAAACGACGCGCCTGCGGGTCGCTGTCATAGCGACTGGTAACGAGAAGCTGGTTCATCAGGCAAACACCTTCGCTCTCGCGTATTTCCGCCACGGACATCGCCAATCTGGCTTGGGCTGCGCTATCCATATCCACCTGGTTCCACGCGAGCGCTAACACGGCTTCGGATGGTGGCATGATCATGTGCGTGAAGGCACCGCCGTTGTTGCCGTTCATCGTATCCATGTCTTTAATGCGTTCCAGCCGGACGAATGCGGGATGCGTCGGCTCCACCGGCTCGGCGGCCGACTTGTTCGACGCCTCCAGCCGCAATTGATTGAGAAACGGCACTTTGCCGACAGCTTTCTGCTCCATACACAGCAATTTTCCGCCTTTTTCCAGCCATGAATGCAATGTTTCAGCCTGTTTTTCCAGATTAGCGCCAAATGCTCCAGGGCAGATTATGACCATTTTATAAGCGTTAATATTGGAGAAGTCATTCAACTGCTCGATCTTCAAACCCATATTTTTAAAAATCGTAGTGAACTCAACACCCGCAGGATTGTTATCCCCACAGTAAACGCCAATAGTTTCGGCACAGTTCAGCTTGACATTATTACGACTGCCAATGTTGAATGGATAAGAATTACTTGAAACGAATTTACCGCTGTTATCGGATACCACAAGCGACATAGTGTAACGTCCAGCCGCAAGTCCGGCAGGAATATTCACATCCAGTTTGCCACTGAACCGCTCACCGACTGGAATCACCGGAATCGTCGCTTCGCCGGTCCACACGACCGGCAATCTATTTTCTTTACCGAAATTGTCAAATGCGTCCCCTGCCCGGAGTGTGGCAATTACTTTACCGCCGTCAAAAGCAGTTGTACCGTCATTCATCACACGAAGTTCATACTGATGACTTTCACCCGCAAAAAGGTTATGCCACAAATGCCAGTCCAGCACCGGCAATAGTCGCTGCTGCATCCGTCGCGTGTATGCGCACAGGGTTGGCTGGGGGGCTAACTGGGCAGGGTCGAGGTTCTTGTTTGACAAGACATCATTCGTCCACGCGATATGACTTTCATTGCCCCAGGCAAACCCCTTGAAAAACTCATTACTCCAGCGAAATAGTTCGCCGAGCCGCTGCATCTCGAAGCCCATCTGCGCGTAGCGTTCATCATTGGTCGACATATAGTTATGCACTCCCACCATTGGCATCATATTCCATCGGGGTCTGATGCTAATCGCTGGTTTGGACATATAGTCACATAAATATGTTTTATCGTAAGCACCATTTTTCCAGATGGCCTGCGACACGCTATACTCAGCTTTGATCCAGCCTGAGATTCTGTTAATTTCTTCGGCCGTGCGTGGTATATAAGGTATCACTTGACTCACTTCTTCCTGAAGCAGTGCAGGACTGGCAGTCATTGGCATGCCACCTTCTGCGGGGTAGGATTTCACACTTTCCTGCTCCAAGGCGCGCATCTCCTCGATTTCACGTCCGAGCGAACCACCATAAAGGTATTGCATCGGGCGGTCATGATGATGAAAAATATCGACGCCTGAAACTGAATCCCTGGGATTGTCCTTCCAAAAGTGAATTCGTGTGTATGTTGTATCGTTCCGTGTTCTATGCTGATAAGGAATGCCATCAAAGCCAACCAGCCGGTCGTCGTTCTTATATTTGTTGATTGCCTCGATTTGAAAAGCAATATCACTTCTAGGGCGGACGCCAATTTCCGTGGTGGTGTCCCAGACAACGATGGCAGGATGATTGCCGTACAACTCGAAAAGCCGCTTGAAGTAATCAGCCAGGCGCGGCTGGTTGCCTTTACTGGCGAGCATGAATTTGTTCAACCCATTATCAGAAAAATTTTCAGAATCAATCCAGCCGTAGCCCATCAAAAGCGTCTCATCCCAGCGGGCAAGACCCAGTTCATCGCAAATCTGGAAGAAGATATCAGGGAAGCCACCGTCGCGGGTATAGGAATTAATGCCGGTCGAATCCTTGAGCGTTTTAAGAAAAGCGCCGAGAAAGCCATTCTTGTTGATCCTCGCATTTTTCAGAGTCCAAAGTGAGGGTGCATCCGCCATGGTATAGCCAAAAAAGTAGGATGAAATATTGTTGATGAGTATTTTTTTTCCATCGCGTTTGATGGAGCGGACGCCGAAGGTATCGACTCCGGAGAGTTTGCCGTCAACGAGTACACTCATTTCGTACAAATAGGGAGAATCCATGTGCCATGGTTTGATGCCCGGTAATTTTATTTTTGTTTTAAAACTGTTTTCCCCTGGCGCAAGAGAAACTTCAACCGCTGTTAACTCCCATTGTTTGTCGCTATCGTCAACAATTTGCGAGAAAGTACCTTTCCACGGTTTCGCAAGCAGTGACACCTTCCCTTTTCGTGGAACTGAATGGGGATTAATCAGCACACATTCCACCTCCGCTGCATCTGGGAAACGGGGTGCAATCCGGATGTTTTCGGCGCGGATATCATCCCAGAACTCAAGCCACACCGGACTCCATACCCCGTTGCAATTAAATGCTTCACGATCGACTGTAAATTCCCCAATGGAAAACTGGTTATATGTGCGGATCACCAGTCGGTTTTCGCCGTCTGCTTTTACCCACGGGGTGATATCCATCCATGACTTGTCACAAAAACCGCCGACACCATAATCGCGCGGTCGTCCGACCTCTTGCCCGTTCACAAAAACCACCGGAAGACTATTGGCCGCTTCAAGGAATAACACCACCCGCTTTCCATGGCGTTCAGGAGGGACGGTAAAGTTCGTCGACTGATAGGCGTAGCCGTCGGCAAGACTGATGGTCTTTGCACTTATCAAATTACAGAAGACTACCTTGAGTTTAGACGGGTCAAATTCAGTGAAATGAATTCCATACTTGTTGTCTTTGTCAATCTTAACCTTCTGCGGCACATAGAAATCTTCCCACTTCGAGTCATCGAAATCTTTGGTCGTGTAACCTTTCTTCATGCCATCATCGTCAAAGATATATTCGCCGGGACCGAGATTCCTTCCCGCCGGGTTCGGTGTCAGCGTGAGCTTCCACATGCCGTGCAGGTAGAGCCGCGGCAGTTTGCCATAAAACTTATCGAAGTCTTTCGGGGCGATGTAGGGTTGTTCCGGGCGCGAGTTGAGCGCCTCATCACCCGTTTTGTTAAAATATATGTTTTGTTCTGCCGCAAATGTCATTCCTGACACTATCACCAGCAATGCCATCGTCACAACTGCTTTTGTTTTCATATTTTTCCTTTTAAATTTAATCTGTTCAAATTAAACTGATGCGTTTTTTTAAAATTAATTCTCTCCGGTTATAGCGACTAGTATTGGAATGGTATTACCGGTATTCATCGAGACAAAATCAATCGTTGCAACTTTTTTATCCGGATGCGGATTTTGCCAGCGATAGGAGTAAACACTGATGGTTCCAGCCTTCGGGTTTTTTCCCGACCACGCCACCTCGGCATCGTCAAGTTTCCGGCTGCCCCACCATGAATCGATATTCTTACCGCAAATCAGAGGAATCTCGACGATAGTGCCGTCATCATATTTGACAATATACTTTGCACAAGTCTCGCCTTCTTTGCCAAAGCCATAGGCATGCAGGAAGTTGAATGCTTTCGATTTTTGGTTGACAGGAATACCTGATGCTGCCTTTGGTGCCCAGGGTAATATTCCACCGGAGAGAACGATACAACCGCTACCATTATTGCCGGTCGGATTGATGATATTGAAAGGCACACCGGCCAGGCGTTGCCTACCCGTTTTCAAAGCACGCATATCGTTTTCCGGACCGCCGTCATCCCAGCCGCCTTTGCCATCAGCCGCAACCTCATCAACAAAAGCGCGGTTGGCCTGCTTGCTCAGGTCAACAAAAAACACCCGGCTTTCATCAACTTGGACACGAACTTTGTATTTGCCTCTGGCTGGACGCGCAAATTTACCCATCTCTGGAGAAATCCAGTAGGCGATGAGTTGCTGAACAAAACGACGCGCCTGCGGGTCGCTGTCGTAGCGGCTGGTAACAAGAAGCTGATTCATGAGGCAAACCCCTTCGCCCTCACGCACCTCAGATACAGCCATCGCCACCCGGCTTTTACCGTAATCATCATTGCCAACATGATTCCACGCCAGTGCGACAACCGATTCTGAAGCCGGCATCAGGATATGCGTGTAGGCACTGCCATTGTTACCGTTGAGTGTGTCCATATCTTTATTTCGTTCCAATCCGGCGAACGCGGGATGAGACGGTTCGATTGGTTCACTCGAATTTTTATCAGCCCCCTCTATCCACATCTGATTAAGAAACGGCACTTTGCCGACAGCTTTCTGTTCCATACACAGCAATTTTCCGCCTTTTGCCAACCAGGTATGCAATATTTCAGCCTCTTTTTCAAGATTAAGATCAAATGCTCCAGGACAAATTATGACCATTTTATAAGCATAAATATTGGAAAAGTCCTTCAACTGCTCAAGCTTCAAACCCATGTTTTTCAAAATCTCGGTAAATGCAATACCGGCAGGATTGTTCTCCCCGCAATAAACACCAATAGTTTCGGCACAGTTCAGCTTGACATTATTACGACTGCCAATGTTGAACGGATAGGAATTAGTTGAAATTGATTTACCGTTTTTGTCGGATACAACAAGTGACATAGTGTAACGTCCGGACGTCAGTCCGGCTGGAATATTCACATCCAGTTTGCCGCTGAAACGTTCACCGACAGGAATTGCTGGAATCATTGCTTCGCCGGTCCACACGACCGGCAATGTATTTTCTTTGCCGAAATTGTCGAATGCATCCCCTGCCCGGAGTGTGGCAATTACTTTCCCGCCGTCAAAAGCAGTTGTTCCGTCATTCATCACACGAAGTTCATACTGATGACTTTCACCCGCGAAAAGGTTATGCCACAAATGCCAGTCCAGCACCGGCAACAACCGCTGCTGCATCCGCTTGGTATAGGCGCACAGAGTAAGTTGCGGGCTAATCTGCGCCGGGTCTAAGTTTTTGTTAAATAACACATCTTTAGTCCAGGCAATATGGTCTTCCGTACCGAATCCATAACCTTTGAAAAACTCATTGCTCCAGCGAAAGAGTTCGCCCAAGCGCTGCATCTCAAAACCCATATACTTGTAGCGATCATCATTCGACATATAGGTATGCACCCCGACCAGTCCCATGACAATCCGCCCTTGCGGGGTTCCGGCGAGAAGAGTATCCTTTTGGGATAAATAGTCACAAAGAAATGTTTTGTCATACGTGCCGTTCTTCCAGATGGTTTGAGCAGCAAGATATTCGGCTTTATTGTTTGGCCACATTTTCCGCAATTCCTCCGGAGTGCGTGGCAGATACAAACCCATCAACTGAGCATAATCCAATATCAGAGCCGGACATGCAGTCATTGGCAGACCGCCTTCGGCAGGGTAAGATTTTGCACTTTCCTGCTCATATTGACGCATCTCGACGATTTCACGACCGAGCGAACGACCGTGAAGATATTGCATCGGACGATTATGATACTGGGTGAAATCCATGCCAGGTATCGAATCTTTCGGGTTATTAGCCCACACATTATATTGCCTGCCACCGGTTTTGGTATCTGTCGTATGCATGAAATGAACACCTTCACCGCAAACAAGACGATCATCATTTTTGTATTTGTTAATCGTGTCAATTTGAAAAACCATTTCGTTGCGCGGATTAAAGTGAATTTCGGTATCAGTACTCCAGGCGATAATGGAGGGATGGTTGCCGTATAAATCAAAAAGCTGTTTGTAGTAATCCGTCCACATCGAAAAATAAGGGGTGATTCTTCTGATTGGCAACATAAATTTGCTTCTGCCGCTGCGCGAAAATTGTTCATATACCACAAACGCACCATCGACAAACATCGTTTCATCCCACCGTGCAAGTCCCAATTCGTCGCAGATTTGATAAAAAATCTCCGGCATACAACCAGCACGCAGGACAGCGTTAATGTCTGTAGATTCATGGAAGGTTTTCAGTACTGCGGCGAGAATACCGTTTTTATTTGCCCTGATTCCTTTCACATAGGTAATAACCGGTACGTCACTCAAACCATAACCGAAGAAATAAGCCGGTATATTATTGATAAGTATTTTTTTCCCATCACGCTTGATGGAACGCATCCCGAAACTGTCTGTGCCGGCAAGTTTGCCGTCAACCAGTACCTGCATCTCATACAGGTAAGGCGAATCCATGTGCCACGGTTTAATACCGGGCAATTCAATCTTTGTCTTGAAACTGTTTTCCCCCGGCGCAAGCGAAACTTCAATCGGTTTCGATTCCCACTTTTTATTGTTATCATCCACCATGCGCGAACAAATTCCCTGCCACGGTTTTACCATCAGAGAAACATTCTTTTTTTCAACCTGCCCTTTGGGATTAATCAGCATGCATTCCACTTCTGCAGCGTCAGGAAAACGCGGCGATATTTTCAGGTGTTCCGCCCGGATATCGTTCCAGAACTCCAACCAGACCGGACGCCATACTCCATTACAGCTAAATCCATTGGTTTGAGCCGCCCAGTGCCCGGCAATAAACTGGTTATAAGTACGCACTACCAGACGGTTATCGCCGGTTTGATTCACCCATGGTGTGATATCCAAAGACGTCATATCCACAAATCCGCCTGCCGCATAATCACGTAATCTTCCCGCTTCATGCCCGTTCACAAAGACCACGCCAAGACTGTTAGCGGCATCAAGATGCAGCACAACCCGCATACCGCGCCGTTCCGGCGGAATTACAAAGTGCGTTGACTGATAAGAATAACCATCCGCATAATCATGCGGCGGTAATGTTGGTGTTGCCTCCCAGCTTTTCGTTCTTGCCACACCATCTTTACCATCTGGCGTATATTTGCTGAAACTAATTCCATATTTGTTTTTTGGTTCAATCAGCACCTTCTGCGGCACATAGAAATCATCCCATTTCGAGTCATCAAAATCTTTCGTAGTGTAACCGTTCTTCATCCCGGTGTCATCCAAAAAATATTCGCCGGGTCCTAAATTCCTGCCTGCCGGATTCGGTGTTACGGTCAGTTTCCACATCCCGTGCAGATAGAGTCGCGGCAGTTTGCCATAAAACTTGTCAACATCTTTCGGGGCCAGATAGGGAAATTCAGCGCGCGCATTCAACGCTTCATCGTCAGGTTTGTTGAAATAGATGTTTTGTTCTGCAGCAAATGTCATTCCAGACACTATCGCCAGCAATGTCATTGCCGCAACTGCTTTTGTTTTCACGTTTTTCATTTTTTTACCATTATTTTGTATTGGTTAATGTTCACTTATCAAACTGATATTCAATGATATTGTTCCCTATTCCACAGCCAATTCAAAGAACGGCGTCTGACCGTTTTTCATCAATTGTTATCCGTACTTTTCTTCCTGTACCATCGCAACGGCAAATTGCCGTGGCGCCCGTAATAATATAATTTTTAATATTTTCCATACTTCTCGCAGACCTCGACAAGTTTAAAGATGTTGGCGTCCGGGGTGTCTCGTCCACACTGATCCCCTGTTGAGAGGATGAATCCCCCGCCGGGCATACCAATATCAAGCAGTTTTCTTGCCTCACGCTCAACCCCTGCCGCATCCATGCGCCACATAACCTCAGTAGTGTGCAGATTGCCTTTGAGCGCCAGACGTTTGCCAAACTTTGCTTTGAGTTCGGCGATGTCACAATCACCCATAGGCGGACACTCCAGAGGATCAATACAGTCCAGATCGGTTTCCTCGGCTGCGGCTTTGACCAGAGCGCGTTCTTTCCCGCAACAATGCAGGGAAGTAAGTATTCCCGCCTTCTTGAAGATGGTCGTAAGCTTCTTAAGCGCCGGCAGCGATATCTCGCGCATTATCGCCTCGGATTGCAGTGTGATCATCCCGGAGTTGGGAAAGAATACGAAGTCAGGCCGGACTCGTTGTTCAACGATAGCCTCTGCCACCTTGACCAGGTGCTCGGTCCATTCTTCCACCAGCGTCATCAGCAGCTCATGGTGGTCGTAGTAGTCGTAAAATGCCGCCTCCGTTGGTTGTCGCAATTGCGTCAACAGAGTTGGCAACAGTACGCAAAGTCCAACCAATCCGCTTTCTCCCATGTCGGATCTTGCCGCATGATATTGTTCAAAATTGATTTTGCTTACATCGCCGAAAAGAAGACGGCGCACGCACTCGAACTGAGACGTAAAATCAGTAATTGGCTTGATGGTCGGTGTCGGAGGCTCATGTAGAAGAAAGACTACCTCGTCCGACACCTCTCCTGCAGAACAGCGCATCGTGTTCCGGATGACAAGTTTTTCCTCTGTCTGCTCCACAATCCTGCTGTATTTTTCAACATCAGGTAAAGATGGCATAGTATAGACCCCGTGATGCGAGAATCCATCAATGCCGAAATGTCTCACGCAGTCGTTATAAGCCTTCCATATCGGCGGCTTTCCATGGTAGTAAACGTTCCAGAACGGGCCGCCCACCAGTCGTGCCGGAATCATCCAGTTTGTATCCGGCGACGCCGGCACGCGATCAGGAATTCCTCCGTTCATTGCGGTCAGCATCCTTTGTCTTGATGTCATTGTCATAGTGTGTACCTAACTTATTATTTATTACCCGAAGTTTTCATGTTTCATATCTCGCCTTAAAAAGCACTCAAAATCCGGAATGTTCCAGCGGGTATCTTCAAACAAATACGATTGTCTGTGACCGGCAAGGTTTCGCCGGAAAGTTTGTCTGTAACACAAGTAATATTTTTATCCTGAATACTGAGAGTAACTTCTTTGTCATGCAACAATTCGCACTCAGCATCAACTATACAGATGGTGTAACCGTCAGTTTCACGAATTGCGTTCATAAATACATAGCCTTCAGCAACAAAAGGAAGAAGTTTCCTGGATTCCTTTAAATCGGAAAGAAAATTTCTCCGCCAATCTGAAGGTAAAACGGTTTTCCCGTTTTCCATACCGGCTTCACCATCGGTCTCATACTTTACAGACAAGGTAAGTTCTGGTCGTCCATTTTCGGCAGCTATTTCCAGAACGTTTCCATGAATTGCGTTCCGTGGCACAATAGCCACAAAACCGTATGGAGTGGACGGCACAAAATTAGTTCCCTGCCGTTTCTGATTAAAAACATAAGAGGAAAAATGGTTGGGGTGACTCGATGACATCGCCCAGGCCCCTGCTAAACGTGAAAAAACGTGTTCATCCTCCCACGTACTGCCGTCAAAATATTCATTCATACAAACATTGTTTGCAGTAAATCCAAATCGATCTGACGGCCTGATGGCGAGACCGACGCGAGCCACTCCTGACATCTCCTCGCGTTGAGGAGGAATCAACAGTCCCTTTCCAAGCAGATGAATAAATGGCACTGCCGACTCCCATCCAACCAGCGTCCAGAAAAATACATCTCCCTGACTCGGTTTGTAACAAGGCTCACCCGAACCGTTATCCTGACCGCAATTGAACATAAAGACACTTGCCCCCAAAGCCGCATGAGCCGTCACCTTGCGCAACGATTGATGTCCGCTCATGACCGGATTGCCACCCTGCCAGATAAATTCATTCCCGTAATCATCATTCGTTGTTCGTGTCCCCCATCGATTGACTTTTCCTGCCATCCATAGTCCCACCCGCCCGGCAAGATTAAGCTCGGGAGAACAACTCGAAGAATCTTCCACGCACGGAATCACAACGTCACGATACTTTTCCTGAAAAAGCCGGTCAAACGTTCCCTCAAGAAGGGCATTGGATATCCAAAAGCAAAATTTTTCATCCATGATGAATTTTTTGCGGTGTTTTGCCAGGACATCGAGTGAACTCAAAAGACTTTCATCCAGAAAGTCTTCGTATAATTTTTTGGACGCAGCGGTAAGCGGTTCGTGTAAGCCAGTCTCGGCACAGTAACAACCTAGAAAAGTGGTTGGACAAACCTCCACAATCCGTTCAAGGGTTGGCGCTGTCAAACTTATCCCAAGTCCCTGCGCCAGATAAAGCATAAACGGTGTTTCACCATCCTCGAAATTCTTGAGAATCTGCACCACTTCATCAGCGTCAAAACGATCCCCCAGAAGACCGTGTCCTCCACCATTTTTCTGTTTTTCTGAAATGGCCACCATGGTGGCGAATTTCATGTTGGAGTAAGGAAATTGCCTGCGAACCCATTGATTGTGCTTAATGTAGTGATGCAGTTCCCCCAGCCGATGCTTGAAAATATAACAACAGCCCACCTGGATGATATATGGTTCTCTGTTTTCAATGGACGCAGAATCGGCCGAGGCGGAAACTATTTGATGGCGAATCACCTCGATCTGTCGCGAAACCTCCGCCATCTTTCCCACCCGCGAAAAAGCATCGTATTCATTCACCCACGCGCCGTCAAATTCAAGCTGGTAGATGTTTTCATCACCGCCAAAACCGGACGCCAATAAAACACCTTTTGTCGTGCCGTGACTCCATGATGAAATTCCCATAAAGGCACAAGGAGCATAAGCCTGCTGAATGATTTCAAGTTTGGAATTCAAAACGCTCATCTGGTGACCGCAATGGGCGATTACTCTTTGCTCTCCATTCACTTCCAAACTGAGCACCCGGGTGTCACGATAGAGCGTGTCGCAACGATGCATGGCATGTGCCTCATGAATACTTTTCCATATTCGGGTTTGGGTCATCATGTTGAAAACCCAAAAACCTCCGCCCTTCCACGATCCATGCCCCACCACCAACTCTTCAATCCCGTCGCCGTCAATATCAAAGATTTCCAGATTCCGGAAAGCCACTCCGGAAAAGTCCATCTCAAAATTGGAAATTCGATTGGTCTGAGTCAAATTCTCACCTTTGAAAAACAGCAAATCGTGATGCATGATGCGCATATTTTGCGAAACGATAAGGGTGTTCTCGCCGCTGCCGTCAATGTTTCCGGCACGAATAAACTTGACTGCGCCACGCCCGGTTAGCTGAATATCCGGTCCGTGTGGTCCATTAACCTGAGTTTCCGGAAGCTCTTTCTTTTCGATCAAAATACCGGATGGGGTGAGAGCATAAAGAAAATGGTCCGCGCCGCCGGCAAACACCATGTTTACTTTATTCCGTCCCATTGCCACGGCACAGACCTGAAAAAGCGGTCCGCCGGTCTGATATTGCCACAACGCCTCACCCTCAGCAGAAAAAGCATGCACAACACCGTCAGAACCGGCGATGATCAGTTCGTCTTTTCCATCCTGATTCATATCGCCAACCCAGAAGTCATACGGGTAGCAGTCAATCGTTGTTTCCCATAATATCGCTCCGTTACCATCGACCGCCAATACTGTTCCATCAGTACAAACACATGCAATACATAGTTCTTGCCGACCACTATGGAGTTGTCTTACAAATCGTGCATTTTTTTTGATGTCAATTACATTAAACATTTGGAGTCTCCGGTTATTTTAATTTTATTCCGCCACCAGCTCGAAGAACGGCGTCGGGCCGTTTTTGAGTGTTGCGGTGTCAATGGTTATTTTCAGATTTTCGCCATCAGCAGTTACAGGTAGTTTCTCGCCGCGCGTGCCATCAATTCTCAGGGCGTAAAGCGCCAACTTTGATGAATTGCTGCACTTTAGTGTCACCTTTAGTTTACCCGTGCGCAATAATACTGGAAATTTTCCGTGAGCGAATTTGGTCTTGCGATCTTGAGATATTTCCATGCCCGTAAATACCATTTCAGTATTGTAGATGAGTGTCATCCGCGATGATGTAGCCAGCGGCTGGTTGTCCATGGCACACACCACGATTGCGGCAGGAATAGTTGAATTTTCGACGTTCAGGCACGAAAGTATCTCCGCTTTATTCGCTTCAAGCGATACGCCCTCGGTTTTGGGCGTGATAACCTTCATTAAATTTTCTTTAGAACGCATCGTGATTTCACCGGTATCGCTCTGGAACACTCCAGCGTCAGGATCGCTAAGATTGGATGGCGGCAATATGCCTTTCTCTTTCAAAGTACCGACAAACCCTTGCAGTGAAAACTTGGAGTTTTTGGAATCCGCCACACTTGATGCCCATTCGCCGGAGATTACTTTAGCGCCACTATCAGGAAGAATGGCGAGATCAGGCTTTGGAATTACTGATTTTAAAGTTGATGGCCGGGTAAGGTCCGGGAATGCGATACTGAACCCGGTCAGCAAGGCAATTTTGCTTTGATCCGTATTGACTGCCTTAATGCTGTTGTTATTACTGTTAAGATAGGCGGATGATATCTGCAGTTGTACTTGATGCGACGCTGCCTTAACATCTCCGCGCTGGTAAAGCAATGCAGTGATGAAACAATTTGCCCGGGCTACCGGATTGCTGGCAATCCAGTCCATAAAATTCGTTTTTTTAACTTCCAAAGCGGCTGTGTCTTCATGCTGAAAAAGTCCGGCATGCCCTTGCAAGGCGGCATAGGCGGCAAAAACCAGACCGCCCTCATGCTGGTACTGGTTCCAGAAGAAATGGTGGTATTCGGTAACCATGACCGGACGGTCAGCCAGGCGGGTGGCATTGCAATCACGGAAATAGTTGGCAGACTTACCGATTGAACTTTCCTGAGTTGTTTTAGCCGGCAATTCAGCGCCAAAGGTCGGATGGGTGAAGTACGAATGAATGGAAACTACTTCTGAAGTCTCCCAGCGGACTGCACTGTTGAGTATTTCGGTCGAAACATCTAGCTGTGCAATCAAGCCTTTATAACCGGCAGTTCTTACGATGCCTTCATACCACGCCATTTCGGCACGGGTAAGATCAGCGAGGAAGGTGCCGAAATCGGTAGCTTCTTTGTCAACCGCCCAGAGATTTTTAGGAACGCCAAGGCTATTGAAAGATGTAGCAATGTCAGGTTTATTCCAGGCAGCGGCTACGCCTGCCGGAGTCTGGTATTTCTGCAACAGCCATTCACGCCACTTTGTCTGGCATAGTTCCAGGAATGCAGGCTTTTTGAGCCATGAACCCCAGCCGCATCTGGAAAATTCCTGCTCATTAAAAAAGGTAATACAGGCAATCGCCGGTTCATCTTTCCAGGCAATTTTGGTATAAGGATTGACATGACTGAGTAATTTTTCAGCAATAGCCTGCCATCTGGCTCTAGTTTCCGGATCGCCTAAAAACAATTTCACTTTATCATTGCTGATTTCCTGCCATCCTTTTCCCGGAGTGGAAAGCCCAAGATTATAGGCGGCAATATCCAGATAAGTATAAACACCGTTGGTTTTCAGTTCAGATATCAGGCGGTCAACATTATCCAGCTTGTCAGGATTAAACTCAGTGTCTTTTTTTGCACCTTTCATAAGATAGCCGTCAAGCGCAAGCGGGCGCACAATATTGCTCCCTTGACGTTTAATCAACTTTGCCAATGCGACAAAGCGCTGCTGGACAACGTTTTTGTTTGGATCGTCAAGAACATTGAACGTCACAAAAAAACCGTTGAATCCATTAAAACGGCGTGCTACATCCGGCGAATCCTCAAAAACCAGTTGTCCGTTTTTTGAAACCATCAGCCTGCCGTGTTTTCCTGCCGGACCAGCTTCGGTAATGTCAGTAAGGTCAAGCGCACTGCCTGACTTTACCTGAACGTCAGACATATCGACGGCTTTCCATTCAGTATTCGCGGAAAAAACTATGCGGTCACCTTTGGCCACCGGTTCAGAACCTTTTGCCGGAGCGGCGACTATAACCGGTGCCTTTTCATCATCAGCATCAGCAAGTTTGCCTGACAACTTAATGGTAATGACCGCATCTTTAACGCATGGTATCGGTTGTGAAAAATTGCCTTTGTGCCAGGTCATCACACAGGCACTGCCGTTGACACCACGACCGGCAAGATAACGCGGACCATTTTCATCTTGAGAACTTGGATACCAGTCAGCGGGCAATTTGCCTTTTGCCGACTCAAAATTACCGTTTTTAAGTGTGCTGCCTTCGACCGAAATTTCATCAAAGAGAACATTGATACGCTGACTCTTTCCGTTGACTTGTTTATAAGTCCCGTTCAGAGTAAAATTAAGCATACCATCTTTGGCTGCTTTAAAAGATACCCAGCCATTACTCCATTCATTGGATTTCATCGGCAGGTAAACTTCAAAACTCTGCTTGCGTTTTTCTTCCGGCCCCCAGGTTTTAAAGGCAGTGCTTGCTCCAGATGAAAGTGCCACTGGACTAAATTCTATCCCGCCATTGTCTCCGGATATACTGATAGCCGGCGCAACTAAATCCGCATAGATTACTCCGCACGAAAGCAGGAGCATCAAACCAATTAAGAACTGGAGACTGTTTCGTTTCATCAAATTACCTCGCTTTATTATTTTTAGGTTCATTACAGGAAATACTGTGTGTTTCTATTCAGTAGCCAATTCAAAAAATGGAGTTGGTCCATTCTTAAGTAAAGCCGTATCCAATTCAATTTTTAGAGTACCCTTGTCATCCAGAGAAAGTGGAATTTTCTCCTGACGAGTACCGTCAACCCGAAGCGCATACATCACCAGCTTCGACGCATTTTTGCTTTTAAATGTAGCACTAAGCCTCCCCGCGCGCATCAGAACCGGAAATTTTCCGCCATTAAATAAACTCATGCGATCCTCAGAAACCTCCATCCCAGTGAAAGCCATTTCAGTATTATAAATAAACACCATTCGTGCCGACGCAGCCAGCGGTTGATGATCCATCGCGCTGATTATGATTGCGGCTGGAATGCTCGTTCCTGCAATCTTCAGACACTCAAGCTCTTCAGTTTTGTCCGCCTCAAGTGAAACTCCCTCTGTTTTAGAGGTGACCACTTTAATCAAATTCTCCTGTGTGCGCATGGTTATTTCACCAGTATCACTTTGAAAAACGCCTTGATCCGGATCACTGAGATTGGAGGATGGGAGTATGCCCGCTTTTTTTAAAGTGCTGACAAATGCCGATAATGAAAACCGGTCGTTCTTTGCATCCTGTGCACACAATACCTTGCCTCCCGCAATGACTTTCGTGCCACTGTCGGGCGAAATAAGAATGTCAGATTTTGGAGACACCGACTTCAAAATAGCCGGGGTCTGAAGGTCAGGAAATGTCAAACCAAAGCCTGTTATCAAGGCAATTTTACTCCGTTCAGAATCGACAGACTTAATGCCGTTGTTGGCACTCATTATATAATCGGTAGGTATCTGCATTTCGACTTGATGCCCAGATTCCTTTACATCACCTCGAAAATACAACAGGGCATTTGTAAAGGAATTCGCCCGTGCCACCGGATTGCTGGCACTCCATTCCCGGTAGGGCATATCTTTGACTTGCAATGCCACGGCATCGTCAAATTCATAAAGAGCGGAAAACCTTTGCAATTTAGCATAGGATGAAAAAACCAGACCTGCCTCATGCTGATACTTGTTCCAAAAAAAGTGCCTGTAGCTGGTAAGCATGAAAGGTCGGTCCAGAAGACGTGTTGCGTTCGCAATTCGAAAATATCCGACGGCATTCTTGATGGAACTTTCCTGTGAAATCTTTCCGGGATTTTCCTTCCCTAAACCGCCGGTAGGATGAGCAAAAAAAGTATGCATTGTAACTGCATCTGAAGTCTCCCATCTAACAGCACTGGCTAGTGTTTCAATTGACATGTCATACTGTGCAATTAATCCCTTGTAGCCCGCATTTCTCACCACCGCGATACACCAATCCATTTCGTCAAGTGCAAGGTCTTTAAGGAAAAGTCCAAAATCATTGGCTTCCGTATCCACCGCCCATAAGTTTTTTGGAATTCCAAATTTCTCGAAAGGTGCTTTGGCAAACATTCCCTCCCTGCCCCATGCCTTTGCAACTCCTTCGGTGGTCTGGTATTTCTTCAGCAACCATGCACGCCATTTTGACGTACAAAGATCCATCACCTCCGGCTTTGTGGACAAAACGCCCAAACTACCTCGTACAATTTCCTGCTCGTTATAAAATGTGATACAAGAAATCGATGGATCGTCCTTCCATGCAATACCGGTGTATGGATTCACATGCGAAAGCATTTTTTCAGCAACAGATTTCCAACGATTTCTGGTCTCTACATCACCCAAAAAAAACTTTGCCTTGTCGCTCACTGCATTTTCCGCCCATCTCTTCTCGTTAGCGCGCCCGCACTTATAGGCGGCAACTTCCAGCAGAATATAAATACCGTTCTTTTTTAGTTCAGAAAACAGACAGTCAATTTGATTCAGTCTTTCAGTATCGAACTCCGCATCAACTGATGATTTTCCCATAATGTACCCCTCGGCAGCGAGTGGGCGCACGGCATTAAATCCCTGCCTTTTGATCAGTTCCGCCAAAGCAGCAGCCCGCTGTTGGACAATATTCCTGTCGGGGTTGTCCAACAGTATTTTGTTCAAAATGGTATGTAATGAAGCAAAACCATAAAACTGCTGTGTGACATCCGGCAAATTCTCAAATACAAACCGCCCGTCTTTTGAAATCGTCAACCTTCCATGTTTCCCTGCCGGTCCAGATTCCGAAATAGCCGTCAGATCGAGAACGGTGCCTGACTTCACCTGGACATCGGACATATCAACCTTTTTCCATTGGTCATTGGCTGAAAATACAATCCGGTTTTCCTTCAATTCCAAATCACGCGAAGATAATGTTGCACCCAAAACGATCCAAGTCGCATTACCTTTGGTTATTAAAGTAACCGAACTAATGCTTTTACCCTCAACTCCTATCTCGAATTTGGAAAGATAGACCCCGACTGTCGATTTAGGATTATTTGTTTTAAAAACGACCTTCCCATTCGGACAACTGGCGGGATCCCACCAACTGTCGACGTCTGTCTTATTCTTGACCGCCTTTTCAACTTGGGTTTTGTCATCGTATTCGACCCTTATGATGCCAATATCCGGAGTGGCTGGTGTCCAGCAAACAGTATGGAGAATGTATATAAAGCGAGATTTGGACGCTTCCTTCTTTACGTTAAATCTAGCTTCACCAAGTCCTGTGTGCAAATACGAGCTTTCAAAAGTCATCACCGCCTTGCCACCGTTTTGAGCCGGATCTAAAATGGAAAAGTTCATCCCGCCAAAATCACTGCGCTTCGCATCAAATTTTCTCAAATCATTATCCGGCCCCTGGTCCGACCAGCCGCCTTTGCCATCACCGGCTTTGTCATCAGCAAATCCCATATTCGCTGCAGAGGCAATATTTATGAAGGTATCCGGCAAATTATTCGGCATGGCAACACGTTTTACCGGTTCAGCGCCGTTGGCGGCAACCGGCGTCTTTTCATCATCAGCATCAGCAATTTTGCCTGACAACTTAATGGTTATGACCGCATCTTTGACACATGGTATCGATTGTGATAAACCGCCACCGTGCCAGGTCATTACACAGGCGCTGCCGTTGACACCGCGACCGGCAAGGTAACGCGGACCATTTTCATCTTGAGAACCTGGATACCAGTCCGCGGGTAATTTATCTTTGGCTGATTCAAAATTACCATTTTTAATTGTGCTACCCTCAACCGTAATGTCATCAAACAGAACATTGATTCGCTGCTTTTTGCCATTTAGCATTTTATAACTGCCTAGCAGGGAAATTTCCAACATACCGTCTTTGGCGGCTTTAAAAGATACCCAGCCATTACTCCATTCATTGGATTTCATGGGTAGATATACTTCCATACTCAGCTTGCGTTTCTCCTCCGGTCCCCAGGTTTTAAAGGCCGTGTTTGCCCCTGGTGAAAATGCCACCGGGCTCAATTCTATCCCGCCATTTTCACCGGATATACTGATTGCCGGAGCAACTAAATCCGCATAGATTGCTCCGCAGGAAAGCAGGAGCATCAAACCAATTAAGAACTGGAGACTGTTTCGTTTCATCGTGTTTCCTCACATCACAGAAAATAGTGTTATTATTTTGAAAGAACGCTTACGCCAGGGTATTGTTTATCGAAGTTTGCATAAAAACCCCATGTCATCAGTTTCTGGTCAATTTTAAGCAGCAAGTCATTTCTGCCATGTTTCAATCGCAGCGTTACTTCCTCCTGTCCCCGTTCCGCGCCGCGAGTGGCCTCCTTGCGTAAAACTTCCTTGCCATTCAGCCAGACGGCGATTCCGTCATCGCTGCCGAGCATCAGGTTGACCACATCTCCTGCCTGTGATTCGAGAATAGTATAAGCATAGGCAACAGCCATGACAATCTTGCCATAATGTTCACAAAAATCGACCAGTCCATCGTCATTCATATCAGCGCTGGTAATCAATTTCCATTTAATCGGCGTTCCACCTTTGCCGATGTATTCAGCCTTGAGATTGATTGCTTCTTCAGGTGGAAAAACTTTGGAAAGCCCCAAACTCTTTTTGTCGGCATCCAGATTATCGAATGGTCCGATTATATGCCACTGATCAATGACATTGGTTTCTAAAAATATCTGTTCTTTGGTTCTGCCTTCGCCGGCAACCAGAGAATCACCTTCGGAAATTTTTATTTCCTCAAGACGTTTAAATTTGTCAATTGGATAAGCGCTGAGATATTGTTTCTGAGCCTGGAATATCTCATGACACATATTGCGCAGATCCTGCAGTGAACATACCGCTTGCGAAAGCGGGTCGTAACATATCGCCTGAAACGCGAGTTCAGGATCTTTTTGTACCGCCGCCATAACCGCCAATTCATGGCAGATGATATTCTGCCGGCAAATTCCGGCCAAATGCGGTGGCAACGCTCCGACATACATGGGGTGAATTCCGCCCTTATCAACGGTACACGGCACCTCCACGCAACTGTCTTCCGGCAAGTTGGTGATCAGTCCGGTATTGCGCACGTTACCATTGAAAACAAATGGTTCTCCGGTAACCATTGCCCGGATTATTCCGGCGCCGTATTCCTCGCTCCGGGTAATATCAATCGGCGTTCTGCCTTCGGCGAGATCCAAATCCCATTTTTTCCAGCTTGAACTGGCGGCGCTTTCGTAACTTTTTAAAATCATGGCGTAATTGTTGATGCCGCCGGGAAGATATTTAACCAGGATTGAATCTTTTTTGCGGAACCACGGCACATACTCGGAATCATGTGCGCTGCCTTCGGTCATATAATATCCCAACTGGCGGCACATCTCGGCGCGTACCGGGTCACCGCGGAAGAAACTCTGATTGTTACATAATTCACGAATTTGCGGCAGCAAATCCTGTCCATTGTAATTAAACTTGAGAAACCATGCCAGATGATTAATTCCGGCACAAAGATAGTCAACCCCGGCAGGGGGAAGTTCAAGCGCACAGGCAAGTGTTCTGGCGGTTCCCTGAACGCCATGACAAAGCCCGATATAGTTTATGTCTGTCTCTTTTTGTACTGCCCAACTGATCATGTGCATCGGATTGGTATAGTTCAGCATCAACGCACCTTTATTGGCATATTTCTTAATATCGTTGGCGATATCCAGCATTACCGGAATTGTACGCAGCGCTCTGAATACACCGCCGGGTCCGGTAGTATCGCCCACGGCCTGATTAATGCCGTATTTCATTGGTATTTCGATTTCATTCTTAAATCCTTTCCAGCCGTCAACCAGAATGGTGACAAAGACAAAATCGGCGCCTTCAATGGCTTTTGCTCTGTCCAGCGTTGATTCCAGTTGCGCGTTGCAACCGACGGCATCGATAATACGGCGTGCAATCTTGGCACTGATATCAAGGCGTTCCGGATCAATGTCATGCAACATGAATCGCACATTTTGCAGCTCTGGAAATGTCAGAATGTCTGTGATCAGGTTCTGGGCAAATACCACACTACCTGAACCAATAAATACAACTTTAGGTGATTGATTTAAACTGTTTTGTTTCATTTTTATACCTCTTTTATTATAAAATAGTGTTAAAGTGTTTCTACTCAGCGACAAGCTCGAAGAACGGCGTCGGACCATTTTTCAAAGTACTGGTGTCAATCGTCAATTGCACTTCGCCGGCAGTTGTCTGCGTGAACGGAATTTTCTCGCGGCGCACGCCATCAAATCCGAGTGCCCATAGTGTCATGCCAGTACCATTTGAACTACTCAATGCAATTTTCAATACTCCAGTCTGCATTAAAATCGGCATTTTACCGGAATTCACCAGGGTTACCCGGTCATCGGTTGCTTCAAAGCCGGAATTGAGCGCATCGGTGGAATAGACAATCAACAACTTTTTGCTCTGCGCTACTGTTGCGCCGTCAAGCGCGGCGACGCCGATGGCGGCGGCGACGGTTGTGCTGACATTTTTCACGGTATTTAATGTTGCAGACTTATTATCTTTGAGGATGACACCCTCAATGCGAGGCGCAATTACCGTAAGCTTCTCTTCCCGGACATTCATCGTTATTTCTTTGGTATCGCTTTGATAGATACCGCGCGCAGGGTTGGACAAATTGTCTGCGGAAAGCAGGCCTTTGGCTTTCATCGAACCGATGAACCCGTCCAGATCATTGCCGGTGGCACTGTCGAGAACGCTGGATGCCCACTGTGAGCTGACAATCTTCGCGCCGTCAATTGGAGCCACGGTTAAATCGGCTTTAGGATAAGGCGGCAACCCTGCCGGAACCGGACCCGCGTATTGCAGACCAAAACGACAAAGAAGGGCTATCTTGCTCTGTTCGGTGTTTACCGCACGATTCATATTGGCATTAACGGACAGATAATCGTCATTGAAGGCAAGCGCGACTGTATGAGTTGAAGGCGCAACATCACCTCGTCCGTAAATAAGGGCGGCGAGTACCTGCGAGGCTCGCGAAACCGGGTCGGAACCCTGATCAAGCCCCCGCAATTTTACCGCATGAAAAATAACCGGCGATCCGGTTACGGTAATCGCAGAAATGTTCTGCAAAGAAGAATAAGCGGGATAGAGCAATCCCTCTTCGTGACGGTATCTGGTCCAATAGAAGGTACCATATTCAAAAACTCCGAAGGGGCGATTCAGAAACCGTGAACCAATCTGCGCATGAAAGTAGTTGCCGGTAGTGCTGACGGCGCCAAACTGCCCCACTTTAACTCCTGCCGACGTGGAGTCACCGATTCCGGAAGATGCATGGGTATGATAAGTGTGCATTGAGACTACCGGGGTTTCATTCCTTGCAGCATTCATCGCGAAGCTCTTATCCACATCAAATTGCAACCAGAGCCCCGGATACCCTGCGGCACGAAGGCTCTTTTCATACCAGCGAATCATATTGCGTTCACGCTCATAGATAAAAAGACCAAGGTCATTTCCAATCGCGCTGCGTTCCCAGTATTTATTCTTGTCGTAGAGGGGAATGGTTGCGAATGTGGTACCGGCGGGGAATTTTTTACCCCAGGCTTTCTCAACCGCGGCAACACTGCCATAACGCTTCTGCAGGAATTCCTGCCAGAGTGTTGTCGCCTGTTGCTTAACCTTCGGATCAGTTAAGCGGTCACCGTAAAAACCAAGTTCCTGTTCGTTGTAGCAATCCACAATTGCAATCGCGTTTTCATTCGCAAAAGTAGTTCCAGTGTATGGATTGCGAATAGCCATCAACTTATTCACGGCTTTTTCCCAGATCATACGGCTGTCCTCGTCAACCATGAAACGCCGCTTGTAACTACCCGCCGCATCCCAAGCCCCTTTGAGATATCCGCCCCAGCCAAATAACTCCAGATGAGAATAAACCCCCTCTTCCTTGAGAGTTGCAATAAAATAGCAGAGACGATCAACATTTACCTCGTTGAAATCACGATCTTCTTTGGCGTTCTGCACTAGAAATGAATCCAAAACCTGCATCCGCACCAGATTATAGCCCTGACGCCGGATGGACTGGGCATAGCGTTTTATATTAGCTCTGGTTTCTGTTTCGTCTTTACCCTTAAGCGCAAATTCCGGCCAACTGAAGGGATGATTGATGCAAACCGTAAAACCGTAAAACCGCACCGGCACATCCGGCGCATCGGCAAAAGCAAAGTTGCCGTCGGTACCGACGATTACGCGCCCGCGTTTTCCTGCCGGACCGGTTTCAACCAGCGAACTGAAGTCAAGTGCGCTTTTTTCCGCGACAACCGTATTCGATATATCAATTGTTTTCCATCCCGGTTGGTTTGCGAGGACAAATTTCGGAGGAGTTAAATCAATATCCTTGCCGGAAAGCGTTACGCCGACAACTATCCAAATCGATTTGCCGGCGGTGGCAAGGGTAACTGACTCAATTTCTTCCGCGTCTTCGCCAACGGTATACTTTGACAGATATAATCCGACATTCGCGGCTTTATTCTGTTTACGGTATGCGACAAGACCGTTCGGCAGATGCCCCGGATCCCACCAGTCGGCAAGATCACGCCCCGTTGTCAGTTTATGCTCTACAGTACGGCCACTCTTAGTTTTAATGGTCACAGTTCCGACCGGTTCTCCGGTTTTGTGGACGAAACAGGCAGTATGGAGTAAATAGAGATATTGCGCTTTAGCACCGCCAGTCTGAAACGTTACCTGATCAAGTTTTACCGCAGAACTGATATTATCACTCTTAAATGTAAGTACCGCTTTGCCATCATTTTTCTGCGGTTCAAGTATTGAGAATGAAACACCGCGATAATCAGTTCTGCTTGTATCAAAACCGGAAAAATCACTTTGTGATCCCTGGTCCGACCAGCCGCCTTTGCCATCACCGGCTTTATCATCCGCAAATCCCATATTCGCTGCAGAGGCAATATTTACGAAGGTATCCGGCAAATTATTCGGCTTGGCAACACGTTTTACCGGTTCGGCACTGCTACCGGCAAGCGGTGCGGCTTCATCGTTAGCATCGGCAAGTTTGCACGCAAAACGAAGGGTTATGACCGCATCTTTAACACATGGTATGGATTGTGTGAAACTGCCATCGTGCCAGGTCATCACACAGGCGCTGCCGTTGACACCGCGTCCAGACAGGTAACGCGGACCATTTTCATCTTGAGAACTGGAGTACCATTCTGACGGTAATTTTCCTTTAGCTGATTCAAAATTACCATTTTTAATTGTGCTGCCTTCAACCGTAATATCGTCAAACAGAACATTGATTCGCTGTTTTTTGCCATTTACCGGTTTATAACTGCCGGACAGGGAAATGCCCAATATGCCATCCTTGGCGGCTTTGAAAGATACCCAGCCATTACTCCATTCATCTGATTTCATCGGCATATAAACATCAAAACTCTGCTTGCGTTTTTCCTCCGGTCCCCAGGATTTAAAGGCGATGCTTGCTCCGGGTGAACGTGCCACCGGACTAAATTCTATCCCGCCATTGTCGCCGGAAATCCTGATAGCCGGAGCCACAAGTTCCGCAAAAACTGCTCCGCAGGAAAGCAGGAGCATCAAACAAATTAAGAACTGAATACCGTTTCGTTTCATTGTGTTTCCTCACTATAGTTTATGTTGTTAATTATGGAACTGATTATTTCATTTATCACGGGTTTATTTTTCACATCCTCAATATTTATTATTTTGATGAGTTCATACCGGAAACAGGTCCATCAGGATATTTTTTTATGATATTCCGGTAGGCATCGATACTTGCGGTAGGCACACGTTTCAGTGTACCATCGAATTCCTCTTCTATCAGATATAAACCATTGTTCCATCCACACCGGCGGATGGACTCAAATACGGTTCTGGTATCCTCGCGATACTGCCATAACAGTACCTCAAACAACGGCCACCAGTTTACGCCGGTTACATTAATTCCCTGATCACGCAATGTACTGATTCCTTCGACAACGGCATTCATCCATTGGGCTTTCTGGCCATCGTCATTCCCGCCGCTGGTTTCCATCAGGTAAATTGGACGATTCACAAGCTTGGCATAGCTGGATATTTGAGTTACCATTTCCAGAATTGAATCGTCAATTGCTTCCTTACTGCCATTGCCAGGCTCCCCAAAGCAACCGGGATAATAAAAAAGTCCCAGCACGTCAGGCAACTGGGCATGTTCACTGAACCAGGCAAGCGAGGTTTCAATCTCGCCGCCACGAATTAATCCGCGACCGAGCGGGCTTTCCGCCGTAACTTTGCCATAAGCCAAATTGCTGGGGAACTGCATCACTTGCACGTCAAATTCCTCGCGCTCTCCGTTGGCAATCTTCATGCACAAATCTTGCTCCACTTCTGATGGCGGCATTGGCGAGCGGCCATCAGCAGAAATGATGGTGCAGTCCGGGAGTTCAGAACGCAATGCCTGTGTGACCAGCACCATTCCACGAGCCACATTCACACCGACTTTAAGCCAGCCATCAACTCCGATAAGATACGGTGGCCAAATTGCTGCATAGCCGCCCCATACGACATTTGTATGCGGTTCGTTATGAGGAGTATAGTGATTGACAAGACCTTTGAACTGACGGGCGAAAGCGGCAGCATATTCAGCAAACCTTTGGGGATAGTCGTGATTTAATGTGCTGTTTTGCATCCACACCGGAGTTCCGTAGTGCAACAGGTCGATGATCGGGGTGATTTTCAGATCATTTACCAGATATTCAAGCGACTTGGATATCCAGCTCCAGTCATAGACACCGGGTTTAGGATTTGCCCGGTACCAGGGAACGGTGTACCGGATCGCATTAACCCCGAGATCAGCGGCGCGATCAAGGTCTTCACGCCACATGGTATAATGCTGCATTAACAGATAGGTATCCAGCAGCCGTTTGGGTTGCCGGTTTGCCTTGAAATCGTACGAAATAGATATCTGCGGTGCCAGACGTTGCTCATCATGTTCAGCCATCCAGCAATCTTCAAGACCGACGCCCCAGTAGAATGATGGTTTTTTCATTTTGGGCTAGCTCCAACATTATATTGATTATATTTTTTCATAGTTATTCTGCGGGTGAGCTCCGGCGCGGATTGGTTCTGGAAAACTCCACATCTTTGCAAGCAAACTTGACAGGCACCCAGGATTGATAATAGTTGCCCGTCGCGCCGGCGCTGGCAAAGTCGCAGTAGCGAACCGCATTGTCGCGTGAATCTTTGCCTTCAACGAGAATCATTGGTTTATCAGAGGGAACTTTTTTCCATTCCGGAACTATTTTCAGCTCCGGCTCAGCAAGGACTGGAATATTTTCCGGGGCATAGTCAGTATTGTTAAAGCGCGCGTCATAGGTGAGCAACACGGGACCACGGTAGATTGAAACATAATTTACTTGTGGTGTGCTCAACTCGATCTGTTTCGGAATGAACGCGGATTTTGCCATCGACAACAGCCAGCCGAATGCTCCGGCAGTAACCCGGAATCCGACCAGATTGCGTCCGGCCTTGAGTGGCAGTGCCACGGAAATAATACGCCGCTTTGCTCCAAATGATTCCAACACCTTTTTTCCATTAACCCAACAACTTAACCACCAGTCACAACCGAGCACTACCGGCAGTGTTCCATCCTCAGTGACATTTATTTCAGTAAAGCACCACGCGGCGGCATACGCTGTGCTCCCGCTGAAGATTTTTTTGAATTCAATCAGTCCATGGGCACTGGTAACGCGTTTTTCCTTTCCTCCGGTAAAATCCATCACTTCCTGCATGGTACTCGCGTTGTCTAGTCCTAAATCGGCGGCATCAAGCCCTGCCGGTGTCCAACCGCTGTTACTGACCGGTCCTCCCAATACCCATTCGGTTTCCCAATCTTGATTTGCCGAATATCTGTAAGTTGGCGGGTGCGGCCAGAACTGAAGAGTGAAATCCATTCCCAGACTGATAGTGTCGCCGGTTGTCCAATTCCGTTCAAGCATCAAATATTCACCGCACTTAACGTTCTCAATTTCAGTGCCATTGACTTTGACATGCGTTTTATTGCTCCAGTAGGGAATACGCAAAGCCAGGGTAAAAATCTCATCGTTTTCAGTAGAAATCAGAATATTAATTATTGGATTACATGGATAGTCGGTATCCTGAGTGATGCTGACTTTATTGCCGGAAGGAAGAACCGTTTTCATTATTCCCGGTCCGTAATAGTTGAGCGCCAGACCGTTTCCAAGATTAAGCAATGCCCATTCACATAAAAGTCCGAGAGCACGCGGTCCGGTTGCCGAACAGCAACTCAGCTCATTTCCGCCGGGACGAGCTTGGAAATCAGTTTCATCGTTGGGACTGGCAATCCGCGTGCCATCCATCGGCGTATTATAGGTAACCCAGCGACCGGAAGGACTGATCAATCCAAGACCGCTGTTAAGCAGCGAAAACTCGATTTCATCGGCGACAATCGAGTTTCCAGTAAGTCGCAGCATCTCGACAGACATTGCCATCCAGGTAACCGTGCAACAGGTCTCAATCGAACCGATGGCAAAGGGGTTGCCGGTAGCCTGTTCACCGGAGGTGAAGCCGCCATTGTTGTGGCGGTCGCCTTTGACCATGCTCCACCACAAGGATTCAAATGCCTTCCGGCAGGACACGTCACTAGTTAGATAATATAGTTCAACAAGTCCCATGATGGGGTTCAAACTTTCCCAGCGCGGTTTGGGCGTCTGATAAAATTCTTTTCCTGCGAGTGGTGCCAGCAGATAGTCACCCGCCAGAGCATTACCATTGGCATCCTTTGCCGCAAACTCGCCAAGAATTTGTTGTGCCAGCGCCAGATATTCAGGCTTGCCGGTTTTACGGTACAGCAGGCAAAGGGAATGAATCGGCGCAAGGTTCATTTCTGTGCATTTGGTGTCAACCAGACGCATTTTGTTTTCACCCAAAAATGTTTCACAGAACAGGTCAGCGATTTTTACTGCGGCGCGCAATACCGCTTCATCATTGGAGAGTTCATACCAAAGCATCAAACCCAGCATCGTATAGTGGTGACTGAACCCGTCCCATGTTGATGAAATTGTTGTAAACGCCGGAGTAACTCGCGAATTCGGCGGACGGGTATTTTTTAGATGAAACTCTTTGGGCCAACACCCGAGGTAACCGTCCTCATCCTGACAGGCACAAAAGTCTTTGACAAACTGCTCCAGATGAGAACGGAGTCTGCTATCACCGGTGAGACGGAGAATCTGCGTCGCATGAGTCAGATAAGCGCCAGCGTAAAATCCTGACCAGGCGTTCCAAACCCGGTACGGTTTCAGGTCGCGGTCACGGAACATTGCCAGCAATGCCGGATTGGCTGCCGGGGCTGGCAGTATCCACTGTTCAGTTACCGCAGCAAGACGCTGACCGATTTCGCCGCCGAGCTTGAACTCCGTTTCCAGTGAAGCGGTCATTGCGGGTCGGTTGTGTTCTTTTGTAATGTTGTTATTTATCATGATGCTCTTTCTATATTATGTTGAGAAAATTGTTTGTAATTTGTCATAAGTTTTCTTGACTGCGGAATCCGGATCAAGCGTATACTGGAAACCCAATTCGGCGGAAACAAAACCATTATAATTGATTTCCTGCAGCGCCTTCACCAGCGGAGCAAAATTTATTGTGCCGTCGCCGGGAATTAAATGAGTATCGCTGTCGCCGCGATTGTCATCAATATGAATATGCAACGGAACATGGCGCAATTTTCTGACAACATCTTCAATCGCTTCGCCGTTCACATTCGCATGTCCGGTGTCAAGACAAATGCCGAGCCGCTCCGACTTAATCTCATTAATCATCTGTAATCCATCATCAACAGTGAGTACTAATGTGCTTTCCCAGCAGTGAGCCGGCTCTATCAACAACTTTAATCCGGCATTCTCGCGGTACTCAAGCAATTCCATGATACTTTTCCGTAACTGTTTCCAGCCGCGTTCAACCGGTTCTCCGGCAAGCGTCATTCCGGCGCACAAACTTACTGATGGCGCTCCGATTCTGATTGCGTTATCCATTGCTGATTTGATGTATTCAACGCTGTCGTGCCGCACATTTTCATTCAAGGAACCGAGGATGGACGGATAGCGGAATTGAGCAGGAATAAAATTTGGCACACGCATACCGGTAGAATCGAGCAATCCTTTAATCTCTTTCAACTCTGCGTCAAGGTCATGGCGGTACATGTGCGGTCTACCACCCCATATTTCGATACCGGAATAACCGCACCGGTGCAAACTGCGGATGGCATCCTGCAATGAATGATTGAAAAACACAAACGATGATTGGGCAAATTCCATTAAAAAACTCCCATTACGGTCCAACCGTAATTGCTGTTTTATTGTATATTATAAAGTTTTTTGGGTGAATCATACAACGCCATCCTTGCTGCGGTGACCGCATCCTCCTCCGTCATATATCCTTGTACCACCTTCATTGCCAGACTGCGGGTAAGTTCTTTACGGGTCAGCAACGCCTTGCCGACAATCCATTCCACTTCATAAGCATCACTGAAGAAAGCGCTCCATTTAACTGAAGGCAGCATTTCCAGACGCAAGGCATAGGTGCTCTCCATAATCGACGGGAATTGACACAACCACCATACACCCGGCAGATAGATATTGTTTACGTATTTGGCTAAAAGACTCAAAGTCTGAGTCAGCGTGGCGGAAATTGTGTAAAGTTCAAAATTCACATCCGGATATGAATTTGCCAGTTGATGTATTGTCGCAACGAGTGTTTGTTCTGATGACGGAATCCGCAGGTCACCGAAAAAACTGCCTTCAATGAACACTTGAACCACCATCCCTGCGGCTTTTGCTCCGGCAATGGTGGCATCAAGGGCAAGCGTTTCCAGAATACTGTAATCATCAGCGGAGAGCGTCGCATGGGTTGCGAAACGGTCAAACGCCGCCTGTACTGCGGCGTCTCCGGGACGAAGCAAACGGGTTTTGGCGAAAATACTGATTCGCAAACCACGTTGCCCGGCTTCGGCACCGCGTTTCAGATAAGCTTCGGTAGCATCAACAAATTGTCTGGCGGTATGAATTGAATACCCGGTGATAGATTCAAATTCGTCTATTACCGTTCTTTCCGGATGGACCGGTATGAAAAGATTGTTCAATCCGACAAAGATTGACTCATCACAACCGCATTGAGAAACCGGTTTTGGTGGCAGATGAATAAGTATTTTTTCAACTCCCGCCAAACGAAGTACCTCTTTTACCCGGCCTGGCTCCCGGCGTTTCTTTTCGACAATCTCATATAGAGATTCCCAGTTATTCATGGTCAGTTTTTCGTCAAAGCCGTAAAGATTTTTCAACATTTCCCGCAACATCCAGGCATGACTTGAATATTCAGACCGCTTAAATTCCGGGATAAGCGCCATGACCTTTTCTCTGCCGTTCTCAGAAACAGGATGTCCCAATTCTTCCGGTGCACCGGCAGTAACCAGTTCACTCACATAGTTGTGATAGTACAGAATCTGTGAAAGGTCACGCGCCAGTGGCTCAGCCGGATTGATATGCACATGCGTATCAATCGCCGGGATTGTGTCAATTTCAGTTTTCAGCCTGCGGTAAAGTTCGGTTTGCGTAATCATGTCAATTCCGCCTGTCAGTTTTATTATAAAATATGATATACATCCTATTCTGCGACAAGTTCAAAGAATGGCGTAACTCCATCCTTCAGTGTCGCGGTATCAAACGCAATCTTAAGCGTATCTCCTTCAACCGTAACCGGCAGTTTCTCCCGGCGTGTGCCGTCTACACGAAGCGCATACAGCGACATTTTAGCCGGATTTTTACATTTCAGTGTGATATTTAATTTCCCGGTGCGCATCAGTATGGGCATTTTACCTGTCTTATACATGGTACTGAAATTGGAGTTATCTATTGTTGAAACTTCCATCCCGGTAAATGCCATTTCTGTATTATAGACCAATACAATACGGGAAGCTTGCGCCAACGGATTGCCATCAATAGCAACTGCGGCAATGGCTGCAGGAACGCTTGAACGTTCAACACTTAGACAGTCAAGCGATTCCGCTTTGTCCGCCAGTAGTGACACTCCCTCGGTTTTGGGTGTTATTATCTTAATAAGCTTCTCTCCGGTACGCATGGTAATCTCGCCAGTTTCGCTTTGAAAAACGCCGTGTTCAGGATTACTTAGATTTGCTGCCGTAAGAATTCCTTTTGACTTTAATTTTGCCACAAAATCTTTTAATGAAAAGGCTGAATTCTTTGATTCAGAAACGCTGGTTGCCCACTCGCCATCCACGGTTTCAGCGCCACTATCCGGCAGTATGACGATATCGGCGGGGGATACTTTTACATTGCCGGCCTTGCGACCAGGTATTTGCGGGAATGCCACAGAGAATCCGGTCATAAGCGCAATCTTATCCTGCTCAGTATTAACCGCCTTGCGACTGTTGCCGTTGGCAGTTAAATAGTTATTCGGAATTTGTAATTCCACCCGGCGTGATGCCTCTTTCACATCGCCTCTTCTGAATAGACAGGCGGAGAGAAAATCATTGGCACGGGCAACCGGATTACGCGCAGTCCAGTCTTTGTAAACATGGTCTAAATCATAAACTTCCAACGCTACCGGGTCTTCATGCACAAACATTCCCGAAAATCCTTGAAGCGCGGAATATGGGGCGAAAACCAATCCTTCTTCATGCTGATATTGATTCCAGAACATATGATGTGTTTCGGTAACCATAAGCGGTCGGTTTGCGTGGCGCGTGGCGTTGCCGGCACGCCAGTAATTTGCAGCTAGATCGGCAGTTCCGTCCTGATAGCATTTTGAGCCGGGAAAAGGACCGCTCAGTGTTGATCCGCCAGTATAACAATTCATGGTGGATAATTCCGCACTCTCCCATCTTGCCACGCTGTCAGTTAATTTTTTTGAAAAATTGAACTGGGAAATAATTCCTTTGTATCCGGCATCCCGGACAATGGCTTCGCACCACTTCATTTCATTCCGGGCGAGATCAATAAAAAAGAGACTGAAGTCAGCCATTTTCGGTCCGGTATCCTTTTCATCTTTGGGGAGTTCCAATTTGGCAAAAACACCGGGTGAATTAAGACTCTTATCGCCCCAGGCTGAAGACAGCGCCGCGACAGTTTTATATTTATTCAGCAGCCATTCACGCCACTTTGCGGCAGCAAGATCGCGAGTGGCTTGCGACAAACGCGCAATCGGCGCGGGAGAACTGCAAATATCCTGCTCATTATAGAATTCGACAACGGCAATAGCCGGATCATCTTTCCAGGCAATGCCGGTATACGGGTTGACATGATTGAGTTGTTTTTCCGCAAAGGCTTTCCAGCGTGCCCGGGTTTCGGGATCACCAAGATACAATTTCAATTTATTTTCGTTACGGTCATTCCAAGCCTTTACTCCTTCCGCGCGTCCGTTACGATAGGCGGAAATAGTCAGATAGGTATAGACACCGTTGGCTTTAAGTTCAGCAATCAGACGGTCAACATTGTCAATTTTAACCAGGTCAAATTCACAATCCTTTGCGGAACTGCTCATATATGCTTCCAGTCCCAGCGGTCGAACAAAATCATAACCCTGCCGTTTCACCAGTTGCGCAAATGTGGCTATCTTCTGCCCCAATATTTTTTTATCCTTGTCATTCGGATCCGGCTTCCAAAAATATTTAGAGGTGATCCACATGCCATTCCAGCCATAAAAGCGTCTGGTCACATCTGGCGAATCCTCAAATGCCAACTTCGCATTTTTTGAGATAATCAGCCGGCCATGTTTCCCGGCAGGACCGGATTCAGAAATGGCTGAAAGGTCAAGCGCGCTGCCTGTCTTAACTTGAACATCGGACATATCCACCACTTTCCAATCAGCATTAGCTGAAAAGACTATTTTCTGATTGGGGTCAGCAACTTTTTCGGCACCGGAAACATAAAAACCTGTGACCATGGCAAATGCAACGATTGCAATTACTTGTTTCCGTTTCATTTTGAACCTTCTGTTAAATTAATATTTTGTAAAGTTTTTTTGAACTTACTTATTCCGGTATTGCATAATAGGTGCATTCGGCAAAGAGATAACCACTCATATAGAGTTTCCGGTAATCATAGTGACAAAGCGCTGCTTCTATGATTGATCGCGATGCGCTGAATGTTTCACCACCGGCCAATGCTACAATGTAAGCGGCTGCCAGCGGTTGCATTACGAGTTCATTCTCCATAAACCGTGGATGTGTTGACGGCAGGCTGAATATGGCCTGCCCTATTTTGTAGGCTTCCGTGGTGTTAGTTTGAGGTTTCCAGATACCGATTAGTCTGCTGCGCCAGTCGAGATCGGGGCAAGGGATTTCCGCGGCATTGTCGAATTTCCGGTAGTCGTTTATCACCGGAGCCAGCGCTACGGCTGTTTTTTCAATCCCTTGACGAAAGGCTGATTTCAACTCTTCATCGGTTTCCAGTCTCGCCAACACGACCAGCGATGCCTGAGCTCCAGCTACGATATATGGCTGCTTGCGTATCCATGGAATCAGCGCTTCATCAAAAAGTATGCCGCTCGCGCAAATACCCGCCCGGTTTATTTTACCTCCACGAGGCACCTCGCGGGCTGCCGCCTGATAATCGCGCAACCATTGAGAGTCACCGGTAATCTCATACATGACACGCTGAATAAACAGCAGACGTGTCGCGTCACGAAAAGCGTTATAAGAAAAACTTGACCATGAGCTTCCCTTGAATGGACTGTCACAAGGAATAGACCAGCGGTTTTGCCGCAGTGCATTGGCAACGGTCACCATCCGACTCTTGATCTCACTCTTTTCGTCGCCGTCCGGTATACCGCTTTGCAGATAACAGTAAAGTCCAAAGAACCATGGATGAGTCTGATCATCGGACCCAATCGGGTAATGGCTTTTTCCATCAGAACCTACCCCACGAGCAATAAAACCGGTAACATCTGATACCCCGGCAAGCAACAGCAAACCGCGAACCAACTGACGCGCGTGGTTCTTGTCGTTTTCGCTGTGTGTGCGACGGTAACGTTCGCACATCGCAGACAGATACAAGCCGGTAAAAAATGCACCGTCAGAAACAGGTGTTCCCCAGGCCAAGCCGTTGGGTTGAAGTTTAGCGCACTCCTCCGGCGTGGGGATGGCGACATTCCCATCTCGCCCCGTAAAGTTCAGAATGATACCGTCCTGCTTGATCGAGCGTGTCCACAACGACTCATGCGCTGTTTCAATGGCCGTCTTAACTTGACTTGACACTGGTTCAGCCTGGAGATCGCTGAAAGAGGCAAGAACAATGGTAAGCGCACAGTAAAAAATTAGTCCTGAGAGGTTGTTACCCATTAAAAAAAATGAACTTTTTTCGCGCCGTTTGATGAATGTAAATTTTATTTTTTTCATGTTAATAATCCTGTGTTAAGATTTATAAGTGTTACCCGCCATTTTAGATTATAATTGAACCACCCCTGGTCAATTCGGCTCTGACATCAACATGACTGACCTCAGGAATTGTTTTATTTTGATTTAACGCCAAATACGCTGCCACCCCTGCGGCTTCGCCAAGCTGGTTCAGATTCACCATCACCCGGATGCCGCCAAACGCGATACTGGAGGCATCAACCATTCTTCCGGCAATCATTACATTTTTGCTTTTTTGTGGAATAATGGCACGAAGCGGCACTTGATAGAAGGTGGGATTATCTGCGGTTTCCGGGCGCCATCTCCGGGTTTCTTTCGGATGACCGGAACGGATAAAATCCTCACGTCCATCGAGATAACGCACAGTAATCTCCTCCTGATGATATTCGTCGAGTTTGTAACTGCCATTGGCGATGGCATCTTCAAACCGTTTGCCGTAGAGTGAATCGGTATCGGCAACCTGATACAAACATTTAAAATGGCGGGTTTCCCTGATGCCGATTGTCGCCGGCAGCGCAACAAGTCCGGCTGCACTATTTTTTCCTTTGCTTCGTACCATTTCTTGAAGTAATCTGACTTTACTGCGACCGGTTATTTCCGCCCGGGTAAGATCGTCAGCGATAGCGCAATTGACACCGGAAATTCTGGAAACAGCGACCATCCGGCTTTGCAGCGCAGGAAGATCAGCGCCCCAGATAAATGGTAACTTCAGGGTATTTGCGTGTTCCTTAACAAGTTCGCTGCATTCCTTTTCATCCCAGCCGTCAAAATAGGCGCACATCGTGGGCGGTTCTATTATATCAGCGGTGTATGAATCAAACCCCATCCGGTGACACAAATCGCCATCGCCGGTAGCATCAATAAAATAACGTGCCTTGATTACGCCGCGTCCCGATTTGTTGTCAACAATAACACCAATCAGATTGCCGGAATCGTCTAAATACGGCTCTGAAAACAAGGTGTGCAGATACGGCGTTACGCTGGAATCCATGACCAGATTATCCAATTCTATTTTCAGTTCCTGCGGATTAAAAACCATCGCCCCGCCCCATTCCGGCGCGTGATGAACCAGAACATTACGCCGGGCTAAGCGTTCCACCATTTCAGCAGTGATACCGGCGATAATTTGCTTTTTAAACTCAGTATCGAAAAAACTATGCCAGATGCTGACCAGCGCATTTGTAGCCATTCCTCCAAAGGCATTCTGTTTTTCAACAATAGCCACACGTGCGCCCAGTCTTGCCGCGCGCACCGCCGCGAATACACCGGTGCAACTGCCACCCAGCACACAAATATCAACTTCATCAATAACAGGTATCTCACTGCTGTAGCGTAAATAATTATTCAAACCGCTCACCACTGGTTGTTCTGACATATCTGTTTTCTTTAAAATTTATTAATCTATATTGTGTGATGATATTTATTCTGTAACAATATCGTCACCGTCAAGTCTTGTATCCTGCGGGGCAAAGGCTTTATGGCGACGTGGCTCAAGTTCGATGCCGTCAGCAGTCAATATCCGGCGCAGTTCTGCGATGGGAACATCGCGCACATTATTTACCGGCATTTCCACTGCCATGGCTGCGGCGGTGCCGGCCGCCTGCCCCATCGCGCAACAGGTTGGAGTCATCCGGCATGAACTTTGCACGACCTGATCAGTGCTGATACATTTCCCAGCTACAAGCAGATTTGATAATCCTTTGGCGATGAGACAACGGAAAGGAATACTGTATGGCTCAAGTTTCTGCCGCCAACCGGAATCGCCGGATTTGGTCAGGCTGTGAAAATCAATCTGACATGTAGCAACCGCAACGCCGTCAGGAAAGTCCAAAGGTTCATTGCGCCCGATCAATTCCTCCTTTTGCAACAGATAGTCACCGATAATCCGCCGCCCCTCACGAATGCCGATTGTTGCGCCGCTGCCGCCGAGCATATATGTGGAAAAGTGCGTCCGCTGCAGATAGTGAACGACGCGGTCAAGCTGACGTCTAGCTTCCAGTTCAGCGGCGGTCAAACTGAAAGGATCAGTCGGGTCGTGACGCATTATCTTGGTAGCATTCAGGTAAACCCGCTGATTATCCACTACCATACCACCGCCAAGACCAGGGAATTCGGCATCGCAGGAAATCGGGGTAATTCCTTCTGGCAAATATGGTGTCACCATTTTTCCGGTATCATACATCCACGCGGTAAGACTCATGTGCAAAGTCAGTCCTGTGACCGGTTCACCTTTCATGCACCCGGCTCCAGCCAGAGCTGCCAGATCACCCTCGCCGGTGGCATCAATGAAGTATCGGGCTTTCACCACAATTTCATGGGAACAACAGGCTATCCGAACTGCCGCTAAGGTTCCATCTTTCGTTTCCGCTCCAATCACCGAAGCGTGGAATAGAATTTTGACTCCTGCCGCCTCTGCCAGATACTGCCAGACCATCTTCAGGTATTCAGGGTTGAAATATTGTTCCTGAAGCGAACCATAACGGTCTAATTCCTCCACGATATGCTGAAAAATGTTTCCCAGCCCCGTGATGGAGGCAAACCACCATCCAACACCGCCGGAAGTGGAAACCCCGCCGAGACAATTCTGTTCTTCCACCAGCAACACCCGATGTCCGCGTCGCGCTGCGGCGACTGCAGCGGCAGTACCGGCGGTTCCACCGCCGGCAACAACAATGTCATATTCAAAATTACCATCACAATCCGGCATATTATCCCTGGCGGCAAATTCAAGCATCATGATCTCCGAATGTTAATTATTTAACAAAATCACATCTCAATAAGTAGCATATTCAAGAAACAATTTACGATATAATTGATAATTACTCAGGGAACATTCCGGCGGGGTCTGGTGGTCAACGGTTAAGAGATAACCGCCTGACTTAATAACCGGAAGCAACCGTTCAAATTCCTGACGCATTCTTGCTTCGCCCAGATGCATCGTAGTTTTATCAAATCCGCCAAGTAACAGCAAATCAGGATATTGCTCACGGATTTTGACCACATCAACGCCGGCCATACGTTCCAACGGTCCCAGACCTTCTACCCCGACCTCATACAGCCAGGGAATTACCGGAGTAATGTCGCCGTCTGAATCCATCATCGGATGGATACCGTAAGATTTTAACAGTTTCGTCAATACTTTGTAATACGGCGCCATCACCCGGTCAAAACTCTCTTTGGAGAGCATCGGACCATGATTATAAGATAAATCTTCAGCAATCAAAAGAATATCCGGGGTGACAATATCAAACAACTGCGGCAGCACCCGCTGATAATAAGCGAGTAAATCGGCATTGATTTCCTCGAGTAATTCCGGTTGATCGTAGAAAGCGTATAAATGCGGCTCAATGCCAAGCAGTTTTCTGGGTCCCCAGAAAAAGCCTTCAATCCACATCCACAACGCCATACCATCAGGTTTTCCGACCTTCGATAAATTTTTAAAATAGTTTAAATCGAAAGCCGGTTCCGGATACAATAGCGGTTTTAATTTGTGATAATCGGCGGCGTTAGCAATTATACCCGCGCCGACTTCCTGCGGATGGGGACAATCAGGACCATTGATTGACAGCCAGACAACGCGAAACGGATCAAGACCGAGGACATCACCGACATCCTCAGTTGCCGCGGTTACCGCCCTCCCCGGCTTTGCCCAGAGTATATCCGGCGCTGCTGGATTTAATCCTTCGGTACGCCACCGTGCCATGGTCTCATCCCACCATGGACCCCACTCCAATACGGGAAGACGATCAACTGGTTGGAATTCCAACACTTTTTTTATCCGCGCTTTAATTTCCATATCTTTGCTCCTGAAAAAAATTGTTCTATACTCAGTAATAACCGTAATTATTAAAATTCAGCACAAAGAATCCGGTAACTTCAGCGCATACCCGTGATAATCAAACTTTTTTTACCAGTCTGACCACGGCGCCGTCGTTGCCACCGATATTCAGTTTTGCATCCGTACTTTGTCCATAAATTATTTCAACAATACTCCAACCCTGCCCGATTTCCGGGGTAACAACCGCCGGCTCCGGATTATAATTTATCAGGACGGCTATAGCCTCTTCGCCGGAGATAAAATGTTCAGTAACGCCGACCTGAGGATTACGGGAAACAATAATCCGTTTTACTCCGGCAACTTTTGCCGCCATTGCGTAAATTTTCCAATAGGGTTTTTCATCAGAGCGATTAAAAACGCCAGGGGTGTTACTTAAAAAATTCTCTAAAGGGGCATTCAAGAACATTGTTTTGCCTTTACCGTATTTGTTACAGGTCAGCAGAGGATTGTTTTTGATATCGGCGAGCATTATTTCAGCGCTGGTGCATTTAATTTTGAGCATTACGTCAGTGTGCATGCAAGTCAAATTTTTGTCATCAATTTTGAAACCTTCAGGAATGAGCGTTTTCTCGCGGGATTCAACTTCCAGGCCAAAGACATTTTCAAACGGTTGAAGAAAGGCGTTATCGTAGCTTAAAAGCATGGTTGCACCGCCGTGTACCTGATCGAGTATCGCCAGCCACTCTGAACGGTAAAGTGTAAATAAGCCGGCAACAGAGGGCACAAGGTAGAAATCAGATTTTTTTAACGGCTGGTCCACAAACTGAAATTCAATATCGAATCCGGCCATTTTAGCAAGAATGAACGATCCGAAAGCTACACCCCACTGGTCTTGATCGCGGGTCAAAATACATACAGCGTTTTTTCTGCGTTCAGGTAATTGTTTGAACGGCAATTTTTTCAGTATTTCGCCGAAGGCGGACATGGCATCACATACCGGTTTGCTTTGGCGGTTATTCCTGAATAAACCAAGTTCGCGCTCAAGTCCGGTCCATTCATAAGGTGGAAAGTCCAGATTACCCTGATCATAAGCGCACCACCAGAGCAATCCGCGACAGTCGTGTGCCCATGAGGAAAAAAGTGTAGTCCGAATGTATGCCGCAGCAACTTTCTCACTGCACACTACCGGTCCAAGCGTACCGAGCTCTTCAGGAACGCACGGGCGGTTGCCGATATCACCGTAAAATCGGGATTCCACCGTGGCTTGAAGACCGTTACGAATCGTATTAAGTTGATCCTGTCCGCATTTCGGCGTAAAGTGCGGATAAGGATGAGTCGTAAGAATATCATTCAATTCAGCCTGATCGACGATGCGCCAACTCTCATTTTCGCATTTCAAGCTGTGCATATCAGACAGGACATTTCTGTCCGGGTCGGCCTGGCGGATGGCGGAGGTGATGGTATTAGTCCACACCCACGCCTGATCGCGGGTCGCGCCCGCCATACAGTTACACTCATTACCCAGTCCCCACGAATCAATTGCAGGATGATCTTTGAATGTTTCCACAAAATAACTGACAAACCGTTTCTGCCATTTTATCGCCGTGGCATCAGTAAGCACATTACAACCTTCAAACGCCGGCGGCACAAACAATCTTCCGCTCATCCATCCTGTAACTAGCGCCACAATCAACTTCAAATTATGTTTTTCCGCGAGGTCGGCGAATATGCGAAATTTTTCCATTGCGTCAGCAGATACTCCGGCTTTTCCTGCGGGGGTATGCCCCAGCGGTTTGTCGCCGAAACGCAATTCCTGATTGCCGGTTTTCCATGGTATGTGTGCAATCGTCAATGGCTGAAATACCGGCCATAACGGGAATACGCGCACCAACTGCATTCCGGCCCTGGACAACTGTTTAAAATCCTCTTCAATAATTTCCGGCTGCCACTCTTCCCACATTCTGATACCGGCATGTGATGCCCAATAGTTGCAACCGAGATGGAAACTGCCCTTTTCTGATAGAACCGACTTTTTCATGAATTAACACCTTATTTTTCAGTCATTGCGTAATAAACTATGACTGATACAATACCTTAATTCCGTGAGAGAATTTTATTAATTTCCTCACTTTTATTTTTTGACTG
>CAYMSF010000026.1:0-55330 GCA_964392985.1 uncultured Victivallaceae bacterium | reverse complement strand
AATGCGTTAAAAGATGAAGTTATGATTATTGTCGGCGGCGCTCCTGTTACTCAGGTTTATGCGGATGAAATCGGCGCAGATGGTTATAGCGCTGACGCTAACGGAGCGGTAAAACTCGTTGATAAGCTATTGAAATATGCTTCCGCGTAGCCATTGCCCTGAATAATCGTCTCTTTCACATCACCAGCAACGCCCCGGTCTGCCGCAGCTCTTTTTTTAGCTCTTTCCATTCCGGCAGCTACCGTTCCAGCAACACCAAAATGAGCAATGTCTTTGGGTTTTACCACAACTGCATTTATACCTTCCTTTTGCCTCAGAGTTTCAATTTTATTGCGGTTCGACGTAATCCAATTAAGAACTTTTCTGGCCGTAGAGGCTTGTTCATTTTCGCCAGTCAGATTGGCTATGCGCCTGGCATGGACTTTGAGTACATCGGCGATCTTAATTGCCGTACGGATATCACATTCTGGAATGTCCTCCAGAACATCCCCGGACTCTTCATTCACGGCACGAATAATCAATGCTAGGCGTGCAACATGTTCTGGCAGTTTGGACAGACATGCTTTGTAGAAATCCGAGGGTGTGGTCTGCATTTCTTTTGCAGTCACATCATGGTTTTCTTTCCATATTGCGAAGGATTCGTTCGACATTGGAATTGTTTTCTTCATTTAATTTGTCTTCAAGGTTAATAATTTTGTTATAAGATCGTTGTATTGACGCAAAGCATCAGGAGAAACTTCCGTCGTTGGATACTCGCCACGTTATTTTTCGCTTACGATATATAACCAGCGGGCTAAGAATCCCGACTCACTCAACGCCGGATTTTCTCCGAGTTTTCTAACAGCGTCGGGCTGGGTAGCGACGTATGCCGCAATACATGGGTGTATCAGAACAATTGGTTTGCGACCAGAAGGTTTGGGGTTCAAATCCCTACGGGCGTACCACTTTGTAATCCTCAACTCTAGTTCAAAATAAATCTTTACTATATAATGATCTATAGCGCCCCAAAAGTCTATTGGGATTTAAGGTGAAATTTCAATCTTGCCGCATTAAATACGACTACTTCTGTTTACTGGTATAAAGAGAAGGGCTTATTTTTATATATTGATTATCACCAAGTCTCTGAAAATGATATTATTAAACTTCCTGATTATCTTGATAATGAAAATATAACTATATAGTTTTAAAGCTTGATTGAACGGTTTTCATATGGTATTTTAAGAAACACTAGTAAAAAAGATGAACAAATGAACTCTATAAAACTTATTGAACTTTCCCTGTATTTTCTGGCTTTATTAAATCCTGCCAGCAAAATACTCTTTCTCGCGTCAAAAAAACCTGCGTTTACAGGCAGACAAATCTGGCACATTTCATATAAATCCACTCTGGTTGCATTAACGATGCTGTTGATATTTTGTGTCGGAGGTCAATTTCTGCTGGAACATGTTTTTCATATTGCCATTTATTCTTTGAAAGTCGCAGGAGGAATAGTTTTATTTATCATTGGTTTCACTGCAATGCGTAAGGGTATTTTTTACCAGAAAGACACTGATGATGATAGTTTACATGAAACAATTGACGATATCTCAATTGTACCTCTGGCTGCTCCATTGATTGCCGGACCGGGAACGATTACTGCGGCAATTTCTTTTTCAGCTGAATACGGGCTGCTGCCAACAGCGATAGCACTAACCCTGGCCGTTTTGATTAATTTTCTTTTTATGTTGTTTTCTCTTGGTATCAATAGAATTCTGGAATATCTCTGTGTTACCGGCCCATTGATAAGAATTACCGGATTAATCGTTTCTGCTGTTGCCGTACAGATGATCTTCGACGGTGCTGCGGAATGGATGAAAATTGTATTGGGCAATGCCGGGTTTTAATTATATAAAACAGTAAGCCTAACGAAAAAAAATGCCATGCCGAAGGATATTATGTCGCGCCCAGGTATTTTATCGTTAATTCCTTTCACATATAATTGGTAATAATGTTCAATAAAAAACTTCATCACATTTATTCAACTGTTTTGTGTCTGTTCAATTTGTTGATTATGGAAACAACAAACCATATCAACAAAACTATATGCAAAATGGTCGCAGCAACTTATGTCATCTCTTTCCCTATCATTATCGAAAAAAAGCAAGGATTAGCTTAACGTAAACAAATCTCGATTTTTTCCATAGCACACATGATAAGTTTAAAATAACCAATAAAATTAAGAAATGTCCGGTTAAAATTTTAAAATGATAAGGCAAAGATGATATATCATCGCATTTATGCGCAAAATCATATTTGCATGGATAAACAAACGGCGGGCAAATCCCCCATATCGGAATTTGTCATTGGCATGATTTACTATTCAATAATTTATGATGATATGCTCATGGAATATAGTTTGGTAAAGCTAAAGCTGCAAAGTTAAACATTTGTTGGCTAATGCAGTTTTTTATATTTTAAGAGATGGCAAGACGGCACAGGCGTCAGTTACGATTAAAGCAGAAAAAACAATGTGTAATTATTTGAAAAAAAGCGTCTTCAGGCTATATTAGTCGTTCGTAGTTTAAAAAATGTAGTTTAAGCAGGAATAAGTGCATTAGTTCCGGCTCGGTTTTAACTTTTTAAAATTTCAGGAGATTGAAAAATGGGTGTTCCAAAACGAAAAATGTCAAAAATGAAAAAACGTCTGCGCAAGGCGGCTAATCGTTATGAAGGTGTTCAAGCAACTTTTTGTGCGTCGTGTTCTGCGCCGGCGAGACCGCATCGGGTATGTCCGATTTGCGGTTGTTACAAGGGTAAAAACATAGTTGAAGTAGCAGCAGAGTAAGAAATATGAAGATTGCAGTTGATGCCATGGGTGGGGATTATGCCCCTTCAGTAGTGATTGAAGGAGTTACCGCCGCACTTTATGATTTTCCCGATTGTGAAATAACTATAGTCGGGCATCTTGGCAAAATTGCATATTATTTGGAAAAGTATGGTATAGAAGACCATCCCCGGATTAAAACTGTACACGCTGAAGAAGTTGTCGATATGGGGGAACCTTCTGCTGTGGCAATTCGCTCCAAACGGAATTCCTCTATTACAGTATGCGCCAAACTGTTACGTGACCGTCAGGTTGAGGCTATCGTTAGCGCCGGTCATACTGGTGCTTCCGTCGTTTCCACAAAAGTAATTGTAAAAATGCTTCCTGGTATCGAGCGTCCGGCTATTGCCGCTATTCTTCCAGCACAACACGGTCGTTTCATCTTGATTGATGCTGGTGCAAATACTGATTGCGATGCGTTTCATTTAGGTCAATTTGCTATCATGGGTGAAGCCTATGCCAAGTATATTCTTGGTCTTGAACGACCAAGAATAGGTTTGCTCAGTGTAGGAGGTGAAGACATTAAAGGCAATGGACTGACAAAAGAAGCCTTTAAGTTACTGTCCAGCATGAAGATTAATTTCGTAGGAAACGTTGAGGGTGACACTATTTTTGAGAATGCCGCAGATGTAGTCGTTTGTGACGGTTTCCTCGGTAATGTACTGCTCAAAGGCAGTGAAGGTTTAGCCAAAGCAATAATGCATTGGATGAAGGATATTTTTTCTAAAAATCCGATGCGTTTAACTGGGGCAATGTTAGCAAGGAGTGCATTTAAAGAACTCAAGGAAATTGGTGACGCCGAAGAACTCGGCGGGGCACCGTTGCTGGGAATTAAGGGAGTTTGTGTCATTGGACATGGCTCATCAACTCCTAAAGCGGTTCGTAATGCTATCAGAGTTGCAAGTGATTTTGTGAGATTTGGAATTAACGAAAAAATTACCAGCAGAATTATTGAAACTGATATGATGACAACAAATTCGCCGGAAAAGGACACACTGGCCGAAAACATTGAATAACAGTTCAAGTTTGAACAGTTACTATAAGTATTGTTGAACTTCCCCGTTTACATGTATTCTGCAGGATATTATTAATGCAGTTGTTGCTGTAAGCAGCAACAAATAATTTGGAGATTGTCATGAGTATAAAAATTATCGGGACAGGTTCTTACCTGCCAGAAAAGATATTAACTAATTTTGATTTAGAAAAAATAGTTGAGACTAGCGACGAGTGGATAAGAACTAGAACCGGCATCGAGCAACGTCGTGTCGCAACTGATGAACAAGCCACTTCCGATCTTGCTTATGAAGCAGCAAAGAGAGCACTTGAAATGGCGAATACTGCTCCGGAGGAGCTTGATGGGATTATTGTAGCATCAATTACTGTTGACCACGTGTTCCCTAGTACTGCCTGTATTTTACAACAAAAATTGAATGCCATGAATGCGTTTTGTTTTGACTTGGAAGCGGCATGTTCCGGCCTTATATATTCATTGGAAGTGGCTCATGCCATGATTAAGTCTGGAATTAAATATCGTAAAATTTTAGTTATTGGCGCGGAAAAACTTACCAGTGTCGTCAACTGGCAGGATCGAAATACATGTGTGCTTTTTGGCGATGGTGCCGCAGCTATGGTACTTGAGAAAAGTCCTGAAGGAGCGGAGGATTTCTTCCTGGCCTCCAATCTTGGCGCCAATGGCAATTACGCCAATATACTACAGATACCTGCAGGTGGTTCACGCATGCCGGCTACTCATGATACTGTTGATAACAAATTACATTGTCTGACAATGTCGGGTCAAGATGTTTTTAAACTTGCAGTAAATGCCATGGTCAGTTCTTGTAACGAAGCCTTAAATTTTGCCAATATTCCATCTTCCGCGGTAACCTGGTTGGTGCCACATCAAGCTAATTACCGTATTCTAAAGGCAGTGGCATCGCGTTTGGATATCCCGGAAGAACGGGTTTTTATGAATGTCAACCGCTATGGTAATACCTCTGCAGCGTCAATCGGCATATGCATTGATGAAATGGTGAGAAGCAATTGTGTCAAGCCAGGCGATTTGGTTCTTCTCACCGCTTTCGGTGGTGGATTAACCTGGGGGTCAATTCTCATTCGCTGGTAAAGAAACCTTTCCAATGTTAATAGAATTATCAAAGTTGCCATGAGTCAGAACAATCTTCCCGCCAACACGCAAAGTGCAAATTCTGTACGCAGAATGTGATTCCCGATATTTACCGGCAACATGTGATGTTGTTCCAACATACTAATTTCATAGTCAGTGAATCCGCCTTCAGGTCCTATACACAAGGTAACCGGTGATTTGGGAACTCTCGGGCATTCATTTACGGCTCCGGGGTGAGCAACAAGTGGAGTTCTTCCGCTTATTAATTTTCTTAATTCATCTTCAACAAACGGTTTGAAGCGACGATGAAAAGTTATCGCAGGCAGTATCGTATCACCTGACTGTTCAAGTCCTAGGATGAATTGTTCGCGTACGGATTCGTCGCTAAGTACCGGGCTTGACCAGTAGCTTTTGTCAACCTTCCAAGTGTTAAATACCACCATCTGCTTTATACCTAGTGCGGTCGCCGCCTGCAACACTTTCTTAAACGTTTTAGGGCGTGGAAGCGCAAAAAGCAGAGTTAAAGGCAGTGCTGATGGAGGATTTGAGTCCAATACAATATCTAGTATTATGCTCTCTTGATTTAAGTCGATGATTGTTGCGTGCCCTATATTACCATTCAAAATACCAATTTTTATTGTATCGAGCGATGATACTTTCAGAACTAAATTGATATGATTTTTTCTGCGTTCGTCTTTAATTACGGCACGGGATGTGGAAATAAAATCATCAGGGAGTAATAATACTATATTCATCGTGTAAAACCTGCTATCAGGTAAAGGCGTGAATTTATGGAAAACGTTCACACCGCTCATCACAAAATTCTACTCTCGAGAAATTAAACTTACCGTGTTTAATCCATTAAAACCAATACAAGCAAAATTAAAAACAGCTAATTAATGAAATTATTTTCCTGCCGCAAGCGTAACCTTCTTTGTCAGCCGGTTGTAATCAAGCAGGATGTTCATCCCCTCATCAATCAGAAAGTCGGTTTCATCATTTTTTTCATCCTTGTATTTGCGCGTATCGGAGCGTTCCTCTTTAGGTAGTAACTTTTCCTGATCTTCAATGACCTTTTTTTCCTGAAGGTATTCAGCCCAACGTTTTGATTCATTAAGAGAAACTGTTTGACGATCTCTATATTTGTTATAGAGATCGATGCCTTCTTTTAACACCTTGAATTTCGGGTCATTTTTTATTCTTGCAACAGAATTTGTTTTCAATTCCGGAATAAATTTTTCAATATTCCTATCCCAAGTAGCGTGAGGAATAGACGAAATAGCATCCCAGGGGAGGTGATTTTCGCTGAATAATTCACCTAATTTCATACTTTCTGTTATTGATGGTATTTGAATATCAGGTGCGATACCAAGCTGTTGGGTTGACGCACCATTTACCCGGTAAAACACTGCGCTTTCAAACTTTACGGAACCTGCAGGAAAGCTGAGACTGACGTAAGAGAGCCAACGCTCCAGTTTAATCACATCAAGAACAGTGCCCTTGCCGTAAGTACGCGAATCCCCAACGATTATGGCGCGCCTGTAATCTTTCATTGCACCTGTAAATATCTCGGCAGCTGACGAAGTCAATTTATTGGTGAGCACCATCATAGGACCGGTATAGTGTACTTGCGGATCCGGATCATTGTTTATTTTAACAGAACGATTACTACTACGTACTTGAACAATCGGACCATCTTCAATGAACAACCCGCTAAGGGTGATAGCTTCCTGCAAACTGCCGCCTCCATTTGAACGCATATCAAAAATAAGTCCATCGATACCTTCTTTATTAAATCCATCAAGAATTTTTTTAACGTCGCGTGTTGAACTTTTAAAATCAGGCTCACCATTTGCAGCAGCCTGAAAATCCATGTAAAAGTGAGGCATGGTGATTACACCAAATTTAGCAAAAGAACCATCGGAGCGTTTTACTTGTTTGATGAATCCGCTTGCTTCACTGTTTTTAAGTTCAACCTTGTCGCGAACAATAGTTACATTGTACGGGACCGAAGAGCTACCTTTTTTGCCAGATATTACGCTGAGAGTAACCTTACTGTTCTGAGGACCGCGAATCATTTTTACAACTTTATTCAAAGACATATCAATGACATCTACCGGAAGAGCATTCTCTTGAGCAACGGCTATAATTTTGTCATCTTCGTTCAAATGACCTTCTTTTGCTGCAGGACCGCCTTTAACGATACTTACGACTTTTGTATAACCATCCTCGCTGGAAAGAACTGCACCAATACCGGATAACGACAATTTCATATCAATATCGAAGTCTTCTTCAATTCTCGGTGACAAATAACTGGAATGCGGTCCATAAGTCAACGCCATACATGTGAGGAATAAACCAACAATATCAATTTTGTCCTTCTGGGAAGCTTCATTATTGATATCCCGCAGACGCAACTTTATCTTTTCTTCCGGTGTTCTATTGTCCCAATCAAGTGAACTTGTTTTCTTATTGCCCTTAACGAAATCTTTTGCTTCAGGCTTTAATTTGCTATCTTCGGCCATCGCCCGCTTCAACAAACGAAAATACAACAAATCATTTTTTACTTTTTTGCGCCAAATTTCGTGAAGTGCCTCAATATTTTCCGCTCTTGGCTGTTTACTGCGGTCGGTAAGCATGTTTTCATCAGCAGTAAAGTCGAATCCCTTTGACAGTTGTTCTTCGGCGTACTGCCGGTACAATGCCAAGCGTGAGAGATAAAGGTTATAAACCTTCAGAGAAAATTCAGGATTACCGTTGTTAAGTTCTTCATCAAGCGCATATCTGTAAGACTCAAGCGATTTGATGTCCTCGTTAGTAAAATAAATTTTCCCGGGATCCAGAAATTTAAAAAAATCATCAAAAATTTGACTCGAAATTTTATTGTCCAAAGGGTGTTGGCGATAGTGATTTATTGAAATAATTTTGGTCGCCATCTTAATGGTCATCATCAGCTTTTCATCTTCTGAAAATTCGCGACAATCAGATTTAAATGGAAAGATCAGAACCGCTGATAATATTAACAAAACAACTATTTTATTGTTCATTTATTTTATTCCGTTTATAATATTTCTTTAAGAAAATACTCAATTAAAAAATTACCTAATCGTGTACTATTATTCACATACTTTCATGAATATCTAACACAAAAAACATGTCGAAATGAAAGCTATTCCACCTCAATTTAATATGACATAAAAATGTGTTTTTTCAATGTTATTATCTACATCGTTATTGCTAAATTAAGGCTATTATGTAACAATTTTTATAAATATAGACAAGGGAATGCTATAGAAGTTCATAGACAAATCCTATTGCATGACAATAAATGTGAAAATAATATCAGAATAAACTAAATTGGATTCTAATTTAAGGAACAGAAAATTTGCAGAGATATTATTTGCTATTTAAAGAGTTCAGGCCGGCATAACTGATGTTAGTTGATCTGCAGAATTTACATTGTGGCGGCTTTAGTTTAAGCATCATTTCATTTTTTGATTTCGTCTGTTCTGCGACTGGCTCAATGTATGGAAAATATTTATCACAAGCAAAACATTTCCATGCATAACCGCATTTGTCACCGCATTTAGAACACTTTGCAAAGCCAATATCAACAAATGGCTGCTCTTGTCTATTGTTACATTTAAAACATTGCGTATGGAACATACACGGTTGCGGAGCGTTAGGAGATTTGTTATCACTAAATGCGGTTACAACGCCGAGAGCAATTAATAAAATGGTTGTAACACCTCCCAAAATTGCTCCGCCGCGAGAAAGGTTGCTGAACATTCTGAACTGCCTTAACCAGTCAAAAATCATAATCATCCAGGCAAAAAACAAATTGTGTTCAGGCAATTCTACAACATATCTAACCATCAGCCGCACGGTTTTGGTCATTTCAATAAAAGTTTGTGTTCTTTCATTTGGGCGCTCTGCCGGACTGACCGTTCCGGCAGAGCCTGGTAATTGGCGGTTATTGGACATATTTTGCGGCGGAACGTTCTGTGATACTACTGGTACTACAAATGCTTTTTTGCATCTTGTACATTCTGCCTGTTGTCCCGCCAATGATGGTGGCAAACGGTATTTCTGTCCGCAAAATTCGCACCAGAAAGTTATATCAGCCGCACCTTCAGTCTTTACATGAGGCTTGGGCTGCTCTTCGGAAAGCAATGGAATCAACATATTCCTTTTGCACTTACCACATTCAGCCACCTTGCCCGCTAAATCAACAGGAAGCCGATATTTCTGGTCGCAAATCTTACAGCGGAAGACAATATCGTTGGCAGAAGCATCCGGACCGAAACTACTGATATTCTTAATTTTCTTAACCTTGCGAGGATGGAAAATATCAATCAACGGCACAGTTTTTTCAAGTTGATGCGGGGAATCGGAGAGGGGGGTGTCTGGTGCAAGTTGTTCAGATCTGGCTGGAATGGGTAAAAGTTCACCGCATTTGACACATTCAGCAATTTCGCCGAGCCAGTCATCGTCGAGTTCGTACTTTTGATTGCAATTTTTACATCTGAATCTAATGCTCATGATAATCCTTTACCAAGATATGTCAAAGATGTTCTGCACCCATTTTATAATGTCCCATAATTTCAGTATCCTGCAATGCCCGTTTATACATCAGAAACTCATCAATTCTACCCTGAAAATAGTTGGAAATCATTCCTTCAAGTGTAGGCTGACCAAATCTATCATTGACTCTGAAACGCAGTCCACCAATAATAAATTTTGCAGCACAACGGGTTTCTGTGGAAACGTAATTATTTGTTGCTCTTGCCACTAGTCTTCTGCCATTATGGAATACGTCTACTTGATTTCTACCATCAGGTAATACCTTGTTACGAAGAACTATATGAAACCAGTTGATCGTGTCAAGCGTTATATTAGGAGTTTGCACATTTTTCTCGTCTATTGATACGTTGTCAAAACCTATGCAAGTTTTGCAGACATCAACTTCAAATTGTCCAGTTGCAGTTTTATTGGCGTAAACTGTTCCGTCATAATAAAGGTCGTATTGTCCATAACCCCACGGTGGTATTGCTTGATAACATTTACCATAAAGTCCGTCCCATCTTCTAAATCTGTCGAATTTAACCCAGAGTAAAATGGTAAAACTGTCATCTTCACCAAAATCTATAGCTTCATTGACGGGAAATTCAATCAACGTGTTCATCCCATTGAACTGTAATGCTCTTTTTCCTTTCCACCAACGACCGCGAGTCCAATTATAATCACCTTTAACAATGCCGTTGTACTCTTTTGCGGTAAAACGGCTATTTTCATGACCGGCCGCGGTGTTGTTAATAATTTTACCGGAACCTTCCTGAAAATTGAAATTTACTACACAGGTTGGATCGCTGCTGCATTGACGGTTAAATCCGAGCCAACGGGTGAATCTTGCCTTATATCTGGCTTCGGCAAAAGCAGGCATTAACATCTTCATGATGATAGCAACGCAAACAACAACAAAGAGTAATTCAAGTACAGTGTAATTGTGTCGTTTGATTTTCATAATGGTCTTTTTTTAATCGGTAACAATATTAACCAACCGCCCAGGTACTGCGACAATTTTTTTAATATTCTTTCCGGCAATCAATTTTATAACTTGTTCGTTTTTAATAGCAATACTTTCCATTTGTGCCGGAGTAGAACCGGATGGAATCATCAATTTTACCCGTGGTCTGCCCATAAATTGTACTGCTATTTCAATTTCATCAGCTTTAATCATGTCAGGGTCGTATGAAGGCCATGTAACATATGCAATTGTCCCGGCATGACCGAGCATCTGCCATAATTCCTCGCTTATATGCGGTGCGAACGGGGCAAGAAGCTTAACGAAATTTTCGGCAGCTTCACGGGGCAGTTTTGACATTCCGCCAAATTCATTGATAAAAATCATCATCTGACTGATTGCTGTATTAAATGCAAAGTTGTCAAGATCTTCAGTAACTTTTTTTATGGTATAATGCAATACACGCAACTGTTCACGTGTACACGACTCACTTACAATTTCCGATCCGGCTACCATTTTCCATGCGCGCTTGAGAAAACGGTAAACACCTTCAACTCCTTTTGTACTCCATGGTTTAGTTGCCTCAAGCGGCCCCATGAACATTTCATAGAGTCTCATGCTGTCAGCACCATATTCACCAATAACATCATCAGGATTGACAACATTTTTAAGCGACTTGGACATTTTTGCCGCAAACTCAGTAAGTTGTTCTCCAGTAATTTTGTTTATCGGACCATTTGCGGTATGTTCAACCTGATCATTAGGGATAATTGCTCCACGACCATCTTTGAATGATAATCCAAGGATCATGCCCTGATTAATCAATTTCTTGAACGGTTCCTTTGTAGAAACATAACCTAAGTCAAAGAGAACTTTGTGCCAAAATCTGGCGTAAAGTAAATGTAAAACCGCATGTTCCGCACCGCCGACATATAAATCAACCGGCATCCAGTATTTTTCTTTTGCAGTGTCAAATATCATTTCTAAATTGTTTGGATCAATATATCGCAGGTAATACCAGCAGGAGCCCGCCCATTGTGGCATAGTGTTGGTTTCCCGTCGTCCTTTCATTCCGGTTACCGGGTCAGTATATTCAATCCATTTTTCTGCTTTTGCCAACGGAGATTCGCCATTGCCGGAAGGTTTGAAGTCTTCAAGTTCCGGCAAACACAACGGCAGTTCTTTTTCTTCTACCAGGCGAATTGAACCATCGGCCATATGAATTACCGGGAATGGTTCTCCCCAGTAACGTTGGCGGCTGAAAAGCCAGTCACGCAATTTATAGTTAACGGTAAATTTACCGATGCCTTTTGACTCCAGCCATTCTGTTGTTGTACGTTTGGATTCATTAACTGCCATGCCATTGATATTGAGTCCGCACAAATTGGCAGAATTAATCATTGTTCCATTGCCCTCCCAGCATAAATTACCGGAATAAACACTGGAAATATCAATGTTTTTCATACTTGCTTCATGTTTATCAGGGTCAATGATGCAACGGATTGGCAAATCAAATTTACGGGCGAATTCAAAGTCTCTGGTATCATGAGCCGGTACAGCCATAATCGCGCCAGTGCCGTAGCTGTTTAAAACATAGTCGGCAATCCAGATTGGAATCTTTTCCCCATTGACCGGGTTCACCGCAAATGCCCCCGTAAAAACTCCGGTTTTAGTCGTGTTCAATTCGGTGCGATCAAGATCACTTTTTCCAGATGATTCTGATTGATACGTTTTTACAGCTGAGATTTGTTCCGGGGTTGTAATGCGTGAAACAAGCTGGTGTTCAGGCGACAATACCATGTATGTAGCCCCGAATAACGTATCCGGTCTGGTGGTGTAGACCGTTATTAACTCATTGCTGCCATCAATTGAAAAAATCACCTCAGCGCCAGTGGATTTTCCTATCCAGTTGCGTTGCATTTCCTTGATTCCTTCTGACCAGTCAAGTTCATCCAGATCCTGGAGCAGACGCTCAGCATATTCAGTAATTTTCAACATCCATTGCTTCATCGGCTTGCGGACAACAGGGTGATCGCCACGTTCGCTCCGCCCATTAATCACTTCTTCATTGGCAAGTACGGTACCGAGGGCCGGACACCAGTTTACTGGGACCTCATCAATATAGGCCAATCCTTTGTTGTAAAGTTGCAGGAATATCCACTGTGTCCACTTGAAGTAGTGGGGGTCTGTAGTGTTAACTTCACGATCCCAGTCGTAACTGAAACCAAGCGCTTTTATCTGGCGCCGGAACATATTGATATTTTTTGCTGTGGTGATGGCTGGTTGAGTACCGGTTTCTACTGCATATTGCTCAGCTGGCAAACCGAATGCATCCCAACCCATTGGGTGAAGTACGTTAAAGCCCAGCATGCGTTTATAACGACATATAATGTCGGTGGCAGTATATCCTTCGGGATGCCCTACATGTAAACCTGCACCACTGGGATATGGAAACATGTCCAGTACATAATATTTGGGTTTTTCAGAAAAATCATTTGACTTAAATGTTTTTTCATTTTCCCAATATTTCTGCCACTTCTGTTCAATTTCAGCAAAATTATATTCTCTCACATTCATTGTCAACTCTGTCATAGTTAAGTTATCAAATAAAAACTGCAATAAAACTACAGGGGAAAATATACACCTATAATAGTTTTATACAATTGCATTCAAGTATGATATTCTGCGTTGATTTTGACATAGTCGTAAGAGATGTCGCAAGTCCATACATTGTAATTAAAATGACCGGCATTAAGATTTATGGTTATTGTGAATTCGCGTGCTTTCATCAATTCTGCCAGCACTTTTTCCGGTGTACCCGCATCTTGACCATCGCGAACTACCGGTTTATCATTATAGTCAATGGTTACCCGTTCCGGGGAAAATTTGGCTGTTGAATAACCGATTGCGGCAATGATTCTTCCCCAATTAGGGTCGCAACCAAACCATGCAGTTTTGCAGAGCAGTGAGTTGGCTACGGCATTGGCGGCGAGTTCCGCATCATGCCTGCTTATGGCATTGTTGACAACAACATTGACCATTTTGGTGGCGCCTTCGCCGTCCATAACCATCATTTTTGCCAGAGAAATCATGATGAACTTAAGAGCAAAATAGAATGATTCCGCCTCGCTTGATCCAGCATTAATTTTCACTCCGGATTCCCCGTTAGCCATGATGATAGTGGTGTCATTTGTACTCATATCGCCATCAATTGTGATTCTATTAAATGATTCATCAACTCCCCTTTTGATAAAATCACTTAAAACATAATTATCAATAGCAGCGTCAGTAGTTATATAGCAAAGCATTGTTGCGTGGGGGACTTTCATGTTCGGGTTAATCATTCCAGCGCCCTTAGTCATGGCACCAATGCTTACAATTTTATTGCCAAGTTTTATTTGCACAGCCATGGATTTCGGGCAGGTGTCAGTAGTCATAATTGCGTCTGCAGCAACAGTACCGCCATTATCCTCAAGGGCACTTACAGCTTTGGTGATTCCTGCATTAATAATATCCATCGGCATCTGTACACCTATCCTGCCGGTTGATGACACCATTACTGAGTGCGGGGCAATGCCAAGCAGTAATCCGGTTGTGTGGCACATCGACTCCGCATTTTTCAGACCCGGCAGTCCGGTGCAGGCGTTAGCATTGCCGCTATTGATAATAACTGCCTGAATTTTATCCTGTGATACAACTCTTTCACGGCAGACAAGAACCGGCGCTGCGGCAAATGTACACGATGTGAATGCTCCGGAAAAATTTGCCGGAGATTTTGAAAAAATCAGAGCCATATCAGGTTTTCCGCTTTTTTTCAAACCTGCAGTTATCCCTGAAGCTTTAAACCCGGCTGGCGATGTTACTGACCCGCCATCAATTACGGTAAATAATTCACTCATTAAATTTTACCTCCAAATGTTGCTGTAACATGAATCGCAATACCACCTCTTGGTCTGAAGATGCCTGTTACTTCGGCCTTTCTTGGTTTGCATTCTGATATTAATTTGTCAAGAATCATATTTACTGCTTCCTCATGGAACGTGTTATAATTTCTGAAGCTATAAAGATACAGCTTCAACGATTTGCTTTCAACACAACTTCTGTCAGGAATATAGCGTATGTTGATCACACCGAAATCAGGTTGTCCGGTGACCGGACATAGCGATGTAAATTCTTGACAGTCAAATGTAATTACAAAATCACGGTCGGAATATATGTTGTCAAATATTTCAAGTTTTGCCAGTTCCGGTGACTCCGGATAAATTGTTGTTGAAGCTTTCAACATTGACAATTTATCAAGTCGGTGTGAAAATTTTTGTTTGTTTGCTTTATTAACCATTTTTATTCATTCCCATTTGATGTTTTGTTAAAGAATTGTATTTTATAACGAATTTCCTTGATTTTTTAGAATAGTCAAGCTATATTTCAAAAAAAGTTGTATAATTTATTTTTAATTTGTTACTTATTCAAGCTTTTTCGAGAGACTTTTTACATCAACATTTTAAGTAAGGTGTCATTTTAATGAATTTATTCAAAAAGATTGCTTGTGCCGGACTGATTCTTGCCGTGGTTGCGGTTTCTGTTAATGCTGAAACCAGCGGTCCGCTTGAAAAACTAGGGCGTGGTGTGGCTAATATTGCATTCGGACCACTGGAAATATTGATTCGCCCATATGATGTCAATCAGGACAAAGGTGCAATACCGGCGTTGACTTATGGCGTATTCAAAGGTATAGCTTTTGTTGTCGCCCGTGAAGTAATTGGCGTAGTGGACATCATAACCTTCCCGATGCCTCTCCCAGGTGCTACTGATGATCCTGAAGATTCAGGCTGGGGTTACGGTCCATTGATTCGTCCGGCATGGGTTATTGATATGGAACATAACGCTTTCAACTTCTTTTATCAAGATGAAGCAATAGCCAGATAGTTTCTTGTGAATTATACATTAAGCCCGCCATACGGCGGGCTTTTTACTTTATATATATAAGATTTTCTACTTGTTAAACTATAATTACATCTGCCATGTGATGGTTTTGCTCCATCAAACAGTAAAAAATTCAACGGAACAAATAGTGTTCTGTATTTAAATTGAATTGTAAATAAGGCATGCACCGCAATCAGAATGGCATTTATCACAATATTCCTGATAAAGATGAATAACACCTTGACTGATTGCCGCAGACGTGAAATATTGTTTAGCCACATCCGAGTTATTGAACCAACGCGAGACTGCAATTCTTGTGACACTATTTGATTGCAGCGCGGGGAGGGACAACCAGATTGACAAATAAGGTTGGTCATCATAACCGTTTACCTTTGCCGCAGCATGAATTGAAGGAAGAATTGCGTTAACGGCCATTTCCAGAGCGCTGTTGTTGCCAAATACTGCTGATCTTTTTCCGGAATTGCCAGTAAAACAACCATACCTGTCCCATAACTGGTCACGACAAATTAGTTGATTGAGAACAGCGTTCCCTGCCTGAATTGGGTCTTTTACCGTTGAAATTTGTTCGATGATTTTGTTTAAAGGGGTTTCACCAAGCTGTTGATAGAGTTGGACGATAGCGGCGACACGTCTTGCTGGAGTGTTAACAGGGCGGTTTTGTTGACGCCATTTGATGCCGTGGCGTGAACCTATCCGTATTTTCCACCACGTACGCCAGATGTCCATAGTAAAAGTTTTCATCTCTTGTGACTGCTTTGCCACTGCAGGATCCGGCAGCAGTCCGGATTCACCCCAAATAATTGCTGGCGCATAATGTTTACGTAATTCGACAGGATATTCGTAAAATCGATTAAATAACTCAAGAAAACATTCACGATTTTTCTTGTATCCTGCCGCCTCGAAAATCAATTGCATACAGGTTTTTTCCACCCCGCACTGCAACATTTGTCTGAGAATGCGCCCACTTTTCAGGTGAAATCGTTCAATCCCTGCGGTCAGCAACATTGCACTAATTTGTCCAGTGGTCAAGCTGGAAAAATGCCTGGCACAATCTCCGGCAGGAACTTTTTCCTTGTTGCTTATCTTTATGTTTCCTGGAAGGACGAATATTGGCGGCATGCCTGCAGTTTTTTCACCAGACATATCATCATTAGCAACAACATGAAGAATGACATTTCGATATGCCGGATCGTTATTATGCAAGTGTTTTAACCAATCAGAAGTAAAACGATGGACCTCGACTGCGCCGATGACAATTTTCCCATTAATACTGATTTTTGCATTACTGAAATCAGGACCTGATTCAACATTCCATGTTCCTGGCGAAAAAACCTTCAGGATAAAATTATTATGATTGGAAAAATCGTGTTCCAGAGGAATATTATTCCATTTGTGTTGAAGTTCCAGTTCCGCCGGCGTTGAATGTTTGTCTGATGCCTTTTTTTTCATCATTTTCCTGTTTGCAATTATCAATAATAAATGTTATATATTAGCATGTGTCTGGTTGTTATGTTTTTTTTCCGGTAATCTGTTTTTTAACTATAAATATATCGCCGTAAAATTCAATGGGTAAATAAATGAAATTAAATGTTTTTAGCTTTATAATTGTTGTTATAACTGCAATTCCATCTTTGGCTGAGTCCGGCGACAATCAGCGTGAGGCCAGAATCAACCCGGTTGTTAAAGCTATCGCCAGGGTACTGCCCTCGGTTGTTAATTTGAGTACAGAAAAAATGGTCGATTTTGGCAATGGCAATTCAGGTGTTCCTATAACCGTTGATCCTCAGGAGATTCAATTAGGGCAGCAAACAGCATATTCTCTAGGCAGTGGCAGTCTGATTGATTCGTCCGGTTTGATTGTGACAAGCGCGCATGTTGTATATCGCGCTATAAAAATTAACGCTACTCTGCATGACGGAAGAAATTTCATTGCAGAGGTTCTTGCCGCAGATGAATTAAATGATATCGCCATGCTGAAAATTAATGTTGCTGATGAAAATCTGATTCCGATTCCCTTGGCATCGCCTGGAGATTTACTTCTTGGCGAGACGGTAATTGTCGTAGGAAATCCCTATGGGCTTGGTAATACAATCACTCAGGGCGTACTTAGTGCAATCGGACGCAAAGTAACACATAATGACAAATTGCTTTTCGCTGATTTATTGCAGACGGATGCTGCGGTATATCCCGGGAGCAGCGGTGGACCGCTAATTAATATAACCGGGTCTATGATTGGGTTGAATAGTGCAATGCTCAAGGAGGAAAAAAGTATTAATTTTGCCATACCGCTGCAAAGAATTGAAAACGTAATTGCCGGATGGCTTATCCCTGAACGTTTTGGGAATGTGTCACTGGGTTTTATTCCAGCGGTACAACGTTTAGAAGATGGCAACTTGATTATTTATGTTCGCGAAGTTTTTAACGATTCTCCGGCATGGAATGCGGGGCTTAGATCTGGGATTAGGATTAAAGATTTTAATGGTATGCCTGTTAGCGATTTGATGAATCTATCCAGGCGGTTGTATCGCACTCCTTCAGGCGTTAATTGTATTGTCACTTCGGTCGATAATATTGTCTACCAATTTAAAACTGAAAAGATAGCCATCGCCGATGGCAAAAAACTGGCAGAACTAAAACTCGGCATTAAAATTCAACCGCTATCTGCTGAACTTGCTGATGCGTTACGATATCCGTTTACAGGTGGTGCTGTTATTACCGCTCCTCTAGAAAACGGGAACAACAAAGAAATTGTGCGCGGTGATGTGCTATTACGTCTTGGCGATGTCACGGTAAATAACCTTGATGATATTGGGAAGGCACTACAAGGCAAGCGTTTTGGCTCAACAATTCCGGCATTATTTGTTTCAATCCACAAATATAATGAACGATATTATCTACGTAAAAAGATTATTGAATTCCGTGTCCGTTAAGTTTTCTATATAGCGCTTAGCGTCTGTTTCGCTTAATTGCCAGAAATTACAACATATGTATTAAAAGAGATGGTGTTATTAATGTGTTTTTCATGATTTAAGTGCTTCAATAACTTGATTTTGTGCATAATTATACTATATTAACCAAACTGTTTTTATTTCATTCTTTGGGTTATTCAATCTCTATTCATATCATAATAGATAAATATAAATATTTGCAAATGCTGATTAATTTGCAGTATTTTATGCGATGTGTTTACAGGTTTTAACTATATAATTGCAGAATTTAAACCCTGAATATAAACAAGGATTCAGTTCCCCTAAAATAAACTTGCAATGGAGTTGTTTATGTTAAAAGTAACACCGGGAAAATTTGAAGGGATTTTTATTATCAAACCCGATGTTTTCGAGGATGACCGCGGCTTTTTCTATGAAAGCTACAATTCGGTGAAGTTGGGCAATCATGGCATTATACCGCAATTCATACAGGATAATCATTCGCGGTCAATCAAAGGTACTCTGCGTGGATTACACTACCAGATTAATCCGGGACAGGATAAACTGGTAAGAGTTACTCTTGGCGAAGTTTTTGATGTTGTTGTTGATATCAGACATGGTTCTCCAACGTTCGGGCAATGGGAAAGTTTTGTTTTGTCAGATATTAATAAGCTTCAGTTATTTGTTCCGAAAGGTTTTGCCCATGGATTCTGCGTGCTTAGTGAATGGGCAGAGTTTCAGTACAAATGTAGCGAATACTGGTCTCCTCCTGATGAGCGTGGTATCTGTTGGAATGACCCTGAAATTGGTGTGGAATGGCCGATAAGTGATCCACTTTTGTCAGCAAAGGACCAACGCAATTCGCGACTGAGTGAACATAAACCTTATTTTAAAATATAAATATATGAGGACTTTGAGATGAACATGTTAAAGCTGGGAATTCCCAAGGGTAGTCTTGAGCAAAGCACTGTTGATATGTTTGCCAAGGCTGGATATACTATTAATATCAGTTCACGTTCATATTACCCGACAATAGACGACCCGGAAATTGAATGTATGTTGATTAGAGCGCAGGAAATGTCCCGTTACGTTGAAAAGGGTGTGCTTGACTGCGGATTGACCGGGTTCGACTGGATTCAAGAAAATGGTTCAGATGTTATTGAAGTGGCTGAATTGGTTTACGGCAAGGTTGGACGCAAACCGTTACGCTGGGTACTGGCAGTTCCTGAAGGGTCTTCAATCAAGAAACCGCAAGATCTAGAGGGAAAACTTATCGCAACAGAAGCTGTCGGCATGACGCAACGCTATCTAAAAAAACACGGAGTCAAGGCAATTGTTGAATTCAGTTGGGGGGCAACTGAAGTAAAACCTCCGGCACTTGCCGACGCTATCGTTGAAATCACAGAAACGGGTTCTTCGCTACGAGCTAATAATTTGCAAATCATTGATACACTATGTGAAAGCACTACGCGTTTTATTGCCAATAAAAGTGCATTTAAAAACAAAGCAAAGAGGATGAAGATTGAAAAACTGGCAATGCTGTTGCAGGCAGTTCTTGCCGCACAAGGCAAAGTTGGTTTAATGTTAAATGTCAGGCAAAAAGACTTAAAAAATGTGTTAAAAAAATTGCCAGCGTTGGAACGTCCAACCATTTCTAATCTTGCTGAAGATAATTGGTGCGCTATTAATACCATTGTGGATGAATATGTAGTACGTGATTTGATTCCTGAGATTATCAAGGCTGGCGGTACCGGAATTGTCGAATATCCACTTAATAAAATTGTTTATTGATTTGCATGGGGATTATCGGGAAACATTTCAAGTTTAATTTATTTTGCCTTTACTTTTAATTTGATATCACCAAAGACTTTGACTTTTTTTAAAGTTGAGATTGAATTTAAAAGATTGGTAATTAAAGTATTGGGGTTTTTGAAATTCAATTGTATCGTGAATTTGTACCGCTCGCTTATTTGCCCGGAATGACGGGATTAATGCATTTTTTCATGGTAGTTGAACAATCAGTTTATTATTTATCACTCAACAACGTTTCGAATACTGGAAAGAAAGAACAAAATGAGTACATACAGAACTCACAAATGCGGTGAACTTCGTAAGGTAGATGTCGGCAGTAGTGTAAAATTGTCCGGATGGATTCATAGCGTGCGTGACCATGGTGGCGTTATTTTTATTGATCTTCGTGATCATTATGGTTTGACTCAGGTGGTAATTGATCCGCAACGTGCATTTTACCAGGAATTAGAACGTTGGAGGGTTGAGACTGTTGTCTCTTTCGGCGGTACAGTAGTTGCGCGCACTGCTTCAACCATCAACCCGAAATTACCAACTGGAGAAATTGAGCTTGTAGCGGAACAGATGGAAATTCTTGGCGAATGTGATGTTCTGCCATTTCAAATTGCCAAGGAGGAACAGACTCCTGAAAATATTCGTTTGAAGTATCGTTTTCTTGACTTGCGTCGTGATAAATTACATAAAAATATTGTGTTGCGCTCACAGGTAATTGCAGCAATGCGCCGAAAAATGACTTCACTTGGTTTTAATGAATTCCAAACTCCAATTTTGACTGCCAGTTCGCCGGAAGGTGCTCGCGACTATCTCGTACCGAGTCGCCTGCATCCTGGAAAGTTTTATGCTTTGCCTCAGGCGCCGCAGCAGTTCAAACAATTATTAATGGTATCTGGTTTTGATCGTTATTTTCAAATAGCTCCATGTTTTCGCGACGAAGATGCACGCGCTGACCGTTCGCCAGGTGAATTCTATCAACTTGATATGGAAATGAGTTTTGTCACTCAAGATGAAATTTTTGCGGTTATTGAAGATCTCTTCACAGATATTTTTACTAATTTTGGCACGAAGAAAATTGACCAGACACCTTTTATCCGTTTACCTTACTGGGAATCTATGCGTCGGTTTGGTACAGACAAGCCTGATTTGCGGAATCCGCTGGAAATGATTGATGTCACAAATGTTTTTGCCAACAGCGGTTTCCAGGCCTTTTCCGGCGTTGTTGCTAAGGGCGGCGCCGTTCGCGCAATCAAGGTTGCAAATATTGCAAACAAACCGCGTAAGTTCTACGATGATATGATTAAATTTGCTCAAGATTCAGGAGCAAAGGGCATGGCTTACATAATTTGGACTAACGGCGAAGAGAAAAGTCCGATAGTCAAGTTTATGAGCCGGGAAGAAATTAATCAACTGAAGGAGTTGGGTAATATAAAAGACGGCGATGCAATGTTTTTCCTTGCCGATAAGGAAAAACTTGTGCTTGATGTTGGTGGAAAAGTGAGAACTGAACTTGCCAGACAACTTGAACTGATTGATCCGAATATTTTCAAGTTTTGTTGGATTGTTGACTTCCCGATGTTTGAACGTGACGAAGAGACTGACAGTATAATTTTCAGCCATAATCCGTTTTCCATGCCTCAGGGAGGTATGGATGCGTTATTACAGAAACCTCCTCTTGATATTCTTGCCTATCAATATGATATTGTATGCAACGGCATAGAACTTTCAAGTGGGGCGATACGTAATCATCGTCCAGACATTATGTATAAAGCGTTTGAAATCGCCGGATATGGCAAGGAAACAGTTGACATTAAGTTTGGAGGAATGATTAATGCCTTTAAACTTGGCGCTCCTCCTCACGGCGGTATTGCTCCCGGAGTTGACAGGATTGTAATGTTGCTGGCAGAAGAACCGAATATTCGTGAGGTTATCGCCTTTCCGTTTAATCAACAGGCTCAAGATTTGATGATGAATGCGCCGTCTGAAGTAACGATAAAACAATTACGCGAACTTCACTTAAAGATTGCTTTGCCGGGAAAAAAGGCTGAACCAACTCCTTCTCAAGCGTTGCAATAGCAGAAATTCATCCATATTATTTAGAAATACGTGAGCCATGCATAATCAGTCGTGGGTTTTAAACGCTGATATGTATTGGTGTAGTGCGTTTTATTGAACTGTTGAATGACATTATTTGTTATAATCGTTGAAAAGATTAAGTAGTTTTTCTTTACCATATTTTCCTGCGTAATCACGAATCATCCGGAAACCATCACCATAGATTTTATCTGGATTCGTTTCCATGCGTTTGTTCATTTCAGATTGATTATAGCTTGAGTTTACAAGTGTGGCAATGTATTCGGCCCAACCCTCCTTGATTCTTAAGTCGGTTATATTGGGATAGTACTGCTGCATCCAATCATGGGCTAACTCGTGGGCGCAAACTTCTATTAGTTTGTTACGCGGCAATGCGTATAATGCATAGATTGAAAATTTTTCGTTATTCCTGAATTCTTCCGTTTTTTCCTCAACTTTAAGATTCCAGCCAACTTTGCTTTTGGTTACGGTATTGATGGTACAAGTGTATTCAAATAAACCCAATTCCTGCCCAGGCGCATGACTGGCTGATTTTTTCTCAAGAGTTTGGGTATCAGTAAGGAAGAAATTAAGAATATGATTACTTGAGTAGCCAAGTTCTTCATACATTTTTTTACGTACATCGTTAAAGATATTGATTGCATCATCTTGATCCGAAACTGCGGTTTTATTGCACAGTTCACAAATATATCTGCCATCTTTAAGAATTTCGCAATTACCCGGCATGGTACATGCAAAGCATTTTGGCTTCATTGCGCATTGACTGCAATAAACTTTACCGTATTGTTGTCCTTGTCCGACAAATACTCCTTTGCTGAAGGGTTTATTACACAGACTGCACTTAGGCAAAACTTTATTCAGGCATTCCTGAGAACAATAGTTTTTATTTTCTTTTACAAAACCGCCTTTAGTGCACCTTTTATTACAAACGGTACAAACCGGTAATGTTTTCTCAAAACATTTTTCGCTGCAATAAGCGTTGTTATCTCCAGACCTGAGATATTTACCATTAATAGTCTTATTACATGTTGCACAATTCGTACCGAAAGCACTAAAATTCAATCCCATAAATATAAACAAAAACAACAGAAATATGTTATTCTTTAAACCAATCATAGGAAGTGCCCATTTAGCGCAGTTTTAGAGTCGCCAGCCCGAACATTGCCAGAACTCCGGCAATAATCCAGAATCTGACTACTATTTGTGTTTCAGTCCAACCTTTTTGTTCAAAGTGATGATGAATAGGAGTACAAAGGAAAACTCGTTTGCCTGTAAGCTTAAAACTGGTTACTTGAATAATCACGGATACGGCTTCCATAACAAATACTCCTCCGATAACAATCAGCAACAACTCTTGTCTAACCATTACCGCAAGCAATCCAATCGTGCCGCCAAGTGCCAAGCTGCCGGTATCGCCCATAAACATTGACGCGGGATGGCAGTTATGCCAGAGAAACCCAATGCATGCTCCCACTAACGCTGCAGCGAAAACTACCGCTTCGCTGATTCCAGGGATGAAAGGAATATTCAAATAACTGGAAAAATCTTTGTGTCCGCATATGTAGGCAAAAACAGCATAAGCCAGAGCACAGAAAATTGAACATCCCACAGCCAAACCATCTTTACCATCAGTAAGGTTAACTGCATTGGAGGAACCGACGACAACAAATGCGCCAAGTACCATTACCCAACTGCTGAACAGAACCGGCTGTTTAAAAAAAGGTATCATCAGTTGGCGCATAAACGTACTGGTTTCAGGGATATAATCGAGGAATTTAATCGCTAATATTGCAATCAAAAATTGTCCCATCAGTTTTAACCTGCCGGATATACCATTGCGGTTACGGTGTGCAACTTTAACATAGTCATCAATAAAACCGATCCCTGCGAAAAGCAACATTCCTATTAACAGCGTGACGGTGAGCGGATTGTTAATAATGTTCCATAAAAGCGATGAAACCGCAATCGCAAAAACTATCAAGATTCCGCCCATACTTGGTGTTTTAAGCTTCTCTTTATTGACAAACTCCTCATCAATCAATCCCTGATAACGACATGGGGCTACGGCGCGAAAGTCTTTAAGTTTCCTTACAGTGTAAGGTCCTAACAAGATAGTTATAACCATTGCCGTGAATGCTGCTCCTGAAGCACGAAATGTAACATATTCAAATAAACGCAATGGACCGAAATACTCACTAAGCCAGGATAATTGGTACAACATAGTTACTATATCTTTCTATTAAGCAGATAGCTGTGACTACTCAATTGTAGTTTGCTTTCCACATGTATTTTATTAATATCACCGACAATTTCAGGAATGATTTTGAGACCGATTTTATTACTGTTGCATTCTGTCATTAACAAGGCTATAATTAACAACTGAAACATCATTTATCGTAATACCAAGTATAATAAGTCATTTTATAAATGATTCAAATCAGCATACAAAAAACGGATTTTTTTATCTTGTGTATAACTCGAAAAAAATATTAACAAGAACGATTTGATTTATTCCACTTAGTATCTTTATTAAAGTAAACAACTCAAGTAACACATTTTTTTATGACTTGCCTGCAATTGCATTCCCATAATACATCTAAGAAGTTATTGACAAAGTCTTGACAGTTTTACTGTTGCGTTGAAGGTTGATTTCCTTTTTTTTTGAAAATATTATCCCAGTTTTTGCGAAATTTTTCATCATCTCCTGGTCTGCGTTTACTGCCTTTGCCTGCCATAATTCATCATTTCCTTGTGTGTTAATATGAAAATTTATTATTGTTTACATTAACACAGATTTTTTTGTCAATCCATGTCAATATTTTCAGCGAAACACAATTAATCTAACTGCTTTTATAAAAAATTAAAGTACTCATATTTTATTCTTATTAATATTTATTGTGTGTAACTGCTTCAATCAATGCATAAATATAAACGATAACTTATTAAAATTAATGTCCATGACGTCCCGAAAAACATTCAGGTAAATTTATAATTGAAATGAGAATGTCATGCAATGAGTTAATTAAATGTATAACCTGATGTAGTTTATAAAATAACTATTCATCATTTTAACCGATTGGGAAAACTTAAGGTTCAAAAAACACAATATAAGTTGATTCCGGAATAATAACACTTATATTGTAGCAATAATATGGAGTTTTCAGTATGAATATCGATTATGCCGGTGCTGAAAAATATGTGTTGACTAAGTTGGGTAATGAACTTTCTAAGTCTTTTTGTTATCATAACGTTAAACATACGCAGGAAGTTATTGCCGCAGCAGAAGAATTTGCATTGCAGGAGGGATTGAACGCTTTCCAGTTGGTGAATGTAAAAACTGCTGCTCTGTGTCATGATACCGGCTTTCTATATCGAAATGAAAATAATGAGCTTTTTGGCGCTCGTCTGGCAGGAGAAATATTACCAATATACGGATATAACAGCACGCAAGTCAAAGAAATAATAAATATGATTCTTGCCACTACTTGGCCGCAGCGCCCAACTAACTTGTATGAAGAAATACTTTGTGACGCTGATTTAAGTTATCTTGGTACCGATTCTGCAACTTCAGGATCGTCCAGACTGCGGCGGGAATTATCTTTAAATGGGAGAACATTTACCGATGCCGAATGGTTAAAACTTGAAATATCATTTTTAACTCAACATCACTATTTTACGCGTTCAGCTAAGTTGTCGCGCGGACCTGGACTGGAAAAATATTTTCAAGATTTATTACAAAAACAACGAATAATACAACAATATGGAGAACGGACATGAAAAAATTATTTGGCAATGTAGAGTATGAAATTATCCAGAATATTGCTGATGGCGGTATGGGGTCAGTATTCAAGGCCCTGGAGAAAGGAGTTGAGGGATTTGAAAAAATAGTCGCAATTAAAACACTATTGAGTTGTTATTCTGACGACAAGAAATTCGTTGATCGCTTTATTTCTGAAGCAAAACTTGTTGCGAATCTGGTGCATGAAAACATTGTCCAGACTTATCAGTTAAATCAATATAATGGCGAATATTATTTCGTACTTGAATTTGTCGACGGTATTTCTTTATATGATTTCATGGAATTCCACAGAAAGACCCAAACGGTACTTCCACGGAATCTGGCTGTTTTTATTGCGGGACGTGTCGCACGAGGATTGGCTTATGCTCACAGTCGGCGCGATCATTATGGCAGACCGCTTAACATTGTTCATTGTGATGTTTGTCCCCATAACGTTTTGATTAATACTGAAGGCTTACCCAAGATTACTGATTTCGGTATTGCAAAAGCGACAACTATGAACGATGAAGAAAGCACAATTTCCGGTAAATTGCCTTTCATGTCTCCGGAACAGGCCAATAAAAAAGAAATTGATTTCCGGTCCGATATATATTCACTCGGTATTGTTTTATTTTATCTACTGTCGGGTAAAACAACAAGAAAAATTGATGTCACCTTGAATGAAATTCTTGAACAGGCTAAGATAAATTTTATTGACTGGATTCAATTGCCGGAAGATGTTGACCGCGAATTGATGTCAATATTACAACGGATGCTGGCAACAGAACCTTCTGAACGCTACCAGAATACGTCAGAACTTGCGAGAGATTTGGAATATTACATCTACAAAGATGGCTACGGCCCCACCATTGTTACCCTGGCAAACTATATGCGGACACAACTGCCGGCATTATTCGAAATTGAACAGATTGAACCGATTGAGGATATAGGCAAAACTCTTATCATCACCGACTCTCCTGATGACAAAACAGTGCGTCTACCGCATGATTTCTTCAAACCATAATATTTTATCACTACTGTCCAGTTAAAATTATAATGAAATATACCAGTCAAAAAAATCTGGTTGGCTGGTTATTTTGTACCCATCGGTAGGTTTGCTTTTTTAATCCAAAGCGACTTTATCAATGTCTAAGTTATAAATCGCTTGGATTATCTAGCGGGAAAATAGTAAAATGTTGAGATTGATTTTTTACTACAATAGGAGAACATCCCGATTGGGCACCGGTTATTGAAAGTCTCATATCGCTAGAGCTGTACAGGAATCGCTGCTTTAATCAATGAAAATTCTGTTCCCATATCACAATTCATTGTGATTTTTAATTGTTACCCTGTTAGTATTATTGATATTTATTATAAAATCACTAAGTTTTTCCGTTCCTTCTTTTAGACTATATGGGTATCTCCGGTAAGTTGGATCGAAAAATTTGATACACAATCCTATTCGTTTGTTTTAAACTTTCAACCGTATAGCGCATATAATGCGATAATCATGATAATTTTTTAATTTAGATAAGGTTTTTATTGAAAAATTGCACATTGCATGTTTTTAACATGATGTTATTTGTTTTGCTTTATAATTTGCTTTGCCAGTACTTTTTCAGTATAGAATAATACTTCAATCACAATACATTTATGCATTTGACTTATTAACGTCAGAATGTTAGATTACAGAATGTAATTTGTGACTAGTTACATTATTGCTTTATTCTGTTAGGTTAAATACCTCGACAATCTGGTTGACTTTGTATTATTGTTCTTATGTGATTCTTGCGTGTCATCCGTGCACGTGAATTCAGGCATAATACACTAAGGCTTGCCTGATTGAAAACAAAAAATATTTTTTTTGATTCATGTTATTCGGGATGTGCAATGAAACTGAAGTTAAAACAACGCTATAAAAAATGCTTGATATGGTTTATAAAGCTTTTTCGTCAGGAAAGCTCTGCTGAGTGTATTGCCCGTGGCGCCGCGCTTGGATTGCTTGCGGCTTTATTAATCCCGATTGGTTTACATACAGTTACGATTTTACTTTTGGGCTTTATGTTCCGTTGTAATAAAATAACTGCAATGGGCGTTACATTTGCGTTGTCTAATGAGATTACAATTCCAATTATCTACCCCCTTCAGTGTCTTATGGGCAGTTACATTCTTGGCGATCCTTTGACATTGCTTGAAGCTAAAAATATGCTAACAGGACTTTTTGATGGTGTCACGATGGCCGAACTGCTGGTATTTTGGAATGAAATTGCAATTCCATATTTGATAGGTGGCGCTATTCTTTCAATTATTGCAATGCCGCCTGGTTATTATCTTGCGCTTGTTGTAACTCGTAAATTTAAGCAGGCTCATGCTGAAAAAATGTTAAAACGTCAGGCCACAAAGATTGCTGTTTCTGCTATCAATGACCATAATGCCAATTGATTATTTTGAAATTTCCAGATGGTGAGTTACGACTAATTGCTTGCACTGCAGTTTTGCAACCTTTGCAAATATCAGTAATGCTATGTTAATCCTGCTGAAAATACCGGCAAGAACGAAAAAATACAGAATTTGTTTTGCCTCGACTCAATAATCAGCTTTTGGGAAATTTCTTATGTGTATTACATTGCAGTTTGCTTTTGAATCTTTGTTTGCGAATTGTAAAAGTTATTTATGCGTGTTAAAGTAAATAAATAATCACACAACTTGTGCCGGTTATCAGGTTTTTAGTTGGTATGTTTATTGTCCCATTGACTTAAATAAAAGCATTGGAATGATATTATTGTTAGTTTTAATTTAACTCAATTAAACAATGGTGTTATTTATGAAAGTTTACAATTTTAACGCCGGTCCGGCTACATTGCCGGAAGAAGTCATGCGTAAAGCTCAAGATGAATTTTGTGACTATAAGGGTAGCGGTTGCGGAATATTGGAACTGTCGCACCGTGGTAAAGAATTTACTGAAGTCATAGAGCGTGCAGAAGCCAACATTCGTTCCCTGATGGGGATAGGCTCTGAATATGAAGTATGTTTTGTTCAAGGCGGTGCCAGTTTACAATTCGCTATGATTCCAATGAATTTGCTTCCTCAAGGCAAGGTGGCCGATTATTCTGATACTGGTACCTGGGCGTCTGCTGCCATAAAAGAAGGAAAAAAAATTGGACAGATTAATGTCTGCTGTTCCAGTAAAGATACCAATTATGACCGAATTCCAGAAATCAGGCACTGGAAGACTTCCCCTGATGCCGCTTACTTGCATATAACAAGTAATAACACTATTTACGGTACTCAATACCATTCGTTCCCGGAGCAGGGGAACGTGCCCATTATTGCAGATATGTCTTCTGACATTATGTCAAGAGTTGTTGACATTAGTCAGTTCGGTTTGATTTATGCCGGTGCTCAAAAGAATCTTGGTCCAAGTGGTCTGGCACTTGTTATTATTCGCAAAGATCTTGCCGCATTGGCACCGGAAAATGTTGCTACGATGTTGAAATACAGTACATATGTTGAAAATAAGTCATTGTACAACACTCCCCCAACTTTTGCCATTTATATGTTGGGATTAGTAACTGACTGGATGAAATCTGTCGGCGGGCTTTCTGTTGTTGAAGAGATTAACGATTCCAAATCTGAGGCTCTTTACGAATTGCTGGACAGCAGTAAATTTTACCGTAATCCAGTGCAACCCGGAAGCAGATCAAAAATGAATATCGTTTTCAGGTTGCCGAATGAAGAATTGGAAGAAAAGTTTGTCAAGCAAGCCAATAAGGCTGGAATGATTGGACTCAAAGGACATCGTTCGGTAGGTGGAATTCGCGCCAGTATCTATAATGCAATGCCTCTGGCCGGGGTTGAAAAACTTATTGATTTCATGAACAGTTTTGAGTCAGATAACAGTTGACATCAAGTCAGGTTTGACGCAATGATTGCAACACAGCAACAACTGCAACCCGCTTTGTGGTGGCAGTCATTCGGCGAAAGTGATGTCAGATGTTTATTGTGTCCGCGAAATTGCGTAATCAAATCAGGTTTTTGTGGATTTTGTGCAGTTAGAGAGAATAAAGACGGAGCTTTATTTTCCCTTTCTTATGGTCGTCCTGTTTCGGTTCACATTGATCCTATCGAAAAAAAACCGTTAGCTCGTTTTATGTCTGGCAGTAAGACCTATTCGCTCGGAACTTTCGGTTGTAACCTTAACTGCAGCTTTTGTCAAAACGATTCTTTGTCGCGAGGCTCATACCGTCCGGATGACTTGCTTAATTTTGTCCCCCCTGAATATATTGTTCAGAGTGCAATAAAATATAAAGCGGATTCTATTTCATTCACCTACAATGAACCAACAGTTTTTGCTGAGTATGCAATTGATATTGCCAAGCTTGCTAAATCTGCAGGACTGCCGCTGGTATTGGTCTCAAATGGTTATATTGAGTCAAATCCGGCATCTCAACTTTATCCATTGATTGACGCTGCAAATATTGATATGAAAGGTTTTTCTGAATCGTTTTATCAGAATATGACATCTTCCCGATTGAAAAATGTACTTGAATCAATTAAACATTTATATTCTCTAGGTAAACACCTGGAAATCACCACATTGATTATACCTGGTGAAAATGATAAAATTGAAGAGTTGGATCAATGGTTGGACTGGGTTGAATTTAATCTTGATAAAAGAGTTCCTTTGCATTTTTCTGCTTACCATCCTGCTTATCGTTGTTCTATTCCTGCGACACCTGTACCAATTTTACTTAAACTGAAACATCACGCTGAAGCTCGTGGATTCACGGCATTCACCGGTAATATATAATTTTCATGTAATTGCCAGCACGACATTGCATAAAAATATCCCTGGTGCGACTCATGCGATATTGTCAACGGCGGCAACCTTATGAACGCACGTTTGCAATAAATTTATCTTGAGATTTTTATGTCACAGGCTATAGTATTGAAAATTAATGATTTATTATTAAGAGGCGCTTAATGAATATTGTTCAGCTTATTACCGAATTACAACCTGGAGGAGCTGAACGGGTATTGGTTGATTTGTGTTTGGGTTTGGTCAGGCGCGGGCATCAAGTTAAAGTAATTGCATTGCGACCATTTATCGTTGATTCGGTAATCGTGGATGAACTTAAGTGTGCAGGAATTACTGTACTTAATATTGGTTTGCGCAAATCCATGCCGTGGCGAGTACTCTACATCAGAAAACTACTGAATGACATCAAGCCGGACATTGTTCACTCACATCTTTTTCATGCTAATATTGTTGCACGAATTAACAGCTACAACCGTTATTTCCGATTGATAAATACTGTCCACACCATGGAAACACGCAAGAGTAAACAATGGTACTTCCTTGCCGATAAAATGACATTGTCGTTGTGTGACGTTCAAACTGCCGTGTCCGAATCCGCACGCAATTTTCATGCGGAACATCTTTGTATCAATCCAGATATTATGCCGGTAATTCATAACGGAATCGTAACTCCAAAAAAACTTTCCGCAACAGATATCAATAAATTACTAATTGAATGGGGCGTTGATAACTGCTCTGCAGTAATCGGTTCGATTGGAAGACTTGGTCATGAAAAAGGATATGACATGGTTATAGAGGCGTTACCTCAAATCGCAGCATTGGTTCCTGCCGGACAGACATGGGGGGTGGTAATTATCGGCGAGGGGGCAGAACGCGATAAACTGGAAAGAATGGCAAAAAATGCCCCCCCGACTATAAAAGTTTGTCTGCCTGGTTTTCGTCGTGATGCAGCAGAATGCATTGGCGCTTTTGATCTTTTTTTAATGCCATCAAGATATGAAGGATTTGGCCTGGCTTTGATAGAAGCGATGTCGCATGGTTTGCCGATTATTGCCAGCAAAATTGGTCCGTTGCATGAATTGCTTAAAAACTATTCCAACGGTTGTTTCTGGGATTTTTCCGCTAATCCTACAACTGCATTGGCAGAAAAGATTTTTTACACAATCGAGCAAAAAAGTCTGCCGTCGCCGGACCTATCTTTTACATCGGATAAAATGGTTGAAAATTATCTTGAACTGTATAACTCTCAGTTAAAATTATTATAATTTTAAGAAAGTGATACCTACACGATAATAATCAAATTCAGTAATGAAATCAGAGGCGGATTATGTTAGGACGCAGGGCGGAAATTATTAAGGCTATTGTTGTTTTACCTGGTACCGTTCTTCTTCTTATTCCCACAATAATTTTGTCTATTACCGGCTTTACCTTTGCAAGTAAAACCTGTTTCACTATTTATCTTGCAATTTTTCTTTTATTTTCTGGGCTAGGGTTAGCTGTATGGACTATCAAATTATTTAATGATATTGGCAACGGTACTCCAGCGCCATGGTGTCCACCTCAGCATTTAGTTGTAAATGGCCCATATCTTTATGTAAGGAATCCAATGATTACCGGAGTATTATTAATTCTTATGAGTGAATTTTTATTTTTCAATAGTTTGGGACTGGGAATCTGGTGTATCATTTTTTTTACCGCCAATGTATTTTACATGCGGTATTTTGAAGAGCCTGCATTGATTAAACGTTTCGGTGCTGAGTATGAACTTTATATGCGGAACGTTCCCCGTTGGATTCCCCGTCTAACGTCCTGGCAACGCACGGAATAATAATCAATGACTTGATGCGGCTAAAATTTCCTGTTTAAGTAGCGAAAATCCTTCATCCTCAGAATATTTACCAATAATATTGCCATGCTTGAACAGGATAACCTGTTTGTTGCCGCCGGCAATACCGATATCTGCGTCTTTGGCTTCACCTGGACCGTTAACCGCACATCCCATGACCGCTATTTTTTTTAAGTTGATTTTTTTGCCGCTTTTTTTTATATCTTCGACGAGTTCTTCCACTTTTTCTGCCAATCTTATCAGGTTGATTTCTGTTCTGCCGCAAGTTGGACATGCCACTATGTCTACTTCAGCTTCTCGTAAACCACAATACTCAAGTATTCTGATTCCTGTTTTTACCTCTTCCACCGGGTCCGCGGTCAGGCTGACCCTGATGGTATCTCCAATCCCCGACAATAGCAAAGAGCCAATCCCGATCGCTGATTTGATAGTACCCCTGCTGCTGGTGCCGGCTTCGGTAATTCCAAGATGTAACGGGTAATCAGCTCGTTCAGCAAATAAATTGCAAGCAAGTATTGAAACCGGAACACTCGAAGCTTTCAAAGAGACTTTGATATTTTTAAAACCATACGTTTCTAAAAGTTTGCATTGTTCCAACGCGCTCCTGACCAATGCGTCAGCAATTTCTTTATCGTGATTTTTGTCCAGATTACTTTTGTTAACTATATTGGTATTTATACTGCCGGAGTTAGCCCCAACCCGTATCGGGACGCCTGCTTTCCCTGCGGCCTCAGCAACTTTACGGACATTTTCATCCTTGCCAATATTGCCAGGGTTGATGCGAATACCATGAATGCCGGCATTTATGGCAGCAATAGCCAGCCGGTAGTCAAAATGTATGTCGGCTATAACTGGTATCGGACTATTGGAAATTATTTGTGGCAATGCCTCTATTGCTTTGAGGTCAGGAATTGCCACCCTGATGATTTCGCAACCTGCGGTGGCGAGCGACTGTATTTGTTTTACTGTCAACTCAGCGTTTCTGGTATCGGTGTTAGTCATTGACTGTACTGACACCGGAGCACCACCGCCTATCAGACAACTACCGACCTTGATCTGCCTGGTTTTTTGTCTTTTCCACATTTTTGTTTGCCTCAGATATTGCTCTTTTCTTTACGTTAGTGTCTTTCTGTTCTGTTTGTGTCGTTTGCGCTGATGGTGTTTTTTTACTATCTTCTTCAGGTACCAGACGCAGAACGTCATAGAAACTTACATATAACATTAATGCAATCAACATAAAGACGAATGCATAACTAAGTGCTTTTACAATAATTTCCGGCAGTGGACGGCGGATAATCATTTCAATTGCAGCAAGTACAACATGACCGCCATCCAGTACAGGAAGCGGTAACAAATTGAAAATAGCCAAAGCAAAAGAGATGATTACAACAAAATAGATACCAAGTAAAAAAGATCCATAATAAACAGATATAAAAATCGTTCTTCCCAATCCGATTGGACCGCTGAGATTGCGCGGCTTTAGCGAACTGCCTTCTTCAGTTATTCCAGCCTGTTTTGTCAGTCCGTAAATAATCCCGCGTAATGACTTATAGCTTAAATCTATTACCTTGACGAATTGTTCAACTGGAGTCGGGTGGTCAATTACGGTTAAGCGGATGCCAACAGTATAGTGTTGTAAATGTTTAGCTTGCAGGTTTAATGTTAATTCATTATCCCCGCGTTTGACAAGTACAGAGAACGGTTTGGTCCCAATCTCTACAAGTTCTTTCTTAAAGGCATCGACTGTACTAACATCCTTATTGTTTATTTTTTTGATAAAATCACCAATTTTAATTCCAGCCTTTGCTGCCGGGAAATTTTCAACGAGGTTAGTCACTTCAAGAGTTTTATCATTTTTATAAATAACGCCGATAAAAAATCTCTTTTTTTCTTCGTCCGGCACATCATTATTCAAAACGGGGACAAGGTTGTTAATTTCTACAACTGTGTCGCCGCGTTTAACTTTCAATGTAAGCGGATTTGACTCAAACCGTTCAATTAATGACTGAAATTCGTCAAAACTAGATACTTTTATGCCGTTTATCGCTAACAACACGTCGCCATCTTTGACACCGGCTTTTGCTGCGGGAGAATTGGCATTGGGAAACATGATTATCGGAATTCGCGGTACAAAATAAGGCCAGGCTATTTTTTCTTTTTTTAGACCGCTCGGACTATTCGGATTCTCTATCGGTTCATACTGAATTGTCTTGCGTTCGTTTCCCCGCTCCAACTCCATTTCAACTTTACCAACAGCAAAAAGAATAACCTGAACAAATTCATTCCAAGTACAGAAAAAACGATGTCCATTTATTTTGACAATAACATCATTTTCCCTTAGTCCCGCCTGATATTCAGGTCCAGTTTTATCAACAGTGTCAACAACAATTGAACGCATCTTGGGAGTATCCTGGGGAATGCCGTAGTACCACACCGCCGATCCCAACAAAAGACCAAACAGAATATTGAACAACGGTCCAGAAAAAGCAGTAAGCATCCGGTCTAATGGTTTAGCCTTTGGCAGTTCAACGCCATCCTCTGTTTTGGGCACAGAAGTCGTGTCAATCTGCGGCAGATCGACATATCCACCGAAAGGCAACCACCCGATCCGGTATTCAACTCCACCAATTTTTTTTGACCATATTTTGCGGAACCCGAGAGAGAACGCTACAATGTGCAAACCACGCCATTTTGCAACAAGAAAATGACCGAGTTCATGAATAAAGATACAAAATCCGAGAAAAAACACCATAAACAGTGTTGAACCAATAATTCTTAAAACATCATAAAAATTTTCCATAGCACTCCATTATTTATTTTATACTAATCATTATTTATAAATCTTTGTTTAATTCGTAAATGTTGTATTCAATCATTTATTTGCAGCACGCAGTCCATCAGCAAATCTTCTCGCCCACTTGTCTGCATCCAATATTGCATCAAGTGATAAACCTTTTACTGTTTGGTGTCTATCCATCGTTGTTTCAATTATCTGCCATATATCGGTAAAACCTATTGCGCCACTTTTGAATTTTTCCACTGCAATTTCGTTTGCGGCATTCATCACCGCCGGCATTGTTCCACCAACCTGCAATGCGTGGTAGGCAAAGTCGAGTGATGGAAATAACTTCCTGTCCGGCAGTGCAAAACTCAATGTATTGAATACCGTAAAATCCAACGGCGGCATTTCTCCCGGACACTTTTCTGGCCAGGTAAGGGCGTATTGTATCGGGAAACGCATATCGGGAATGGACATCTGTGCCAGAATAGAGTGGTCAATGAATTCGACCATGGAATGAATCACAGATTGCGGGTGTATGACCACATCTATGTGTGCCGGCGGTATTTTAAATAAAAAGCCAGCTTCAACGATTTCCAATGCTTTGTTCATCAGAGTGGCTGAGTCAATACTTACCTTTTCACCCATATTCCAAGTCGGGTGGGCTAACGCTTTCTCATAAGTGGCGGCACGCAATGTTTCCAGATTTGCGTCACGGAATGGACCGCCACTTGCGGTAAGCAATAATCGAGCAACATCTTTGGATGATCTTCCCTCCAGACACTGGAAAATGGCACTATGTTCGCTGTCAACAGGAATAATCACAGATTTACCGGCAAGAGTTTCTCCCATTACAAGTTCTCCTGCCATTACCAGAACCTCTTTACTTGCCAATGCAACTTTTTTGCCATAGCGTAATGCATTTATCACGGGCATTAATCCGCCTGTACCGACTATAGCGCATAGAACCGTGTCAATGTCAGGTTCAGTAACAAGACTGTTGAGACAATCTTCTCCGGAATAAGCCTTGCAACCTGCAGGCAGCATTGCCGCGAGTTTATCTTTATTGGTTGATTCCGAGGTTACGGCCCATCTGCAATTAAGCTCCGCCGCCTGTTCTGCAAGCCTGTTAATATTGTTTTTAGCAGCAATACCGCATACTTCAAAACGCTCCGGCAGGCTTTTAATAACCTTAACCGCATTTTCTCCGATAGAACCGGTTGAGCCAAGAATAATTATTTTCTGTTTTTTCAAAATATCCGCTCACTTTTTCTTGATTCAAGCATTATGGTTACGGGACCATTGTTAACGAGTTTCACTTCCATATCAGCACCAAAAATCCCGGCTGATGATTTAATACCGGTCGCATTCATCAATTCAATAAATTTGTTGTACAAAGGAATAGCATGTGCCGGCAATGCCGCTTCGCTAAAATTTGGACGCCGCCCTTTGCTTGCGTCACCATATAGCGTAAACTGTGAAACTATCAGCGCCTCGCCTTTAGTGTCAAGTAAAGAAAAATTCATCTTATCCGCATCATCACGAAAAATTCTCAGATTGACACATTTGTCCACCAGGAATTTTACATCACGTTCATCGTCATCATGCGTAATGCCCAACAATATTAGCAACCCGTGTCCTATCATGCTGATTGTAACTTCATTGGTCTTAACTGACGCGGATGAAACACGTTGAATCATTGCACGCATCGCTAATCCTTTATCAGCCTGAGAAACTCATTCCTGGTAGCAGATTCTTTTCTGAAACATCCAAGCATTGAGGAAGTCGTCATTATTGAATTTTGTTTTTCAACTCCGCGCATCAACATGCAAAGGTGCTGTGCCTCCATGACGACTCCTACTCCTTGCGCATTGATTGTTTCGTTGATTGTTTCCGCAATCTGTTTGGTCAGACGTTCCTGCAATTGCAATCTTCTGGCGTACATGTCAACAATTCTGGCAATCTTACTTACCCCGAACACTTTGCCATTAGGAATATAACCAACGTGGCATCTTCCAAAAAAAGGTAATAAATGGTGTTCACACAGACTGTAGAACTCTATATGACGAACAATAACCATATCATCGCAATCAACGTCAAAAAATGCATCATTAACGACATCGTCAAGTTTCTGCTGGTAACCTCTGGTCAGGAAGAGAAAACTTTCCATTACGCGGTTCGGTGTATCCTTTAATCCATCGCGATCAGGATCCTCGCCCATTTTCAGCAGAATATTTCTTATTGAGTCTTTCATAGTGTGCCAGTAAATGTTTATAATAAAATCTTCATAGAAATATATCAATTTTATTCATTTATTCAATGTTTTATTCGCTTTTTTATGCATTTAAACCAGTATAAAATTTCAATCTTATTATACGATTTTACAGGTTTTATAACCAAATGTTATCCATTATTTTCCGCAATAACACATTCCGGCATTAGTGAGTCATGATTAGGTGTTTGTCTTTCATGCATATCTGCAAAATGACATTGGAATGGTACAGAATTAATGTAATCACGACGGCAATATATGTTTGGAAGTTATATTGCCGTGCCTTTGCGGTAATGCTATAATGTAGATGAGGATAGTTCTTGTATCTTACCGCTTAAAAAATGCGACTGAATAAATTCATCGTTATGGTTATTTGAGTGATTGACAAATACTTTCATGCATTTTGCCAAGGTAGAGATTACCCAAATGACCACCATGTTCGAAAAATACAATCCTGTTACCAAAGGTATTTTTCAACCAGACACGGTCACTGTCAGTTTCAAGAAAATCATCCATGGTATGGATTAAATTTACTTTCTGATTGGATGCAATTTTTGCACCGATTGCACGCAATCCAGATTCATTGTTGAGCTGTTCAGCCGTAACTCGCTTATTAAGTTTTTCCGAATAATATTGAATAATAAAAGTATTCAAATACTTATCGAAGGTGAAATCTTCCAATTCCTCATATAGCGGTGTACGATTACCCCAACTGTAAGGCGTCTTTAATATACCCAGATCCCGTTGATGGTGGATGCATACGATGACCTCTTGAATAGAACGTTTAAAACTGTATCCAATCAATAATTTTGCCTGACGTTCACTCATATTAACATGATAAAAATCCGGCGCACTGGTATCTTTCTCAGGTTTTTTCTCCGCCTTTATTGACTCATTACTTTTTATTTTATCATTAATATAGTCAGTATCCCAGGGATAACGGCGCTTGGCAATTATCATATATTTGCCCATAGCGTCGAGGCCTTGATTCAACGCTTCATCAGGTGTCCCGAAATCACGCCATACATTGTAATATTCGTCAATACGACTCATTCCATAACGTAAATCAACCGGAGTGTTAATCGCAACAAATTTATCGATTCCAAGTCTGTTGTCAGACATCTCAGACTGAGCGATAAATAATGTATGCAAAGCACCTAGAGAGTATCCAATAACAAACTTGCGTCCGGGCACTATAGATTCATTTTCTGCCAAATCTTTAGAAATAGCCGCTATCGCGTTACGAACATCTTCTGCATCAACCGGGGTATAGCCAGGAACCAGAGTTGTCGCCGCACTTTCCATGAATTCCCAATTCATAGCACTGCTCAATGTGACAACGGAATAACCGCGGTTATATAACATTTCAGCCATAGAGCAAGCTGTCGGACTTAAACAATGACTGCCAAGACCGGGAATAATAAATACCATCGGCGCGTTAAGATTGTCCGGTTGCGTCCAAACCTTATAGTCCATTTTCCGCCGGTTTCCATTGACAAGTACGGAACGAATCGAGCCATAATTAGGAAAATCACTATTCCACCATGAGAGATCAACCCATAAGCTTTGACCATCATTCTGAGTGTCAAACATTTCAACTCTTAATGTGTCCAATGCCGGACTTTGAGAGTTATATCCGGGAAGTTTAATCACTTGTTCTTTAAATTCTGCAGAAAAGATTGATTGTGGTTGAATTGAAGTGGTTGTTTTTTTTGAACTGATATCCGAACCAGGCTTGACAGGTTCAGGCTGCCACTCCGTCAGTTTTAATCTGCGTCTTGCACAACCGATATCCTTAAGAACTTCGTAGGTGTCAAAATTGGCTAGAGCAAGCCGCTCATAAGTCGCGTAACCGTGAGTTCCAAGGTTCAAATAAGTAAATGACTGCCCGCCATAAAAATAAGTTTTAGGATCAAATGCATAATCAAAAACTGTGCCCACAGTGTCACGAACATTCTTCGGTCCCGGTCCCGGCAAAAACATGTAACATCCTGAACCGATTCCCCAACAGTAGAAAGCTTTGCCGAAATCTTCATCTTGACGCTTTAAACCAAACCACGGATCTGCAACTTCAAAAAAACCTGCTCCGCCTGCTGTCGTATTTGTAAGGAATCGAAGTAATTCTGTCCCGCCACCGCCAAATTTGGCTTGGCAGAAACAACTTAGCATCCTGCCTACAAACTCCAAATTATCTGTAAAACGGTTTATTGCTTCTATTCCCGGTCGCGGAACAATTGATCCATAACATGAACCAATTGGACGGAATACCCAACGAATAAAAAAATGGTTGGCGTTGAACATGGCGCGGTTAAATCCCTCAATAGAATCTTCACCGCTGAGTTGCTTGGAAATATTAAAATTTTCTTCGGTAACAGATTTGCCATCTGCATCGTTTGACTTGTCGGGATGGATTTGAGTAGAAACAACCTTACTTGACGCGTTTTCATCTGCTTGAATATGACAAAACAAAACACACGAAAGGGATAAGACCGACAACAGTTTTTTTTTCACACTATAACCGTTCATTGACGACATTATTCAATTTATGATTCTAAAATTATTTTATAAAAATCATAGACATTTTATTCATCACTGAATTAACAAGACAGTGATGAAAGTATCAAGAATTACTTAATTCCATTGCCGGAAACTTGAACTTCACGTTTCCAAAAAAGGAATAAAAATGGAATCCAGGCTGATTCAGTCCTGGAGGTAACATCTAAAACGCGGTTACAACCAGCATTCCTCGCCTCTGCAGTCATCAACAACATAGCATTGTCAATGGTGACATTGTCTTTGAATACTGAAGTTTTACCTGCACCAGCAGCACTTCCGGTACACATCGGAATACAATTAAACAAATAGACTCCAAACATTTCCGAGTTAATGTGGACAACTGTTTTTGCTTTAGGCACGGCGGTAAGTTCCAATCCATTGAATTTTTCTGTTGTTCTTACGCTGGTACAACCACTGATAACTACAAGCGCGCAAACCACAACCGACAGCGTTGACAAAGACTTAATCATGCTGAGCATCTCCATTTTGATTATTAAATTAATACCAAACTTTAATTTTAAAAAAACTTCCCCTATATGATATATTGACTAGGGAAAATATCAAATCTGAAAAGATCAATATGAAAGATTATTTCTCACGGGCGATAGCACGAAACCCGATATCAGTCCGGTGAAAACTATCCTGCCAATGAATTTTATCAACCGCCCGATAAGCGGAGTCAATGGCATCAATAATATTTTTTCCACGTGCAGTAACTCCTAATACTCGTCCGCCGTTATTGACAATTTTGCTGCCGGATTGCGCAGTCCCTGCATGGAAAACAATAGCTCCGCAGGCTGTCGCCTCATCAATACCGGTAATTTCATACCCCTTATTGTATTTATCAGGATAGCCTCCTGAAGCCATTACGACACACACGGAAGGATTATCTGACCAACTCAGTTTTGCCTGACTAAGTTTCCCATCTACCGTTTTCAACATCGCGTCCAGAAGATCACTGTCCAATCGTCGTAATACGGCTTGTACTTCGGGATCGCCAAAACGAACATTAAATTCAAGAACTTTAGGACCTGATTCTGTTACCATTACGCCGACAAAAATCAAACCGCGGAAATTAAACTTTTCCTGTTGAATTCCTTTAAGAAAATTATTGAGAATTTCTTTCTTGATTACTTCCATGATCTCGGCAGTAACAACCGGGGCAGGGGAATATGCCCCCATCCCGCCGGTATTGGGACCGGCATCGCCATCAAACGCGCGTTTATGGTCTTGTGATGTTGCAAGCGGGAGAATAGTATTTCCGTCTGTTAATGCCAGAATGGAAACCTCCTCGCCATAAAGACATTCTTCTATTAAAACCCTCTTACCGGCGTTGCCGAAATTACCTTCAAAACAACTATTGATAAATGCGATGGCGTCATTTATGCAATTAGCCACTAATACCCCTTTTCCGGCGGCAAGACCGTCAGCTTTAATTACGATTCCTCGAGCATTTTCAGAAAATCGTTTACAGGTAAAATCAATAGCTGCCGTTGCCGTATCAAAGATTCCAGCGGCAGCGGTTGGGATATTGTATTTCAACATGAAATCTTTGGCAACGCTTTTGCTTCCTTCCAATTGAGCTGCACGTTTATCCGGACCAAAAATTTTCAAACCTTGTTTTTGAAACAAGTCAACTATCCCGTCGCACAGTGGAGCTTCCGGACCAACAACAGTGAAGTCTATTTTGTTTGTAATTGCAAATTGGACCAACTTGTCGAGTTCTGATACAGAAATATCTACACATTCTGCTTCTTGTGAAATACCAACATTGCCTGGCGCACAATAAATTTTATCGACATCTTTACTTTGACGCAATTTCCAGCAGAGTACGTGTTCTCTGCCGCCATTGCCGATAACTAATATTTTCATAATAAAATTTCCTGGAATATAAATATTATTGTTCAATCAACTATATAAATTTAAAATAGACCGGTATCTGAAGTATATAAATTTACTCCATAAAACGATATTTACTAAGGTTGTTAATAAAAAAATAACGTTTTGATAATCCTATTTCAGGCTGATTTAGAAGTAACAGGTCTGCATTATGTGTAAAAATGTAATTCCATGCTTGATTTTTGTTTTAGTTTTTTGTCGCAATAATTTGACAAAAAAGATTGTGGGAGATAGATGAAAAGTATGGTGGGCGATGAGGGACTCGAACCCCCGACACCTTGGGTGTAAACCAAGTGCTCTAGCCAACTGAGCTAATCGCCCGGATGAGAAACAGTCTGTAAATGTACTTCTTTGATGACAGAATGCAAGCGAAAATCAAAATATTGTGATTGATTTATTTGATTTTAAGCATATATTCTTAAAAGTTTGTGGTGTGAGTTTATCTTTATCGTTAACTTGTATTGTAACCATAAATTAATGTGTCGTTTATTGATTAGATATTTAAATATCGAGTTTTTTTATGGGTATTATATTAGGCATTGAGACAAGTTGCGATGAAACTTCTGCGGCAGTAGTCAAGGATGGTCATATTGTACTGAGCAATATTGTCGCATCGCAAATTTCCAAACATGCTGTTCATGGCGGAGTAGTTCCAGAACTTGCGGCGCGTGAACATCTGGTGGCATTAACTCCGGTAGTCCGCGAGGCATTAGCTGAATCCGGCGTAAAACCTGAAGAAATAGATGCTATCGCTGTAACTAATGGTCCAGGTCTGATGCCGGCGCTACTGGTTGGTTTAACTTTTGCCAAAGGATTATCCCTGCAATTGCGTAAACCATTGATTGGTATAAATCATTTTATCGCTCATATTTACGCAGCATTCCTTGACGAAGATGGCAGGGGAAAGCTGCTCAATCCAGCAATATTCCCGATTATGGCACTCGTTGTTTCAGGTGGTCACAGTGCATTATTGTTAATAGCTGCTGATGGTAGTGCCAGATTAATTGGCACTACAATTGACGATGCCGCCGGCGAAGCGCTTGATAAGGCTGCAAAATTACTTGGCCTGGGATATCCCGGCGGACCGGTAATGGATAAAATAGGTACACAAGGTAATCCGGAGCGGTTCAATTTTCCGCGCCCTCTTACAGGTGCTGCAGGAAAAGCACTGCCGGAACAGCATAAATATAACTTCAGTTTCAGTGGTGTAAAGACAGCGTTACTGTATCATGTCAACCGTTGCGGTGGCAAACTGGAGGGAGAATTACTGAATGACACGGTGGCATCTTATCAAGAAGCAATTGTAGATGTACTGTGCCGGAAAGCTGTCGCCGCTGCAACGGAATTTAATGCCGGTTCTATCATAATTTCCGGCGGTGTTGCATGTAATTCAAGATTGCGGGGTGAATTATCGAAACGCGTATCCGGTAATAAGATTTTATTGATGGCTCAACGTAAGTATTGTACTGACAACGCCGCAATGGTTGCAGGCTTAGCTGAACATTTCTATAAACGTGGTCAATTTTCCGCCTTGAATTTGGATGCTTTTTCAAGATTGCCCCAAATTACCGTTGCGCCGTTTGTTAACTAGTCTATAACACAGGTAAGTTTTTCCTATGCAATCATGCGTGATTTTTGATTTAGACGGAACATTGATTGATTCCAGGATGGACTTGGTTGATGCCGTAAACTTCATGCGTGAACAATTTTCTCTTAACGCGTTACCATCGGCTGAAATTATCAAGTTTGTCGGTAACGGGGCGAGGATGCTGGTCACACGTGCTCTATCTAATACTGACATTGATGTTGATAAAGCTTTGCCGCTTATGACGAACTATTATCTTGACAATGCTTTAAATAAAACAGTTTTATACCCGGGTGTTTATGCAGGATTGCAAGAGTTGCATAACGCCGGAATACCCATGGCTGTCATTACCAATAAACCACAAACGGCAACAGAAAAAATATTGCATGCTTTTGATATTATGCAGTACCTGTCAATGATAATCGGCGGGGATAGTAAATTTCCTTTAAAGCCTGATCCTGAATCACTAATATATTTCGTGAAAATAAATGCTGCTGTTGCGGAAAAATCATGGATGATGGGTGACCACTATACTGACTTGGAAGCTGCCAGACGCGCCGGTATGCAGCGATGTTTTGCCTCTTATGGCTTTGGTGATTGCCGAAATGAAACATATGAATTTAAAGTTGAATGTTTTACTGATTTTGTAAATCTTTGTCTTGCCGGTTATAAACATTGACCATTTTTTCTCAAAAAATGTAATTTTTTTAATTTTATTTAATTGACAAGTTTTAAATATAAGGTATTTTTAAAGTAGTCGCCATCGTTGGCGAATAATTTATTGACAGGATTATTAAGTGGCATCAACACTAAAATCAATAGCGGAACGTGTCGGAGTTTCAGTGCGTACTGTAAGTAGAGCATTGAAGGCGCAATATGGAATAACCGATTCGCGACGTACTGAAATACTCAGTGTCGCGGCAGAGATGGGTTACGTTCCTAATATTGTTGCACGCAACTTGCGATTGCAAATGAAGAATTATATCGGAATTGTGACTGCCACCGGGAATAATGAAGTTCATAACCGCAAAAATTTTGATTTACAGAAACGTTTAGAAGAGCGAGGTTATTTTCCATTACTCGGGATATTGCCGGAAAATCATTGTGATTTACGCAAAATGTTACTTGAATGGTCGGGAATGGTTGATAGTGTTATTTTTTTTAATTGGCGTAAGGGTCATAGCAGTGCATTAAAAGGATTGCCACAACAATTTATTTTTGTTGATTGCGGGGAAGAGGAAATATCTGAAAGTTTTTGTCACCGTATCGTAATTGACCGTGCCAGCGGTATCTGTGATGCGATATTGTGTTTGTTAAAGTCCGGATGCAATAAGTTTATGCGTTGCGGTAATCTTGTCAGCCGGCAGGCTGGAATTGAACAGGCGTTTAAGACCTTCAAGGGCAGGGGCGGGGTATCAAAAGAGTATATTCAAACTAATGGCATTGAGTTTAATGACGGTTATGAACTTGGCAAGCAGGTAATTGATTCTAAAGCAGATGCGGTATTTTTTGATACAGACAGGATGGCGTTCGGGTTTTTACGTTATGCATGGGAACGACAAATCCAAATACCAGGAAAAATTGCAGTTGTTGGTTTTGATGATGATGTGTGGTGCAGTTATTCTTGTCCTGCGTTAAGTTCAGTAGCTCATCCAATCGAGGCGATAAATAAAAAAATTATTGAATTTATTGAGCGGCATCCGGAAACATCGGAAACCGTTGTATTTAAGACCTCTTTTGTTGGAAGATTGAGTAGTAGATAATTTAATAATTAAGATATATTACATTTAAGATGTACAACAATCACTTTTAAAGAAAGGACAAAAAAATGGCCCCAAAAAAATCGTATGTAGTGGTAGGAACCGGAGGCAGATCCAGCATGTACACGGATTCTATCGTTGCCGATTACCCGAAAATAGCAACACTGAAAGCATTCTGTGACACAAACCAGACGAGGATGGATTATTGGAACAATCGGCTAAAAACAAAATATAAACATCCTGCTGTCGCCACTTATCTGGCTGCTGATTTTGACAAAATGATCGCTGAACAAAAACCTGACGTGGTAATTGTGACGTCAATGGACAGAACACATCATACTTACATCTGTCGTGCGATGGAACTTGGATGTGACGTTATAACTGAAAAACCCATGACTATTGATGCGGAAAAATGTCAAGAGATAATTGATATGAAAAAACGCACCGGAAAAAATGTTACCGTAACTTTCAATTATCGTTACTCGCCACGGAATACAAAAATTAAAGAAGTTATCCGCAGCGGAATTCTCGGAGAGATTACCGGAGTGCATTTTGAATGGTTATTAGATACTTCGCATGGTGCTGACTATTTCCGTCGCTGGCATCGTTTCAAGAAGAACAGTGGCGGCTTAATGGTTCACAAGGCCACTCACCATTTCGACCTGGTAAACTGGTGGATTGATTCTTTCCCGGAAATTGTATTTGCGATGGGGGATTTGCGTTTTTATGGTAAAGAAAACGCGGAAAAACGTGGAGTCAAGGATTTTTATTCCCGTTCGCGTGGATCCAAGGTCGCAGCAAAAGATCCTTTCGCACTTAAAGTTACTGCTAAAGACGAAATAATTATGGGCCTTTATTATAATGCTGAACATGAAGATAGCTATTTCCGTGATCAAAGCGTTTTTAGCGACGGTATTACCATTGAAGACAATATGGGGGTGATGGTTCGTTATCAAAATAAGGCAATTATGACCTATTCTCTAAATGCTCATAGTCCATGGGAAGGGTATAGAGTTTGTTTCAATGGTACTAAAGGACGTTTGGAATTTAACGTTGTTGAGAAATCTTATGTCAGTGGCGGGCATGAAGATTTTAATCAACCCGGCATGCGCGAATTGGATGGCGACAAAAAAGACATAGTTCCTGAAATTATTTTTCAGCCGCACTGGGGCAAGCCACAAGTTATATCTTATGAACAGAATGACAAAGGTGGTCATGGCGGTGGCGATGTCAGGTTACTTGAACATCTCTTCAAGGGCGCCAAAAATGACCCGTTGGGACATGCTGCTGGATATTATGATGGTGCTAAGTCAATTCTTATTGGTATTGCAGCCAATAAATCAATGCAGACCGGTTTGCCGGTTAATGTTAAAGATTTAGTACAGTTCTAAATTTTTATAGCTATTCCTTTGCGCCGTGGACTTTTAGTTCACGGCGCGTTTTTTATTATATGACTTACGGAAATCCAGTCAATCTTATTGTGTTTTTTATCTTCATTACATATGATAATTTTCTTTCATTTTTGTGCCAAATCACATTGTATTTTGTAATTACAAGTATAGTTTGTTGCTACTTGTTTTTTGTGCCGCAAGCCGTAAATGATGAATTATTGTTTGGGACAACTTTCGAGGCAAGGAAAGATTTATTTTCCCCTACAAGTAAAATGGAGGTATTTATGAGTGACAAGAGTAAGAAGAAAGCAAAGCACAGTCATGACGAAGATGTTTCTGCACTGCAAAAAGTTTCAACTTTATCCGAATGCCATAATGGTAAAAGCGTCCAGAGAAAAAAAGGCAATTCATTTAAAGCAATCGCCGATGATATAGTAATTCCATCAACGAAGATTGATGGAAAGTTTTATGATGTCGAATTGGAAAAATTACAGCTGGAACTGGTTAAATTTCAAGAATGGGTAAAGGCTAAAGGGTTGAAACTGGTTGTAATTTTTGAGGGGCGCGATACCGCCGGCAAAGGCGGTGTTATTAAAACAATTACCGAGCCGTTGAACCCGCGTTTCTGTCGTATCGCCGCTTTGGGTGTGCCTACCGAAAAAGAAAAAACACAATGGTATTTTCAACGTTATGTTCCGCATTTACCAGCGGCCGGAGAAATTGTTCTTTTTGACCGCAGCTGGTACAATCGTGCCGGCGTAGAAAAGGTTATGGGTTTTTGTACTCAGGATGAATATGAAGAGTTTATGCGCAGTTGCCCGGAATTTGAAAAAATGTTAATTCGTTCCGGCATTATTTTGATAAAATATTGGTTCTCGGTAAGTATGGAAGAACAGGAAAAACGTTTTCAAGCACGAAATCTTGATCCGGCAAAACGATGGAAACTGAGTCCTATGGACTTGGAATCACGTGAAAAATGGGAGGAATATTCAAGGGCTAAGGACGCAATGTTTTCATACACTGATACTAAAGAATCGCCATGGTATGTGGTCAATGCAGATAATAAAAAGAGTTCAAGGCTGAATTGCATTTCTCATCTTCTCGAAATGATTAAATATGAAGATCTCACTCCGGAGCCAATAAAACTTCCTAAAGTAAAGTTACAACGGCGCTACATTCGTCCCCCAATCGTAGAGCAGACATTTGTACCGGAAAAATATTAACTCAATCTAATAATGGATTTAACCGATTATGACTCGGAGCGCAAAAAAATTAAGTATGAAGTTCCCATTAACTATGGCCATTATCGATATCGGCGCTCATTCGATGCGTATGGATATTATCCAGTTGAAAGCTGATAAAAATTATGACTTGCTGGAACGTTTGGTTCAACCGGTAAATTTGGGTAAAGATGTCTTTTCGCGCGGTGTTATTTCATCAGAATCGACTATTTTAGTTTGTAGAATAATGCGAGATTTTGCCGCTAAAGCAATGGAATATGACATGCATCATATTCGTGCTTTTGCTACCAGCGCGGTCAGGGAAGCATTCAACCGTGAAATTTTTATCAATAATGTAAAAATGTACAGCGGTATTGATCTTGAGATTCTGGAAGGGGATAAAGAAGCAGCGCTTATTACTCTGGCTGTAAAAAAAGCTATCAGTCGTAAATATCCGATTGCTAACACCAATTTTATTTTATTGGCAATCGGTACCGGTTCAATTGAAGTATCGATGGTGCGTAACGGGATGTTGCAATTTGCTGAAACGTTTGCGTTGGGCACAATTAGAATTTTTGAAGAGTATGGCTCCAAGGCTGCTGAACCTGAACAGCTGTCGGAGATAATTGATTCATACACAAGCTTGATTTTTGAACGGCTTCACCGTATGGCTGAAATTCCTTCGGGGACTAAACTTGTTGCTGTTGGAGAGTCTGTTCGCAGTTTACTGGCTATTGGTGCAAAAAATACAGAGAATGATACATTACAGGTCCTGAGTACTGATAAGTTTGAGAAAATCTTCAGGAAAGTTAATCTGATTTCGTTGTCTGATATGGCTGAAAAATACAAAATAAGTGATGTCGCCGCACGTGGCATAGTACCATGTGCCTGGATTCTGAAACGTTTTTTTGAGACCTTGGGGTCAACAGAATTAGTGGTACCGGCGGTTACTACCCGTAATGCAGTATTAGCTGATGTAATCAGAAATTTTTTCAACGAAAAGGATCCGTTCATTCCGGATATGATTTCTGTGGTAGAAGCGCTTGCAAAGAAATATGATGTCGACTTGCCTCACGCTGATGCCATCAGGCAGATAGCAGTTAAAATTTTCGACAAAATGTTATTTATTCATGGTCTAGGCAATCGCGAGCGCCTTTTCTTGGAAGTATCGGCTATTTTACACGATATCGGGCGTTTTATTGATTCACGCAAGCACCACAAGCATTCATGTTATTTGATTTCAAACACACAAATTCCCGGTTTGTCAGAAGAAGAACGTCATGTGGTTGCTGCCGTGGCGCGTTATCATCGTAAAGCAAAGCCACAGGCCTTACATGCTGAATATATGTCATTGCCGGTATTAATGCGTGTTCAAGTATGCAAACTTGCCGCGATTCTTCGTGTAGCCGATGCCGTCGCGCATTCCCTGAAACAACATGCTCCTGCTTGTAGCGTAACAATCAGCAACCGGTTGGTAACCATTAAATTGGGTCAAGGGATTGATATTGCGCTGGAAAAAGTTATTCTCAGTAAAAAGTCTGATTTATTTGAAGATGTTTATGGACATAAAGTTATATTGCAGTAATACGATTCCATTGGAGTTTTTTTATGGACCGGAAGAAGTTTATTTGTCGTGAATTAAGTTGGCTGGAATTTAATTCAAGAGTTCTTGATGAGGCAGGTTCAAAACGGCATCCGCTGCTTGAACGCTTGAAGTTTATCGCAATATTCAGTAATAATCTGGACGAATTTTTTATGGTCAGGGTTGCCAGTTTGCGGCAACTGCAGGAATCCGGTACAACTCAACGCGATGTTTCCGGTTTAACGACGGAACAGCAGATATCGGCAATCAATTCCAAGGTTAAGTCGCTATTGCAACGTGAATATCGCTATTTAGTTGACGATTTACTGCCGGATTTGGCACTCAATGGAATCAAACTGGTAAAACCAAATCAACTTGATGCACGTCATCGTGCCATTATGCTGAATATATTTTTGAAACAGATATTTCCTGTACTCACACCGTGTGCTGTTGACCCGTCTCATCCTTTACCGATACTTAGTAACGGTGCGATTGAAATTGCTGTCAGTTTGACCAAAGAAGATTCACGCGAGTTAATGCGGGCATTTGTGGAAGTACCGGCGGTACTGCCAAGATTTATTCAAGTCCCGGGAAATTCGGGAACAGGAAAACAATTTGTGTTGCTGGAGGATTTGATAATAGAGCATATTCATACGTTGTTTAAAGGCTGTAAAATTGTTGATATTCTGCCATTCCGGATTACCCGTGATATGGATTTCGAAATAGATGAAGATGGGGTCGATGATTTATTACAATACATGAAGCAGGAATTACAGCAACGTAAAAAACGTGAACCTATAAGAGTTGAATTCCTTAAAGGACACAGTCGCCGTTTAGAAAAATGGCTTACCAATCACCTTGAGTTATCTGCGGAACTGAAATTTACGGTTCCGTGGCCGTTAAATCCGGCATCATTTTTTGAACTTATTTCTAAAATTGCATGTCCGGAGCTGGTGAATAAGCCATGGCAGCCATTGATGCTGCCTGAATTAGCGATGACCCCAGGGGGCTCGATGTTTGACTTGATTGAACGTGAAGATTGCATTCTTAATCTCCTGCCATTTCAAAGTTTTGACCCGGTGGTTAAGTTGCTTAATGAGGCTGCTGATGATCCCGATGTTCTGGCAATTAAACAAACCTTATATCGAGTCAGTGGCGATTCTCCTGTTATTCATGCGCTGCAACGTGCGGCGGAAAATGGTAAGCAGGTGACCGTTATTCTTGAATTAAAAGCCAGATTTGATGAAAATAATAATATTAATTGGGCAAAAAGATTGGAAGAATCCGGGGCTCATGTAATATATGGTATCGCCGGTTATAAAATACATTGTAAACTATTGCTGATTATTAAGCGTTCGACCGATATGGCGATAAAACGTTATCTGCATCTTTCGACCGGCAATTACAATGATCGTACCGCAACCATATACACAGATGTCGGCATATTCATTCACTCACCCGAAATTTGTATGGATGTAGGTTCTCTTTTCAACGTAATGACCGGATATTCTGCGCCGCTTAGTGAGTGGAATAAAATTGCTGTCGCCCCCTTTAATCTCAGGGAAAAATTTATCGAGCTTATTGATCGTGAAGCTCGCCTTTCTTCTGCTTCCAATCCCGGCAGGATTATTGCTAAAATGAATTCTCTAGTTGATCCGGAAATTATTCGCCATTTGTTCGCCGCCGTTAAGGCAGGGGTAAAAGTTGAACTGATTGTCCGTGGTATTTGCTGCCTGAGGCCTGGCGGATCAAATATCCGGGTAATCAGTATAGTCGACCGTTTTCTTGAACACAGCCGGATTTTTTATTTTCAAAATTGTGGTGATGAAGAGTATTTTATGTCAAGTGCAGACTGGATGCCGCGTAACCTTGACCGCCGTATTGAAATCCTGTTTCCGGTAGAAAAAGAATCAGCTAGGAAATTGCTCAAACAGATTCTGGAAATTCAACTCGGTGACCGCAACGCAAAAGACCTTCTTCCATCTGGTAAATACGTTAGAAAGAATCGGAAATTTAATGAACCAGGAAGTCAATTCCGGACTTATCAACTTTTGATGAAAAATCTTGATAAATACCGGCAAACGGGTAAGGAAGAAAAAAAAATGAAGGTATTCTCCGGTAATTCATCTTTCTGAATATTTAATATTATATATTCCACGCTATATTTATGGCGTAGTTTAAAATATGATTGACAAGTTGATAAATTATTAGTTACTCAAGTTTTGATTTAATATAAAGTCAATAGCGTTTCCCAAATAGTCGGCATCTTAAATCACGGTATAAATTTATGGAACAAAATATTACAAAATGTATTGGAATTATAACTGCAGGCGGTGACAGTCCGGGGCTAAACGCGGCAATTCGCGCCATCGGTAAAAGTTTACACTATCATAAAATGCAGCTTATTGGATTTCGTGACGGTTTTGAAGGTTTGGTTTACGATCGCAATTTGATACTTAACGATGAAGAACTTTCAGGGATACTTACTGCAGGCGGAACAATACTTGGCACTTCCAGATCTAAACCGCAAAAGATGCAAATTGGTAAGAGCACTCTTGATATGACTGATACAATCGTTGAGAATTATCACCGGCATAAACTCAGCGGTTTAATTTGTATCGGTGGTGGTGGTACTCATAAAAGTGCTTTGCGCCTGAAAGAAAAAGGCTTGAATATAATTACTCTCCCCAAGACTATTGACAATGACATTTATGGTACTGATACCTCCATTGGTTTCGATACGGCACTCCGTGTCGCTACCGAGGCTATTGACAGTTTACATTCAACTGCCAGCAGTCATAAACGCGTGATGCTTGTGGAGATAATGGGACATCGTGCCGGATGGTTGACTTTGGGCGCCGGCATTGCTGGTGGTGCTGATGTAATACTCATCCCTGAAATTCCATACAATCTGGACGTCGCAGCTGAAGCAATACTCCGTCGTGCCCGTGGGGGCAAGCGATTCAGCATTGTGCCTGTAGCTGAAGGGGCGCTGTCAGTTGATGAATCCGTATTATTCAATCAGGCCGCTCAGTCCAAGGAACTTGCTCAGACAAAAAAGGAAAAAGAAAAAGCTAAAATTGAACTAGAAAACCTATGGCAGAGAAGGACTGGTAATACTTTGAATATCGCCCAGAAACTTGAAGCACTAACTGGTTTGGAAACAAGAGTTACCATTCTCGGCTATCTTCAGCGTGGTGGAAAACCGTCTCCGTTTGACCGTATTCTGGCTACCAAACTCGGTAACGCTTGCGTGGATTTTATTTGTAAAAATCAGTTTGGAATTATGGTTGCCGCAAATGAACAGAATGTCGTTGCCGTGCCCATTGAGGATGTGGCCAATAAACTTAAACTTGTCCCGCAAGATCATTCATGGATAAAAAGTGCTATAGAAACGGGTATTAATTTTGGCAGATGAATTTTGTATGATTTAAAATAATTGTACATGTTTGTCCATAAATACCCTTTTCAATACCTGAACCGTCCTGTAAATGATAATATTTTCAGTGAAATATTGGGAATATAAATGAAGATATAGTTTTCTTTTTTCGTTACCAATACAGGTTTTATCTTTTCTTTTTAATCCTCAATTCTTGTGTTGAAATTAGTTGGATAACAGAATATACTATAAATAATATAAATATAAACAATATATTATACTCTTGTGAGGTAGTGTCAAATCTGACATGAAAAAAAATGAAACCGGCGATTGACGACTAACCTGGTGTTGGAACTACATCAGAACCTGTTGCAGTCAACGTTAAAATCGGCATAAAGCCGCGGAACGAGTCCGCTATTTATACGATTTTTCCATTGACAGCACCAGAACCGTGATGTTGAATGGTTATTTGTGCAGGGAAAAACAAAGGATTTGTTTTCCCTGGGTTGTTTGACAATTGGATTTTGAATTATGCTGCTGCTACTTTTAGAACCTTCTCCCACAGTTTGGGGTAGGATGTGATACCATTTAGCGCATCCAGTTTTACCGGCGGAGAGTTGAAGTTGGCGGAATGTTTTCGCATAAAGTTGTAATATGTGACGAATAAAGTGGTCATGCAGATTGCTCCGTCAAGGCTTTTAAATCCAGCTCGCGGTCTGGTGTGGAACTTGTAAGTCCGGTTGAGCCGTTCGATGAGTTGTTTAAACGGACGATATTTTGAGCTTTCTTCATCAAGGTTTTCAAGTCCAACGACTGTTTGCCCCTGGATGATGTCGCAGTTGCTTTTCTGATTGTACGCGTTGATCGCGGCATCGTAAGAGCCAAGCCCATCGCGGACGAAAGTGAACTTTTTGCCTTCGTTTGATTCAGGAGAGCCAAAAGTATTATATAGTGTCTCCAGTGCGGGCTTGACACCGCGATTGTCAGAAAGGTTATATCCGCAGATTGCTCTGCTGTAGCTATCAATGACAAACCATGTGTAATGCCATTGGTTTTCAACGATGATATAGGTTTCATCGCCTGCGACCGTTGAAGTTGGCTCTGGCAAGGTTTTGTCGAGCCACGTGGCGATAATGGAGGCAGAAGCGTTCACATAGTTGATGACGGTTTGATGAGAAAGATCAATACCCAAGATACCCTTAAGCGTTTCTCTGGTTTGTCTTGAAGAAAGCCCGATGTTGATAAATAAGCTCAGTGCAAGTCCAACGGTGTGGTAGCTATTGCGAATGTTGCGCAAATCAACTTTTGTCTCCATAAGCGGTCTTGCGCATTTTAATTCTTCAGCTAGAAAATGGTATTCGCGATACTGGTAATGCAACTTGTAATTCGGGTCGTAAACGTTATCGCGGCGCGCTTTAGCTTCCTGCCTGGTTAAGTTATGCAGATGTTCAATATAATGGGAACACTTCATGTTCTGGCACTTGTAAATAGTTTCGGTCTCCCGTTCTTTCCACAGGAAAAGTGCTTTACCGCAGTAAGGGCATAAATATTTAGCCTTGGTGGCTTGACCCACCCTTTCTGTCGAACTGAGGCGACTGCAAATTTTGCAACGAACTTGATTGCCTTTGCAACCGTCATTTAAGTATAGATATGCTCCAGGAGCGCCACAATGCTCGCAATGGCAATGTTCTGAAAAGGTGATCGAACCGGTTCTGCGTTTGACTGGTTTTAAATCTCGCTGATGCGCCAAAGAATAATCATGGAGGAGTTGCTTCCAATCAGGTTTAGCAGTATTATCCTCGGGTTCTGGTGGAGCTGTAAGCGCCCGGAGACCGTCAAGATTAAATTTGCGGTAATTAACGGATTTACTCTCCAGCTCAGGCTTCAATTTAAAGTCTTGGTTCTTGCCGCTTAAAATATCAAGCAGAACAACGACTGCTGAAGCAAGTTCATTAAAGGTTACATGACGGCAGAACCAGCGAATTAGACCGTTTAGCGATTTGTTCATGTGAAGCTCCTTTTTGTTGGTTTTTCGGCAAATAAAATTACAGAAAGGACTTCACTTTTTCAATATTCAAAATCCAGAAAAACAGGGGAGTACCGTTTGTCTCGGTCGCTCCCGTTCAAATAAAAATTAATTTAAGCTCAAAACCGGAAAATAACACGGGGCTGGGCTTTGACAAAACC
>CAYMSF010000025.1:41228-56595 GCA_964392985.1 uncultured Victivallaceae bacterium | reverse complement strand
TTATCAACTATTTTATCAAATTATTTGTCATTTTCTTTCACGGATTCAAGTAATATTAAACGGAAATCACCAGACTTAAACCTGTAATTCCGTTCCATCATTTAATGCCGATAATGTATCATTCCAACTATTAATTGCAAAAAATCACCAATTTATTTAAAAAATTACATTTATATTTGATATACATCGAAACTCGATGTATAATTTAAGACAAGGCGGAAAAACCATAAAAAGAAAGGCGGTTTAAAATGGCAGTTAACAATGATATGATGCGCGGCATTGCCGAACCGATTATATTGAAGCTACTTAATAATAAAAAGATGTATGGATATGAGATTATCAAAGTCGTCAATGAAAAAACCGAAAATGCCTTTCAGTGGAAGGAAGGCACCCTCTATCCGTGTCTGCACCGGCTGGAAGCAGACGGCTTGATTGAGAGCGAATGGCAAATCGCGGAGAATAGCAAACCGCGCAAATATTATACGTTGACGAAAAAAGGGGCGACGGAAATGGCGGCGAAGGTGGAAGAGTGGTCGCATTTCTCCAAAGCGGTAAATGCATTGTTGTTCGCTTAAATCATGGGGGGATGGCTATTATGGACAAACTCAATCAGGCTTTAGATTCGTTTACCGAAGGACTGCGTTCCGACCCGGAAATCCGGCTGGACGTCCGTAACGAACTGCAATCGCATCTTGAAGAAAAAATTACCGAGGAAACTGCAGGCGGCCATTCCGACGAAGAGAGTATTGATCTGGCGCTGCAGGCGTTTGGTTCACCTGTCGAGGTGGCTGATGCTATTTCTATTGCCAACCGCAAACGCATGAAATTCCGTGCCAGAATGCGTCTGTTGTCCGGGGCGCTGTTGATTCCGGCAGTCATTCTGTGTGCTTTTTTATCGCTGAATACGGCTTCCAGTTTCAGTGTTTTTAATATGCTCTTCGCTGGAGAAAGAAGCTCCTTTATGATATTTACGTCACGAATGTTCAATTACGAGTTTTTCAAGGGGTATACGCCTGAACAGAAATTGGTTTTATATGGTGACCGCAGTCGAAAAAACCGCGTTGAGCAGCAGAAAGCAATTTGGGAAAAGTTTCCTGACAATAAAATTTATGCCGCCAACTACATTATTGAGTTATTTAGCGCTCACAGTGACAAAAACCGGGACTTTGTCCTCGCTGAAATTAACCGCGCGAGTCAGCTTGATCCGAAAAATGCGCTATATAATTATCTTGCTGCCGGGATAATGCTTAAAGATGCTTGCAAAGAAGAACCCCTGCCGAAAGCTGACAAAAAAGCCAGGCAACAATACCGGTTTGAGGTAAAAGATCGGGCTTTGCTGGAAAAAGCCATGCGCGAATATCTAGCGGGAACTAATAAAAAATACAGCAGTTCATATTCAAATGACTTTTTAAAAGAAAAACTGCAAATTATGGGCGAAATTAACTCATTAAGCGGACAACTTGAGCAACTGACTATCGCCGCGGGAACGTTGTTACCGCAGTTGACTCATTATAGAAACATCGCCAAATATATGCCGGAGTATGCCGGTATTTTAATCAGCGAAGGCAAGAAAGATGAGGCTTTGCAATATCTTAACAGTTGGAAACAATATTACCAACACATGAACGCTGACAATGGTTTTCTGATTGGTGTACTGGTTAATTGTGCCATTGCCACAATCGATGCCGAAAAACTGCCGCCGTTATATGAAAAGCTCGGTATGCCGGAATCCGCTAAAACTGTCGCAAAAAATGCGCAACTCCTGGCTAAACCGGTACGGGAATGGAAAGAAAAGATTCGCAGAACAAATCAAGAAACATACAGAAACAGTGCAGGAATATTGACCAGCATGTTGATGCCTGCACTTGGACGCGAATTTACCAGTGAAGAATTGGCTCCGGAACGCTATGCGGAATATGTTTTCTTTCAAAAAATTACGCTGGCGTTGATTAATTTGCTACTGATAACAGGAATAGTTTCTGCGGCAATTGTTGCGCTGTGCTGGCGATTCCGTACCGGCAGTCGCTTACTGTTGCTGACACCTCCGCCGCAGAATATTTTGAAAATTACCGGTATCGGAGTTATTCTGCCATGCGTGGTCTATTTTGTGCTTTCACAGTTTGAAATGTTCAGCGGGTACAATTACGGTATTCCCGTTAATTATCCCCGGTTTGTCGCGCAAATGTTGTTACTGATGGTAATTATTCCTTTGTCTGTCCTAACGCTTTCCCGCAAATATGTCAGTACCAGATGTTGTGAACTCGGAGTGGCAAATCCGCCACCAAGCGGTAAAATTCAGAAAATATTTATTCTGATTGGCTTCTTGCTGATTTTTGTTGCCGCCTTTGCGCCTCTGCCGGTTGTTACACCGGCATTACGCCACGCCCCCAATCCTCCTGCGGCAATATTTTTATTAATTAGTGGCGGAGCAATTTTGTTACTGGTTTTCTTGTTCCGGACTGTAACCGGCTTGGCTGATTTGTTTGCGGGAGGAAAATTCCGCATTTACCATGGCGCTGCAGCCAGAATGACGATGTTGACATTCGCGCTTGCGATATTGGTGCTTACTTGCGTTTTCCGGCCAGTATTAGACTGGAGAGAGGCGGAATTTATCAGGAAAGACAAAATAGTATTTGGTTCACCTGAAAGTTTTACCCGGGTGGAGGGGGATATGGTCAGAGAATTAACGGATGCGACCAACCGGGTATTGGCGGAGATAAATAAATAATATTCTATTGCATGAACAGGAATATCTAACCATTAAATTACCGCTGTACTTACGATTAAACTTGAAAAAAATTACTGGTGAACTATTCTTAACGCAACGCCGGCGTTGTATTTCAATGCTTCTGAATAGAAACTGGTAAAATTTTAGAACGGTTTGATCATGCCAGAGAACAATAACGGTTCTGTTGCAGTTGGAATTCCTGTTCCATTGCTTGTAACGCATTTTTTCAGCGCCACCGCTGATTTTGCCTGCAAGGCGATGTTTGCACTGACATTGAGCCGGTCCATCTCAAATATTGATACTGAAAGCATAACTGCGGTCCTCCAATTCGGGCTTTTATTGCTGGTTCTGATAACGCCGGCGTTAACACCGCCGCAACTGATACGCCGTCTGATGTCGAATTATTCCCGGCGAAACCTCGTTGTGCTGACAACGGCACTGCAGTATGCTTTCATTATATTTCTATTGTTGGTGCTGAATTTTACCGGCGGTTTTATTGTGCCGGTACTGCTGGCGGGTTCAATAGTGCTTGGCATTGGTGGCAATATTGTCACCGTATCCGGGAAAACACTTATTTCCAATGCCAGTGAAAATTTTCTGACACTCCGGAATGCGGCTCAGGTCTGCGCGACAATAACCGGAGCAACTTCAGGCATTATTCTTGGATACGGGGCTTTGCCGCATAATTTTCACGAAATCGCTATTGTGTTTATGCTCATGGCTGTGACTGCTGTTTTTATCGCCTTTCGCATTCCTCCGGAAATAATTGCGACCGGAGAACAATCCAATATTAGCTCTGCCGGTTCGCCAATATACAGTCCCGGTGAAAAAAATACTGTCCGCTACGTCGTGCTGGCGGAAGGAATTGCCTGGAGCGGTCTCATTTTTTTGGTATTGTCGCTGTTACTCTTGACTGCAATTTTCAACATTGGCGTTACGGTGGAAGCGATGTTGTTACTGTCCGGTTTGGGCGTAGTGGCAGGAGGCGCTATTGCTGCCCGTTTGTCGCGGTGGCAAATACAAATTGGACTTATCCCTGCCGGTTTATGTATTATGGCAGTAGCGGCAATACTGGCAGGGGCTATGGCTGAAGATGCGGATTTATTCAGTGGACAGACCCTTTTTCGTTTATGGTGGTGGTCATCCGGGTTAATATTCGGCATCGGATGCGGCCTGGTAATTGTTCCGGCGCGTTCATATCAGTGCCGGTATATTCCTCAGGAACAGCGTTTGCGGGCATTTTCTGTCATTAATACTATCAATGGGTTACTGGTATTGATTGCAATGCTGGTGCTGTTTACTGCAGTTCTGGCGCTTGATAAATGGCGCAGTCTGCCGTTTACGCTGGCAATAATGTTGTTTATCAGCGGTGGCTGGATATTGTGGCGTGAACCCAGATTGTTGACGCGACTGGTAATTTTGCTGGTGACGAACAGTTTTTACCGGTTACGGGTTTTCGGGCGTGAGAATATCCCGGCGACGGGACCGGCGTTGCTGGTAGCCAATCACGTATCGTTTATCGATGTGTTTTTGATTGCCGCGTGTTCTTCCCGGCAGATCCGGTTTATGATGCACGAAAGTTTTTATCGCTATCCGTTACTCTACCCCTTTGTAAAATGGGCGGGGATAATTGAGGTGCCGAAGGCAAAACCGCGCCAATTGCGGCAATTGATGACGGTTACCCGGCAAATTCTCAGTTCCGGCGGGATTGTCTGTGTGTTCCCGGAAGGTAGAATCACCCGCAACGGCGTGATGTCCGGGTTCAAAAAAGGGGCGTCATTAATGATCCCGCCAGAGCTGAAAGTTCCGGCGATTCCAATCCGTCTGGGTATGATTTGGGGCAGCATTTTCACCTATTACTATGGTAAAATTAAATTGCGACTGCCGTCGGAATTGCCGCACCCGGCTTCTGTCACCATCGGTAAACAGGTCAATCCCGCGATGTCCGGTTACGAAATGCGGTTACTGCTTTCGGAAATGGCGGCGGAAACTGAACTTATTCCTGAAGGGCAGGAGCGCCCGCTTCACAGCCAGTTTGCCCGCCTGGCCAAACGCCGTCCACTCAGAAAAATGATGAAAGAATACAACGGAACAGAACAGCGCGAACTGCGTAATTTTCCTCTTCTCGTCAAAGCGGTATTATTAAGCCGGGAAATTAGAAAGATGGTACCGGAACAGGATAAATATGTCGGTATTATGCTGCCGAATACTGTCGCCTGTGTTGTTTCCGTGCTTGCCGTGATGATGGCGGACAAAACCCCGGCAATGATAAATTTCACCGCCTCCCGGGAGGCGAATGAATATGCGATTGCTCAAGCCGATTTGCATTGCGTCCTGACCAGCCGTCTGTTCTTGAAAAAATTACAGATGGAACCGTGGCCGCAGATGGTTTGCCTCGAAGACATGGCGGGAAAAATCTCCGGATGGAGTAAACTGTTCTGGACCTTGACTGCCGCAATACTGCCGTGGCGGGAATTGATGAACGTTGTTGCCCCGGTCAGCAACCGTGATGTTTATCGTACCGGGGTGATTATTTTTTCGAGTGGATCAACGGGAATGCCGAAGGGGGTCATGCTCTCGCATCACAATATCAACAGCGACCTGTTTTCTCTTATCCGGATTATGAACTGGCGGAGTTCTGACAAGATTGTCGGGAATCTGCCGGCATTTCACGGTTTTGGATTCACTGCATGTCTCTGGTTGCCGATAATGTACGGATCTGAAGTCATTTACGTGCCAAATCCCCTGGATGCCGCTGTTATTGTCAAGACCATAAAAAAGAATAATGTAACGATTCTGCTGGCAACACCGGGATTCTTGCAGTCATATATGCGCAAAGGAACCGCAGAGGATTTTAAATCGTTGCGGATGGTTGTCTGCGGGGCGGAAAAAATGCGCGATGACATTGCGGACAAATTTCAAGAATTAACCGGTCTGGCAGTCGCCGAAGGTTACGGTTGCACCGAACTTTCCCCTGTTGTCTCGGTCAACATCTCCAATTCAATTCTCGACCTCGGCACCAGAGTCGGTAAACGCGGCAGCATCGGCGCGCCAATGCCCGGTATCTGCGTAAAAATTGTTGACCCGGAAACTTTTGCCACGCTTCCAGCCGATACTGACGGACTGATGCTGGTCAAAGGCGCCACGGTGATGCAAGGTTATTTGAATGCACCCGGGAAGACGGCAGAAGTCATTCGTGACGGCTGGTATATTACCGGCGATATTGCCAGCATGGACAGTCGCGGTTACATTACGATTACCGGACGCCTGTCGCGATTCAGTAAGGTCGCCGGCGAAATGGTTCCGCATGAACTCATAGAAAAAGAGATTAACCAACTTATTCAGTCTGAATCGCGGGTCATTGCGGTGTGTGGCGCTGCGGACGCAAAAAAGGGCGAAAAACTGGTCGTTTTCTATTCCGACAAATCCATTATTCCCCAAAACATTGTGAGCCTGCTGCGGCAACGCAATCTGCCCAATCTCTGGATTCCGCGAGCAGATAATTTCATCTGCATTGCGGAAATACCAATGCTTGGCAGTGGTAAACTGGATTTGTCCTTACTGAAAAAACTGGCGGCTGAACTTACGGTTAACGAAACAGATAAAGAATGATAATTGCAGCAATTAAAGCATTTTTCGCCGGTCCGCAAAATATTATTTTTTTGGAGCCGGACCGTAAAGTAGATCGCAGGGAAGTAACCGTGCTTATTCACGGACTGGCCAGAAGAAGCAGCCATTTACATTCTCTCGGAAGATTTTTCAGTCGCGCCGGATATACGGTATATGTTTATGATTACTATACCACGAAGAATAATATAGCTAATCACGGCAGAGACTTCGGCCGTTTTCTGAAAGAGATTGCCACCCGTCATCATGAGATGAAAATCAATATCATTTCCCACAGTCTTGGCGGCATTATCACCAGAGAAGCGCTTACGCGTCTGAATGAAACAGATAAGGCGGAAATATTGAAGGCAAACCGGATAAAAAGTATCGTGATGCTGGCGCCGCCCAATCACGGTTCCGCCGCTGCCGGACTGGCAATGCGGATATTTCCATTTGCCGGAGCGCTGATGAAACCGCTGGCGGAATTGAGCAGCAAACCGGACGCTTATGTGCACAACGTTCCTGTGCCGACGGGGATTCCTATAGGAATCATCGCCTCACGTCTTGACTTGCACGTTTCGGTGTCACGCACTATATTAAAGGAGCAGACTGAGCATATGATAGTAAGTTCCGGGCATGACGGAATTGTCAACCGGCGCAATGTGCGCGATGCAGCGCTTCGTTTTATCGAAACAGGTAAATTCTAATCAGCTATAACATGAAAAAAACAATATTCAGAGATAAAATTATTATCGCAGCCGCTATTTGCAGTCTGGTAATTCCGGCGATGGCGGAGAATGAGTCGAAAACTCAAAAAAAAGCTGAAGATTCCGGCTTCTGGCAGAATTTGTCCGGAATATTTTCCTCCTCGGAACGGGAAGCTAACGGACAGATATTGCTCGAAGAACAGTCAAGATATTTTACGATTATTGTTGAAACAGACCGGAATGGACGGCGATTGTTGTTATTCAAACCCAACAAAGGCGTTCAGGGAATATGGGACCCGGCAAACCCGAACCAGCTTATTTCGCCGTACGCGAAGTATTCTGCCATTTTGCTGCAACAGTCGCGTCGCAAACCGGAACGTGCGCTGTTTATCGGCATGGGCGCCGGAATTGTGCCGCGTTATATTAAACGTCATTATCCGGAAATTGCCATCGACATTATTGAAATTGATCCGGCGATTCCCGGCATTGCCGAACGTTTTTTTGGTTTCGAGCGTTTGCCGGGGGTGAATATTATAATTGCCGACGGCAGGGATTTCATCAATCGCAACAAAAAACATTACGATATGATTTTGATTGATGCGTATGGTCCTGCGGGTACGCCATTTCAATTGACGACAACAGAGTTTTATGAAAAAATTAAAAATGCGCTTAATGATGATGGCGTGATGGTTATTAACATGGCCAATTTGAATAATCCGGCATTTATTGCCAGTGAACTTAAAACCGTATCAAGTGTATTCCGTGATTTATCCGTGTTTAAATGTAATGACGGATCGAATTATATTCTTGCCGCCAAACTGGAGGATGAACTTTCCGACAGTGCCTTAAAACGTAAATTTATCCGTATTGACGGCCCGGGAAATCCCGGCCTCAGCGTTGAAGCCATTATTGCCAGCCGGATATTAAAGGAAGAACTGCGCAACATTACCACCGGTGGCGAAATTTTAAAGGATAATTTCGCGCCAGTTGAGTCTATGTTGGCCAAATAAGCGCCGGTAACAACTTCAATCACAGAGCAGGGATTTAACAGCATGCACGAATTGTCCATTGCAGAAGGTATCGTCAAACAAATGACGGAATATCTGCGCAAAAACCCGTCAGTTAAAATCGTCAAAATCATGCTCGAAGTTGGCAAAATTTCCGGAGTAAACCCTGCATCGCTTGACTTTGCCTTTCCGCTTGCGCTGGAAAATGCACAAATAGGCTCTCCGTCACTTGAGATTATCGTTGTTCCGGTCACGATTGAATGCAAAGAGTGCAAAGCAAAGACAACGGTTGAACAATTTAAGCTTGTCTGCGGCAGCTGTTCATCAACCGGTGTCATCATCTGTGCCGGAAGAGAATTAAAAATCAAGTCGCTGGAGGTTGTTTTGCCGGAAGATAGCGATTCTGACGGCAGTTGAAATTCACCGTTGTCAAATCACTCAAAATGACAATTATTTGCATCTGGTCAATGCTGGATTATTGTATTGACTAAGCAGTTTTGCAATTGGGACAGTTGCATAAATTATAAAGCAGGGAAATATGACAGATTTATTTAAAGAGAGTTCTTTTTTGCTTTTTGACGGCGCGATGGGAACCTATTATGCCGAAAAAAGCGCTAATAACTCTAAAAAATGTGAGTTGGAAAATATTTATAATCCGGGCGTGATTGCCGGAATACATCGAGAGTATATTGACGCCGGGGCGCAAGCAATCCGGACGAACACTTTTTCGGCGAATTCAATTTCCTTGAATTGTGATTTTGAGTTTACCGCAAAAGTAATTACCCGCGGATATGAAATTGCTGTTGATGCATGTCACGGCACTCAGGTTAAAATTTTTGCCGATATCGGTCCGATTCCGCAGTGGGACGGTTTTGATAACAACGCCGAGTACCGCCGTGTTATTGACTGTTTCATCAAGTGCGGTGCCAAATACTTTTGTTTTGAAACTTTCAGCGAATATGAACAAGTGGCAAAACTGTGCCGTTATATCAAAGAAATAGACGAGAATATTTTCATTCTCACCCAGTTTGCGCTATCTCCCGATGGATACACCCGCAAGGGGATTTCCGGCGATACCATATTCACGGAAATGTCGAATTTAAAAACGGTAGACGCCGTTGGTTTTAATTGTGTGTCCGGTCCACTTCACCTCTATGATTATGTCAAACATTTACCTTTGAGCGGTCGTGTTGTTTCAATTATGCCTAATGCCGGCTGTCCCTCGGTTGTCAATGAAAGAACGGTTTTTATCAATAATCCGCAATATTTTGCCTCGATTATGAAAGATATTCTCCGGCTCGGGGTGCGGATTATCGGCGGATGCTGCGGAACTACTCCACAACATATTGCCGCAATTGCCGGCTATATTGCCAACGCGGATGAAAATCAAACCGGCGCAACTCCACAGTTACGCCCGGGCAATAATAAAAAAGTAAAAAACGATTTTTATGACAGAGTGTCTGGCGGTCGGAAAGTTATTGCCGTCGAGCTTGATCCTCCGCTTGATGCCGATGCAGATTTTATGCTTGAAGGTGCTAAGCGGTTAAAACAATCAGGCGTTGATATTATCACCATAGCCGATTGCCCACTTGCCAGAGCCAGAGCCGACAGCACCATACTCGCGGCAAAAATAAAAAGAGAGGTTGCTGTCGATGTAATTCCGCATCTTGCCTGCCGCGACCGGAATTTGAATGCGACAAAAGCGTTATTGCTCGGCATGCATATTGAAGGCGTTAGAAACGTTCTGGTGGTGACCGGGGATCCGGTGGCTGAAGTTGATCACAACGAGGTCAAGGGGGTTTTTAACTTTAACTCATTTATGCTTGCCGGTTATGTACGGGAATTGAATAAAACCAGTTTTACCGACCCCATGATTGTTGCCGGGGCGTTGAATGTGAACGCAGTAAATTTCAAAGGGGAATTAAACCGTGCCAGGCAGAAAGAGGAAAAAGGGGTCAGTGTTTTCTTTTCCCAGCCTGTATATTCCGATATTGCGATACAAAATCTGGCGATGGCAAAACAGACCTTGACCGCCAAAATACTGGGCGGCATTCTGCCGATAGTCAGTTACCGTAATGCCTGTTTTTTGAACAACGAAGTGCCGGGAATTAAAATTCCTGAAGCTGTCATTGCTGAATATGAAGGAAAGAATCGCGAAGAGTCTGAAGCTGTGGCATTCAAACTATGTCTTGATATCGCCGCAAAAATCGCCGGATTTGTTGACGGCTACTATATAATGACACCGTTGCGAAAAATAGATTTAACTTGTAAAATAACAGAAGCTATAAGGAATACATTCTATGATAGTAATAGCTGAAAAACTCAATAGTTCCATTCCGCGCATAAAAAAAGCTGTTGAAGATGGCGATGCTGAACTGATAAAACAGATTGCGCTTGACCAGGTCAATGCCGGCGCCGATTATCTTGACGTGAATGCCGGGGTTTTTGTTAATGATGAATGTGAAAAGTTAGCATGGATGATTGATGCGGTAAGAAGCGTTACCAATATAAAATTGATGATTGATTCACCGAATCCGGATGCTATTGAAGCCGGAATGGCACATGATAACGTTCCCGGGGCGATTATCAATTCAATCACCCTTGAACCCAAACGGTTGCAGCGGATGCTGCCGCTGGTGACAAAATATCACACCGGAATCGTTGCCCTGCCGATTGACGAAAACGGAATTCCAAAAAGTCCGGAACTAAGGCTGGAACTGGCGGGAAAACTTGTTGAATTGTTGAGGAACAACGGCATCGCCGATAACAACATATATCTCGACCCGCTGGTTGAGACGGTTGTTTCTGACAGTGCGGCGGCAAGCATCACTATTCAGACAATCAGACTTTACCGTAACAGTTTTCCTGAAGTCCATATTGCCTGCGGTCTTTCCAATGTTTCATTCGGACTGCCGGAAAGGATGAATATCAACGCGGCGTTTCTGGCTGCTGCCGTTTGCAATGGTCTGGATGCGGCCATTCTGGACATAACCAATGCAAAAATACGCCTCGCCCTCGCTGCCGCCAACGTCATTTCCGGACAGGACGAATATTGTATGGATTATATCAACTACTGCCGCAGTCAAAAAGAGTAAATACCGTATTTTCGCGGTTTGTTTCTGCTCATTTTTCGCGGTTGTTGTCTTAACCCCGGAAACCCCGCCAAATTTTAGCTGAAAATTGCAAATTAAATCTTGCCGCAAAGCAATAGTATGCTATATTAATCTTCCCTGATTCAATTTTTCAGGGAAAGAGACTTTGGATTCATGGTGGAATCCAAGGCTACAATTTAACAAAAGAATCCTTTCCGGTATAAAGATATGTCGCAAAATGCGGCAATAACCGGGCAAAAGGTTTCGCCAAACTGCAAAAGGAAATGACAATGCAAAAAGTCAAAATCACCGACCTGCTCGAAGCCGGAGTACACTTCGGTCATCAAACCAAACGCTGGAATCCCAAAATGAAGCCGTATGTTTACGGTGCCAAGAATGGTATTTCCATCATCAACTTGACTAAAACAATGCATCAAATTTCCGATGCCTGCAATTTTCTGCAAAGAACTGTTGCGGATGGCGGAACTGTTTTGTTCGTCGGAACCAAACGTCAGGCACAGCAAATCATCAAAGAAGCAGCAGAGAAAACTCGTATGTTTTACGTTTCTGAAAGATGGATGGGCGGATGCCTTACCAATAACCAGACCATTCGCAAAAGCATTTCCAAAATGCGCGAAATGGATGTTACCATCGCAGCGGCGGAAACTTCTGGAATGAAGAAGAAAGAGTTGTCAAAAATGGCACGCAACTGCGAAAAACTCCACCGCAATCTTGACGGTATCGCGGAAATGAAAAATCTTCCCGCTGTAATGGTGCTGGTGGATGTTTATGATGATAAAATAGCAGTAGATGAAGCTAAAAAATTAAATATTCCGATTGTTGCGATTGTTGATACCAACACTGACCCGACCCCGATTAACTACCCTATCGCCGCCAATGACGATGCCGTAAAATCTATCAAAATAATCATGGACTTACTGGTTGACTCCATTGTCGTGGCCGAAGAACTCTATCATAAACGTGTTGTCGAAGAAAAAGCCCAAAAAGCACAGGCAAAAGCTGATGCTGAAGAGGCCGCTAAAGCTGCCCCCGCCACAGAAGCTGTTTCAGCCGAAGGCGAAAAAGCTGCAGACAAAGCACCGGTAAAAAGAAAACCGGCTGCACGTAAAACCGGCGATGGCACCCCGGCTCCGAGAAGAACTAAAAAATCAGAAGCTTCCGACGCTGCCGCGGCTGAAAAACCGGTAGAAGCTCAGGATAAGTAATTTAGAATATAAGGAGAAATCTGAAATGGCTGCTATAACTGCTGAAATGGTTAAGGATTTACGCGATAAGACCGGCGCCGGCATGATGGATTGTAAACGCGCGATGGTAGAAGCCGATGGCGATATGTCCAAGGCTGTTGATATTTTACGCAAATCCGGTATTGCCAAGGCTGAGAAAAAATCCGGCCGTACTACTAAAGAAGGCAAAATTACCGCGTCAATTAAAAACGGCAAAGGCGTTCTCGTTGAAGTGCTTTGCGAAACCGATTTTGTTTCAACTAATGAAAAATTCATTAATTTTGTCAATGCCATTATCGAAAGCGCAATGGGCGTAGATGGCAATGGTGACGTTTCTGAAAAAGTTCAGGAGAAGGAAAAAGACAGTCTCGTCAGCATGATTGCCACTATTGGCGAAAATATGCAAATCCGCCGCGTCGCAAAATGGGAAACTGCCGGAAAAATCGCTGCCTACCTCCATGGTGGCGGCAGAATCGGTGTTATGGTTGAAGTTGAAGGCGAAGGCGCAGATGATGATTTCTTAAACGATTTATGTATGCATATCGCTGCGTTCAATCCCGCCTATATCTGCCAACATTGCATTCCGGCTGATATTATGGTCAAAGAGCGCGAAATCGCTGCCGCACAGGTCCTCGGCAAACCGGCGAATATCGTCGATAAAATTGTTGACGGCAAAATCAATAAATGGTTTTCAGAAGTATGCCTGGTCAATCAACCGTGGATCAAAGATGATAAAACTTCAGTTACCAAACTGAAACCAAATCTTAAAGTGAAACGTTTTGCCCGTTGGGATATTAAAGAAGAACTATAATAGTTCTCAAGTTGTTCTACGGCATATACAGTTTTGCCGCGACAACAGTTTTCATGTTAAAATTAATAAGGTCTCATGTAAATCAACAGGAGGCCTTATTTTGTTTTGAGGCGGAGATTATTAGTGAATTGTTAGCATTGTTTTCTTGATGTTAGCAATTGGTTAGGGCTATTGTTTCTGCTCACGACTTAGTGTATAATATGCAGTATCGAAACCGAAAGAACGTGCAACTCAAAACAACAAACAAAAGGAGATGAGTATGAAAGAGCGTAAATCGGGATTCACATTGATCGAATTGTTGGTAGTGATAGCTATCATCGCAATCCTGGCAGGCATGTTGCTGCCGGCACTGAACGGCGCCAGAGAAAAAGGGCGTGCCTCAAACTGTTTGAGCAATGAGAAACAGATTGGCACCGGGTTGATGATGTACAAGGATGATAACCGCGGACTGTTCCCGTCGACATATTACTATGTCAATGACGCAACATCTGCAGCCGGTTACATGCACTGGTCCGGCATGATCCGCACGTACGTCAAAGCCAACAAAGCATTTGTCTGTCCTTCCATGAGGAATGGCGGCTGGGCACCAACCTGTTTTTCAACAGTCAACGGCTACAATGAACCGGTATCCCCGCCGGCAGGACAGGTTGCTCAGGCTGCAGTTGGCGATTTTCAGGCACCGCGTATGAGTTACACTCCGAATGAAGTGATTATGCCCCGGAAGAAATACTCGGCATTGTCACATTTGAAGTTGACCAAGGATAGCGAGTTGATTCGTCCTTCCAGTGAGATTCTGATGGCGGAATACACTGAAAATCAGGACAGAATTACCGGCACATCCGGTAGCGGCGGAACTGCGGTAAAATCCCACCGTCCGACCTCCGGCATCGGGAATGGCGCTTCTGGAACAGCTTATGACTCAGAAGCCAATGCTGCCACGATCACGCCGGTGGCAAATACGGTTGCTGATGCAATTGCGGCGAAAAATGCGCCGGCTGCCAGTAACATCCGTCTGAACTACACTGAATGGGACAGACATTCAGATCGCGCCAATTATCTTTTCGCCGATGGTCATGCTGATCATAAGACCCTGTCAGAAACACTTGATCCGCAGAACTTCCTCTGGGGAAAACGTGTATATTCTTTCCAGGGTTCCGGTGCGGCGCCTAAACCGAAAATTACCACTGATGGTACTAATCCGGTAAATTAATCCGCCCCCCATCCCCCGGCCGGTAGCAAGAAATTGCTCCGGCCATTTTTATTTTAGATGTGGCGGGTTGCCTTAGAACCCGGTTTTATTTTTTGAAAATGGTGATACATTCTTGCTTAATTTTCCGGTAAGTGTTATGTTAAGATTATACTCTATGAGGGGTGCGCAAAATACCCGTGAGTAAGTTACGGTTACCGGAAAGGAACAATGATTAAGCATGTTTGAACAAACTTTTTGGATTTTATTCCTCAAGTCTATTGATGACAACGGGACGAAAACGCTTGCTGAGGAGAGCGTGGAAATATTGGCAACCTCCCGGAGAATGATATGATAAACGGGTTTATTCCAGTGCATGGAAACTATAAGGAACTGTTGTCTTACCAGAAGTCAGAGATTATTTATGATGTGACATTCGCTTTCTGCCAAAAGTTTCTAAAAAAGGGCGAGCGCACCATTGACCAGATGGTACAAGCGGCGCGTTCCGGCAAACAGAATATAATTGAAGGCGTTATGGCCTCAGGTACTTCGAAGGAAACTGAAATAAAGCTCATCAATGTCGCCAGAGCAAGCCTTGAAGAACTATTGGAAGATTACAGAGATTTCCTCAGAACCAGAAATCATGCATTATGGGAAAAGGATTCAAAAGAGGCCGTCTATGTCCGTGGTCTGCGCCACACCGCAGACAATACCGCGAAAATTAAAGATTTCGCAGATACCAGACCTGCCGACGTAGTGGCAAACATTGCGGTTTGCCTGATTCATCAGGCAAATTATCTTCTCAGTCGCCAGATTAAGCGACTTGAGCAGGATTTTCTGAAAGACGGTGGCCTGCGTGAACGCATGAGCAAAGCTCGCATCCAGGTCAGAAATCAACAGTTAGTCGAGCAAAGCTCGCAACGGTCTGATAGGTCTGATAGGTCTGATAGGTCTGATAGGTCTGATAGGTCTGATAGGTCTGATAG
>CAYMSF010000025.1:0-41128 GCA_964392985.1 uncultured Victivallaceae bacterium | reverse complement strand
CTGATAGGTCTGATAGGTCTGATAGGTCTGATAGGTCTGATAGGTCTGATAGGTCCTGCATTTCAGAGAATGGCGAGATTCGCCAAACCCTCAAGACCTAGAGGACCCATGGGACATATACCTATAGTTTCATGGCAGACAGCTGATAGGTCCTGCATTTCAGAGAATGGCGAGATTCGCCGGACACTCGAGACCTAGAGGACATATAGGACCTAGTGGACCCATAGGACCTATTGTATCAGGCTAGATAGGACAGACGGGTCTGATAATAGCAACAAGCTCACTCTAAAACAAGGATGATTAGATGTTATACATTGCAGAACCGGCTAGACAGACTCCTGTGGCGTTCGACGCTGATCTTTGCATAATCGGCGGCAGTTGCACTGGCGTTTTTGCCGCGGTCAGGGCGGCACGCCTCGGTCTTTCCGTCGCAATTGTTGAACAAAATGCAATCCTCGGCGGCAGCGCCACCGCAGGGCAAGTCAATGAATGGCATTCTGTCCGCGATGCTCATCAACAAGAACAAATTATTGGCGGACTCACGATTGAAATGGTGAACCGGCTCCGCTCCAGGGGAGCGTTAAGAGAAATCACACCTGTCCATCGCGGACAATTCAAATTCAACAGCGCCGAACTCGCGCTTGAACTTGACGCACTCGTTTGTGAGCACAATATCAGGCTGTTTCTCTGTGCCAGACTGGCATCCGCGGTACGCGATAGAAATCATATCACCGCTGCGGTTATTGAAGACAAGTCCGGTCGCCGTGCCATAACTGCCCGAGTTTTTATTGATGCCTCCGGCGACGGCGATTTGTTGCGCCATTCCGGCTTTGCCACATGGAAAGCGCCAGTACTTCAACCGGTAAATATGAATGCACTGGTAGCGGGTATGCCCGAACTCAATACCCGCTATCCCGATGCCAGTTTCTGGGATGATATCCGCCATCTGGCGCCAAAATACGGATTCCCTGCCGGGAATAATACCCCATGGTTTTTTGATTATCCCGGCGATGAAGGAATCCGCAATGTCTTCGGGCCGCGATTGAATAATATTGATGCCTCTGATGCTGACCAACTGACCGCCGCCATAGTCGAAGGTCGGCGGTTACAACGGGCATACACTGCAATGGCAAAAGAAATATATCCCGACACCCCGCTCCACATCATTGCCCTGCCACATGCCATCGGAGTGCGCGAGACCTGGCATGCAGAATGCATTCACCGTCTTACCGGCGCCGAACTTCTCAACGGAACGTCTTTTCCGGACACTATTGGTTACGGCACTTACCCGGTGGACATTCATAGCGCAGAAGGCACGATTCTGTACTATCTTGACGGACGCGAGGAGGTAATAAAACCTGACGGCGGCAAAGTATGGCAACGCTGGCGCCCGGAAAACAGTGATTTTGCCGCCTATTACCAGATTCCCTACCGGTGTCTGGTACCGCGGGAAGCCGAAAATCTACTGGTAGCCGGACGACTGCTCGATGCCGACCGTGAAGCTTTTGGCGGCGTTCGTGTTATGGTCAATTGCAACCAGATGGGCGAGGCGGCAGGAACAGCTGCGGCATTAGCAGTCCGACACAATCTGCCCGTTGCCGCGATAGATTATTCCGAACTGCGAGAAATCCTTAGAGCGGGTGGGTCAATATTGATGAAAACAACGGCAAAATAAACACTTTCTTTGAACTACGGTTGTTTTATCAATATTGTTTCCAGCGGCGCAAGTGTTATTGACTCAAGTCCGGGACACTTAATATTTGAAATCTCCGAAATACCAAAGTTCACCGCCAAAACGTAGGTAATTCCGTCATCTCCCTTGATTTTGACGGCTTTCAGGTCGTCATTTCCCGTTCTCAGTGATTTTGCTTCGACTTTATTTCCGCCTGTTCTGACCGCAAATCCCTGATCAAATAAGACGGTATCGGGATGGCAAGCCTGTTTTCCAGTATCGGGATGGCAGATTTGATCGCAATACAAATTTCTGCCGGCACGTCCATAGTTTTTGCCGAAGTATTCAACCTGGCGGCAACCTGGACGATGAAGCGACAATCCGTTAATGCCATAAATTCCTGAAATAGTCAGCTTATGGTCAACGGTCACGTCATTTCCACGAATGGCAATTTTTTCCTGATTTTGATGGACACCGCCTTTTACGGACATATCTTTGCCATCGCAACTGTAATTTCTGACATAGCCGTTATAAAGGTCGTTGGGAACATTGTAATAAAGTCCTTTTACGCTTTTCAGCCATGTCAGATTTTCTGCTTTGGCGCGCTGGAAAACGACCATGGTGGCATCGTCAGGTAGGGCAAAAGCGGCGACATCTTCAATTGCGGTTATTTCATTTTCCTGACCTTCTGCCAGATGGGAATCTGAATGCCAGGTCAACCGGCCGGCGGTTCTAAAACCGCCTGGGAATGTTCCATCCAGATGCTCTTTTACCGTGGCATAATTAACAAGCCCCAGACCTATAATTTCACCAACCATGTTCCAGCTCCACTCTGCTAAATCAGAAGCGTTGGACGGAATGCATGTTCCGGCGGGGCGGAGCGCGGCTTCCCATACCCATGACGCGGCACGCCGCGGTCCTTTTTCGAGCATTGCGCCATGAAAAGAATCATACCAGCCGCCACATGCGGGTGATGTGACCGTTTTCGGAGCGGAGGCGAAATCATTATATTTTGACCGCCAATAAGCTGCCATAGACAATGTTACCGCCCGATCGCCTTCAAGACGATGGTAATACAGTGGTGATTTATCATTAAATTCCGCTAGACGAGTGCCGAGGAACGAACCATCCGCATTGCCATCCTGTTCTCTGGCGACTTGTTTCAACCAGCCTTCTTCCATTTCAGCAATATCTTCGCCGTACTTGTCTTTCATCAGCAACCACATTGGGATGGCATAATCCTGACAATAACAATAGCGTAACCGGGTATCCCCGCCAATTCGCCACAATCTGCCATCGCTGAAGGTGCAAAGTTTTATTAATCGCCACAGTTCGGGCACATGATGATAGAGGGCATCAGGCGCGGTAAGCCCTCGGCTTTTGCAACTGAAATGCAACATCGCGATATTGGACATGCAAATTACCATATAGCCAACATTAAGGTAGCCGTGGTGGTGCAAACCGAAGTTTTCGGTGAAACTCGGCCCGACATGCCAATCTTTGACGGGTTTTCCGTCTATCATCGTCATGTCTGTGGCATCAGCAGGAATCGAAATACCATTAAGCAGGAAACCATTCGCCTTCTCCAGGTATTCTTTCCGGCGTGGAGCATCCGGATACATCATAGCGGTACGAAAAAGCACGCAACCATTCCAAATATTGCTTTCCGGCTTGTTTTTGCCTTGGGTTCCATCAATTTCAGCGACAATTTCATAGTGGTCCAAATGCCAGTCGCTTTCAGCCAGTAAAACTTTTTTTAGTGATTCGTGGTCTTCAGGCGTAAGATGTTCGTTTATCGCTTCAATGCCATGCATCATACGTTCAATGCACAACGGGCTGATCCAGGTAAGCCCCCAGGACTGTCCATCAAGCGCCTTTTCTGTGCCAGCCAAGTGGGTACGCAATGAGAAACGCATCAACTTAAGGGCATATTCCAACAACTGGCTACGAGACATTCCTATTGCCGCTTCATCGAGTTCCGGCGCCGCGGCAAGCACGGCAATTGCCGCAAAAGTGGTAGTGTTTGTTTGTTGCGACCAGTGGCCGTGATCACCGGTTCCGCAACAGGCAATATCTTTACGATTTGGCGGGAAATATAATGACTCTGACAAAGATTTTGTCCATTTTTGCAGCATTTCCAAATAACCAGTTTTTAATGACTTCATAACCCGATGCTCCTTAATGTTATTATCTCCGGCGTTTTATCTTATACCGGCAGCAATATTTTCTACTCAGACAAAATTCCTGAATTTTTATATCAGGTTTTTATGTTATCTACAAAATATATCTTTTTTCCAAGTCTTACAATGGAAAAATATACTAGATTATTGTATATTTATCTCAAATAATGGATTATTACACAAAAATATTACTATGAATCTTAATTCTGCGATTGTTGAAGACGCGATTGCGATGACAGAACTTATGCTCGGCATAAGTGTTACGGTTATTGACAATCAGGGTTCATTTCATACACCGGCGGGAATGGTGTTATTTCCACTCGCCCGCCAAACGCATCAAAAAAATCCGGTATGCAATATTGGTTTTAGCCATCAGTGCATTGAACACTGCCGCTACGCGATGAAAGATAAATGTGATCATAATTCCGGCGGCTTTTTCGAAACCTGCTGGAAAGGTATTACAGAGATTGTAATTCCAATCCGCCGCGGAGAAGAGTTACTCGGAATTTTTTATGCCGGTTCATGGCGGCGAAAAGATTCGGTTGCGCCACAACATCTGCCACGGGTATTTTATTCCGCATTTGCGGCATTGCCGGAATGGAATGACAGTACCGGCGAACATTTGCTGATCGTGTTGCGACTTGTTGTTGATGGAATCGTACGACGTCTTGAAGCGTTAGAATATTCTCCCTCGCCGGATTTAACGCGTGACAGTTTAATCCGCGCGTTTATCCGGCAGCATGCAACCGACCCGGTTGGCATTAATGAGCTCTCCGCCTACCTCGGTCTATCGCGATCAAGCACCAGCCGTTTGTTGCAGGAAAACTTCAAATGCGGTCTGGTTAATTTGCTGCAAGAAGAGCGAATCCGCCGGGCACAGACGCTGTTAACAGGAACAGCCGACACAGTTGCATCCATCGCCGTTAAGGTAGGGTTTAATGACGAATACTATTTCAATAAAGTCTTTCGCAAAAAAGTTGGAATACCTCCGGGACAATTCCGCAACCGGGCGGTTTTAACGAGTGAAGCGGAAAAATAATTAATTCTTTGTTCAATTGTCTTTCATTTGAGATTAATTGACAAGTCAATAGGATTTTTTTCCATTGTAAAGAGTATAAGAAAAAGTTATAATATGTCAACATAATTAATTATTATGCATAAGAATGGCTTGCAAAATTGTAATTTTACGCGATGTTTTTCTAGTTTACTGCCACTGATTTATTACATGGAGGTTTTGATGAAAAAATTATCAGCGCTTGGTATTGCCGTAGTGTTATTCTCCGTCTCTGTAAATGCTGCTCCAATCAGCGGAACCGTACCGGAATCCGGTAACGATGCAGAGTTTTATACCCCGGGAATAATTAACCCGGAACAGGGTACGATTGAAGCGACCGCGTTGCCCACTCGTCCCGGTTCAGAGTTTCAAAATGAGACTTACGCGGTTTTTGCCATCACTCCTGGTCAACCGATCAAAGGAAATAATTTAATGGCACTCTACACTCCCGCCGGTTCGGACGGAATCACTGGATTTACTGCACTGGTTCGCATTGGTGGAAAAACCTATTATGCAAACGGCAAGAATCAGGACTTTATTAAGACCGGGATTCCGGTCAACGTTGCTCTGAGCTGGGGCAACGCCGGACTGCTGATTTACCTTAACGGCAAAATCTTTGCCAAGGGCAATTATCCTAAAAATGATATGCTCAGTCCAATTCCGGCACTGTTCAGACTGGGAATTGATTCTCCCTTCAACATTCAGGCGGCCAAAATTTCAACCGTGCAACTACCGGCAGAAAAACTTAATGCGGATCCTGAAAAACCGTTTGTCCCGGATACCGATACATCGTTTTTGTTACAAAAAGGCAAAATCGGGAAATACTTTTCTTCGAATTACACCGGGAAAGATTTTTCCGCCTTAATGCCGGTATGGAGGCTCGAAAGCGCAATGTCCCCGGCAGGAAAAAATGGGGAAATAACACTGGTAGGACTCAATCTTTCACCTTCCCCGGTAACTTATAAAGTTAAAGTTGAAACCGTAAATTCTGACGGTGGCGACCCGCGTTCCATCAGTACTGACAAAACCTTATCTTTAAGTCACGCTTTTGCTGAACAAACGTTGCAATTGCCGGTTCTGGATACCGGGTTTTACAATCTAAATATCTCAATAACGGACCCGAAGGGACAGACGGCGGTATGGAAGAGCACCTATATGATTTATCCGGCGAATGAAGAAAATATCAAAGACGGCAAATTTGCCGGTTATATGGGGCATCATCTGCTGGAAAAGCCCGAAGCGTTGCAAAAAATCGGCATTCTCTGGAGCCGTGCCTGGGAAGGAGCAAGATATTTCCTCTGGTACAATATTGAACCGCAAAAGGGTGTTTTTGACTATACCAAAGCCGACAACGCGGTCGAAAATGCAACTAGACACGGGGTGAATATTCTCGGTCTTCTCGGCAATCCGCCGTTGTGGGCGGCAGAAAATCCGCAATATAAGAACAATCCTCACCCGCTTTCTCATATGTGCGGGCGCTGGAAACCTCGTAATGTGGAGGAATGGGGAAATTACGTTTATAACGTCGTTTCAAGATACAAGGGAAAGGTAAAATACTGGGAAATTTATAATGAAGTGGACTTTCACCCACCAGCCAGCACAGGCTCGTTCTCCGGCACTACTCAAGACTATTTTGAACTCCTTAAGGCGGCATGGAATGCTGCCAAAAAAGCTGATCCGGACTGTAAAATACTGATTAGCGGTTTCAGCACTGTCGGTTCCAGTGACGTGAATATGCCTTACGATCTTATAAAGATGGGCGCGACAAAATATGTTGATATTTTCAGTCTCCATTCGTATCAGGCACTGGTTGGAGTTGATAAGTTGCGGAAAGCGTGTTCGGCGGTTGCTCCGGATATGCCATTCTGGCAGACTGAACAGGGCTGGTTTATGATTTCTGACATGAAAAAACGGTGTGACATGACGGCGGCAATCCAGTTCTGGTTTATCGAAAAGCAATATGAAAAATACTTTAATTTTGGATCAGACTTTGCCAACCGCTACACTTGTTCTCCGGAAATGGTGTTATTAACTTTGGCAACCGTGCAAAATAATCTGCGGAAATGCGAATCGTTTACCGGAACGCTACCTGATGCAAAAATACGCGATTTTGACGTAAAACACAGTTTCAGGCGGACCGATGGTAATTATTTCACCGCGATTGGCAAAACCGATACACAAACGGAATTACATTTATCGGGAGATATTATCCGTGCCGAGGACATTCTGGGGCGTAACATCCCCCTTGTCCGTAGTGGCGAAAAAACTATTCTGCCAAAGGGCAACATTGTCTTCATCGTCAGCAAAACGCCGCTGAAAATAGTTGACGTAAAAATGACGGTTGCAACAATAGTCAGTAACCCTGGATTCGAAAATGTTTCCGGCGATTCTATGGGTGGCATTAAAGGACTTATCATTTGTGACTGGCAAATCAACAAAAAAGACGGCGGAGAAATTCTTCCCGACAATGACGCACATTCCGGTAAATATGCCGTTAAGCTTTCCTCTTCGGCCGGAAAGCGAGTTTCAATTTCGCTCGAAGCCAGGGCGCTCGTTCCCGGCAAATACATCTTTTCTGCATGGTTGAAAAGCGCTGGTGATAAAGCGTCAACCGCCACTTTTTCCATGTCTGACTTGATTGCAAAGATATATGTTTCCAAAAAGTTTGCCGCCGTTTCTGCCGGGAAATACACGAAGTATACTGCCGAATTTGAGCTTAAAAACCGTCCGGAAGGAGTCGTCAAATTTTATATTGGCGTGACGGATGGTTCTATACTCTGCGATGATGTTGAGTTATTTAAAGCCCCGCCGCTAAACAATGACGTGACTGAAAATATCAAAATTGAGAACGTGAGCCGTCAATTAAATTTTAAAGCGGATAAAAAAGAAATTGATTTGCAGAATATGATTTCACGGATAGGCGGCAAGCAGACTATTGCCGGCGCAACAGTGAATGTAAGCCAACTCCCGATAGTTTTGTCCGGAAACAACGGATGGAATGGAATCACGGGGAAAAATATCAACCTGCCGATTTCCGGGTATTATTCTAAAATTGCTTTTTTAGTTGGCGCGATGCATATTCAAAAGAATGGAACTCCGGTATTGGGAACGATTAACATTACATTCAAAGACGGTTCTGGAGCAGTTATAAATCTGGAGAACAATAAAAATATCCGGGACTGGTATATGCCCGCCGTTCCCGGCGGTATAGCGCCTGATATTACTTTTTCTGATGACGCGCTGAAAGAATACGGTCTGTTTTTGTGTGTATGGAATAATCCTGCAGCGCAAAAGGAAATTGCTTCTGTCAATATGACGGCTGAAACAACGGGTTTGTTATGTCTGGCGGCAGTCATCGTGGAAAAAAATATTTAATTCACCGTTCTTCTTGTGACGGCAAATTGCGGGAGATTAAGATTGCCGGTATCTATTTACCCGCAGGTGGAAATTTTCCACTGGTTACATCTGAGACATATTGAGCAAATGCCTGACCAATAATCTTGTCAAGTTCGGCGTAACATTTTGCATGTTTAGGCATTGAGTCCATGCCAATTCCGAGCAGGTCTGTTACAACTTGAACTTGTCCATCACAATCAGCTCCGGCGCCAATTCCAAGCGTAGGTACCGAAATCGCATCAGTAATTTCTGCGGCAATTTCAGGGATAATCCCTTCCAGCACAATGGAAAAAACTCCTGCCGATTCAAGCAATTTAGCATCATTTATCAAGCGATCGGCTTCCTGCCGGTTTTTACCGACAATTTTATATCCGCCCAAAGCAAGCACTTTCTGTGGCAGTAATCCGATGTGTCCCATTACCGGAATACCGACAGAAGTCATTTTTTCAATTAACGCGGCATAAGAGGCGCCGCCTTCTATTTTTATACCATCCATATCGCATTCCTTGATATATCTGGCGGCATTATAAACGGCATCATTAACCTCAGTCTGATACGACATGAACGGCATATCTCCAACAATAAATGCCTCAGGACTGCCACGCCGGACAGCGGCACAATGGTGCAAAGACTGTTCCATCGTTAATGGAAGGGTATTCCGATAACCAAGGACTGTATTCGCCATCGAGTCACCAACGAGCAAAATATGAACTCCGCTGGCGGTGGCAAGTTTTGCGGTAGGCGCATCGTAAGCAGTCAACATGACAATTTTCTCGCCGGAATGTTTCATCTTGCGAAAATCGCAAACCGTCATTCTCTTTTCTATTTTCGTCATAAGCTTACCTTATATTTTTTTGTCGCCATTGCCGCTTTTTTTCTATATTGTAGCGAAAAAAGCGATTAATGCACAACAAACTTTTCTACTAACTTTTAAACACATTCAGCAGATCGCGTGATTTTTCTAACAAAACTTTAAGTTCAGGATTGTTTTGATGTTTGGCCAAAAAGCCTTCGCTGGCTTGTTTCAGGGCAACCGCAGCCTGTTGCAATTTTTCCGGATCAAAGTTCATTCCGTTTACTTTGGGCTGGCAGGCAATGCTTTCACAGGTTTCATTAATGGTCATGACAAGAATATTCAGTAACTTATGCCATTCAGTATCATTATAGGTTTTGACCTGAGAGAGAACAACGATGGCATCGGTTGAATCACTCTTTACGGGAATAAAATACCAGCCGGCAACTTTCTGAATGGTGTTACATTCTCTGAGCTGACGGGAGTGCGACTTGATTAATTCACCCGTTTCTTCTGGCGTTAGCTCCCGGGATTCCTCTATTTTCCACGTCTTGGTTGATTCATCCCAGTTGGCAATAAATCCGCGACTGGTTTCGGTGTAAGAACAAAGCGCATCAAGAATACCGAGGTGAAGGTTCTTTAAATCATTGCACAGCTTGACCTTGCGGATGCTCCTGACTAATGTTTCCAGCCATTTTTTCTGTCGCCGGTCCTGTTCTTCGGTATTCCATTTTGAGGTCAAGGCTAAGGCCATCTGGAAAATTTCTTCCGGCTGAAACGGTTTTTTGATATAGAGCAATTTTCCCGGACTGCCGACTGCCGAGGCTATTTCATCCTGTTTATGGTCGGCATAAGCCGTCATGATAACTATTTCAATGTTTTTATCAATTTCCCGGATTTTTTGTGTCGTTTTGAGGCCGTCCCAACCGGGGGGCATGCGCATATCGATAAACATTGCGGCATAAGGGGCATGGTTTTCGAGCGCTGCTCTGACCATTTCAAAGGCCTCTTCGCCTCGTCCGGTAGTATCAATGTCATAAGTCGGTTTGTCGTTTTTCGGTTCTTCAACTTCCGGGACAATGCCCATCAGTCTTGCCCGCATACTGCCGACTAACGCCGAGGTTGGGCTTTTTTTTCCTGACTGGACGAGCAAATTTGCCAGTTGTTCCCGCAAATCCTCCTGGTCATCAACAATCAATATTCTACGATTCTTATCCATAGTTACGACTCTTTGGTAAATATACCGTCACTCAATCATCAACCAATCCGTATGTTTTGGTGATTTTTTATGTTCCATTAAAGTATCACGTTTGAAACCACGTTGCAAGCCTTTTTTCGACATCTGCTATTCATATCTGCAACAAAGAGCGGGTGTTCTGTTAATCATATTTTATATCCGCTGTCGTTGCGGCGCAACCCAAATATATGTTTTATTCCGCGCAAATTTGATTGCGATGTCAAAAGATTGAAGTTATATTACGGTGAAACACAGACCCCCGCAAACCAATAGTTGCATTGAAAATCATGGTCATTTTTTGCAAAGGATTTATTACATTGTGCGCAGCACAAGGATGATTAAACTATTCAGGACGATATGAATTTGAAAAAGATGCTCTTGTTAACACCGGCGCAGTATTTATTGACGTTGTTTCTGGGACTGGTTTTCGGGGCTTCGTTTTATATCAACGTTTTTGTGCTGTATGAACTCAGACTGGTTATATATAAAACGCTTCCTGCTCCGGAGCTTACGGTTTCACCTTTTGTTATTATCCCGTGCATTGCCGGATTCACTTGTGCCTGCCTTAATTTGTTCAACCGTAAAGCAATAGAATATAAAAGCTGGCAAACCGCCTGGGATTTTAACAAAGCGCTCCTGCCGTTACTGATACTTTGTCCCTCGATTGTACTACCGCTTGGTGTTTACACTTCCTGCCTGTTTGTGCTCGGTGTCGGGCTCTCGGTTTTTCGCATTGCGTCAATCTGGCCGGGAATGCCGGCCTGGGAAATAAAACTATGCTCCCGCTATAATATTGTCATTATTTCCACCGTTTCCGCACTGCTGGTATGTTATTACACCTGGCTGCAACTTGCGGCAAGAGATGTGCTTTATCTGGATTACCATGATTGGGGGGTTTATTTAAATATTATTGACAATACGCTCAGAGGAAAATGGTTTTATTCTGACGAAGCCGGGCGGTCTTTTCTCGGAATTCACTTTATTCCCGGAGTAATTCTATTATTGTCGCCATACGTCTGGTTGTTTCGTTCCGAAGAAGCATTTTTTCTACTAAACTCGCTATTGATTTTTTCCGGCGGGATTTTTATTTATCTTTTTGCGCGCCGGCTGAAAATCAATTCTGGGGCAGCATTAGTCCTGGCGATTGCAGTACTGTTTTATTCGTCCCTCTCGAATATGATCATGACCATCTTTTACGGTTTTCACGATATTTACACCATTTTCCCGCTGCTTTTTCTGTTTTGCTGGTTATGGGAGGAAAAACGTTATAAGCTGGCAACCGTTATCTTTTTAATTTCTCTGACAATTAAAGAAACCGTGCCAATCTTCTGGCTGGGAATGAGTGTGATAATATTCATTACCGGTCAGAGGAGATGGGGAACGTTTTTTTTCCTGTTCAGTCTGGCATATTTACTCATCGTCATCAAGTTGGTTATGCCGTTGATGGCGTTTCAAGATGAGTATGAATACGCTTCACGTTTCATCAATTTAGGGGGGTCAATGACCTCGGTATTATTGTCGCCGTTTCTAAAACCCTCAGCCGTTTTTCATGCGTTTTTCCGGCCGTGCAATTTTTATTTTTTTTCGATGCTCCTGCTGCCGCTGGGACTGCTGGCGTTATGTCGTCCGCTATTGTTACTGCCGGGAATGGTAATGCTTGGCGCAGTTTGTCTACAGGAGACCGATCAGCTTCAAAACATCGGCATTCATTATCAAACTGAGTTTGTGGCGCTAAACTTTGTCGCCGCAGTTTTGGCGTTAAGGGACATTGAGCAGGGCAAAATTTTTATATTGCATCGCTGGCTTCTCTGGGGATTTTCATCCAAACATTCTTTATTAAATCGTTCTACTGCAACCTTGACCGGAATATTAGTTTTTACCTTTTTATGCAATTATTTTTTCGGGTTTATTCCCTATGGCAAAAACGATGTTCTAAAAATTACAACCTCCCCGGCAACGGGGCCGGAGATAAGGGCAGTAATGGAAAAATTAATTCCTCCGGGAGCAAACATCACCTCTGTTTTGCACTGCCGGTTTGCGGGCTATTTTGTGCTGCGGAACAAGGTTACATTTTTTGATAATAAACACGTTCCACCGGGAGAATATGTAATGCTGGATCTCGACGATCCGCTTTCGATGAATTACGCTGATGCCGCCAGAAAAAATTTTCTGCGCGACCCCAACTATGGTATAATTTTTAATGACTCAATCCGCTACCGCCACGTTATGCTATTCTGCCGCGGCAAAAATAACCCGGAAAAATCGCCGGTGCAAAAGATGACCGAATCTCAATGGCAGAATTGCGGGGAGAGTATTGAAACCAATAATCCAGCGTTCTCAATGCGCTGCAAAGACGAACTGAAAAATGGCAAAGTTTCTTTGCAATGCGCGGTGCGAGTGGAGCGAAAGACCAGCGCTGATGTCAACATCAATTTCAAGGTAAGAACAACAACGGGAGTTGAATACGCCAGCAAAATATTCGGCAATGGTATTTTTCCTGCGGATTTTGCCACGCCGGGCGACGTTTATTCATTTTCAATTCAACTCAACACCCCGCCGGAGAAAATAGACTCAATAGGCGCGGACATCATATTCAGAACGCCCGAGAACACCACCCGGCAATAATTATTATATCTTTTCCGGAGAGTTGCCGGTTCCCGGCTCAAATTCGTATACTTGCTGAAAATTTCTTACGACATGGTATTTTTGTACTGTCAAAACAAAGATAGCAGTATCAACTGAATTAATAAAATCTTCCAGATAAGGATGCCTTGCGATAAACAGTTGACAATATTTCTGACTTTTCCGGTTTCGTGCCATTTCTTCTGTAATGCCAATGGCCGTGATACCGATAGCCCGGGTAATATCCTCGGCCAGATTAGTATTGTTACTGATAAAAATTGATGCTTGCGGATGATGCTTTAAATTCGCAAATTTTCTGGTTGCCCGCGGCGTGGCAAATAAAATTTTCATCGCGTTTTCCGGCACGGCAAACGCTACCGCGCTGGTATATGGATATTCGCCCATTCGGGTCGCAAGAATTCCGAATCGTTGCTCCTGTAGAATTTCTTCCACTTTACCCCACGTTTCCTGTTCTGTTGTCATTTTTCAGTTCTTTCTGTCGTTGTTTTTTTACTTAAATCTGCCGGAGTCAGAATGACATAAGAAGGTAAGCCTATTACCTTAAAATAGTCTAAAAGTGGTCTAATTTCCGGGTCTTCCATGTTTTCGACCTCAATTTTTATGATTGACAGCTTCTCCATTTTGGCAAGAATCCCCTGGTCTTGAAATGTGGTGTTATCCATTTCTTTGCAACTTTTACACCATGATGCCCAAAAGTCGATTAAAACCGTTTTCTTTTCAAACAACGCTTTTTTCAACTCGGTCTCCATCATCGGAAGCTGAGAATAGGCATTCGTTTCGCTATTTTCCCAGTCAATTAAATTAATACCCTGATAAGCATACCACCCTGACCCGGCAATAATAACAACGGCAAATAATAGTTTAATTTTTTGCATCCACGCTCCGGGTTTAGGCAAAATCGCCATGCCGGCACCGGCGAAAGGCCACGGTAGCGCCATACCGGCGCCCAACAGAAAAGGCAACAGCAGTCCGGCATTGTCTCCGGAAGCATAAGAATCCGTGGAATAGACAATAACGGCAATTACCACCGGGGCAACGCAAGCGCCAGCCAGTACTGCTGCAATAATCCCCATCAAAAAAGCACCCCAAAGCCTGCCTTTGTGCAAATTTTTTCCGCCGCCACCAAAAAATCTTGAAACGTCTATATTGAAAATACCCGCCAGCGACAGCCCTAAAATCAGAAAAACCGCGGCAACGGCAAAATTGAACCAGGCCATGGAATTCAACGCCCCAAACTTCGCCCCGCTCAAAACGGCCGCCAGACCTATCGTGCCATAAGCAAGAGCTATCCCAAGACCATAGAAGCCACCCAGCAGAAATCCTTTCGCTTTTGCTTTGTCAGCACCGTTGCCTGCACCAATAATTGCTAAATTAATTGGAATCATTGGCAAGACGCAGGGAGTAAGGTTAAGTCCGATTCCACCAATTAAAATCAAAAGCATCACGATAAAAATATTTTTTCCGGAGAATAAATCCTTTTTCTCAATATTTGTATCAAGGAACCGGGAAAAATCGGTGGCGTTCATATATCCTCCGGCCACCCGTTCGGTATTGAATTTGGCAAGCAATGCCTCTAGCGATTTTGTCATCCGAGGCAAATTTTCCCTGGATTTTAACGATGAAACAGGAAAGACCTGTGCCGAATCGCTGACTTTGAATTCCTGACTCCCGGGAGGAAAACATAGTGCCGGTCGCTGTTCATGCCGACTTCTGCATCCTTGAAAATCTATGTTTACATAATAAGGCGGTTTGCCAATAAGCTTGAAGCTCCATAACGCCGAGGTTCCGCCGGGAATAATTTTGACAGTTCCGGAAAACGGGTCGGAATGGGTAACTGCAACCGGCAGGGAATACGGTGGGATGGATTTGCCAAACGCGTCTTTTACTTCTATTTGGGTTTGTTCATAGTAGAGATAGTGAAACTCCAAAACTTTAACGGTGACTTCGAGTAAGTTCCCTTTGCGTTCACATTCCCATTTAAACGCCGGCTGAGCGTATAAATCCGCTCCTCCGGCAAGAAACATCAATACGAACATCAACCAATTAAATTTTTTTACCATCATGCCGCCTGTTGAGTTTGTCTTGCCCGATAACGTATTAAAGAAATGGGTAGAATAATAAATTCTGTTGCAACATTTCAAGGATTACTTTTGGGCAATGTTTTTCAGCAAATCTTTAAGATGTTTAACATACGCGTCAGCTCCACCCTTCATGTAACCGGTTCTCGCCAATTCTTCTCCATTGTAATTTAGCAATAAAACGGTTGGGAATCCCTCTATTTTGTATTTTTTCGCCATTTTGCGATTGTTTTTGAGCAGATCTTCCGCCTGACCCTTCGCCCGGGGAAAATCTACCAACAATAAAATCAGATTTTCCGCAGCAAATTTTTTAAATTCCGGTGTGGAAAATACCTCACGATCAAGCATAATACAAAATTTACACCAGTCAGAGCCGGAAAAATCTACTAAAATCAATTTTTTTGATGATTCCGCCTCTTTTTTTGCTTCTTCAAAATTAGTCAGCCAGCCGTCAGCGGCGATAATTGTATTCATGCAGAGTATGGTTAGAATTGATATTAACAGTTTTTTCATCTTCAAATCCTTTTTAATTATAAATTTTTAACGTTGATTCCGATAGTTATGCAAATATTTTACGCAAACGGAGATATTTGTTTCATGGCTGCCGGTAAAAACAACGGCAAATCATCCGCAATCATACCGCGGTTTCCGTAATTGCTCAACTCTCCTGCAACACCATGGAGATAAACGCCACCGGCGGCAATTTCAAAATAATCAGCCTCGTCTCCGGCAAGCAATGCGCCAATTATACCGGAAAGACAATCTCCGCTGCCGGCTGTAGCCAACATTTGTCCTCCGGTGATATTGATTCTTATCCTGCCATCCGGCGATGCAATAACAGTTCTATGTCCTTTAAGAACGATGGTGCAATCTGTGGCTTCCGCCAGTAATTTTGCTTGTAACTCACGGGGATGATTCATATATTCATTCAGTTCAAAAGCATTCATCAACCGTTTCATTTCTCCAGGATGCGGTGTAAGAATATTTGATTCCTTGCCTTTCAACATTTCCGGCACTTGTGATATAATATTCAATGCGTCAGCATCGATAACCATTGGTTTGTCCAGGTTGCATAAAAAGTTTAAGCAGGGAATCAGACTGTGATCCTGCCCGATCCCCGGACCAAGAACAATCGCATCGGAACATTCCACTAAATCCATTAATTCCACAATAGATTGCTGTGCAAAAAAACCGTATCCATTATCCTTTACCCGTTTTACAATCAAAGCTTGCGGATAATTTCCTGTCAATACCACATTTTCCGGCACCGCAAGCCTGACCAGTCCGGAACCGGCGCGAAGCGCAGATTCCGCAGCTAACAATGCCGAACCGGAATATGTTCTGCTGCTGGCAATAACTAAAATTGACCCCCGGGAATTTTTATGGCAGTCAATAGGCAATCTTTTCAGGATTTTAGCAGCATCCGCTACGGTTTCAACTTCTTCTTCGTTCTCACCAAAATTAATTACGCCCTCTAAATGTGGCGGCAACCCAATATCTACAATTCTAATTCTGCCGGAACGAACAATCCCGTGATTGCAAAATAATCCTTTTTTTGGCAAGCCCATCGTCAGAGTTAAGTCCGCAAGAATGCTTTCCCCCTCTTCCTCTCCGGTATCAGCATTCAAACCGGAAGGCAAATCAAGAGCAATAACAGGCAATTCTGCATTATTGACCATTGCTATCCATTGATTATATGGCGTTCTGACCGCACCCTTGATACCGGTTCCCAGCAGTCCGTCAACAATAATGTCTCCTGACAAAAAATCATTTTTTTTCAAATCACCCTTGTTAATAATTTTAATCAGGTCTGGAGTTTTTTTAGCATGAACAGCAGCATCTCCGTTCAATTCACTAACTTTGCAAGTAGAGTAAATTACAATTTCGCCCGAAAAATTTTGCGACAGGAATCTGGCGGTGGCATAGGCATCTCCGCCATTGTTACCTTTTCCTGCAAGAAATACAATCCTTTTGGCATGTTCCGGTGCCAGACTGTTGATGAAGTTAAGTATTTCTTGCGCGGCACCAATGCCCGCATTCTCCATTAATTTATATGCGGAAATGTCATGTTCTTTTATCGCCAGTTGTTCAAGCACTTGCATTTGAGCCGAATTAACAATTTTCATTCTATTGCTCCATTTTTAGTCTTTGATATTCTAAACAGTTCTAACTCTTTTTTCAGGATATTATCAATTTATTATCATTATTTTTATTTAAGCAAATGATTTCGACACTATACAGATATAGATTATTTACAAACATGGCAACTAAATTACATTGTCGGCAAACATCAATACAATGTAAAGATAGTATTATATTTCTTTTTTTGCAAATAAGCTTATTGGATTTGTTGTTCACAAGTTTACCTTCTGAACGTTTATGGTTTATCTAATTAAAAAAAAGTCCGGTCATTATTAATCCGGCGAAACGGCAGAACCGCAATGTCATTAACAAAATTCCGCCAGATTTATATCGAGATTACAAACATATGCAATTTAAATTGCTCTTTTTGCCCTGGTACTGAAAGAAACCCTGACACAATGAGTACAGAAAACTTTTCGCGGATAATTAAACAAATCGCGCCAATTGCCGAAAAGGTTTATCTCCATGTTATGGGAGAACCAACACTGCACCCTGAATTAGATAAAATTATTATTTTGTGCGCAAATGAAAATATACCAGTAGATTTAACCCTTAACGGAACCAATTTAACCGGTTTTGAAGAAAGGTTATTACACCCTGTAATTAGACAGATAAACATTTCTATTCATGCCGCAGAACAATTTTCTGTTGAAGATAAATTTGATTATTTAGAAAAAATTTTTATTTTTACAAAAAATGCGTTTGAAATCAGACCGGACTTATACATTAATTATCGTATATGGAATCTGGATAACTCTTTAAGCATCAACCATTATAATAATGATATTATTGAAAAAATTGAACAATTTTTTAATTTGGAAATTCCACGCGCAAAACACACCATAAAAAATAAAGGGATTAACCTGACTAATCGTCTTTTTTTGCATTTTGACACAAAATTTTACTGGCCGGAATCAGGAAAAGGCTCGCCCAGACTCAGGGGTTATTGTCACGGACTTAGCAAACAAATAGCCATACTTGTCGATGGAACGGTTGTTCCTTGCTGTCTTGACCGTAATGGTGTTACTAATCTTGGTAATTGTCTGGAAACTGACATCAACTCAATTATAAACGGCACAAGGGCAAAAAATATATTCAACAATTTTAAAAACCGGAAAATTGTTGAAAAATTATGTCAGCATTGTCAATATTCAAACAGATTTAAATAATTTTATCTGTTTCTCATCGGCATTATGACATAAAGAAATCCATCACCACCCTCAATTGCCACCGGACTGAAACCATCATTCAATTTAAATTTAACTTTATCAGCGCAGCAATGTTTAAATGGGTCTGCTAAAAATCCAGGATTAAATGATATATCTATCTTGCTTTCATTGTATTCAACTTCGATAAAATCTCTTCCTTCTCCGGTAGTGCTGGAAGCTTCAAAGTTAAGACGATTATTGTCAAAACTTACTATAATAAAAGAACTTGAATCAGCAAGAGCGAGAGAAACCAGTTCTAACTTTGAAAGGAATGATAAACGATCAATTTCAAAACATTTACTAAACGCGGCCGGAATAACTTGACGATAGTTTGGATAACTTCCTTCTATCAATTTAGAAGTAAAATTTATCGTATCCGTATTGAAAGAAATCTGTTTTTCCCCGATTTTTATTAAAACTTCTCCATCACCATCCATAAGTCTTTTTATTTCAAGAGCAGTTTTTAAAGGAATAATCGTATCCCCTTCAACACCACTGAAAGATTCTGGAACTTTTTCAACTAAAGCCAGTCTTTTACCGTCAGTCGCTACTACGGTTACGGTATTTTCCTTTATTGAAAATAATACTCCATGAAGAACCTTTCTGCTGTCGTCAATACTTACAGCATAAACAATCTGATCCAATATTCTGCTGATATCTTTTTCTTTGAACCTGACCTCTTTATTACCGGAAAATTCAACAGCTTCAGGAAAATCATCTGTTGCAATTCCATTTAATTTAAAGTTACTTGTACCGCAAATAATTTCAATATGATTTTTTTCGTCACAATCAATAAAAATTTTATCCCCGATAAATTTACTAACCATTAAATAAATTTTCTTTGCCGGAATAGTAGTCTTACCTTCACGCTCAATTAATGCATTAACTTTTGTCGTTATTCTAATTTCGAGATCTGTTGTGGTAAGAGTTAGAATATTATTTTCAGCTTCAAGCATAATATTGCCAAGAACAGGCAATGTTGAACGATTGCCGATAATATTAATTACTTTCTGTATGCCTTTTAAAAATTTTTCTCTTTCAACTGTAATTTTCATAATTTAACCTTTCATTCGATGTTTGTTCACAACTCAATATATATATACTTCTTAATCATTTCAAATTTAAATTTATTTTTATTATTATGTGCTGTAAATAATGTTAATAAATAGCTATTTTGAATTTAAAAATGCCACCAGAAACTGACGGCAAAACTATTAATAAAAACGCAAAAAAAATTTTACTTAAAGAAAAATAAAAACAATTAACAAACAATCAACAAATATTAACAATCTTATTAACAAGACTGACTGATAAGCCACACAATTTAAGTTATATTCTTTTTTGTTTTTAACAAAGAAAAAAATATTTTTTATTGAAATTTTATTGATTGTGGTTTAATATACACTCTGGAAAAAGTTTAATATTTCCGGATAGTTTCAAATTTTGTGTTTATTTCAGAGAATTTTTTTACGTTGTAATTGTATTGGAGGTCGATTATGCCGGTTTTCCTTTATACCGCGATGGATGCCGCTGGAAAAGAGAAAAAGGGTAAAATTGATGCCGCAACCGAAGAAGCAGCGGCAGCAGAGCTGAAGAAACAGGGACTTTTTATCACCATGATAAAGTCCAATAAACCCGAAAAAGCCAAAAAAGAGGCTGTCGCGGCAAATACTAAGGGTAAGAAAAAGGGCGGTGGAATAAACCTCAATATTTCCATCGGAACTCCAGTTATAAAACGTAAAGAACTGACCATCTTAACTAGACAATTAGCTATTCTTCTCGATGCCGGTCTGCCCCTGATACGCTCACTTCGAACCTTAGAAAAACAGTCAAAAAATATTCTGGTAAAACAAATTTTAGGGGCATCGGCGGATTCAGTGGAAGGAGGATCAACCTTTTCCGAAGCGTTGGGACAACATCCGAAATCTTTCGATAAGCTGTATTTGAACATGGTGCGAGCAGGTGAGGCAGCCGGTGCGATGGAAGTTATTCTTAACCGGCTTGCGCTGTTTATGGAAAAAGCGGCAAGTATCGCCGGAAAAGTCAAATCGGCGCTGATTTACCCTGCGGTCGTTTTATCTATCGCCACGATGGTTACTGCCGGTTTGATGATTTTCATTGTTCCGAACTTTAAGAAAATATTTGATGAACTTCTAGCTGGCGAACCTCTGCCCGGATTAACGCAGTTTGTTATGGCTTGCAGTAAAATTCTCCAGGAGCAGATCTGGATGGTGTTCGTGGCAATAGCAGGGGTCTTTGTTGCTTTTAAGCTTACCATAAAAACAAAACTGGGTCGCTATGGTGTTGACTGGGTTAAATACAATATGCCGCTATTTGGTCCAATTATTTCAAAAACGGCAATTTCCCGATTTTCACGAACGCTTGGAACATTGATGTCATCCGGGGTTCCGATTTTGAATGCTTTGAACATTATTAAAGAAACATCCGGGAATGAAGTTGTAGCGAACGCAGTGCAAAAAGTACATGACGCGGTAAAAGAAGGCGAAGGTATTGCCGCACCTCTTGGAGCAACAGGTATCTTCCCGCAAATGGTTATAAGTATGATTGAAGTAGGCGAAGAAACCGGTAAACTTCCTGAAATGTTGGAAAAAATTGCTGATACTTATGAAGAAGAAGTCGATAACGCTGTCGGAGCTCTAACTTCCATGATTGAACCGTTGATGATCGTAGGGCTGGCTGTTGTTGTAGGTACTATCGTTATCGCACTCTTTCTCCCGCTCACTAAAATTATTGAGAAACTTGGTTGATTTTTTGAAAAACATTTTATTAAGGATGTGTTAAATGTCCAACGAAAAGTATTATGCTGTTGTTATGGCTGGCGGCAAAGGGGAGCGTTTCTGGCCGCAGAGTCGCACATCTCATCCCAAACAACTATTACGTTTAATCGGTAATCTGACTTTGATTGAACAGACGGTTGAACGGTTAATGCCCTTGGTGAAACTCGAAAATATAATTGTTATTACCAATCAAGAATACGTAGCGCCCATGCGCTCATTACTTTCCCAATTGCCCGGGAATAATATTATTGGCGAACCAGTTGGTCGCGATACCGCTCCATGTGTAGCGCTTGCGTCGGGAATTGTAAAAGCTCGAGGCGGAAATGATGCAGTTATGATTATGCTGCCTTCGGACCATGCCATTCAAGATACAGCGAGTATGTTGAAAGTGCTGGAGGAAAGCTCCTCTATCGCCAGCGAAGGCAATATTGTCACTATCGGAGTAAATCCATCTTTTGCCAGTACGGGATACGGTTATATCCAATGCGGTGAAATCACCGCAACTCGCAGCGGGGTTAAATTTTATAAAGGTTTGGGGTTTAAAGAAAAGCCGGATTTGAAAACGGCGGAAAAGTTCGTTGTTGATAGATGTTATAAATGGAATAGCGGAATGTTTCTTTGGACTGTCGAGACGATTATGGACGCGTTCCGTCAATACAACCCTGCCTTGTTCGAGGTCGCTTTGCGTTTCTGCGAAGCGGAAAAGACAGGAAAACTAGAAGAAACATTGCGGGAAATATATCCCGGCTGTGAAAAGATATCCATTGATTACGCCATCATGGAAAAAGTTAAAAATGTTGTTATTGCCGAGTGTAATTTTGACTGGGATGATGTCGGCAGTTGGACCGCGTTAAGGAATCAAATCAGACCCGGCGAAAATAATAATGTTGTAAGAGGGTTATTTGAAGGAATTGACGCCAGGAACAATATAATTGTCGGCGAACCTAAACATTTAATTGCGGCTATTGATGTGGATAATCTGATTATTGTTCATACTGATGATGCGACGTTGATTTGCAATGCAAAATCTGCCCAGCGAATCAAAGAACTGGTTCATAAAATTAGCAGCAAGCCGGAGTTAGGGAAATATTTATAACGCTATTTAAAGGCGGCGATGTATGATATTTCTAATGAATGTGGGCAATACTCATACCCAGACCGCCGTTTATCGTGACGGAAGGATTAACGATATTCAAACCGTTAAAACGTCTGAGGTTTCCAACAAAATTTTGCCGGATGGTATCCCGGCAGCAGCAACAACCGTGGTACCGTCAGTTAGAGAACTGCTGTCGGGGGAAAAAATCTTCTGGCTTGATGCTTCAGTAAAAACCGGCTTGGACATGAGTCGAATTGACGGCAGAACCGTAGGCGGTGACAGAGTGGCAAATGCCATTTACCTTGCGGCCACGCAACCATCCACGGCAGTGTGTATAGATTTTGGAACTGCGATAACATTTGAAATTGTTGACGAAAAGATTTTTTACGGCGGGTTTATTTTGCCGGGTCGTCAGTTATTACGGCGGGCGTTGCATGAACATACTTCCCAGTTGCCGTTGTTGCCGTTAGCACAGGATTTGCCGGAGGTTCTTTGCGGAATCAATACTGAAAATGCCATGCGCATAGGAATTGACGGAGGCGCAGTTGGTGCAGTAAAAGAATTGATGAGCAGAGTAAAAAAAATGTTTACCGGAAAAACCGTCAAATTTATTGGAATTGGCGGAGACAGTGCGTTTTTTATAAAAGCGATTCAGGAAATAGAGTTTGGTGGCAATGATTGTACTTTGAATGGTATTAGAATAGCACGGGAGCTCAATGTTATATGAGAATAAAGATTACAGGTGTACAAAACGAAAATGAAATGAGAGCTGTAGTCGGCAGCGGTGTTGATGCGGTTGGTTTTCTCGTTGGTCAGTTACACAAATCAGCGACGTTTATATTGCCGAGCAGTGCCGGACGACTGGCAAAAATGCTTCCGCCTTATATCTCTCCGGTAATTGTGACTCACCTGACAAATGCCGAGGAAATCATCGATATTGTCCGAAAAACTGATATTCGTGATGTACAAATATGCGGTGATATTTTAATCCTCGAACTAATGAAACTCCGGGATATGATGCCCGGCGGGGGCAAAATAATTCTTACCGCATATATTAATGAGCAGAATATTATTTCCAATCTTGAGAATTATTTCAATATTGTTGACGCAATTACATTTGATTGTTTTAACCGTTCGCCGGCACAAATTGGTGACAGTATAACCAATGGCTATTGCTGGGATGCTGTAAGTGTATTTATGAATCAATGTCCGGTTCCGGTTATACTGGCCGGGGGGTTGAATCCGGAAAATGTTGCCGATGCAATTCAAACTTTTAAACCGATGGGCGTTGACGCCAGCACTAGATTAAGAGACCCTGCAACCGGGGCATTACAGGAAACCCTTTGCCGGGATTTTGTCAATAATGCAAGACGTGCCGAACTTGCTTTGTCCGTAAAATAAGAAATCAAGAAGGTGGGGAATGAATATTTTTACCTTGGTGATATTAAATGTAATTCTCGCTGCAAACCTGATTACAGACCGTCAAGAAAATGTGACGAATATTCATGATAAGACATCTTCAACCAATAGCGGAATTTCTCTAGGTGGAGAAAGTTATGTAAAAAAACCGGGAAAGCAGATATCAATAACAAAGAATCTCCAGCCTTTTTCCTCAATCGTGGTTTCCGGCGCATTTAACCTGGAAATCAAATCGGGACAAGAATATAAGACTGACATTTCCGGGGACAGTGCTGATCTCAAACAGCTTTCGTTAATAATAGAGAAAAAAAATCTTCTAATCAAGACCAATAAAGACTATAATCAAAATGGCGAAATCGTAATTATTTTGACGGTACCTAATCTGACGGGAATCAATCTTTCCGGCGCGATTAATTGCCGGGCAGAAATAACGGCGACAGACAAATTCGAGTTGGTTTCCAGTGGTGCAGGAGATATTATCCTTACCGGCAGTTGCGATAAATTAATCGTTACAATTGACGGAGCAGTCAACCTTGATGCTGTAAAACTGGAGGCAAAAAATGCGATTGTTACCGCCAGTGGTGCTTCCACTGTAGCGGTGAATGTTTCCGGCAAACTGGCTGCGACCGCATCAGGAGCGTCGTCTATTAATTACAAAGGCAAGCCGGAAAAACTTGAAAAAAACATTTCCGAAGTCGGCAGTGTTAAACCTTTAGAATAAACGAGAGGGTAAAGATGAACAAGGTATTAAAACAATTTTTGTCCGGAATCTGTCTAATTGTTGTCTCATTTTTGTCAACAGCGCAAGAACTTAAAGAGGTAACCGCCAGTGGCAGTGCCGAGGGGACTCCTGATAAAGCCGGAGAGTTGGCTTTGGCTCAGGCTTTGCGTGATGCCGTCCGCCAGGGGGCGGGAGTAGATGTTTTAAGCGAGTCAAAAGTAAGTAATTTTCAGACAGAATATGATCGTGTTATAACATCCTCATTCGGCTATGTCAAGGATTATAAAATTACCGGTCGTGAGTATTCTGCGAAAGATAAGATTTATACCGTGACGGTCAAAGCTCAAGTCGCAAAAGGTTCGCCGGGAATGGATCAGGTTCTTGCGCTTCGATTATTGGTAAAAAGAATGAGTTCCCCCCGGTTGTTAATTCAGGTAAAAGAAAAAATCGGCGGGGAATACAATAATGACATGCCTGTGTCGCAGGCGGTACTGGAGGAACTTGCCCAGCAAGTTGGACTTGAAGTTCTCAAACAAAATGTAATTCAAGAACGCGATGAGCGTGAATCAGCCCGGGCTGAACTGCTGGGCGATAAACTGGAAAGCAAAGTCAAGAAAGCTGGCATTACGAGCAGTTCAGACTTTAAAATAATTGCGAACATTAACGGCTCAGTGGGCAAGATGAAAGAACCCTTCCCTGATGTTCAGGTAAGAGATGCATCTATTGGAGTAAATTTGCAGGCGGTTTGGACTGATACCGGAGAAGTGATTGCAACGGTAAATGTACCGACAATGTTTTTTCGCGGCGAAGGCAATATGTCATTGCCTTATGAAATGCCCGACCAGTTAATCCGGCAATACCTCATCAATATTCTTAGCGGAAAAACCAAAAGCACAGAACAGGACAACGCGTACAGTATATTCCGCAAAGTAATGGCAAAATGGATTGTCGAACTTGACCTGGGCGCTAAAATCCAACTCGAGTTCAACCGTATTGATAAAGAGAGCTTCGACAAGTTAATTGTTGCGCTGCGTCAGAATCAGGGAATTTCGTATGTCTGGCCCCGGGAATTTGACAGCCGGCTGTATTCGATTATTGAAGTTGAAACCAGAATGGACACTGGAGTATTAAGCGATTTTGTCATTAAAGAAATGCGCGGCAAATTTAAAACAGATGCGGCAACGAAGAGAAGATTAAGATTTATTCCAGAATAATAATTTTAAAATTGCAATTTAAAAAAACACTATTAAATTAAAAAAGAGTTAGTTTTCGTAATCGGTTGTAGTAGTTTGGAAGGCTAATAAAAGTTTCAGACTTAGTATAATTAATATGAACAGAGTTATTTTTTCAATTTTTGCCATTCTGTTAATCTTTGCTGCCGGAGGTTGCACATCGCCGGGAGGACTGGCTCCATCTTCAATGCCGATTACCGGCAGGGACAGTTATACAATTGTTCAAAGAGAAGCGTATGCAGTTGACTCCGGCGTTACTGTCCTGATTTTCCCGATTACTACTTGTAGCGCTTATAACGCCCTGCAGAAAGTTAAGGAAAAATACAAGGCGGATGCAGTTGTTAACGTTTCTGTCGAGAATATAAATAATTTTTATGTTTTTTGGAACGTACGAAAGATATTAATTCGCGGTGATGCGATCAGAATGAAAAAATCTGGAAGCATCCTGGAGTAGCGCATGAAAATTTGTAGAACAACATTTTACCGATTCCAGAAAACCAGTATGGCAATAACCGTTGCATTGATTACGGTTTTTTTAACCGGTTGCACCAGTGCAATCACCCTTTCGCCGTCAACAACCCCGATTACAGAACGAGACACATATACAAAACTTGGCCATGCGTCAGGTTCTTCCTCCGGATTTGCGATTCTGTTCATTCCTTTTGATCCTTCAGAACCGTCAAAATCGGCGCGGGATAAAGCGATTAAAAATGGAAAAGGAAATGCACTTATAGAGGTTACAGAAGAATATAATATGTTGCCTTTATTAATTGTGTCATTTAATTGGACTAAAGTTGAGGGAACCGCAGTTACTATTGAACATTCCGGAGAGGATATTGAATGAATAAATTTTATTTGTTTGCTTCAGCGGTCGCGTTATTGTTGACAGTTAGTGGTTGCAGTCATATCTATATGCCTTCGATAGACCCTAATAAATCAGACATGAGTCCAGAGCAAAGTGTTATTCTTACCAAGAATAAACTTAAAGTTCCTTGTCGCGTAGAAGTGCATTGCCCGGACAATTTGACAGGATCTGAGTCTAGATTTTTTGGCGATTCCACCTACCATTATCCGATGCAGGAGATACTTAGAAACAGTTTCACCAGTGCTATAAATAAAACCTTTGAGTCCCCGAGGAATGAAGTTATAGATTCTTTTACGGTTTATGTTTCTGTTCCGGAATCCAGTTTGGTCGTGGACGGTGAAACCGCGCGCTATTCGCTTAACGTGATTGTCTTGTTTAAAGAACCCGGGGAAAAGAAGATTGAGGCTTTTGAATTAAAGAAGACACTGGAAATGCCTTTTGAAAACAAAAAAGAGGTAGCACCGGTGATTTATCGCGTAGCTCAGGAAGTGGCATTTGAAGCGGCGAAAAAATTGTCCACCGCGCCCAAAGTTTTAAAAACGATTAAACGGTTTGAAGAACGGTAATCATTGATTGTCCATCCATGTTTTGGTGATATATAAATTCAGGAGAGGCAAAATGAAAAGGTTATGGTATATCTGGAGTATTATCGGCGTGGTGTTGTTTATGGCAACAGTAACGGCGATTGCATATGGCAATGGTGGTCAAAATATTACATCAACCATTAACACTGCCAGATTTATTTTGTTTGGCGGCAGTTATAAAACAACTGACGCAGTTACAGAAGATGGCGTTTTTAAATTGGATACCTATTCCGGAGACACCTGGATTCTCCGGGTTATTATTGATAATGGCAAAAGAATCGAAAGATGGGAGCCGGTTTCTGATAATGTACCTCCGGCAATCCGGCCGTCTTCCAATGTGACCATACCCGGGAATCCTACTGTAAAGTAAGGTAATTCTTTATGTCTTCATGGTTCTCCCGGCAAATTAGAATACCATCCTTCAAAAATCTGTGTGCGCTTGTTTTGGCGTGTTGTTTGTCGATTTGCATAAACATTTACGCTGAATCAAATGCTCAACGCCCCCTGACCTTCATACAGATGACCGACCCTCAACTTGGCATGACTAAGTTTTCTGAAGATGTTGAAAATTTTAAGCAAGCCGTTGACTTGGCGAATAAAACCGATGCTGAAATGGTTATTATCTGTGGCGACCTGGTCAATAAAATATCCCCGGAAGCCTGCCAGGAATTCAATCGTATAAAGGGCGGTTTAAAAAAACCTTGTTACTGCGTCCCCGGTAATCATGATATTAATAATGCCAGCTCCGTTATTAACTATCGCAAAGAATGCGGGGAGGATTATTATTACCGTGAAATTAATGGCTATGCCTTTGTTTTTATCAATTCAGCAATTATAAAAAATCCTATTGAACCCTATTCAAAAGAACAGGAAAATTGGCTGAACAAAACGCTTGCGGATTTTAAACGTCAAAACAAGCCGGTAATTATTGTTATGCACCACCCGCTATTTAAAGATAAGTTTGACGAACCTGATGCATACTTTAATTTCCCGCGCAACGAGAGAGAAAGATTATTCAAGCTCTTTAAGACGTCCGGAGTGATTGCCGTGCTGCATGGACATACGCACATCACCCGCAATGTTGAATATGACGGAATTATTATTGCAAGCTGTGAAACGACCTCAAAAAATTTTGACGGTAAGCCGCTTGGTTTTCGAATATGGAAAATAAATGACGGAGTGATGAAATCTGAATTTATGCCATTGATAGCAAAGCCATTGAATAATAACCCGGCAAAATAACATCCATCAAGATCTGGAATAATTATTCAAGCGCTACATTTAGAGGTTCGAAAAAGAAGATTGTTTTATCCGGACTGACGGCATTGAGCCGGTAATTTTTTAAAATTGGCGGGGGCAAGTCGGGCAGATTGCCTTGGCGGACAGAAACAAAAAGCGGCAGTTTCGACTGTTCCAGTTCACGGAATATTTGTATTTTATCTTTAATCAGGACTAAATAGATTCGATTGAAATTTGGAATTCCCGCCTTCAAACCGGTTTCAGCATAATATATCCCTTGATTTTCGCCGTAAATGTTGACTTCCTGCCTGCTCCCGGCGCATCCGAGGATGAAACGAACCCGCTCTTCGGTAGGATTCAGGTTCCCGATATTAACGATGCCGTTCCAGGTATTTTTCATCCCGGTAGCGATACGGTCATAACGCATGATTGGCGTCGCCACGGACAGGGTTAATAGTACGATAACCGGAAAAATCAACAGCGTTGGTTTCCATGATAACATTCCAACATGGTAACAACGTAAAATACGGTCACAAAAAGAACAAAGTAGAATAAGCGGCGCCCATATTACTGCGGGAAGGGTGAGATCGTGGGAGCGGCCTTGATAATAGGTAAACAGACCAATCCCCATTATTGCCAGAAACATACAAAACTGGTCGTAACGCGTTACACGATTAAACCAGTACGCGCGTAAACCTGTTAATAATCCTAGTATATTTACCGCGACTACTATTTGCCATGGATTTAATTTGAGCGGCATGGGGATCATATAATATCCCATCAGATAAAAGATTTGGTGTGACTTAAACATTTCTACCAGTTTAAGGTCACCGTATATAATTGCCAGAATGCCATATCCGGCAGCAACTGTTACCAATACCGTAAGTCCGAAAAGAATCCCGCGCCAAAAACATTTGCCGGAACGCCACCGGCAGAATTCTGCCACCAACCATACCGCAAATGCCGCAAAAAGCGGAATCCCGCCGTCAACATTCCAGAGCAAGCCGATTCCAGTAAATATTCCGACTCCAATCAGCCAGAATATTTTCTTAAAGTTATGTTTTAACTGCAATGCAAACAACATTGTTCCGACAGCAGGGAAGAAAAAACGGATGGGGTGATAGGCAAAATATGGCTCGAGACGGTTATCGTTTAAAAAACTGAATGTTGCAGAAAACAGAAACATTACAATTGCAATGGTCAACAACCACAAACGACCACGGATAAAATCGCGACAACTTTTCATCATTGCCCAGAAAGCCAGAATATAAAGCATGCCCATAATAATTGAAATATTAAATACCGAGGTTCCGGTAAAACGAAAAACCGGAGCCAGAATTTGTGAGTAAAGCCCATATTGGTCATGATCAAAACGCCCTGCCACCGCTTGAGAAATTGAATAAGCAATAATTTCCAGATGGTGTACATCAGAAGCGTGTAATTCCGGTAAAGTGTAAATACGGCAGAAAAACGTCTGGAATACCGGCAATATGAGAATAAACCCCCATGTTAACCGGCAAGGTAGAATCGAATTAGTCCCTTTTCGCAATTCCAGGCAATACAATATTCCGGCAACGGCAAAACAAACCGCCCATGGAATCCACGAACCGCCGCGAACTAAAGGACGAAAGATAAAATCAGGAAGAATGCAATTTGTACAGGCAATCAGCGCAGCGGATAGCATTAGATACAATGGAACCCAAATGATTATGTTACGAATTCGTGATGACAGACAGGTTGATTGAACCGGAACCGGGTTTATATTGAAAAAATCCGCGAAACAGATTGCGATAATGCCGGATACCGGTAAAATCAACGAGCAGATCATGAAAAGAATTCGTTCATTGCGTTCCGGGGCTAAGGAATAAACAACTTCGGGGAGTAACATTTTGCAATATTCTTTGTATTGTGCAACGGGGATATTCTCGATATATAAAGCCAGAGTCTTGGCAATGATAAAAAGCAATGCAACAGTAATGATGAAAATTACGCTTAGGCGTAATATTTCACCATCAATTATTGGACTGCTGCATTTCTTTGTTGCCATTCAAATGTCCGGAAACTATCTTTAAAGTTGTAATAGTGTATGTTCAGATACAATAATACCGCACGTTGAAGATGCAACCGTTGAGGCGAAAATCTCAGGGATTTAAGAGATGACAGATAAATAACTCTGCAAGAGAATCATTGACCAGCGTTTTTAACCGAAAACAACCAATTCACAGACATGGCGGTTTTTCAATAAAGACCGCACGCAGTAAGTGCAACCTTCAGTTTAGCAGTTGGCAGGCCGATAATATTGTCAAGGTGACCTTCAATTTTATCAATCAAGATGTCGCCATGCTCTTGTATCGCATAAGCACCAGCTTTATCCAGAACGTGAACTTTATTGAGATATTCGGTAATTACGATATCATCGATGTGGCGAAAATATACTTTTGAGGATTCAGTAAAGATACATTGAACGTTTTCATCCCGTCGGATTAAACAGATTGCGGTTACGACATTGTGTTGTTTGCCGGAAAGTTTTTTCAATATTACGGCGGCATCTTCGATATTGGCAGGTTTGCCAATAACGTCTCCGTTCAGTTCAATTACCGTATCAGCGCCCAAAACGAGTTCGTTCTGGTGTAATTCCGCGACAGCTTTGGCCTTAGCGACGGCATTTTTAATTGCCACGGTTTTGTAATAACCATGATGGGATTCAGTAACATCAGCCGGGATAACGTTAAAATCGATACCGATTGATTGCAAGAGATATTTGCGCCGCGCTGAAACGGATGCCAGTATCATTGCAATCCCGGCGAAAAATTATTTGGGACATCGTGAGATTTGATATTTTTCAGGGTAATATCAATTTTCTTTATTCCCTCAATACCAAAAGTTTCAAATAATGTACTGAGTACCCGGTTTTGCAAATCGGCAGATTGCGGAGCAAGACCTCCACCGGCAGGATTAAATAAAATATCAATATTCATGCGCGGAATATTTTTTTTAGTATAAAGGCGGACCTTTTCAATTGTTATAAATCTGAATTCGCTTTCAAGCGCCTTAATTGTTGAGGTAATTGCCGCACCGGAAACATGAATATCCCCGCGCTCCCCGGCAATCGTGATACAAGAACAACGTTTAGTGCGGAAAATGAAGGCGAAGATCAAACGCAGAATCAGTAATACAATTAATACTGCCAAAATAACCGATATTCCGGCAATGTATCCCTGATTAAAAGGATCATCCATCAAAATAAATTGTGTCAGGAATTCCGGCATGATTCAACTTCCTTGAAGGTTATTTTCTATCATCTTCGGTGTCGGCTTCGTCGTCGTTATTTTCAGCAACGTCTTCGATTTCTTGAACAATTACGTTTACACACATCACATTCATGCCGGTGACGTTTTCCACTTCTTCGATGATTGCAGTTTGAACATTTGAAGCAACATCAGGGACTTTGTATCCGAACTTCATGTTAATTTTCAGTTCTATTTCAATTTTATCTTCGTCCATCCGGATAGAAATAGCACGGTCATGAATTTTCCGGCTGCCGACGATTTCAGCGATATTATCAACAAACGTGCTGCCGGCCAGACGCGAAACACCATCAACAGACAATGCCGCCTTGCGAACCAGTGAGGAAACAACGTTCTCATGAATTTTGATTACGCCAAGTTCACCATCTTTACCATTATTAATAATAGTACTGATGGATGCGGGTTTATCGGAATCTTTTTTAAGCTTCATCTCTCTCATGTTGTTATCCCTTATCTAAAATTAATGGTTAGAAGACAAAAGTCCTTCTTTAATTGTTCTTTCAAGAAATCCTGTATCGTATTTACCGGAGGCAAAGTCCTTGTTGTTAACTACTGCAAGCGTCAACGGTATAGTGGTATTAACGCCTTCGACGATAAACTCTTCCAGGGCGCGACGGCACCGGGACAAAGCATCGGCACGATCTTTACCTTTTATAATCAGCTTGGCAATCATGCTGTCATAATTCGGAGGAATACGATAACCGCTGTAAACATGAGAATCTATTCGTATGCCAATACCGCCCGAAGGGACAAACAAACTTACCAGCCCTGGACTCGGGGCAAAGTTATTGTACGGATTCTCTGCATTTATCCGGCATTCGATTACATGTCCATTAATACCGATATCCCGCTGTGAGAAGGATAATTTTTCACCAGCTGCTACTTTGATTTGTTCTTTGATCAGGTCAATCCCGGTAATTTCTTCCGTAACGGGGTGCTCAACCTGAATTCGTGTGTTCATTTCCATGAAATAGAAGTCTCCGTCTTCATTCAGGAGAAATTCTATCGTGCCGGCGTTGGTGTAATTTACGGCCTTTGCCGCTTTTACCGCCGCTTTGCCCATGCGGTCGCGTAATTTTGCAGTGAGAGAAGGCGAGGGCGATTCTTCAATGAGTTTTTGCTGCCGCCGCTGGATACTGCAGTCACGCTCACCAAGGTGGACAATGTTGCCATGAGAGTCAGCCATAATCTGAAACTCAATATGTCGCGGGTTGACCAGATATTTTTCCATATACAATGCGCCGTTGCCAAAAGCATTTTCCGCTTCGGTTTTGGCGGCGTGGTAACCTTGAATCAAACTGGCATCATTGTGAGCGATACGCATTCCTCTACCGCCGCCACCGGCGGAAGCCTTAATGATTACCGGATATTTTAGTTTGTGCGCGAACTTGATGGCATCCTGTTCAGATGTAATCAACCCGTCGCTGCCGGGAATAACTGGAACGCCGGCTTTAATCATGGTTTCGCGAGCGACGGCCTTGTCGCCCATCGCACGCATCTGTGTCGGCGTGGGACCGATAAAGGTAATTTTGCAATCGGCGCAGACTTCCGCAAAATGGGCATTTTCAGCCAAAAAACCGTATCCGGGATGGATGGCGTCAACGTCACAAATTTCTGCCACGCTGATAATCCTGTCAATCAGGAGATAACTGGAAGCGGCAGGGGCAGGTCCGATACACACTGCTTCATCTGCAAGTCTGACCGGAAGGCTGTCGGCATCGGCTTTAGAATAAACCAAAACGCCTTTAATGCCCATTTCCCGGCATGCCCTGATAATGCGCAGTGCTATTTCCCCGCGGTTGGCGATGAGTATTTTATCAAACATTGTATCTTCCCCGGGATAAGTTTTATGCTATGACAAACAAAGGCTGACCGTATTCTACAGGAGTGGCATTTTCAACTAGAATTTCACTAATAATACCACTCTTTTCGGCCTTAATTTCGTTAAGAACCTTCATTGCTTCGACAATGCATACGACGGTTTCAGGATTAACACGGTCACCGACATTTACAAAGGATTTTGCATCCGGTGATGGTGAACGATAGAACGTACCGACGATAGGAGAATCTATCGTTTTTTGTGGAGCTTTTACTTCTGCGGCAACTGGAGCCGGCGCTGCTGCCGGTGCTGCTGCCGGTGCCACGGCAATTGCCGCCGGGGCAGATGTTATAACCGGAACGGCATGACCTTCGGTGCCGCGTTTTATGCAAAGATTGCATTCATCGGCCTCAATCTTAAATTCGGTTAAGTCGTTCTCTGACATTAATTTAACTATTACTTTAATCTCTTCAATTTTCATGACGTTATTTTCCTATGGTTGCGTTGTTTGCTTGTTCTAATATAAGTCTGGACAATGCTCTAAGAGCCCATTCATAACCATCGACTCCAAGTCCGGCAATCACTCCAATGCACGCCGGTGCGGTCATGGATATATGCCTGAAGTTGTCTCTGGCGCTAATGTTGCTGATATGCACCTCCAGCGAAGGGATTTTTACCGCCAGCAATGCGTCATGAATTGCAATACTGGTGTGAGTGTAAGCCGCGGGGTTAATGATGATACCGGAGGTTGCATCATTTAAAGCGGCCGCGATTCGATCAACTAAGTCTCCTTCATGATTACTTTGAAAAAATTCCACCTCCACCCCCAGGGAGACGGCAACTGACGACAGGTGGCGATTAAGATCTGACATCGTCATCTGTCCGTAAACTTCTGGCTCGCGCTTCCCGAGAAGCTGCAAATTTGGTCCGTTTATAATTAAAATTTTCATAGTGAACGGTTAATATAATGACAGTTTCCAGTTTTTCCAGTAACAAGGAAAAAAAATTACACTCTTAGCCACGACGGAGCCTGACAATCGTTTCAAAATGGCTGGTTCGCGGAAACATATCAACCAGTTGTGTTGAAATAATCTGGTAACCGCTTGCAGTGAAATGCTGAATATCACGGACCATCGTATCCGGCGAGCAGGAAATATAAAATATTTCCGGAATACTTCCCGAAATAATGCTTTTAATCGTGGTATAATCTAAGCCGGTACGGGGCGGGTCAACAGTCAGTACGGCATCAGAAGTTTCGATTCCTTTCAACAAATCGGGCAGCAGTTTTTCCGAAGTTCCGGCAAACAGGCGGTGGTTGCTGTTAATTGCTTGAAGATTATATTCTGCGGCTTTAATTCCAGGACCATCAGAATCCAGACACAATATTTCCGGCACTCCGGCGCGGGCGGCAACAACACTGAAAATACCACAACCGCAATACAGATCGATGAATATTTGCGGCGGTTTCTGCACCAACCAGTCAAAGATTATACGCAGCAGAGCATCGCGCCCCGAGTTATTAACTTGAAAGAAACTTCCGACAGGCACAGAGATTATGCCATATTCTGTTTTTTCTTTCAGCCAACTCATTTTAGCCGGCGGGGAATTGCGCCAGAAATAAACCCCGGCAGGTCCCGCATCGCGCAACGTAACTTTCATTTTGTGGTGCAATGTATGAAAAAATTCCGGCTTTTCTCTCAAGTCTTTGAGTTTAGCATTTATTGCCGTGGTTGCCAATGGGCACTGCGGAATATCGATTATGTTATAATTATCCGCCATAACATATCCCAGTCCGGTTTCATTTTGTTCCGGAGCAGTGTGAAGCGTCAACTTGTTGCGATAATACAATTCAGTTTCAGATTTCACCGGCGGCAGGAGGTTGCATTCCGCCAAAAAACCGGGAACCGTTTTCATGAAATCAACTAATTGACGTTGTTTAATGTTGATTTCACAGTCATAATTCATCTGTTGATAGGCGCATCCTGGGCAACTTTTTCCAGCCATGGGACACTGCGGATTGATGCGTTCGGCGGCAGGAGTGATTATTTCGAGCAGCTTACATTCACGATAAGTCTTTTTAATTTTTAGAACTTTAGCCTTGACAACTTCGCCCGGTATCGTGTGCGGAACAAAATAGACCAGTCCGTCTTTGGCTCGCGCGATGCCACTGCCGCCAAAAGCAATGCTTTCAATCGTTAAAAGTATTGTTTCTGTTTTCAATTGTTATTAACTGCGCGTTTACCAAAAATTGCTGATCCAATCCTGACAAAAGTTGCCCCGTTGGCGATGGCGGCGGGAAAGTCATCGCTCATGCCCATTGACAACTCCGGCAATTCAACCTTAAGTTGTTGTTCAATATCACAACGCAACTGTCTTAAACTCGAAAAAATATTGAATAACTCGTTCTCAGATGCTTGATATGGCGCCATCGTCATCAGGCCGACACAACGCAAATTGTGCATTTGTGCCGCGGCTTGTACCATGTCCGTGATCTGTTGCGTCGATTCCGCGCCGAATTTAGTTTTCTCCCCGGAAATGTTCACTTCAATCAGGATTTTTGGCGTTTTACCGCACTCTGCGGAGAGCCGTTCAATCCGTTCAATCAACTTTATTGAATCAACTGAATGTATATATGAAGCAAATTGAATGGCACGCAAAACTTTATTGCTCTGCATATGTCCGATAAAATGCCACTCAATATCTGAAGGCAACGCTTTTGCCTTCGTTTCCAATTCCTGTACTTTATTTTCTCCAAATCGCCGCTGCCCGGCATGATAGGCGGATAAGATGTCGTCATTAGAGAATGTTTTGCTGACCGCGACAAGTTTTACTTCGCCTGATTTGCGACCGGCATTTGCCGACGCCGTTTCAATGCGACGGTTAATGCTCAAAAGTTGTTCAGTAATATGGCTCATCGTTAAAGATGTCATTAAGACGGCAATTTTTGTTCGCCGTCATTTGCCGTCGGGATGCGAATACGTTGACTTGGGGGAGACATTGAAACTTTCGTTCCCGGCGGCAGGCTTTCCGTCAGCCAGACATTGCCGCCAATGATACTGCCTTGACCAATAGTAATATTGCCTAAAACTGTGGAGCCGGAATAGAGGGTGACCCCGTCTTCAATAGTCGGGTGGCGTTTCGCGCCTTTGATAATCATGCCACAGGCATCTTTGGGAAAACTAAGCGCGCCCAGAGTTACTCCCTGATAAATTTTGACATTATGACCAATGACGGCGGTTTCACCAATAACTACCCCGGTGCCATGGTCGATAAAAATTCCAGTTTCAAGATGTGCGCCGGGATGAATATCTATTCCAGTAATGCTGTGGGCGTACTCTGTCATCATGCGCGGAATCAAAGGAACTTTATGATGGTATAGAACATGAGCAAAACGTTGAATCGTTATTGTTTTTAATCCAGGATAGCTTACAACGATTTCGTCCGTTGATGTTGCCGCGGGGTCGCCGGCGTAGGCAGCGGCGATATCGATTTTCATTATTTTGCGAATTTCCGGCAATGCGCTGAGCAGTGCTTTTGTCGCCTCTTCCGCCTGCGCCGGAACATTGCAATCATCGCAATTGATTCTGCCGCATTCATAGCTTAACGATCTGGAAATCTGGTCATAAAGTTCAGAGTAAACTTCAGTAAGAATATTACCGATATTGAAGTTAATCGTTTTCAGGCTGTAGTTTTGGGCACCAGTGAATCCGGGGAATACGATTTCCAGCAACTTGGTGATGATGTTGAGAATTTCCTGCTGACGCGGGAGGTTGAACCCTTCAATGTGATTAATTCCTTGAGCGTCATCATAGGTAACTCTTATTTCATCAACTAATGCTTCGAGATATTCAGGGGCTAATACCGATAAATGACGTCCACATAAATTCTTGCTCATATTTACTCCTATTCGATATTTTGAATTTGTTCACGGATTTTTTCAAGTTCAGTTTTGAAACTGACGATTAAAGGAGAAATCCGGCACCCGGAAGATTTATTGCCTAAAGTAGTAATCTCGCGGATTATTTCCTGCACGAGAAAATCTAAACTGCGACCTGGAGACGACTCGGAGCCGGAAAGAAATTTTTCAAACTGTTCGAAATGGCTTCTCAAACGAATAATTTCCTCGGTAACGTCGGCGCGGTCCGCATAAATTATCATTTCTCTAACGAGTCTTTCATCGTCAGCCGGCAAATCGAGATTGGCGGCGCTCAGCCGTTCCCGCAGTTTTTCTTTGAAAATCGCGGGCATTCCCGCCACTTCCGGTTCAATTTCATCAATTATTTTTTGCAACGCATTAAGCCGGGCAGACAGATCCTGTTGTAATGTCCGCCCTTCTGCATGACGCATAACTAACAATGCATCTAAAGATTTGTTTACCGCGGAGGAGAAGGCTTTTTCCATTTCCGGCTGGTGAATATCCGGCAATGCGGTTTCAATAACTCCGGGTACAAGTAACAAATCCCGCAGTTCAAGATTGCCGGAGAGTGAAAACCTGCGTTGAAGTTCGCGACAGTTTATAACCAGGGACTCAAATAACACCTGATTAATTTTTACAGCGGTAGCGGGGGTATTTTCGTCAAAAGCGACTTCAGCCCTGACGCTTATGGCGCCGCGACTGATTTTGTCCGAAATTAATTTGCGCAATAACGGTTCATAACCGGCAAGTTCACGTGAAAGCGATGGCCTGATTTCCAGTTGTTTCCGGTTAACCGCGGCGATTTCAACCGAAAAACGCAACCCGGTGCTGGCGCAAACAGAATCACCCTTGCCAAATCCAGTCATACTGCTTATTAAAATATCTTTCATATTTACCGTTTACTTTTTGCTTTCAGCCAGATTATTCTGCAGGTCACTGTCGTCCATCTCCTGCCCGAACATTGGTTTCCAGGCGGCAAGGTCAGGACCGCCAAGACCGCAGACAACAATTGATTTACCGGGTTTTACCGATTTCCAAATAAAGGAATTTTGCGTAAGCTGTTTAAGTTGTTTAACCTCGCTCTCTTTTCGTTCACCTAACGGGTTAAGCTCCAGCGCAAATTTAGTTTTTGTTATATCAGGTACCGCAAACCGGATTTTATTGCGTTGTTCCAGCGACAGATAAAGCATATTTTGCATCACATAAGAGGTTGCACTGTTTATGGCCGTAATCTTTACGTATTCGCGCGTTTTATAATATTTCCGGATAAGACGGTTTGGACTCCAGTCAAACAACCGGTTGTCGCTTACCCCGAAGACCACCAGCGCTTCTTTATCATCAGGTAGCACCCAGGCAATGCAAACATGTGAGAGTTCCTGCGACAAGAGTGAACTTTGTGCCTCAGGATATTCACCGAGAATACTTCTTGCCATGATTATCGGCTTATTGTATCGGATATATTCACGTTGCAATGTAGTTAAGCTGTTGTCATTTTTAAGAGCAAAATCCCGCGCACGGATTACCGCCTGCTCTTTGTAATAATCATCCGACTGGCAACCTGAAAAAAATACAACAGACAGAAGTATGAGTGGTAATATGTATATTCTTAATCCGGATCTTATTTCATCTATTAACATGTTCATTCCACCGTTTTTAAATAATGAATTATTCTTTGTCTATGCTGGAAATATAATCTCCCTTTGACAGATTGCCAACAGAAGCATCATCAAACAAGTCAAGAATTTAATAGTGGCAGTATAGCAATAAAGAATCACTCCCCATTCTTCGTGTCACCATGGCAAGGTTATGATGTACTGTTGATGGACGACCAGCTCTACGGCGGTCAGTAGATTCAATAACAAAAAACAATACATAAAGACAAAAAGCCATAGGGAGAGTTGGGGAAATTATTTGATAAAGATAAATGTCCATTTGAAAGCTAAAATAATAAATATTTTACCTTAAAGCTTGAAATACGCTGTAATAATCTGCCAGACAATCTGTTTGTTGCGATTATTGCCATGTACTACGTCGCGATTGAACCACTGCCTCGGTTTGCCGGACTGTCCGAGGTATTGTGGCGGCATCAAGAAATTCAACCTGCAGTTCTGCTGCCAGTTAATGCCGTTCAGTCAGCGCGTTTTTAATAATCCATTCCGCCAGGTCCGCCGGATTGACATGTCCGTGAGGATGATGTTTGCCACCAGATTTTAGAACGATTTTTCAATTTGACTGCTTTATAAAATGAAATCAATATTTAAGAATTTATCACCATTTTTCGCTAATGCAACCGAGTTACACAGTCGGCGCTCCGACTCCGACGAGTTAAATGACCCATTCTCGTCGTCGCGTCGCCTATGCATAACTCTAAGTTAATGCTGTTTAAAAATGTCAGACTAAATGCACTTTACATTTTTTCGGTGGTGCGTTTACTTTGTCAACTTTCATTCAAAATTTTTTTCTGTTTTTTATTGATCGAGTATTGACAAATATTTAAATTTCATGTATAATAAGTGCATAAACGATTATGCAAAACATTAATGAAGTGTGTCATCATGATTACCTTGAAAGATATTGCAGAGCATGCCGGAGTAAGCACATGCACCGCTTCACATGTACTTAGCGGCAAGCATAAACTCGGTCGAATAAATGAAAAAACCCGGAAACATGTGATTGAAGTTGCGGGTAATTTGGGTTACAGGCGCAATGCGATTGCCAGCGCGATAAAGATAAAAAGGAGCAATATTTTTGGGGTTATGGGGCTGTTTAGTCATCAATATCATCTTCAGACGATCAACGGTATTTCAGAAGAGGCGCTGGAAAACGGTTATATGTTCAACTTTTTTATACCTGCGAGAATGGCCGGCGAAACCATCCATAACCGGGAAAGGGCATATCAACATGCGACCAAGATGTGCATAGAACAACGGGTTGCAGGGATAATTGTCAACAGTCCGTTGCAAAGCGAATTGGAGGCGGTGCGGGTGGAAATTGGAAATTTTCCAATGCGTGTGATTGTGATTGCCAGTGGTTTTGACAACAACTGGTGCTCCCGTGTCGATTCTGATGACTTGCATGGTGCTGAAATGGCGACAAGCCACCTGATCAGGCAGGGCCGGAAAAAGGTCGCCCACGCTACTGCGGATTTACAGTTTGGCTATGTCGCGACAAGGTTGGCCGGATATCGCCGGGCATTAAAAGCCTACGGTGTTGCTGAAGACGAAAATCTTATCTTATCCGGCCTGCAAGAGGGGAATGCGTCGGGTAACACCGTGACAATTGCCGATTTTCTCAAAAACCGCAATCCGGATGCCATATTCTGTTCAAGCGATTATTTTGCCGCCAATGTGACCAGGGCTGCAATGTCGCTCGGAATGAAGATTCCCGATGACTTGGCGGTAATCGGTTACGGAGATCTGGATCTGGGCAGATACTATTTACCCAGTCTGAGTTCAGTGTCTCAGCCGTTTCAGGAAATGGGCAGAACCGCCGTGAAACTTATTCTGGGGCAAATCAATTCAGACGTGTTTGAACAAAAGGAGATAAGGCTTCCGGTTCAACTTGTCTTGCGCGAGTCAACGGAGGACAACCATAAAAATATGGAGGATTTTGAAAAAGAATAAGCATCCAGGCAAAGACGGAAGAACGGACGATTTACGAATACGGACAATGCCGACTGGACAGCCGACGCCTTATTCAGTAAATATAGTTTTCTGAAACCACAATAA
>CAYMSF010000024.1:0-56830 GCA_964392985.1 uncultured Victivallaceae bacterium | reverse complement strand
GGGTACTCACCGGCTAAGCCGGTGGTATTTTTGCCCTGAAGGTGGACAATAAAAAAGCCTCACCAGTTAAGGTGAGGCTTTGTGAATAACTCTGAATTTATCAGTTAATCATCTTGCCATATTTATCAATATTGGCTTTTGTAACCAGAAGATATCTTGAGTCAAAGGCCTTCTGCGGATCAGCAGGAGGTGCATCTTCGCTGAACTTTGCATCCGGTGCGACGCAAACTATAGCAGCAATCTTATCTTTCTTAATCTTTTCAGACACGCCAGTGCTTTCCATCGCTCCCATGAGGATCAATTTCGGAGCTTTGTCAGCGGTTGCAGTCCACAACTTCATCTTTGCATTGTCGCGCGGCAATCCAATTGTAGAAATCACCACACCGCAATCCGGATGTTTGTTGATGGCGGCATCGAAATCCTTTGCCGTCATTATCTCGAAAATCGGTAAATCCATTGCAGGAGGAGGTGATCCTGCAGGGGCGTTTGCCGGAGCCTTAGGCACATTGGTAGGTTCAACCGTATCAACATCTACTGTACCCTTACCGCCCATACCGACTTTCAAAGCCTCTACGAGGATATTGGTACGTGGATCTTTGGCATAATTCAGGTCAGCAACAATCAAAACTTTCTGTCCCGGATAATTTTTGTCGATAAATTGACCGACAACATTACCTTGAGCAGCGTAGAATTGATTTTCAATCTGCAGAAACTTATCTGCACCGCTGTCGCCGAAGATACCAGTACGGTACATCATGGCGGCACCACAAGCAATTACTACTAGCAATAAAACGATTGCTACTGGTTGGGCGTTTGGATTTGTTTTCTGTTTTTTTGAACAGATTACCATTCCGACCAACGCGACGAACATCACCAAACCGATTAGAACTAACACGAAATCCATATTTTCCCCCTTATTTAAGTTAAAGGTTTAGCCTTAAAATATTCCCCTCAAAACTAAATGCAAATTTTTTTTAACTTTTTTTTAACTTTTTTCGTAAATTTTGAAGTTATAAAGAACATTAAGTAGAAAATTACCGATAACGGTAAAGCTTTCAGCACTCAGTTTATCAACAGTATCCCCGCTGGTATGCCAATACGAATTAGCATAACCATATTCAAAGTCGATAATGTTAAGCACCGGGATTCCTGCCTCGAAAAATGGTTGATGATCATCAACCATGCCCACGGAACTTCCTCTTATATACGATGAGTAATTCAGTTTTTCAGCAAGCGCAAGTGCGCGCAACGACCAGCGGCGGTCAGTATTCGCTGGAATAACCGCATTCAGCTCAGCATCTCCAATCATATCCGCAATTATCACCAGTTTGCATTTGTTTGCCTGATTTGAGTTGCGGAGAGTCTCAACATAATGTTTGCTCCCCCAAAGTCCATCACCAGCGGTGTAGTTGATTAAGCATTCTTCACCGTCAAAAAACACAAACTTGACAGTATAGGGCAGAACGATCCCATGTTTTTTAATATTGGAAATCATTTCCAGGAGCAATGCTACTCCGGATGCGCCATCGTTTGCGCCTTGAAACCCGGGTGAATCCGGTAATTTTTTGGTGTCATAGTGACAACCGATCACAATAAATTCATCACTGCCGCCACGGATTTCTGCAATGATATTCTGCATTTCCAGTATGCCATCAGAGGTAAGACGTTGAAACCGGTCTATCGTTACAGTAGCGCCTGCCTTAATCGCAACATCAGCTATAAAATCAGCCTGTTTACGGTTTGCGGCACTGCCGGCATGACGGTCACCAAAAGCAACCAGATTGCTTACCGTCTTTAAACAATTTTTCCCAAAGTCGCCGGGAAAGGAGATTATTGTTTCTTTCTGAGTACAACCGGCAAGTATAAACAACGTGGTTACAAACACAAAATGTGTTTTTCGAATGTATAACATAAAATTACCGGACAATTGCTGGATTAAAATTAATCGTGCGAAAAGGAGATTAAATCAACTGCCATTTTGAGAATTATCTGTATGCGATCAAGGTTGTATAAAAATCAAGCAGAAACAACGCTATAAAAACGCAATAACGTCTGCATCTACAACTGATGACAAGCAACACAAAATTGCAAAGACACAGTATCCCTGAAGAGTTATGACCAATAACTGCATTTATTAACGAAGACGCTTGAATTCAGGTACACCACGCATGGCAGTATCCGGAAAATATGCACTCCCGTCCGGCTTAACAAGACGGCAGGTAAGGAATATCAGCAAGTTAGTCTTTTCGCTGGATGAACCTTGCGACTGAAAAAAGCGTCCGACAAGAGGAATGTCCCCGAGAACAGGGATGGAATCATTAATTGAAACTACCGTGTCCTTGATAATACCGCCAAGTACAATGGTCTCGCCATCATAGATTGTAACTTTGGTATCAATCGTTCGCTGTGCCAGAATCGGTTGCTTGGTGAATTCATTTTTGGGCGTGCCGGAACCGATAGCCGTAGTATAATTATAGGTCGTCCAACCCGCCAAGGCCTGTACTGAAGGATTCATCTGCATGGTAATCGTCCGGCGCTCCAGGTCAACCTCCGGCGTTACCCGCAGAATAATACCTAACTCGGTCGCATCACCATACTGCGGTACAGGACTGACATAGGTGAACATCGTACCAGTCGCACCATTTGTCGAGGTGTTTGTAGTAGTGGTTATTTGCGCTTGAGTATAGTCAGTGGCATAATATACCTCTCTAATCATTCTTATTGAAGCTTCCTGGCCATTCAAAGTAGTTATTCGCGGCGAAGACAAAATGTCTTCAGTATTCGCCTGGTTCAATGCTTTATATGTGGCGGTAAAGCTCCAGCCATCTGTTTCACCATGATAGATAAACAAACGGTCCTGGGTATTGGGATACATGCTGCGCAAAGTGCTATCATTTCGGTCAAACTCTAATTTGCCATTTGGCGTTCCTTGCTCACTTAGTGGCAATGAACGACTTACCAGATACTCAAAACCGAATTCTTTAAAGTCATCCTGTGAAATCTCGACAAATTTAGCCTGGACCTGCACCATCGGGTCTTTTGAACTCAACTCATTGGCAATGACCTGCTCAATTTTGCGTAAATTTTCCGGTGTATTGGTGGCAATCAACCGGCTGATGCGACTGTCATAAACTACTTTCGCTCCATCCGGAAAGTTGATTGACCGCTGTTCAAAATGACTTTTGAGCGTATCAGGATTATCGCCGCCGCCAATAGCGCTTAAAGAACTTTGTTCAACCGGGTAAATTTTTGTTTCCAAATCATCCAGCGGAACATCCTCAGACGCGATCACCACGGCATATTTTTCAACACGAAACTTAAGTTTTGCCGCCTGACAGGTAAAATGTATTGCTTCCAGCAGTGTTTTTTTAGACAGAATCAGATTTAAAGTTTGAGTATTGGCAGGAACCTCAGTTGTTGCCGCTGGGGCAGCACCGTCTGCCGGCGGAGCGCCGTCTGCTGGCGGGGCGCCACCATCGGCAGGCGCCGGAGGCGCTACTGGCGCTACAGGTTTGGTTTTATCTATCGGCGTCGCGGCCAGTCTCAAGAAAATATTCACGCCGACCCCTTCCGGATCAAGTTGTTTGCTTTGTTCACGCAAATATTTAATGGCGGTGGGCACGGTAACGTCTTCAAAGTCAATTCGGGGAATAACAATACTTTTCAACTTCTGTTGAATCTTATTTTCGCTGGTTTCCTTAACTACCGGTTTCTCAATAACATCTTTATTGCCGGTATTTGCCTCGGGTTGTATCGGGGTTGCCCATTTCCATTCGACTTCCGCGATTCGTTCTTTAAAAGTGTCTAAGCCGCGTTCCTCACCAGTTTTAGACATTTTTATATTTACTGAACGTAATCCGTTTACGGCCTCGTCCTGATAGGGGTCAAGGACAAGTACCTGTTCATATTTATTTTTCGCCTGGTCTAGCTGTTTATTATCTAAGAGTGTTTTCGCCTGTTTTAACATGACCTGAATATTGTAATCCTGATCTTTTTTGTCCGGCAGCAGCGTTTCATCTTTAGTCTGGTTTCGTCGTGTAACAGTACTCTTCATTTTTTCATAATAGGCGATGCGGTCTTCCATTTTTTTCTTGCAGGGGGGATACATTTCAATGGCGCTTTTACACATCTTTATGGCTTCATCGAATTCTTTTGCATGTTCTTTCTTATCCGCCTCCATGCCAATATCCATCGCCCAGTAATAGTAAGCTTGAGAAATCTGCTCTTTGCATTTGTCTATTTTCTTTTTGAAAAACTTGTTTTCGGCGCCAATTTGCTGGAGCGAGGCAACAGCTTCAAGGTATTTATCAATGGCATCTTTGTATTGATTTTTAATGAAAAAGTTATTTGCTTCGTTCATGCTCTTGTCGGCGCGTGCTTCAATTTCCTGCTCGGAAATTACCTGTTTGCTGATGGATTTGCTGATGCTTTTGGGAATGTTTTCCTCTTGAGCGGTGGCGGCAATTCCGGCAGGTGCAACCAGAGCGAAGCAGCACATAGCCATCGAATATTTATTTATAATCCAAGTCATTATCTACCCTCCAGAAAATTTGATTTAATTATTACCTGTAGAAATCAGCAACGGCGCGCTGTTTATTTTTTCTTACCGGAATACCGTCGTTATTAACCAGACGAGTTGTTACAAAAATCAACAAGTTTACCTTTTCAGTAAAAGCTAATTGACTTGAGAAGAGTCGTCCCACCAGCGGAACTTCGCCAATTATCGGCCATTTGTCATCCCGGTACATACTGCGATTATCAACCATCCCGCCAAGCACAATGGTCTCGCCGTCATAAACCTTAACATTCACATCCAGATCGCGCCGACCGATCATCGGCATCCAAATATCATAAGTATTGTTGCTTGTTGTTCTTGCTACTCCCTGAGCATCCACCGTCCCGGTTTGAATCGAGACGGTCTCGGTATTTTTTCCCGCGAAAGTTACTACTTGCGGTACGAGATGCAGGGTTATCGTATAATTATCCGGATTAACCACTGGTCGGATTGTAAACAGAATCCCTATATCTGTGGCTTCTCCGAATTGCGGAATTGGTGCAGTAATTGAAACGGTTGCACCGTTCACCGTAACTGCCGGGTTATCCCATGATGTCGGAAAGGTAGTAGATTCAACCATTCTTATTGATGCTTCACTGCCGCTGGTAGTCAAAAGCCGTGGAGTCGAGAGAACTTCCGAACGGGAATTCTGGCTGATGGCATTCACGGTTAAATCCATATTAACCTGGGTATCACCAAAGGCAGATCCTTGAAAATTCGGGAAAATTCGCAAGTCGTTAATCACTTTGTAATTTCTGTTGTCGGGTGTTGATTGAGTTGCATTAGGATCAGTAGGCGTATAATGGCGTACGGGATTGCCCTGCATGTTTTGACCTACGACTTCATTAATCCACCAGTTGGGATGGTCTGTACTTGGAGAGGTTGGACTGTATGGGACATTGAACATCCAGTCAAACCCAAGCTCTTCAACATCCACCTGATTAATTTCAACGATTTTAGCCTCAACCATGACCAGAGGTGTTTTAATCAAATCCAACTGCCTTAATAATTCATCCAACCGGCGTAAATTCTCAAGTGAATTTTTGACGATCAATTTACCTGAGCCGCGGTCATAGGCAATTGTCGCGCCTTCACCGAAGCTGATGCCGCGGTCAGTAAAATACTTGATTAGTGCAACGGAGGTTAAACTGACTGGTTTGTTCTCTTTTTCATCTTTGCTTAAACCATCTTTGGTAATTGTAGTGCCACCAGCTCCAAGAAATTTTTCCTTAGCAGGGGCAGTTGTAGCAGTTTCATCGGTTTTAATGCCGGTAATGTCAGAAATCAAGTCACCGCGAATTGGAAAATATTCAGTCTGCATTTCATCAACCCCGGTACCGATAATGATAGCACCCTCGTCAATTTTATACTTCAAGCCAACGCCTTTGCAGAGATATCGTAAGACTTCGCTCATTGGAATCTTGGCAAAACTCATCGTAATCTTTGGCAGGGCATTTGCAGTTTCACGGGTGAACCCGGAAACAATACTTATCCCTTCCTTGTCTGGGTCATAACGTTTGCTGGTTTTATTTAAATAGCGAATAACCGAATAAATGTCTGCATCATCAAACTCGACACTCGGGAAAATAATATTTTCCATTTTTTCATATATGCTGTTGCCGACATTGCTTTTCACTGTGGCGCTTCCGGTGGCAGCGCGTTCCAATTGGGTTGCCATGACGGTTTCATTCCAGTACCATGAATTCATGGCAATCATTTCTTCAACATCGGTCTGACGACGCTTCAATGCGTATTCGTATAATTTATCATAAGTTTTATTCAGCAACTCCATCGCCGGGAGATTATGCGGATCAGCGAGAAAAACCTTTTCAAGTTTATTTCTCACTTCAATGTATTTTTTATTCTGATACAGTACCGCGGCTTCACGCAGCAGTTGATTGATGTCAATCGCGGTTTTTTCACCCTGCGGGTCAAATTTTTTCAAAGTGGTCTTATCACGGAACTCCCTTGAATCCTGCATTGTTTTGCAGCGGTCAATGAACTTAGTAACCAGATCATTTTTGCCAGGATCTGCAAGAGATGCCTCAGAGGCGGTGTTGATCGCTTCTTCATATTTACCGGCGACAGCTGATGCTCTTGCTTTATCCATAATCGAATCTGACCAGCGACTGCGGAAGTTATTAAGATAGGTATTCAGGCTGCGTAATTTTTGTTTCGCCATTTCGCCGTTCAACTGTTCAAGCTGGGATTGCGCTTTCTGAAAATAGCCGATAGCCTCGGCAAACTTTGCTTCACGTGCCAGGGCTTTGCCTTGAGTGATAATTTTATCAACCTTATCAAGTTCTTTTTGTCCAGTTTTCTTGGCGTCTTTGACCGTCTCAACAACCGCCGCCTCTTTTGCTTTCGTTTCATCCTGCTCATCGTCGTCAGCAGCAGAAAGATACCCGGCGGTCACCCATACAAGAGTACAACTCGCAACGAGCAATTTCAGCGCGCCCGGACTGACAAATATGTATTGCTGCAAACGTTTCATTTTTATTTATCACCTTTATATTTAATTCAGTTAATTTTTGGTACAGGAGCAGCGCCGGCACTATTTCCTTCAGGCGGTGGCGGTGGAGCATCGGGACCGGCATCCTTCTTCGCGCGCCGCTTCGTCTGAGGCATTTTTGCTTTTTTCGTAACGTCTATAAGTTTCTTTTTGGTTCTCGCGTCAATTATTTCAACTTTCTCATTTTCAATATCAATTCTGCCGACTTTATACCAGAAATAACCGGTTTTGTCATTGCCCATTTTGAAGGTATCGCCTTCATCAAGTTCCAGCATTTCGCCATTGCCCTCGTCAAACACAAACGCCTTAGGATTCGGCGAATAGACGGGCTCGCCGGTTCTCATCTCAATTGTGAACTTGCCATCCGGCAGGGAAGTAAAGGTAACCTGTGATTCATCTTTTTCAACTGTAACATTGCCCTGTTTTGACTTAATAAACTTAGGCGATATCTTTGTTATCTCGTATTCGCGTTGTTTTTCCAATTTGACGCGCTCATTCAGCGTATAAAATTTAGTTTTAGTGCCATTTTCAAGATTTAGCTGGATGTCGTACTGGTCGCCCTGCTGAATTACCTTTTTTAACGTTACATCCAATAAGCTTTTGCGGAGTGAATCCAACGTTAATCTTATCAAAAATGGCGGATGAAACTTGGGATTATCAATTGCAGTCTTCATCTTATATTCAAAGGAATTAGGGAATCCGTCCTTATCCATATCTTCATCCCCGTCCTCCGGATCCTTCGGGTTTAATCCAAATTTTTCTTCTTCGGCGTCAGGAATTCCATCACCGTCAGAGTCCATCTGACCGTCAACAAGTTTCGCGCCTCCGGTAACAGTCGTGGTCGTCCTCCGTTGCGGCGCCGGTAAATTACCGTTGCAAATCGGACATTTGTTCGGGGCATTAAGAAAATTATATTCAGGAACCAGACGACCGCAATGCGGACATTTAGCAATTTTGAACGGAATAAGGAAGTCAGAATAGACTTTATCATCCGGCTCGCGAGCACCATACTCTTTCCAGACCGTATCCTTATTGAAAATAACTTCCGGATCAAATTCCGGAGCCTTGAAGTTAATCGGCTGGTAATCCGGGTCGCGAGTAGGAATATTCAATTCAGCCTTGGTCACCTGATTGGTAGACTCAAAAATCTGAATCAAATAAATAAGGGAAAGAATAAACAGCACCAGTAGAGATGCTAGAATTATTTTCTCATAATGTTTTTTCAGAAATTGCAAAATTCAGTTCCTCCAAGGCTCATATTCATTTGATTTCACCAGTATAAACCACGTAGTCAACATCTATAATCGCCTGACATGTTTTATCCAAACCAATCAAAGTCTTACCATAAGCTTTACGTTCATTGAACGGTATATCCTTTTCCGGATCATCATCCTTCTTTTTCAGTGCCGCCTCCTGGGCCGCTTTCCGCGCAATGTACTCCGGATCAGTTGCCGCAGTAACGACAACCTTTTTCCCTGGAACTCCAGGATCCTGAGGCGGAGCATCGATTGGCGGACCGCCAGGTTGCCCCGGCAATGGTGGACCACCAGGTTGTCCCGGCTGAGGGGGCATCCCATCCCTTTTCAAAATATCAGGATTTTCATCCTGAGCGCTTTTGCCGGTCACCTGTGCCCCGGCCTCCATTAAAATCGGAGCAACTTCATCTATCAGTTTTACAATTGAAATACCGCGTACGATATAAATCCGGTGTTCCTTGTAAGCCTTGTACAAGTTGTCAATCAGCCGGCGAATATTGGACAAGTCGCCACGGACAGTAAAAGTGAACCGGTAATAGGTATAATTACCCTGTATCGTGCCGTCCAAACTTCCTTTTTCGAATGTTTCCATCTGGGTTATGCCGGATTTGGCAATACGTTTTGCCAAATCGTCAATAATTCGCCAACATCTTACATTGCTGGCGATTGATTCTTTTGTCGGCAAAGCCTTAAGGTCAAAGGAAAAGAATGATGCCGTTGGTCCAAATTGGAAACCCTCGCCAAACGTTTCCAGTAATTTCCAGCGCAAATTACGCATATAGGCATCGCATTTTACCGGTGAATTTCCAAGGTTGCGCTCCAAGCCGAAAGCATCCAGAAAGATTTCGTCAACGTTGTTCTCATCAACAACTTCAGATGTGTATTTTTGCGCATCAACACCAAAATCACGCATCGCCTTGTCCCACTTGTCGGTATTTTTGAATCCGGACTTAAACATGATATATATCTGTTCTCTAGTTGCGCCGGATTGTTTATTGGCTTCCCAATGGTCAATAAATTTTTTTCTGAACTCATCAGGTTTCATCTCCATCGTCTCGGCAAACCGGATAATGGCGCTATTGTAAATAAGTCCGAAATTTGACCGGATATCCAAAAATTTCTTCTTGTAGTTTTCAGTATCTATTTTAATCCGGTTCAGGTTACCTTCAACCGGGGCAGGGCGTTGCTTAATCAGTTCTCTGATATTATTTTTCAACTCTTCGGTCTCTGTGATGTAACGTTGCATTGTGCCGTGTTCCATGAACACCATAACCATCAGCACCACTGAACACACAAGAGTAATCAACAGCGCTGTTATTAAACCGATATTTTTCTTAATAAGTTTATTCATAAAAGTTTATTTCTTAATCGTATCTTTCAGTTTAATCCGCAAGTTGAAAGACGTGACATTGTTCTTTCCTTTTTGCGGGATATAGTTTTCAAATACTACTGAGTCCTCACCTTCCGCCACCAGCGGAGACTTTTTCAGTTTCACCTTCAATTCTTCTTCGAGCAATTCATTCTTTTTCAATACAAGGGAATGACCGGCGATGCGTATATAATTAATTTCCTGTATCTGTGACTGAACCACTTGCTGCGGCATGTCAAACTCCGGATTTTGCGGTGGCGGCGGCCCGGCAGCAGCACCCTTTCCTTTTGGTGCAGGTCCGCCACGTCCACCTCTCTTCGGTGTCGCGACTTTCTGGTTTCCGGTAAGCTCGCCTACACCTTCAAAAAGTGTAAGCCATACTTTGTCCGGCAACGTTCCTTCAAATTCATTGACTATTTTAATCCACTGTTGACGTTTGTTCAAAATATCGACAATTTCATCGTATTCAGCCTTGGCGGCAAGCAAATCACGGTTTAATGCTTTAACTTTGCCCACCATCACATTGGTCTTTTCAACTTCTTTTTTCGCTACTTCGACGCGGTCTTTATCAAATGAAAGTCGTTTTACCACCCCGATATACAGGACAGTCAGCAACATAAGGATAGCGGCACAACTGGCAAAGAAGTACGGTTTCCTGCGTTGCAGCGCCTTGTATTTTTTGATTGATGGAGGCGTCAGATTAATATCCACCGGGCAGTCCACAATGTGTTTGAGACCCAATCCGATAAGCTCCGCAAACATTGGCGCTACTTCCAGCAATTGCTCCTTGTTAATCTCAGGTCCAAGCGAAACAATTTGAAAAACGTTCAAATAATCTACCGGGATTCGCAATTTTTCATTAAAAAACCGTGGTGTATATGCCATGAGCGAACTGCCGCCGCAAAGATAGAGATGCGACGGTTTATTGCCACCATACTGAGAACGCCATACGTTAATTGAGCGATTTATTTCGCCGTGAAGTCTGGTCATTACGTTACGGGCAATTTTAGACACTGTCGCCGAAACTTCTGAATCAGGTTCTTCGTAAGCTCCGCCTAACGCGACAAAACCGTGACGCCGTTTCAGTTCTTCGGCATCCGGATAATTGATATTGAACTCTTTGCTGATTTGCTGGGTGATGGAATGCCCGGCAATCGGAATGGTACGGGCGAATATCCGGCATTCATCAGCGAAGACCAGGCTGGAACAACGTCCGCCGATATTCAATATCATATCGCACTGATTAACGCCAATCTGGTTCGCGCGCGCCGCGTTAAAACATGCGGTCGGGGCAATTTCAACAGAAATAATGTCTTTCCCTGACTCTTGAATGATATCGGTAATTTCAACAACGATATCATTTTTTACGGCAACAAAAAGAGCCTCCATCTCATCGATGGTTTCAATTTCAGGCTCTGCCGGCGGTTCCGGATTCTCCGGATCACCCTCCGGTTTTGGTTCCGGTTCAGCCGGTTTATTGGTAGTTTTTATGGTATGTTTAACCAGCTGGTAGTCCCAAATTACCTCATCCATCGGGTAAGGAACTGTTTGTTTGGCTTCATACTCAACAATCTGTTCTATTCTACCCTTGTCATCGCCAAGCGGCGGCAACTTGCTCAGCCGGGTAAACGCCGACTGCCCGGAAATGGTAATTCTAACCCCTTTGGAGACAAATTTATGTTCGGCTAACAACCGGTGATAAAGCGCGGCAAAAGTTTCAGAAAACTTTGCATCTTTCTGTTCCGGGTCGTATTCGGCAAAAGCAAACTTCTCCAGGCGCAAGCCTCCAGTCGGCGGAAAGAAGAATTCCGCCATTTTCAGGCTGTCTCCGCCTATATCTATTGCCAGAACTGTATTTTCCTTAGCCATAAATCAATTTTTCTTTTCAATCTTAATCAAGTCATAATAGTCGTAATTGACATCCGCCCATGGCGTTTTGTCCCGGGATAAAATTGTGTTTTCAAGTTTTAACGAATTGCTGATCGGTCCACTGTATTTCTCAAATAAAGCGGCAGTATCTTTAACCGTCATTCCCTTTTGTTCAACAAAAGCGATGCCCAGGACAGTACGTTCCTTCGTATAAAAAGTAACCTTGGCGGCAGCCTGGACATTTTTGCCGGCAACATTTCCCGCCAGTCTTCTTACTATCTGTGGCGGTACCAGCATAATTTCCTGATGTTTTTTGCCATCCATTTCAAGCGACCAATAAACGGTTTTGCCCGTCAAAAGCGCCAATACGGATTTGCCGCCAAACTCAGCCGGGAATAATATTTCCGCCTCAATAGTAACGTCATCCAGCCACTTGTAGCCGCTTTTGTCTCTTGCCGCAGGAGCAGTATAGGTGATATTCAGAGCAAGCCACTCATAACCGCCCTGATTTGAATTCGGGTAATTATTAACCTGAGTCGCCGGAGTGGGTTGATATTTTAATTTAAGCTGTAAAAATTTCAAAATATCATCGTTGGCGGCGGAAACAGACGCCACCGTAAAAACTAGACAACTAAGCGCTGTAAACCACTTCTTTGAGTTCATCTTCATCGGCGATCCTCCGATTTATAGATTAAATCAATCTTGACTTTTTACATAATTTTACTACAAGAACCGTCAAGTCTCCGGTTTGAGAAAACCGGAACCCTATTCGCATTTCTGGAACAACAAAACAACAATCAGAGCGATATAATATTCCGTAAAAATAACTTTTCAAGTAAAATAGGGCAAAAAGCATTGATTTTAATTCTTTTCTAATTTACAAATTATTACCAGTCGTCGATATAAAAATCTGTCTTAACAAAAGCTATCGGGCAATTATTTATTATTTCAGGATAATTTAAAAAACTCCCAATACGGTTGAAGAAATATAATGTATGTATATGTTAAAACTAAAATAGCACCGCGTTATCTAAACCCTGAAAATCAGGATTAGACAATATAAGCAATCATAAATGGTCTGTAAATCTTGCAAAAACTGTCCGTGTCGTCTATATTACTATATATTATACCTTAAACAAGTAAGACTGGTCAATATTCCAAACCCTAAAACCTTTATGGAGTCGATGCAAATGTCAAAGATAACTGATATAAAAGTGATTTCATCAGAGCTATATTTTATTCCGGTGACGATGCGCCTGCCGCTGAAATTCGGTGCGGAAACCCTTGATTCAATCGTCTGCGCCAGAGTTAAGTTACGGGTGACCGACAGAAATGGTAAAACGGCTGAGGGTTGGGGTGAAACACCACTTAGCGTTGGCTGGGTATGGCCAAGTTCGCTTTCATTCGGGTATCGCGAAAAGGCCTTGATGGAGTTTTGCCGGATTCTTGCAAAAGCGTGGACTCAATTTGATAATTACGGTCATCCCATGGAGGTTGGCAATGAATTTCAAGAACTACGGCTGCATCCATTGCTGGATGAGTTTAACTTGACGCTGGAACAACCCATGCCCCATTTGGCCGCATTGGTCTGCTGTTCTCTTTTTGATATCGCGCTGCATGACGGGTTCGGGGAATTGCTCAAGATGCCGGTGTACAACACTTATAACCGGAATTACATGAACTATGATTTGAGCCATTATCTGACTCCGGCAGAAAAAAGTTCAGTTTCATTTATTGACAAATATCCGGAAGATTACTTTGTTATGAACACTCCTTCCGCTATGCCGGTATGGCATCTGGTTGGGGGAAAGGATTTTATCGCGCCGTCGGAATTAACTGGAGAAGAGCCTGACGACGGCTATCCTTATCTCTTGACCGATTGGATCAAAACTGATGGACTCAACTGTTTAAAAATAAAATTGCGTGGCAATGACCGGGAATGGGACTACAGCCGGTTGGTTGCGATTGGAAAAATAGCGATTGAATATAATGTTGACTGGCTGACCACTGACTTTAACTGCATGGTGACAGACCCGCAATATGTCAATGATATTCTTGACCGCCTGGTGATTGATGAACCCGGTATTTATGGCAAAATTCTTTACGTTGAACAACCGTTCCCGTACGACCTGGAAGCAAACCAGATAGATGTCCATAGTGTTTCCGCCAGAAAGCCGCTGTTTATGGACGAAAGCGCTCATGACTGGCGCCTGATAAAATTAGGACGCAGTCTGGGATGGACCGGGGTTGCGCTTAAAACCTGCAAAACCCAAACCGGAGCCTTGCTGTCAACCTGCTGGGCTAAAGCACACGGTATGACTTTAATGGTACAAGATTTGACCAATCCAATGCTGGCAATGGTTCCACATCTTCTTCTTGCCGCCAATGCCGGAACAATCATGGGCGTGGAATGCAATGCTATGCAATTTTATCCGACTGCCTCTCTTCCGGAATCATTGATACATCCGGGGCTGTACCTCCGGCGCAACGGCACTATCGATATCTGTTCACTGGGCAAAACCGGATTCGGTTATAAAATTAGCGAAGTCAATAGAGTATTGCCACCGGTTGACTGCCGGTATCAAGCTTAATTAATGTAAATAAAAAAGGAAAAAATTATGCATCAACTGGTAATCATCAATCCGGGTCATTTTCATGCCGGACTTGTTCTACGGGAATCCCATCCGCAAATAGGTAAAGACGTATATATCTACTCTGAAGGCGGGCAAGACCTTGCCAATTACCTTAAACTGGTTGAATCATTCAACTCACGGGAAAAGAATCCGACTCAGTGGAAATTCCATGTCTATTCCGGCGCTGATTTTTTGGAGAAGGCAATCGCGGATAAAAGTGGTGATATCGCTATCCTCGCCGGAAAAAATAATCAAAAGATACATTATATCAAGGCCTTGCATGATGCCGGATTCAATATCCTGAGTGACAAGCCGCTGACCATTAATCTTGATGGTGTGACACTACTGAAAGAAGTCTTGAAAAATGGCAATATCATCATGGATATCATGACGGAACGCCATGAAATTACCTCTATTCTTCAGTATAATTTAATGCATAGTAAAAACATTTTTGGTGATTTCCGCATGGAACCGGCCAAACCGTCAATTGTTAAAGAAAGCGTGCATCATCTCTACAAAATGGTGAATGGCAACCCGCTGGTGCGTCCGCCATGGTACTTTGATGTCAACGTTCAAGGGGAAGGCATTGTTGATGTTACCACTCATCTGGCTGATTTGATTCAATGGATGATTTATAACGATAAATCGGTTGATTATCATGCTGATATAAAACTTGAATCTGCCACCCGGTGGAGTACCGAGGTGCCATTGGACAAATACCAGCTAGTCACCAAACTGGATAAATTCCCGGAAAGTCTTGCCGGTAATGTTTGCGGCGATACGCTTAAACTGTTTTCTAATGGCACGTTCAACTACCAGATTAAGGGGATTCCAGTCGAACTTTCTGTAATCTGGGCGTTACAGGCTCCGGAAGGTGGCGGTGACACTCATAAGTCGATTATGAAAGGTACCGTTGCCGATATTATTATCGACCAGGGAGCGCATACCGGCAACAAGCCTGAACTATATCTTAAACCTCACGGCGAGCTTGAAGATTTCGCACAAATATTAGGCGACCACGTAGCAAAAATGGGCTACGATGGTTTGACCGTGAAGAAAGAAGGACTCAGATTCCGTATTGATATTCCGCAATCGCTGCGTACTTCCCACGAAGAACACTTTGCCGCCGTACGGGATCAATTTCTGGAGATTCTCGATAATGGCAAAGAGCCGGAAAATCTCCGTCAAAACATTCTGACTAAATATCTGCTTCTCGCCAATGCCAGAGAAATGGCATTAAGATAATTATATGCCAAGATTCGGACTATGCTGTTTGTTCAAGGAAGAGCCGGTTAAATTCCGGCACGTCACCGCGACAACGCTAATGAAACTGCCGGAAATTGAACGGAGAAAGCAACTGTCAACGCTTTGTCTGCATAACAGCAGAATGCTTCTTCAAGCATTGGAAACCGTCAGGCTGATGCAATTCGGTGCATTCCGGGTGATGTCGCAGTTTTTTCCGCTCTACACTCACCCTGTTGCCGGGTACAAACTGAATATGCTGCCGGACTTCGATGAAATCGTTCTGGTGTTACATTCAGTTAACGAATTTCGCAAACGTTACGATATAAGATTAAGTTTCCACCCGGATCAGTTTGTGATTATCGCGTCGCCTTTCAATACTGTGGTTGAAGCTTCAATTCGTGAATTGGAGTATCAGGCGATGGTCGCAGAACTGATCGGAGCCGAAAATATCAATATTCATATCGGCGGAGTTTATAATGACAAAAATGCGGCGCTGCAACGTTTTGCTGAACGTTTTGTCTTGCTGTCTGATTCCGTCCGTGATCGTTTGACATTAGAGAATGATGATTTGTCATACACGGTTCAAGACTTGTTGCCACTTTGTTCAAAGCTATCCATTCCGTTAGTTTATGATGTTCACCATCATCGCTGTAATCCGGACGAACTTTCAATCGAAGCGGCGACTGACCAATGTATTGCATTATGGCAAAAACTTGGTCGTGAACCTCATTTTCACATCTCTTCGCCTCTCGGCGGATGGAATTCAAAAACGCGTCGCTCCCACGCCGATTTCATTGATTTCAGCGATGTGCCGGAATACTGGCTGCATCTGAAAAACTTTACTCTGGATGTTGAAGCGAAAGCCAAGGAACTCGCGATTGCCATGTTAATGAAATCCTGGCGGAATGCCAGTAAATAGCGACGTTTGCCTTAAACTATTAACGAAAATCCGCCAGATTCGCTTTAAGTCCCAGCACGTCCTTGACATTATAATCCGGATCCAGATGATGCTGTTCGTTGCTCTGTGGCGGTGGTATAGACCCTATCCATTTGGGCGATGATGCTCATCAATGGAAGTCAGCAGCTTGAAGCTTCTGGATTTTAGGAATATACTTTTCCGCTTCTTTTACGCGGTCATTCTCCACCAATCGCAGAAAATTGGTTACCAGTTCGTTATGTGCTTCACATGTAAAAGTATTTCGCAACGCCATAAACTGTTTAAGCGTTCCGGAATCGCGGTATTCAATCGGCCATAGTGCCGAAATTCTACGAATATTTGAGAGCACTGCATTTCCGTGCAGAGCACACCAGCCGTCAAAATAACGCTGAATCTCAGCAGGGTCTTGAATTATCTTTGAGATTTTTGCCATATACTTACAAAAGGCAACTTTCTTAGCTCCGGTCATGAGACGTATTTTTTCCGGAGTAAACCCGAAAGTGTAAGGAATGATTTCCAGACTCGACGCTGCCTCTCTGTCAAACGTAAGCTTAATCATGAAACCATGCCACCAAAATGATTTCGGATCAAACTGCTGCCACGGGGTCGGGAAATAGAAATTGCCCGGGCAATAGAAAATCGGAACGTCGTTCCATAGCTCAATCCCCTGCGGGCAGTGAGCATGAATATGGATTACTGCGTGAGCTCCGGCATCGGCGAAAGCGCGGCATGTTTTGATCACTCGCGGACTAGGCAGCGGATTGGTTTCGTTGCCACCGTGCATAATCACAATCACATGATCCGCTTGCGCAGAAGTTTCTTTTATAAGCCTGATATTATTGAGCGGATCCAGTGGAGCGGCGCCCGGGTTGTCAACTCCTGCCGTGCCGAATTCATTTTCTGCGATATTGATGAATGCTATTTTCATTCCTTTTTTATTGACAATCAGCGGTTTATTTGCCGCTTCAATATTTTCCCCGGCGCCAACTGTTTTGATGCCGTTTTTTTCTAATATTTTGATGGTTTCCATGACAGGTTCCGGACCAAAGTCGCCGATATGGTTATTCGCCAGCGCCACAATATCAAAGCCGCCTGCCTTGACGAAATCCACGCACTCCGGCGGGCACTTCAAGTTCGGTCCGCTTTTGATGATCGGGGTTTCAGCGTTAGTCAGCGGAGTCTCAAACTGCACCACGGAAATGTCGCAGTTATCGAGAATGGTTTTAATCTCTGAGAATATTGATGAAGACTTACCTGCCAGAATCGGCGCAATCGCCTTGTCCCATGGACAGCAATCCCCGGCAATCAGCACCTCTACTTTTTCTTTAGACTGGCTCTTGCGTAATATCTCTTTTCCGTTTTTAAAATTCAACATTTTAACCTCACGTTATTTCTTATTTGATTTCTTGTAATCGCTAATACGTCCCCTGGTCAGGAGTAAAATATTCCGGCAGAATCCCACAAATCAGTGCTGAGATATTTCAGCCCAGAATCACAACATAATATCACAACGGTCTTGCCTTTATTTTCTTTTCTATTGAGTAGCGCTAAAGCGGCGGCGGCATTCGCGCCGCTCGAAAACCCTCCGAATATCCCTTCCTCGCGAGCAAGTCTTCGCGCAATATGGATGGCTTCTTCATCGGAAATCTGCATAAATCCATCAATATCAGCCTTGGCAACAAACTTCAGGTCAGGCATGGAATAGCCCCCGCCTTGTATCTTGTGACTCTGATTCGATGTTACTTTGCCGGCATAAACGGCACAACTTTCAGGTTCAACCAGATAACATTTCACTTTGGGATTATGCTCTTTAAGCGCTCTGGCAATTCCCCCGAACGAACCTCCGGTACCGGCAAAATCGCAAAAAATATCAATATTACCCTCCGCCTGAGTTATTATTTCCGGCCCGGTATGAAGATAATGGGCGTCAAAATTACTTTGCAAGCTGAACTGGTCCGCACGAAAGGCTTTTCTGGCTTTGATTATACGCTGTGTTTCATTTTCCACCAGGGCAAGGTCTTCGCCTGAAACCTGACCCTTTTTTGAACCGGAGGCTTGATCAACGAGGACGACTTCAGCGCCAAGAGCGTACATCATTCTGGCGCGTTCAATTGAGTTGCCTTTGCTCATTACCGCGATAAACGGATACCCCTTGATTCCACATACTATTGCCAAGCCGGTACCAGTATTGCCACTCGTAAGTTCTATCACTGTCTGACCCGGTTTTAATCTCCCTGATTTTTCCGCATCCTCTATCATTTGCAATGCGATACGGTCTTTTTTTGAAAAACCCGGATTAAGATATTCCAGCTTGGCAACGATTCTTCCGTCTAAATTTTTTGTCAAACGGGAAAGTTCCACCAGTGGTGTATTGCCGATGGCGTCAAGCATTGATCGGCATAAATGTAATTTGTTTCTCATATTCACTCTCTTTACTGTTTGCCTTGCTTTACGTTCTTTTTAATAAAAGCTGCCTGCAAAACATAATTTATGTATAATAAAACTCTGCCGGTTTCAAGTTACCCGTTCCGCAAATTTACTATACTCCAAAGAATCCGCTTTTACATGCCAGCCAAAAAGTTTTTTTCTTCACCGTTTTCAGTTATAACAATTTTCGGAGTGAATTCAGCGCCATTTGGCGTAAAAGGAATGCGTCATTTTCAGATATTTGGCGCCAAGCTTGAAGCAAGTGACTATACAACGTTCCAGAAGAGAAAAATCAAACTGATTTTTTCAGTGGAAGTCAGCCAGAACCGACTTTAATTTCGGGGTGTCTTTTTCAAGTTGTTTTTCAACTTCGGCTTGTGTGCAAAGCGTAAATCCGGCAGTTTTTTCCAGACCTGAATCCAGTTTCAGCGCCGCCCATTCTTTGCCGTTGACTGTAATCAATACTCCGGTAGCCAACTCCTGCGCAGAGTAACCGTTTTCCGCATCCTGCTGATAGACATTTTTGCTTATAGCGTCATAGAGGCAGTATTTACCTTCTGGCAATCCGCTAACTGTCAGTTTGACGTAAACCTTATACATATAGTCATTGCCTACCGCAACCAATTCTTTTCCTTGGCTCTCGAATGCCCGGACTATGGACAGTTTTACCGTATTGTCATTGATTTTGACCGGCACTGGAGAAACTATCGTTACTTTGGCATTGTCCGTCTTTTTGCCGTCCATAACGATGTTTTCAAGTTCGCTGATGATGGTATTGCTTTTGGCGTTCAGCGCCGCATAACGGGCATCGCACTTGAAATGCGTACACCAGGTGCCGCTACCGTCAAGACCGGAGAAAAAGCAGAGCAGCGAAGTGAAATAGTAATCTTTCGGCATGACAAATTTATTGAACGAATACTCTGTACCCATAAAGAAAATTTTTGGATAGACAATATTGCCATCCTTGCGCCCAAATTTATCAGCTATGGTCTTCGCTTCGGCAAAATCTCGCGGCAATTGTGCGAGATTATTACCCGGAATTGATTTTACATCAATCGAACTTAATGTTATAGTGTTAGGGTACGACCACATTATTGTCATGTCAATATCATTATAAAAATCAGCGTGAGAGTGATACTTTGACCACAATGTCCCGCGATTGACGAAAGTCGGCTCATACACAATCAGAAAATTGGCCTTGCCGTTCACATCTCTTGTGGTTTTCTGCGCCAATTTGATAATGCTGGCATATTGATATGACGAAAACTTGTTATGCAGTTCATTTTCTTCCGCAATCACACAACCTGGCCAAGCTTTCGCCAAATCTTCGTCGTTGAGCTTGCTGAACTGCTGAAATTCTTTTTTGCAGCGGTCACAAATACAACCCTGTTTCATGAACATGTAAGGTTCCCAATTGGAATAAATATGATCACTTTCAGCAAGCGCCTTGGTGATTTTCCGCTTCAACATGTCAGCGTACTTCGGTGAAGTATAGAGCAGTGTCGGACAGACTCCAATACAATCCCGTTTTTTGTCCGGGTGATATATAAAACGCTCATTTTCGGGAATCTTTTCACCGGAAAACATCATTCCATTGTCAAAACCGCTACCCCCGTAAACGGATATTTCGTTACGATGACAAGCATTAAACAACTCGGCAGACCGACTTCCTCCGTTCTGACAACTATAACCCAAATCATGATAAAAATTTATCAGTTTATCAATGACTTCAGGGTTTGAGATTCCGCTAATCTGATATGGCAACCAGAATCCGGAGATATACCGTTTTGGTGCTGGAGCTAAAATTTGCGGATCAACAATTACTGCAAATGAATCTGAACGTTCATAACTTTTTCCTTCAGTATCATACGAATATTTATATAAAACATCTCCGGCCTTACCGGTCGCCGCGCTCTTGCTACTTACTGTCAAATAAAGCTGGTCCGCATAAATATGGGAAAAATCAGCCAGTTTTGGAATTATAAATGAATAATTTATATAAGAAATGCCATCTTTCGCTACCGGTGTTTTCGAAAGTAACTTACAAACTTTATTGTAGCCGAGCAGTTCAATTGACACAGGTAATTCGCATTCAAATTTTATATCTGTAATCGTCTTACCATTGTTGATTAACGGTGAAAATATCAAGGTATAAACTCCGCCAACGGAAAGATGAAACTCGTTGTCGCCAAGGAACTGGTTGGGCGCCAATGCCAAATACATCGGTTGTTGTCTGGCGATTTTTTGCAAGTCAGGCGGATTCAACCGGTAACCCAGTACGTCAGCCGGTATGTTCAGCGTTTTGAGTCCGACAACCGCAGACTCGTCCCGTTCTGCCTCCGACATGGGGAATTTTCCTTCCATCACAAATATTTCATCATATCCGACATAGTTGGGATAATTTTTCCCACCAGAGCCGTATGTTCGCACCATTATATAGCGACCCTTGGTTTTCAATCCATCTACACCATATTCCCTGATACCGCATATAAATTTCTTTTTTATTTCCAGTTCATTCGTTATGGAGTAATCATCAAAAATATTCTTAAATTCTCCCACCTTATAAAATTTTACTCCATCATCACTGACAAAATATTCTTCTCGCTTCGGCAGGCATATTCCGGCGGTCGGTCTTGCCCCGTGCCGGGTTTTTATTGCAGATATCGGACTTTCTTTGCCGAGGTCAATAATAACGTCCACATTCATCGGACCGTCAAAATTGGCGCACTTGTCAGACACCCAGAAAGAACCGCTGGCGCTTTTCTCAATTACCCCATCGGTAAGAATTTTCGAGTAATCAGGAATGCGTTTCAACGCTTTTTCCCACGTCTTGGTCGGTAACGTACTCATGGTGTACGTCTTGCCCTGCGCGATATTATTTCCTGCAGGAATGTCGGGAGATTGGGCCATGATATCGCAAATCATTATCACCCCAAAAAAAACAAACAGTAATGAGTACCTTTTTTTCATCTAATCCTCTAGTGTTATAGTTTGATACCAGAAAATACTATCTTTTTCAATTTCAGGAATAATTTCACGATATTAAAACGGTTTAATGCGTCCGGTAGTTTTACTCGGCGGACACATTACAGTATTTATTATTAATTTGCCACAGTGGCTGGGTCCTTCGCTATAGGACTCCAGAAATAAGTCTTGGAATACTGAGCAGTCCATCCACCACCTGAATTTTCATCTGGAGCTTTGCCATATTTTATGTTTTGCAAATGCCCATCAGCGCAGACAACGTTGGTTGTGTTATTGTACATACTATTGCCACCATGACGGTAGCCTAATGGATACTTTGTGCTGCTCGGCAAAAGAACTGGCGCATCCTGTCTTATATAAGGTCCGAGGGTGGAATTAGCATCCCCGGTTAGAAGTGTTTCTGTTGTTTTCTTAAAAGAAGTTATTTTTCTCAAAATATTTTTTGTAATTGGATAGGGCGATGAACCACTGACTCCGCTATTTGCAATTACATCGTTGTACCCATAACTGAAAACGTAGCCATTCACTGCCGGCAGGCGGTTCTCGGACGGACAAGTTAGCGGACCACGTGTCACTGCGGATGCAGTTGCGCCAATTGTTCCATAGTAAAGCGCAATACCACTAGCAACTGATTTGAGATAAGGCTGAAGGAATCCTTCACCCTGTGCCGCCCTGTGCCAATATTTATTCACCGTCAGTCCGTATGTCCTTCCAATCGGTAGCATGTCATTGTTATCAACAACATAAAGTTGAAACGCCTGTCCAAGTTGTTTCAAATTGTTGCCGCATTCAATCGAACGCGCTTTTTCCCTGGCTTTGTTGAGTGCTGGCAGTAGCATTCCTGCAAGAATTGAGATGATTGCTATCACAACTAGGAGTTCAATCAGTGTGAAATAAACTATACGGCTCCCTACTTTTCGATCTTCATGGTTTGTTTTCATTTTTTCTCTTTCCTTAAAGTTAAAGAGTTGATTAAACAGTAACATATTCATTTTTGTTGTTGTTGAAGCATGTTTGCCTGAGTGCTTGCTTTTGGAACAAGCCGGTGTGGCGTTACAATTGAGACCGGTTGATTCTTGTTGAACCATTCTTTGGATTTCAGCATAACATCTACGGACATTTTAGCAATATTATCATACATTAAGTCAACCGTTGAAAGGGATGGAGACAAAAACTGACCGCCGTTGTATCCGCAGAATCCCATTACCGCAACCTCTTCCGGAATCTTAATTCGAAGTGCTTTCAGCGCGTCATAAACATGAATAGCGAAGAAGTCGGAAAAACAGGCAATTGCCGTTGGCGGGGTCGGGCCGAGCATCAATTCACGCGTGGCATGGATAATCTGATCCCGGGAGTATTCAACATATTTGACAAGACTTTTGGCATCATCCAGTCCGTTATAGGAAAGGAATTCCAAATATTCCTCAGTCGAAAAACCACGGCAATGATATTGTCTGATTGACCGGAAAATTGTGCCAACGCGTTTATGGCCTTGTCTTGCCAGAAACCTGATACCATCACCAAACGCCAATCGGGTATCCGAGTGCAATACGGCAAAATTGGCGATGCGTTCTTCATAAAAGTTAGCGTGTGGAACCACCACCGGCAATCCACAGTTGGAAAGCAAAGCAAGTTCCGGTTCATCACCGTTAAAACTGTTTTCCAGCAGGAAGATTCCCTTGACCGAATTTTCTTTAAAGATACAGGACGCCTCCTGCGGTGTCATCGCAATGATAAATTCCCGCGAAAAACTCTCGTAACTGTAACCGTGTTCCTCTAATACAGATTCAATACCACTGGCAATGTATTTACCTGGACTGCCGTCGTCGTCAATTTGACCTTGTGACAAAATAATATATTTGTCATTAATCCGGTCACCGTTTTTAGATACAAAAGTACCCTTGCCGTGAACACGGGTAATTAGACCGTCCTCAGCCAACGTTTTTAATGCATCGCGCAAGGTGACTCTGGAAACACCAAAATCTTGAGCCATAGAAGTTTCTCCCGGAAGACGCTCTTCCGGTTTGTATTTACCAGACTCAATCGCATAGCGTAAATTATTGTAAATTGAATTTTTCTTCAGTATATCATTCATTTTTCTGCCAAGTTGTATTATGTTGTATTGTCAATTATACAACATTTAAATCAAGTTGTCAATAGGTAAAGTATGATTTACTTAATTTTTTTTGAAAATAATTTTTTCTCAGGTTAAAAAACTGGCAAAGGGTAAAATTAGCGGTACCTTATAGAGTGTGTATCAACATTTGATGAATTTATTATGATAACTAAGAGGTTGTGAGTTTGTGACGGAGAAAAAAGAGTATAAGTATCTGGTAATTGGAGATCCGGTTGGTCATTCTTTATCCCCGGAAATGCAAAATGCCGCCTTCCGTTTTTACGACATGGGGGAACCATACTCCAAACTGCGGGTAACCGAATCGGAATTTCCGGATTTTATTGAATATGCCAGGATTCATCTCGACGGGTTTAATATTACGGTACCGCATAAAAAAATGATTATTCCCTTTCTTGATTCTATTTCCACGGCAGCAAAACTGGCTGAAAGCGTAAATACCGTAACGGTTAATAATGGTAAACTATGTGGCGACTCCACTGATGGTTACGGTTTAGCTACGGCGATAAAAGAGGTATTCGGATTTGATATTCCGGGCAACAGTTTCTTTTTTATCGGTTGCGGCGGCGCGGTTCAGGCGACGGCATTTTACTTTGCGGCGTCCGGAGCAAAAACGCTTTATTTTGCCAATCGCAATCAGGACAAGGTTGAATCGTTGACGGCAAGATTACGCCAGGCATTTCCAAGTGGCGATTTTATCTGTTGTTCATTGACGGATATAACGCAAATAAGTAGCTTCATCCAAAAATCCCAAGTGGCAATTCAAGGTACCAGCCTGGGTCTGAAAGACAGCGATGAAATGCCCGTGCCGGTCGAACTGCTCCGCAATATATGTTTTTATGAAACCATTTACCGCCCGACACCTTTACTGCGGATGGCCAAGGCCAATGGTTTAAACGTGGCAGATGGTCATACCATGCTGCTTCATCAGGGCGCAAAATCTTTTGAGATATGGACTGGACGCGCGGCGCCGGTGGAAGTTATGCGCAGTAGTTTGACGCACGCAATGGCAACCCGCGGAGGGCGTTCATGATTGAAAATCCATTCTACCCTGATTTATTAATTTTCTGGTCGGTTGCGGTATTCGTTCTGGGGTGTTGTATCGGCAGTTTTTTGAATGTCTGCATCTGGCGTATGCCGCGTGGCGAATCCGTCGTTACTGCGCCGTCACACTGCCCGAATTGCAACCATGATATTGCCTGGTATGAAAATATTCCATTGTTAAGCTGGCTTTGCCTGCGCGGTAAATGCAGTTCATGCAAAGCGCCAATTACGTTCCGTTATTTTTTCGTCGAATTACTGACCGGAATATTATTTGTTCTCTTATTCTACAAGGTGGTTTATGATCACCAGTCGATTGGCATACTGGTGGTATATTTCGGCATGACGATGCTGGTGGTAACAACAATATTCATTGATTATAAACACTTTATCATTCCCGACAGAACCACTTATCCGGCAATACTGCTGGGTATTGCAACCGCGATAATTTTTCCGGAAACGTGGAATATAGATGGACGCCTTGCGGCAGGAACCTGGTCAGTATTGAGTATGTTAATCAGCGGCGGAATTATGGCATTGCTTGCCATTGCCGGTAAACTGGTATTCAAAATGGAAGCGCTGGGGTGGGGGGATGTCAAATATATCGCCGCCGTCGGCGCCTGTCTAGGGCCTCTTGCCTGTTTCTTTTCTTTGCTTTTCGGTTCAATTGCCGGAGCAACGGCAGGGGTGCTGATTATTTTACTCCGTCGTGGTGGCCTGAAAAGCGCAATACCGTTCGGACCGTTTCTTGCCGCGGGTACTTTTATCTGGATGTTTTATGGAGAACGGTTAACGGCGGCATATTTTCAGTTATTCCGTTAAAAAAGATTATTTCGCCGTATGCGGAAACCGCACCACCAGATATATTCTCGCCGGCACAGTACCGCAATTAATGATTGAATGTTCCGTATCACATTGATAGAGCAGTAAATCCCCGGAATTAAGTCTGGCGCTGTTTTTATCGGCGGTCACGTCAACGCTGCCTTCAATTACCGTCAGGTACTCTTCAGCTCCGGCATAGTGCGCCTTTGAATGCAATGCCGCACCGGGTGCAAAATCAAGCAGGTATAATTCCAACTCCTCCGCCATTGTTATCGGAGACAATACTTGTATTTTAACGCCTTCTCCAACATTATTCAATACGCGGATATCTTCCTTGCGATTAATGTCGAATTTTCTGACTTTATCGCCATCCCCTTTCAACATAGCGTTGAAATCAACCTTGAGTGCGTGGGCAATTTTCCATACCGTGGCAATGGTGGGATTAACTTTGTTGGATTCCACTTGCGACAACATCGCTTTCGACACACCGCTGAGACTGGCCAGTGCATCCAACGATAATTGTTGATGTAAACGTTCTTTTTTAACGTTCTTGCCAATACTGGGGGGAGTTGGTATGAGCTGATTGTTCATAATTTATTCACTATAATAAAAATTATTCAATATTGTAAACTTTTTTATTTGACAGATTTAAATCTCGCAATTATAATAAACAGTGTTTAATATATCAAACAAATAAATAAAAGCAAGTCAATTTTAAAAGTTATCATAGGAGGTATGATGAAAGCAATAATTAAGGCTGAGTCAGGGCCGGGACTGAAGATGACGGATGTACCGGTTCCGGAATACGGAATAAATGATGTATTGGTAAAAATCCGTAAAACGTCTATCTGCGGGACTGATGTGCATATTTACAATTGGGATGAATGGGCGGCACGGACCATCAAAGCGCCAATGACTATTGGACACGAATTTGTCGGTACCGTCGAGGCGTTTGGCAGTAACGTGCATGATGTTGAAATCGGTGCTCTGGTTAGCGGCGAAGGTCACATTGTCTGTGGACGGTGTCGCAATTGTCTGGCAGGAAGACGCCACCTCTGTATGAGAACCTGTGGTGTTGGAGTCAATCGCGACGGGGCGTTTGCCGAATATCTGGTTATTCCGGTTACCAATATCTGGCATTGCAATCCCGCGATTTCAGAGGATATCCTCTCATGTTTTGATCCGCTGGGCAACGCCGCACACACCGCATTGTCTTTCAGCGTACTGGGGGAAGATGTCTTGATAACCGGCGCCGGTCCGATTGGAATTATGGCGGCGGCGATTGCCAGGCATGCCGGCGCCCGTTATGTGGTAATTACTGATGTAAATCCCTATCGGCTGGAACTGGCAAAGAAAGTTGGCGTTACTCGTGCCGTAAACATCGCAGAAAAACGCATTGAAGATGTTCAAGCCGAATTGAACATGAAGGAGGGATTTGATGTCGGTTTGGAAATGTCCGGCAACAAAGAGGCGTTGAACAGCATGATTGCCAATATGTGCCACGGCGGCAAAATTGCCCTGTTGGGCATTCTCCCGGAACAGGCGGCGATAGACTGGAACCGGGTCATCTTCAACGGTCTTACGCTTAAAGGTATTTATGGCCGGGAAATGTACGAAACCTGGTATCAGATGAGCAGCATGATTGAGTCGGGGCTGGATATCGGCGCCGTAATCACTCACCATTTCAGCTGTGATGATTTTGAAAAGGGATTCGCGGTAATGAATTCCGGAAAATCGGGAAAGGTGATACTTGATTGGACAGGAGGAGCAAAATGAATGTTGATTTTCTAAATCATCTGAATCTGCAGTTACAGGAAATCAAAGATGCCGGACTGTACAAGCGGGAACGCATCATCTCCAGTCCGCAAAGTCCTCGGGTTACTCTCAAAGACGGCACGGCACTACTCAATCTATGTGCTAATAACTATCTCGGGCTTGCCGACCATCCGGAGATAATCGAAGCCGCCAGAGCAGGAATAGCAAAATATGGCTACGGTTTGGCGTCAGTGCGTTTTATCTGCGGTACTCAGAGTATCCATAAAGAGCTGGAATCAGTATTATCTGAATTTCTCGGTACTGGTGATACTATCCTTTACAGTTCTTGTTTTGATGCCAACGGGGGGCTTTTTGAACCGTTATTAGGTGCGGAAGACGCCGTAATCAGCGATGAACTTAACCACGCCAGCATTATTGATGGAATCCGGCTTTGCAAAGCGAAACGTTTCCGATACCGCAATTCCGATATGGATGATTTGACCGCCAAGCTTGAGGAGGCAGGTTCCTGCCGTTTCAAATTAATCGCCACTGATGGCGTTTTTTCCATGACCGGTGGTATCGCTAAACTCCGGGAAATTTGCACCATTGCGGAAAAATATCAGGCACTGGTTATGGTCGATGATTCCCATGCGGTTGGCTTCATCGGCAAAAATGGAAGAGGAACGCCGGAACTTTGCGGCGTAATGGATAAAGTTGACATTATTACCGGCACTCTGGGAAAAGCTCTCGGCGGTGCCAGTGGCGGTTATGTCAGCGGCAGAAAAGAAATAATAGAGATGCTCCGTCAGCGTTCCCGCCCGTATTTATTCAGTAATACCGTTCCGCCCGGGGTAATTTGCGCGGCGCTTAAAGCTATTGAAATGGTGCGCAACAGACCGGACTTGCGCCAGAAACTGAATGATAATACCAGACTGTTCCGGAAATTGATGAGTGAATCCGGTTTTAATCTTACCCCCGGTGAGCATCCGATTATTCCAGTCATGCTTGGTGATGCACTCAAGGCACAACGGATGGCGGAAATTCTGCTGGCGAACGGTGTTTATGTGATCGGGTTCAGCTATCCGGTTGTACCGCACGGGCAGTCGCGAATCCGTACTCAAATTTCCGCGGCTCATACCAGCGATGAATTAGTGTTTGCTGCCAAAGCGTTCAGTCGAGCGCGCGATGAGAGTTGAAACGATATTGTTTCGGGTTGTGGCAAAATTAATTAGGCGCAGTATAATATTCGCTGGAGCAGATACATGGACGGTTTAAAAGGTGTTATCTATGGGCAGCGACAAAACAGAGTTTCATCCGGGAGATGTTCCTGCGAATCCTGGCATATATGTTTTCCGTGACCGGTTTGGTACAGTTATTTACGTAGGCAAGGCGGCAAATCTGCGCAAGCGGTTGAGTTCTTACTTTCAGCCGTCCCAACAATCCAGAGCAGAACCCAAACTGCGTTCGTTGTTGAAAAGTATTGCATCGTGGGAATATCAGACGGTAAAAAATGAGGATGAATCACTGCTACTAGAGTCACAACTGATTAAACAGTACGCCCCGCGCTATAATGTACTCATGCGTGACGACAAACGTTTTCTGCAAGTAAAAATTAATCTTCACAATAAATGGCCCCGACTCGAACTGGCGCGATTGCGTAAAGATGACGGGTGTCGCTATTTCGGTCCGTTTCCCCACGGCAGCGCCCTCAAAGCGACAATTGAATTCCTTTCGGTATATTTTAAACTCCGTTCCTGCCGGGTACCGGCTCCGGACGCAACCGATAGAAAACATTGTCTGTATCATAAGCATTGCACCGAACCATGCATCGATAAAATTTCGGTTGAAGGATACCGGGAACAGATTGAACAAATGCTCCAGATACTTAACGGCAATATAACCCCGCTGCTGGACCAGTTGCGCTCACAGATGAATGAACTTGCGGCAAAGCAGAAATTTGAACAGGCGGCCTCGTTTCGTGATGTTATGGGCAATCTTCAAGCCATCTTCGGAATCAATACCAGACGTTTCATCAACGCATCGCTGGCGTCACCGGTGGGTGATGACGCGATGACGGACTTGATGATTGCATTGGGAATGGCAAAATTACCTGTCAGGATTGAGGGTTTTGATATTTCGAATCTGGGCGGGAAAATGGCGACCGGCAGCATGGTCTGTTTTATCAACGGTCGGGCAGATCGGGCAAAATATCGGCGATACCGGATAAAAACCGTGCATCAAAGTGATGATTTTGCCATGATCAGTGAAGTGGTCAAACGTCATTTCAGCAGGAAATTACAGGAGGGGCAGGAATTACCTGATTTGATTATGGTTGATGGCGGCAAGGGACAACTCAGCTCGGCAATAACCGCATTAAATGAAATTAATTACCCGGAAACTGTCATAATCGGTTTAGCCAAAAAGAATGAAGAGATATATCTGCCGGATTGTTCACGGCCTGTTATTCTGGAACGTTCACGCTCAGCGTTGAAATTATTACAGGCTGTCCGTGACGAGGCGCATCGTTTCGCGGTCAATTATCACCGCCAGTTGCGCAATCAGCGCATCAATGAATCACTGCTTGATGAAATTGCCGGTATCGGCTCAGTCAGAAAAAAAATTCTGCTTGAAAAATTCGGTTCCGTGCGAGCGTTGCGGAAAGCTTCCTGCGACGAAATCACGGCAACTGTTCCCGGCATCGGTCAAGCGCTGGCGCAGAAAATACTTGATGTAATTAACAAGAGAAGAAGAGCAAGTACTGACAACGATTAGACCTGTTTCCTCCATAAACGATATATAAGGATAGCAAATGAAGATTTGTGTTGCACAGACAAGACCAGTAAAGGGCGATATTCAAAGCAATATTAATAATCACCTAAAATTAATTGACCTGGCCGTCTCCAACGGAGCAGAGGTGATAATTTTTCCTGAGCTCTCCTTGACTGGATACGAACCGGGACTTGCAAAAGCGTTAGCAACTACTCAGGACGACCGTCTGTTTGATGTTTTTCAAAAAATATCCGATAGTGGAAAAATAATAATCGGCGTTGGAATCCCAATAAACACAGATGGACAAATCTGTATCAGCATGGTTATTTTTCACCCTTTCCGCGCAAAACAAATATATTCAAAAAAATATTTACACCCTGACGAAGAACCATTTTTTGTGCCCGGACAAAATTCTTCAAATTTAATAGAGGGCAAAACCAGGATTGCTTTAGCTATTTGTTATGAGTTGTCAATTCCTGGACATGTGGAAGCCGCGGTAACAAACAAGGCTGAAATTTATATTGCAAGCGTAGCTAAATCCGTTAACGGTGTGGAAAAAGCTGTTAACAGGTTATCTGAAATTGCCGGAAAATATTCGATACCGGTGCTAATGTCCAATTGTATTGGTAACTGCGACGGCTTTGAAAGTGCAGGGCGGACATCAGTATGGTATAATAACGGTGAACTCGCCTGTCAACTGGACGGAACCAATGAAGGAATATTAATTTTTGACACCAATACACAAGAACTGATGAAGACTTATTGTTGAAGTGTCGAGATGAAAATCACAATAACGACTAATTGCTTCAGCCGGTTGAATGAAGCAGATTTCTAAGATAATTAGTCCAATCTTCAAATCCTGCACCGGAACGACTGCTCAATTCAATAAGCGTCGCAGCGGGATTTACCTCCTGCAAATATTCCCGGCACTGTTGAATATCCCAATCAAGATACGGGCACAAATCAATTTTGCTGATAATCACAACTTTGGCATGGTTGAACAGCGTGGGATACTTGACAGGTTTGTCTTCGCCTTCCGGAGCCGAAAGTACGGCAATTTTAAAGTCTTCTCCGAGGTCAAAGGCCGCAGGGCAAACCAGATTACCGACATTTTCAATAAAGAGCAGTTTAGTTTCCGGACGTATCGTCTGCAATAGCACATCGCTGACTTGTTGCGCGTTCAAATGACAGGCATCACCTGTCTCAATCTGGGTTACCGGCGCGCCGCGACCTTGGAGCCTTCTGGCATCGGCATCGCCGCGTTGATCGCCGACAATTACCGCACAGGGTATTTCTCCGTTCAGAATTGATAATGTCCGTTCAAGCAACGCGGTCTTACCGGAGCCAGGCGACGAAATTAAATTAATAGTAATAATACCGCGTTCATGCAGTAACTGGCGATTCGCGGCGGCAATCCGTTCATTCGCTGCAAGAATGTTAACTTCCAGCTCAATCAAGGTTAATTTATGTTCACCATGGTGATGCTCGTGATGAATATGCTCTGACTTATCTTCTGAAGCGGTTTGACCGTGTTCATTATGGTGAGAGTGAAAGTATGTCGTTCCATCCGGACGCTGATGGTGGTGTTCCCCAGTGGAATGATGCCTGCTGGCACACCCGCAATCGATACACATAGTTTTATCCCTCTTAACTTAATTCACCGCCGAAAAAAAATACTCCCGAACCTGATGGAACGGGAGTAACCAGACTAATCAAGAAGATTACTTCTTTGCGGCCTTGACAACAGCTGCATCAGACTTGGCATAAGCTTCTTTGCTGACGAAAGCGGTGAGGTTGCGGCCGTCTTTGGTTTGAGCTTTGAATGCATAGCGTTCATTGCCCTTCTTGCCATAAGCGGTCTTTCCTGTTACGGCGGCGGTGACTTTCTTCTTGGCCTTTACGTCGTAAAAACTGTGAGTTGCCATGTTGCCCTCCTCGGGTTTTATGGGGTTTAGGAACTGGAATAACAATATAATCAACTTTTTTAAATTGACAAATCAATATTTGCATTTTTTTGCAATTTTTTTGTATAAATCCAGCAAGAATGTGCTTAGTAAAATTGTAAGTCGTTTATAGCTAAGAATTTACATAATTTTAAAAAAATTCGATTTTTTTTGAAAAATTTCTTGCATATTTCTTGCTCAAGAATGAAATGTTGAAAAATCAGGTTTGAACATATAAAAAAATAAGCAAAGAATGTTGATTAAAATTTAAAGAGTTTGAACTCAAGTTACCGGGATAAGCACTTTTTACTTCGCCAAGCCCAAATTTTCTTTCAGCCATTCAGTCTGATACGGAGCCAATTTTGGTGATACCGTGTGCCCCATGGCGGGTTCATTATAAATCTTTTTTGTGGAGGGAATAACATTATAAGCAGCATAAACTGAACTTGGTGAACAGGTGGTGTCAATAAAACCAACCGAAACAATTATCGGACAGGTAATATAGCGGGCAAAATTAATCGTATCAAAATATCCGGACATTTTTAATTTTTCCGGGTTATCCGGAGTTACCATCGTGGGCCAGCCCGGATTTCTTTCCCGCAAACGGGCACCCTGATCGCACAGCGCAGGAACGCCTGCCCAGCCAGCTTTAATATTTTTATTCAATCCCGCCATAATCAGGGTAAACGCTCCGCCTTGACTCGTACCTAACATGACCATGCGCTCCTTATCCACATCCGGATTCGCCGCCAGCCAGTTGATGGCGCGATTAACTCCGAGAATAGATTTCTTGAAATAGTATTTATCCCGGTCAGGAGCGCCTTGATATCCATATTTCTCCGTTTTGTTCAATTCTGCATATATTTTTTTAATTTCCGGTTCATCTGTCGGCGGATCATATTGGTGGACATTCATGCGTAACACGACTGCACCTTTTTTAACCATTCCGGTATCCGGCGACCAATGTCCCGGTCCTGCTCCGGGAACATTTATTATCGCAGGAAACGGTCCCTTTTTTTCTTTTGGTACTGTCAGAAAACCGTATATCCTGGTATTATCAATATTGGCAAAGCTGATTTTATAACAGTCAAATTCAGGCGTGGAAAATTTGGGTAACGGCACCATTTTTACATCCATTGGGATATTTTCCAGCTCCTTAATGCTGTCGCTCCAGAACTTCATAAAATCTTCAGGCGGTTGAACGGCCGGCTGAATTTTTTCAGGCTCAAATCCGACTCCAGCCATACCCTTTTCTTTGTCGAATATCACATCGCATTGCAAAAAACCGGGAACGGTCAACGAACCTTCAACTTTAAACGGATTGCCTTTAGCAAGATCAACATCCTGCTTGGATATTGTTTTGACCCCGTCCTTGCTGATTCTGACCGTTACTTTGCCGTCAGTCAGTGGTTTATCGTTTTTTGTGATTGTTGCCTTAAATGCAGCTTTTTCCCCGCATTTATACAAGGCAGCCTCCCGGTCGGGGGTAATCTGTATTTTAACCGCATCGACCTTTACCGCATCGGCAGAAATCAAATTTATCTGGCAGACAATATTAATGATTGCTACAACCATGAACAACATCAATTTACAATTACGCATAATTTACCTTTTTCTTTCAAGGATTATTAAAAAACACCTTAACCCATATCATTTTACGTTTTAAATGCAAAAAATATTGCAATTTAAACGACATTCAGCATTCATCTTTACATGGTAGATGATATTCCGGAGGGGAATATTGTATAGTTTTCAAGATTGACCACTTTGCCTTCCTGTGCCCAGGGCACATTGATCTCGCTGAAAAGTTTTTCCTTTTCAAATGATTCAAAAACAACTTTGTCTATATCTTTAATGACTTGGAGGGTGGACTCTGTGTTGGTGTATCCGTCTACGATCCTTTTTGTATAAATCAAACTGCTGTCAAGTTGATGGATGTCTGAGGACTCATAGGCGCCATTCGCACAAAGAGTCTGAGTCCCGGCAATGTCGAGATCACAAATAAAAACACTATTATCATTAACTCTGGATATGAGGCTGTTCATAACGCTCTCACGCATCTGCGTTCCATTCTGACACGCTATCTTCTCTGTCTCTCCCGACACGGTTACAAGCGCTGCTGAGCCATTCCATTTAATTTCACCGCGTTCTCCAGAGACGACAATCTCGGGGCCGAAGGTATTTTCGCAGGCATGGGTCAAAATTAAATATAAAGGGACTTTATCCTTGGATAATATTCTCATGCAGGCGGTATCTGTGCTTTCAATCTTGTTCGCTCTATAGAGTTCAGCTTGAACTGAGCTGATTTGTGCCGATTTGCCTGTTTCACTGCCCGCAAAGAAACAAATCAGATTGAGATAATGCGCCAGCGCGTTGTGAAACGGAGAATCCAACACCCAGACATTGCCATTGATTTTCAGTTTTCCCGCCCAGTTATTTCTATTATAATACGCCTCTGCCCGGGGCCATAGTGCGCAACATTTAATGGACTTTATTTTACCAATTTTGCCGGAACAAATGGTCTTTTTTAACTGCATGATTTCCGGAGTGTACATGCTCTGATAGCCGACGGCGACAAATTTGCCAGTGGCGGCTTGAGTCTTCTTCATTTCGTTGACTTCCTGAATCGTTGCCGCCAGAGGTTTTTCCACAAAAACATTTGCGCCGGATTCCAGGGACGCGACAGTCATCGGTTTGTGAAGCGGAATGCCCGTCGGAATAAAACATATATCGATTTTATTTTTGAAATCATTGAGCATCAATTTATAATCTTTATAGATTTTACATCCGATAGAACGCAAAATTGCGCACTTCTCTGCTTCTTCTTCTTGGTTTATAATTGTTGCCGCGCTGATTTCAAGCAGGCCTTTCTGCTGATAAAGAATCAAGTCTCTGTAATGAACATCGCCGAAGCCGGAAACGCCGATTATTGCCGTTTTTATCATAAACTAATCTGCCTTTGTTATTTTATCACTATGGGTAAGGTAGCACGATTTTTATTTTTTTACAGTACCGGTAAGGATAAATCCATTAGACGTATTGCCATTCATCGTCCGGTGTACCGTCTCTTTAAATTCAATAAGTTCAAAATTACTGAACAACTTAATGATATAATCTAACGAATGATGGCGCAGCACAACGCCAGGTTCCGGTTCAAAAACGCCGTATTGATGATATTTCCCTTCAAACTGACTGTACCGTTTGAGGTTACGCTCGTCAGTATTGAGTAAAAAATCACCGGCATAAATAAACCCGCCGGGTTTGAGTACGCGTACAAGTTCAGACAAGAGCAGCTCCTGATCTGCGGATGTTTGAATTGAAGTCAAAACAGCAATCAACAGTACTCCTGAGAAAAAAGCATCCGGATAGGGTATTTTAAAATTGGCGCAACGGCTGAATTTAGCCCCGGGAAGCCGGCTAGACGCAATTTCAAGCATTTTCGCTGAAATGTCAAGACCGTGGAGTGAAGTGTAGCCCAGTTGGTCAAGTTCCTCTAGTGTTCTGCCGTAGCCGCAACCGAAATCCAGCAAGGGGGCATTTACCGGAACAAGTCCTGCAATCATTTCCGGGTAAAATTTCACCGTGAATTCTTTTATTCCGGCGACGCTGTCCCAGTAAGCCTCCTGATTCATCACAGACTCTTCAACCAGGCATTGGCGGAGGCATCGGAAGGCATTCTCCAGTCACCCCGGGGAGAGAGACTGATCGTACCCACCTTCGGACCGTCGGGAATGCAACTGCGTTTAAATTGCTGTGAAAAGAATCGACGGATAAAGAGTTCGAGATATTTTCTAATCTGGGCTGAAGAATAAATCCCCGCGAATGCTTTTTCAGCCAATTTTCTGATTTTATCCGGCGGCGCGCCATATTTAATTGTATGATAGAGGAAGAAATCATGAAGTTCATAGGGTCCAATGAGTTCCTCCGTCTTTTGATTAATAGAATTTTTTCTGGAATTAGGTAGCAACTCCGGACTGACCGGAGTGGCGATAATATCCTCAAGCGTCCGCGATAATTTTTTATCAGAACTGTCGGCAACCCATTGAATCAGGTAGCGAATAAGCGTTTTGGGTACGGAACAGTTTACCGCGTACATGGAAATATGGTCGCCGGCATAGGTTGACCAACCCAGCGCTATTTCAGACAGGTCGCCGGTTCCGACAACCAAACCATTCTCAAGATTTGCCACATCCATCAGTATTTGAGTGCGTTCTCTCGCTTGAACGTTTTCGTAGGTGACATCATGGACGCCGGGTTTATGACCAATATCATTCAGGTGTTGCAGACATACCGGTTTAATATCAATCTCGCGTAATTCAGCTCCAACCTGACGGCACATTTTTACCGCATTGGAGTAGGTGCGGTCCGTCGTTCCGAATCCCGGCATGGTAACGGCAATTATTGATGCAGCCGGTTTATTAATCAATTTACAGGCTTGTGTACAAACCAGTAGCGCCAGGGTTGAATCCAGGCCGCCGGAAATGCCGATAATCAATTTTTTTGCACCGGTATGCTCAATTCTTTTTGCCAGACCGGCGGTTTGAATTTGAAAAATTTCATGACAGCGATATGCTCGTTCCTCGGGATTCTCAGGAACAAATGGCTGTTTGGAAATCTTGAAATATTTTAAATCTGGAGAGAAACTGACGGGATTCAGGTTAATATGGCGGTATTGACGGCCGGTTTTCTGGTCGCGGAATGAACTTTCACTGATTCTGGTATTTTTTATCCGGTCACAATCAACATCACCGAAAATTATAGAATTATTGCGGTGAAACCGTTCATTTTCCGCGACGATTCTGCCATTTTCGGTGATCATGGCGTGACCGCTGAAAACAAGGTCAGTTGTTGATTCATACACACCGGCGGAGGCGTAAATATATGCACAGATGGCACGAGCGCTCTGCTGCGCAATCAACTGCCGGCGATATTCAGCTTTTGCCACTACTTCATTACTGGCGGAAAGATTGAAAACCATGGTGGCGCCGGCAATGACTTGATGTGAGCTTGGCGGGATAACACTCCACAAGTCTTCACACAGTTCAATGCCGAAAGTAAATCCACCCGCATCAAACAACAAATCGACGCCAAATGGAACAGATTCATTGAAACCGGAAATTTTAATATCTGCAAGTTGTACATCGCTCCCGGAATCAAACCAGCGTTTTTCATAAAACTCGCGATAGTTTGGCAAACATGACTTTGGCACAATTCCAAGAATTCTGCCCCGTTGAATAACACAGGCGCAATCATAAAGTCTTCCGCCATGCAGGATGGGAGCGCCAACTATCACGATAATATCAAGCTTGGACAGCGCAACAGCTATTTTATGTAATGAAGTTAGCGCCGAGTCAAGCAATACCGGTTGAAAGAACAAATCGCCGCAAGTATATCCGGTTATTGCGAGTTCAGGGAATACAATTACCGCGGCGTGTTCCTTTGCCGCCAGCAGCGCAGAATCAATGATGCATGATTGATTAAATTCGGTATCAGCCACGCGTAGTTTTGGAGAAGCCGCAGCCACCCGGTAAATTCCTGACATGCCGCACCGTCCTTCCGTCAATAGTTTAAATATATTTAATAATCAGAATATTTCTCAACGATGTAATGATGGATTAATACAAGCGTTGTCTTTTTATTAATGGCAATACCCACCAGTCCGCATTACTGCAATCATCGTGAAACGTAGAGAATATAAAACCAAAAGCATTAAAAAGCAAACATTTGCAACTGATTTGAAGTATTTGAAAGAAATGTACTCAATCAATGCGCCCGTCGTCGCCGGAACGAAAAAATTCCCCCCGGACTTGGCGTTCTGATTGTAAGATTCCGGCTTGAACCATTGAATCAAGGCGTTTTTTCAGCGTTTCACCGGACAGATTTAACGCAAGTTGTATATCTGCAATCGTACAGGGGCGCCGTTTGACAAGTTCAATAATTGATTGGTCAACTGTTTCGCTTTGGTATTCAGCGCAGAGTCCCGGGCTTTTATACTTGAATGGTCCGATGGCCTCCACTTCGACAATATTTTTCAGCACATTGATAAAACGCATGGTATTGACACGTGAAGACGGAACAATCCACTCAACGCAGCCGGGACGGTCAAGCGTGTTAAGTTGTACTTTATCAGGTTTAATTCCTTTAACCAGTTCGGCAAAGCGCTCAATTGCAGCATCAGAATCATTGATACCCGGAACGATAAATAACTCAAGCCATAATTTGTTTTTTCGCTTTAACGCGTAATCAAACAAACCATCACGCAGGGCAATAAAATTGAGTCCTGGCGCCGGCCGGTTGATTTTTTGGAATTCTTCCTCGCAAGAACAATCCAGCGATGGAACAACCAGGTCAACTGGAGCTATTTCAGCCTGTAAGTTCGGGTCACCAAGCAATACCCCGTTGGTCAGCAGACAAACCGGATATTGCGGAAAGTTATTTTTTATGTAGTCAATTACTACCCCAAGACCTGAGTTCAACGTCGGTTCCCCGGCGCCGGAAAAAGTTACGTAATCAAGCATTGGATTTAATGACAATACCTCATTTAACTGTCGGATTACTTCTCTGACCGGTACATACTCACGACGTTCACGCAGTAACGCGTTGGTTTCCCCGGCCTCGCAGTAGATGCAGTTCAGCGAACAGGTTTTTGACGGTGTCAGATCAACACCGAGAGATGCCCCGAGTCTTCGCGATGCAACCGGACCAAAAATATATTTTGCACTCATAATTGTATTACTTGCTCTTTTAAATTTATTAAAGTACTGCTATAATATGACCTGTGATTCTCAATAATACAGAAAAAACCAATATTTTTTTTGAAAACCTGGTAAATTATCTGAAACAATCTGGCGGTAATTAAGATGATTCTATGGCAGCATCTCTATCTGTTTGTTTTTTTGCTCGGCACCGGACTGGCGCTGGCGTTGACTCCACTATGTCAAATTCTGGCTGAAGCAACAGACTTCATGGATCGCCCCAAGGGGGAACACCATAAACGGCATGGCAAAGCAACGCCGTTGCTTGGCGGACTGGCAATGTTCAGCGCATGGTTGATCGCTATTCTGGCTGGATATGTGGCGGTTCACTCATTTAATATTCAAGGTTTATCCCGTGACCTGACAGAGAATCTCCCCGGAATGGATTACGTTTCAGACAAAATGTTTTTTATCGTTCTCGGTGCATTCCTTGCCACCATGCTGGGGTTATTGGATGACAAGATTTCCTTGCATGCTGGATTGAAATTTTTAGGGCAGTTTTTAATCGCGGCGATAGCAGTAACCTGGGGCGGAGTTAAAATAAGTATTTTTTTCAATAACCCGGCAATGATCTGGATTTTATCAGTTTTATGGATCATGCTACTGATTAATGCGATAAATTTCTTTGATAACATGGATGGACTGGCAGTAGGCACAGTTACCATCGCGATTGCACTCTTTACCGCCGTAGCCGCGATGAATCAACAATATTTTATGGCGGTTCTTGGCGCGTTGACCTGCGGAATTGGTGTTGGTTTCTGGTTTTTCAACCACAGTCCCGCGACTATATTCATGGGAGATTCCGGCAGCCATTTTCTGGGTTATGTACTGGCAGTGATGAGTGCCGGGGTAACATTTTTTTCCAGGGATTATTCGCTTACCCGTTTCCCGACATTGATTCCACTGTTTATTCTGGCAATTCCGTTGTTTGATACACTGGCGGTAGTGTTAATAAGACTCCGCAATCATAAACCGGTTTATATTGGCGACCACAATCATTTGTCACACCGGTTTGTTAAAATGGGCATGAGTAGAAAACGTGCAGTGCAGATGGTACATTTACTGGTTTTAATCATCGGATTAAGCGTTTTGCCGCTATTGTGGGGGGAATTCCGCATAGCTGTAGTAATTGTTGTCCAGGCGTTGTTGATGCTGCTCTTTATTTCGTTAATTCAGTATGCAGTAACCGGCGACAAGGAACGCCCGCAGCGTGAACCGGTTAATGAGGAAAAAGTTGAAAGCAACGTTGTAAATGGTTTTAATGCAGACCGGGAACTGGAATATGAACACCTCTCCAGTCGTTGGGATAATGCCGAAAACAAGACGCATCGCCATCACCGGAAAAAACATTATAAACATCACAGCAAGAAACATTATCAAGATCAACCGGATACAGATTTTTAACCGGATATAAAGCGGGAGTATATAATGGCAAACACGTTATTGCATAATGTTCTTGAAAAAGCTGTCGCATCAGATGCTTCAGATGTGCACATCAAGGAACAGAGTCCCGTTGCCTATCGCATTGACGGCGAGATGGTGCTCAGCGATTTTATTCCAGATCTCGAAATTCTGGAACGCTTCATGGCCCAGGCAGCTACTAATGAACAAGCTGAAATTTTCCGGAAAACCGGTGATTTGGATTTGTCACATTATGAAGATGAGGTGGGGCGGTTCCGTGTCAATATTCACCGGCAGCGCAATATGCTCTGTATGAATTTCCGTTATGTAAAAAACAAAATAATGACCTTTGATCAATTGGGTTTGCCCGAGACGCTGCGGAAAATCGCAGAAACACCTCGCGGAATTGTTATTCTTACCGGAACAACCGGTTCCGGAAAATCGACCACTCTGGCGTCAATGCTGGAACATATTAATTCCAATTTCCACCGCCACATAATTACCATTGAGGACCCTATAGAGTATGAATTTGAAGACCGTTTATCATTTTTTGAGCAACGGGAAGTAGGTATTGATACGATTTCATTTTCAAGCGCGTTAAAACATGTTTTGCGTCAAGATCCGGACATCATCATGGTTGGTGAAATGCGCGACCGTGCCAGTTTTGAAGCGGCGCTTCAGGCTGCAGATACCGGGCATCTGGTCATGTCGACATTGCATGCCTCTAATGCCACTCAGACACTCAATCGTATCCTGGACTTTTTCGAAGAAAACGAACAGGATTCCATCCGTGAAGCGCTTGCCTTGAATCTGGTCGCCGTCGTATCTCAGCGCCTGGTGACGAAAGCAATTGGCAATGGTCGCGCGCCGGCATGCGAAATCATGCTCAATACACCAATGGTTTATAAACTTATCCACGAAAATCGCCTTGAAAAGTTGCCCGCTGCGGTTGCCGCCGGGAGAAATGACGGCATGCTTACCTTCAACCAATGCCTGTATGATCTGGTAAATGACGGGATTATCACAGAAGAGGACGCCATGGAAGCATCAGACAATCCTGAAGCCTTGAAAATGAATTTTAAGGGAATTTTCCTCTCTGCCGGCGACAATCAGATTATCGGATAACGATTTATAGCGTGTAACCGGCTAAAGCCGGACAGCGCCGATGATTTCCCGGACTGAACCGATATTATGACGGTCAAGGTAGGCGTTTATACCATCCAGCACTTTAATCGGCGCATAAGGATCAGCAAAAATCGCCGTGCCGACCGCGATTGCCGACGCCCCTGCCAGCATAAACTCAATCGCATCATCACCATCCATGATGCCGCCCATACCGATAACGGGTATCTTTACTGAACGGGCAACTTCATAAACCATTCTGACCGCAACCGGTTTTATCGCCGGCCCACTGAGTCCGCCGGTAAGATTGGCGATGCGCGGACGATGGGTTTCAACATCTATTGCCATGCCGGTAATAGTGTTGATCAAAGAAATCATATCGGAGCCGGCATCGGCGACGGCACGAGCAAAATCGCCAATTTTAGTTACATTCGGGCTGAGTTTTGTAATCAGCGGCAAAGTTGTAACACTTCGAACTGCGGCGACAACTTCATGCGCCAGTTTCAAATCTGTACCGAACGCTACACCGCCCTCTTTGACGTTGGGACAGGAAATATTGATTTCAAGTGCGGCAATACCTTCCCGGTCAGCGTCAAGTCTTGCTGCAACATCACGATATTCTTCAAGACGTTTTCCCCAAATATTAACAACAACAACAGCTCCAGTTGTCCGGAGAAAAGGAAGATACTCCTCACCATGCAAAAACTTCTCCACGCCAGGGCCTTGAAGACCAATGGCATTTAACATTCCGCTGGCAACCTCAGCGACGCGCGGGGTAGGATTACCGTGACTTGGCTTCATGGCAATGCCTTTAACTACAATTGCCCCCAGTCGTGACAAATCAAAGTAATCTTTATACTCAAAGCCGTAACCAAACGTTCCGGACGCCGTCATTACCGGATTTTTTAATTGCAACTTCCCTAAATCGACTGAAAGTTCAGCCATATTTCATTCTCCTGTGTAAATGTCCTGTGCATTGAATACCGGACCCTCTTTACATGTTCTGGCATACCGCCAGCCTTCTTCGTTGTCAGCCTTGACTTTCACGACACAGGCAAAGCAGGCGCCAACGCCACAACACATCAAATGGTCAAGACTCAATTCGCCGCTACCGGTTTTGTCTTTCTGAAGAATTTTAGCCAGAGCAATCAACATCGGCATCGGACCGCAACCGTAAAAATGGAGCGGTTTTCCGCCTGACGCAGTGATTACTTCTGCTATAAGTTCTGTAACCAGTCCATGATGCCCCCTGGAGCCGTCTTGAGTCGCAACTTTCACTTTGAATCCAGTTTCAGCAAACTCACTCGTCAAAATAAGATCATTTTTACTTCTGGCGCCAAGCAGCAGATATCCTTTAACCGGCAAACTTTTTGCCAGCAAATATGTGGCGGCGGCGCCATAACCGCCGGCAACAATAACCGGAATGGTTCCCGCTGCCGCATCAACAGAAAAACTCTTACCCAGCGGCCCCATCAGGTCGCAAACGGTACCGGCAGGCAATTCAGACAAAACTTGTGTGCCGTCGCCGACAACTTTGTATATGACGGTAAGCCGTCCGTCTTCAGATACGTCACAAATGCTGAATGGCCGCCGCAAGATACGGTCACGCAGATTGGCTATTTTTACATGAACAAATTGACCGGGTCGCGTGTTTTTACATATCTCGGGAACATAAAATTCAATCCGCCGGTAGCCGGATTGAAATTCCGAATTAGATATTATTTCTCCTGTATTCATCCTGTTCCTGTCATTTATGTTGATAAATTAAAAATCCGCCACGGCAGTTCCCCGTGACGGATACATGAATAATCAGCATGCTCATCTAAAAGTTAATCAGCGGGAACACCGGGAGGAAACCCCGTTTGTTAAAATTCAAGAAACCAAGTTGCACGCAGAATGGTTTCGGGTATGATTGATCTATTGCTTCAGTTTGATCAACCAGAGCTGTTTCGTCAGCTTTGGCGCTCGGAGCGATATACCTTCTGGATTTATTTTCAGCTTTCTTTAACGCGGCTAACTGTGCGCTGTCCTCTGCCACACTGTCGTAATCTTCAAAAGCGCCATCATCGTTAACGGTTACATTGACCAGACCAAATTGAAAACCCTTGAGGATGGAATCGCTCATATTGACAATGCCCATCTGAATACCACGGAAGATGGATTGTGAATGATTGACCATTCCAATCTGTGATGCAAATGCGTCGCGGTGTTCACGGGCAGTCTTATCATAGAAGTTTACCCCTGACTGATTGTATAATCCGGCCTGCATGCCATACAATTCCTTGCCTGCAGAATTAAATATACCGGCAGCCATCCCCGCCTGGACATCGTCGGAAATATTCAGCATGCCCGCCTGGATTCCGTATGCGCTGTTATAGCATCCGGTAAAACCGGTACTGAGTCCGTAAACATTGCGGTTTTCGGTAATGAACGGGGAAAGCTGTAACCCGTACACATTAGTTTCCTCATCAAAAAATTGTGCTGGAGGAAAAAAACCGGCATCAAATATTGTGCCACTGGACTTGAATGCTCCGCCGAATGAAACCGGCGTAATCACGGCAATAATTAGTAGCAGTACTGATAATTTCAGTGCAACCGAAGTTCTCATCATTTCAACTCCTGTTCATTAAATTTAAATTTTTATTAAGTTTTACTGACATCAACGTATAACATAATCGCGATGATTAATAAAGTAAAGCTATTTTTCATGCAACGTTACGATTTCCGGCAGTTTTGTGTCAATAACGGGCAGCGTTTTATGATTTTATTCGCGCAAGGAAAAATCCATCAGCAATGGCAGATGGTCAGAATGGTCAACCATGGGAATATCAAAAAAGCTGGGAACAATGGAATCAGAATGCAAAATATAATCCAGTTGACGTTTGGGTTTCCACGCCGGATACGTCGGGACATGATCGCGGTTCGGATTTAACAAACCAGTTTCTGAAATGAAATCATCCAGCTCTCCGGCCCCGCCAGTAGTATTAAAGTCTCCGGCGACAATAACCGGAACATTGCGCGGAATCAAACCGGCAAGCAAATTCAACTGACGGATACGCACATTGCGCCGCAGCGAAAGATGAACAATAAAAATTTTAATCCCGTAAACTTCAACTTCAATTACCAGCTTTTTCATGCCTTTTGTGAAAAAATGCAACTTGCCCTCAGCATTCATGTCACTGGTTAACAGCGCGTTGCTTTGCATATTCAGTATCGGAATTGTTCTGGAGATGGATTTAATACCATATTTTACCGACTTGATATGATAGTGTTGCAAGGTGGAGGCAAGCTCAGAAATCTGGTCGCGATAACCGGTGCGATATGAGCCGGAATCAGCTTCAACCAGTCCGACAATATCAGCGTTGCTTGACTCAATAAAGGCGGAAATCCGCGCAAAAACATCATTGTTTGTTTTTAAATACCGGTGCGCCGTCAGCAATCTCCGGTGCCCCGGCCCCGGACAACCGGTACCGTAAGCAATATTATAAACCAGAATTCTCATCTGAATATTCCTAAAGTCATTTGCAATACTTTTTTCCTATATTAATATTAACCCCGAAAACAATAAATCATAATTTTAAAAGGATTTTATCATGGCAATAATTATAGACGGCACGATTGTCGCAGCTAAAGTAAATGAAGAAACTGCCCGTATGGTGGCAGAATTGGAAACAAAATACCATCTGCAACCCGGTTTAGCCGTGGTTCTTATCGGCGACAACCCGGCATCACAAGTCTATGTCGGCAGAAAAGTAAAAAAATGTGCAGAACTGGGAATATATTCAGAAAAAATAGTCTTGGACGGCAACGCGGAAATGCCGGAGGTTTTAGCTTTGATTGAACGGTTGAATCATGACCCCAAAATTCATGGTATTCTTGTTCAATCGCCTACACCGCCTCAAATAGACGAAACCGTGGTTATCAGCGCTATAAATCCGGGAAAGGATGTCGATTGTTTCCATCCGGAAAACGTCGGCAAGATGCTGACAGGCAGAACCGATGGATTTTTCCCATGCACTCCATATGGAGTGATGATACTATTGCAACACTATGGCATTGACCCGGCGGGAAAACACACCGTCATCATCGGCCGATCTAATATTGTCGGCAAGCCGTTAATGGCATTACTGATACAAAAAGGCAAGGGTGCGGATGCAACTGTTACTGTCGTGCATTCGAAAACTAAGAATCTCGAACAATACACCCGTCAAGCGGATATACTTATTGCTGCTATCGGTAAACCTGATTTTGTTACCGCCGATATGATAAAACCGGGGGCGGCAGTTGTCGATGTCGGCATCAACCGTATTCCCGACGCTAACACAAAAACCGGTTTCCGTATCACCGGCGATGTCAAATTCGATGAAGTCGAACCTCTCGCCTCTTTTATCACTCCGGTTCCCGGCGGTGTCGGACCGATGACCATCGCCATGTTGATGCAGAATACTATTAAAGCCTGCAAATTTATTAACCATCTGCAATAGTACCATAAAATAATTTGTAATTTTCACAATACCGTTCTTGACATGTTTATTGAAACAATGTATAATATGCATACTATGGCAAAAACAACAGATGGTATTCAATCTTTAGAACGCGGTTTAGAAGTACTCAGACTCCTTGCTAAACATGGCAAGATGAGTTCCTCTGAAATCGCTTCCGAACTTGGCATACACCAGAGTTCAGCGTCACGACTCCTCAAATCATTGCGTTTCGCCGGACTGGTTAGAAAACCGGCGTTTCAAAGCTTTGCGGCCGGTTATGGCTTGTTGCATCTTGCTGGAATCGCAATGGACTCTTTCCCGGTAGTAGCGGCGGCGGTGAAAGTGTGTTCAGAATTGCGCACAAAAACCGGATGCGGCGCTGCAGCAGGGACGCTTTGGGAGGACAGAATACTATACTTTGCCAGAATTATGTTGAACCCGGAAGTTGCCCCCGTTCTCGTTGAACGCTCCGAATTTCCAATAAAGGAGTCTGCGCTGGGATTGCTTCTGCTTCACAATCTGAATATTGCAGAAAAAACTGCCGGCAAAAGTTGCGAGAAGAAACTAACTGATAAACTTGAAAAAACTATTGCCCGGAGTCTTGATAAATATGGCATTCTGTATATCGAAAATATTTACACCAACCGCTTTGCTGCCGCGCTCAATTTTGAGGTAGATGAGATACCATCAGCGCTGGTAATTCACAGCTATGAAAAATGCATTACTCCAGTAAATGCGGTGGAAATTCTACAACAAGCTAGAAAAGAACTGACGGCATTATGCCCTGACCATATAACTTTTAAACCCCCTCAAGGAGATTGACAATGAATGCAAATGATGTAAAACAGATGGCAAAATCTCTTGGTGCAGACCTGTGCGGAATTGCATCAATGGATCGTTTTGAAGGCGCCCCCAAACAACAGGATCCCAGATATATTTTCCCGGCGGCAAAGTCAGCGATTGTTCTTGGCTTCAGAATCCCGCGCGGTTATTTCCGCGGCATTGAAGAAGGCACCTATTTTGCTGCCTATAGTGGAATGGGTTACGGGTCGTTGAATTTTATCTATATGCCGACAGTAATGCGTGAACTTTGTTGTTACGTTGAAGACAATGGCTACGAGGCTGCCCCTGTACCCAATATGTATTTCGGCTCATCTATCGTGTTTAAAACTCAAAAAGAGGAACCCAATCGCAGTCGTTCCGTTGATGGCGAAAAACCTAACCCGGATATTCTCGTTGACTTTCGCGTAATGGCTTTCGCCGCCGGCCTGGGTGAATTCGGCTGGAGTAAAATGTTTCTCACTCCGGAATTTGGTCCGAGACAACGTATTGTGGCAATCCTTACCGATGCCGAGCTCGAAGCTGATCCTATTTTCGAGGGTAAAATTTGTGACCGCTGCAAGCGTTGCGTCTCTGAATGCTCCGGCAATGCGATTTCCGCAACAGAGACTGAAAGTATCACCATTGCCGGAAGAAAGGTGGAGTGGGGTAAATTTGATGCTATCAAGTGTTCAATCGCCTACCGCGGTGGTAATCCGGAGTATAATCCATTCTTGCACGCAGATGCCAAGCCGGAAGAATTTGAAGGCAAATATGCAGGTGGGCCGGCATTAGACAAAGTTCTGGGCTACTCTGGCTTCAATTGCTCGGCAGTCGTTGAAGGCGCTCGCGGTTGCATCCGCGCCTGCATGATTCATCTTGAAGATAAGGGCGTGCTGAAAAATAAATTTGAAAATAAATTCCGTACCAGTAAACCGTGGCGTATCACTCCGCGGGAAAATGATAATACAGGAAAATGCCCCAAGGAAGTCTGGGAATAGGAATTATGCGATTTGCAATCGGATACCAGCTCAGGGATGAAGACAAAGAGCCGTTTGCAGCGATAGTTGAAGATTATCGCCAGAACATTTCCGAGGTTTATTTTGCCTTACCGGGGCATGCGAGTGGTCGCTCCCCGGTGGGCGATCCGGATTCTGAAGATTTTAATAACTCTGCCAATGCCATGCTTGATGAACTTAAGGCAATTTCGGAAATGGGTATCCCGTTGACACTGCTTATGAATGCGGCATGTTATGGCAACGAAGCGATTTCAGAAGCATTCGCTGACCGTATCCGCAACTCAATCAGCTATTTTGGCGAACACCTCAACATTACCGCGATTACCACAACTTCTCCTTTTGTTGCCGAAGTGGTAAAGGCATTTACAGACACTATCGAAACACGGGCGTCGGTGAATATGCGCATCGGTACAGTTGCCGGCATGGAATATCTCGCCGACTGCTTCGATGGTTATTATCTTAAACGCGAATTCAATCGCAATCCGGCACATATTGACCGTATGAAGCAATGGTGTGACGCTCACGGGAAAAAACTTTATCTGCTCGCCAATAGCGGTTGCCTGAGGGAATGTTCGGCACAAACGTTTCATGATAACCTGGTGGCACATGAACAAGGATTAAAAAGCCACCCGGCGAAAACACGCAAATTTCCAGTACCATGCTGGGATTTTTTAGCAAAAAAAGAGAATTCACATCGTTTCCTTTGCAATTCATGGATCCGCCCTGAGGATATCCATCGCTATGAACGCTGGTTTACAGATGTAAAACTGGCGACGCGTTGCAACCCGAATCCACGGATGATTATTGATGCCTATGTCAAGGGAAGGTGTCGTGGCAATCTGCTGGATATATTGGAGCCAAATTACGGCTCTCTTTTTCCCGGTTCAATTCTTGACAGTACGTTGATTCCCGATGATTGGTTTGATCGGGTTTGCGCTTGCAATAACGACTGCCATAGTTGCGACTACTGTAAAACGGTTTGGAACAAAGCTCTGGTGTGCATCGAACCGCACCGTTAATCAACCAGCATTCCAGACAGCAATAGCTTCACATTGATACTGCATTGCCAACAGCATATTATTAATAAAACAGCCGTGATTGTTGGGAAAATCTCATATAAGCGCTTACAGTAAGGGTCTTGTTAAATTATTACCTGTCATTCAAAGAAATAATAGGCGATTTCAAAAAAAGGATATCATTAAATGAACACAAAAATCAAATCAATTCTCTTAGCTGTTGTTGCTTTGACATCGGGTATTGCATTTGCACAAGATAACGCAAATTCCACTGCCACCCTTGACATTTCGCGTGCGGAATTGCTCGACCGTATTTATGGCGGTTGGGCCGGCATGTTAATTGGAGGCATTGAGGGACTGCCGCATGAATGGAAATACTCGGCAAAACCACGGGAATCACTGCCGGAGTTCACGTTTCTCAAAAATGGCGCACGCTCTGATGACGACAATGATTTTGAGTGGACTCATCTCTGGTTCATGGACAAGGAAGGCACTATCAAAATTCCATATACGCGTATTGTTGAGATATGGAAAGCAAACATGAATACCGGCATCTGGTCTGCCAATAAAAGAGCAAGAGAATTGATGGACGAAGGCGTTGTTCCGCCAGAAACCGGCAGTGTGTCCAAAAATGACTTTTCCTGGTTTAACCTTTCCGGTCAGTTTTGTATGGAATCTTACGGCCTGATCGCCCCCGGAATGCCACAGACAGCGTCAGACATTGGTCTCCACTATGCCCGCATTGCGGTATCTGGTGAGCCACTCCAGGCAACACAATATTGGACCAGCCTTATCAGTCTTTGCATATTTAATAAAGGTAAAATCCAGGAAGTTATGCAAGTGGCGTTGGCAGCGGTTGACCCGAAAAGTAAGATGAGTGAAGTCGTGACCGACTCGCAACGGGCGTTTATCAATCATCCGGCTGACTGGAAGGCGGCGCGTCAGGAAATTTATGCAAAGTGGCACGATCAGCTTGGCTGGAATGGGAATTCTACAACGTTGAACGGGGCTTTTGTATGCCTGGCACTGCTCTATGGTCAAGATGACTTTTACCGTACACTCCAATATGCCATGGCGATGGGTTGTGATGCCGACTGCAATGCCGCAACCGCCGGAATGGTAACAGGTACCCGCCTTGGATTCAAACATATTGCATCTCTGCCGCAGTTTAAAATGCCGGATTATTATAAGAACAAGTCAAGACCGCAGTTGCCGGCTGAATGCAAGATTAGCGAACAAGCCGAAACCATTCTCCGTATAGCGGAACGCATCATTCTCACCGGTGGCGGTGAAAAAATCACCATCGATGGCAAACCTGGTTACCGCATCAAGTTACAGCCGCCTAAGTTTATTGAGCCATTGCCGGAAAAGGTGAAAGGGCCCGATAAAAAGAAGACGCAATAAATAAAAAAGACAACTGCGATATTGTAGTACCACTTATATAAGACAGAGGTTAAACTATCAATTGGGTCACAACATTTATCCGTAATAATGGCTATTGAATTGTAACAAATTACGACATTAAATGCGCAAACAAATTTCTTGATGTTGATCCCGCATGGCCTAACCACATTTTCTCAATAATCCATACATAATTAACCGTTTTTTATCTAAAAAAATGCCGTTAAATCAATAAAACAGCCTTAAATTTTAGCTTTAAAGCCGGATTTTACAGATTAATTTAAATTCAATCATTTACAAATATTTCAGTGGTCAAACCCGAAATGGCTAGTCAGACCCGAAATGGCCACCACCGTGTGGGGCAGTCGTATCGGTTCAAACTCAGAAACCGGTTTTATTTTTTTGAAAATTGTATTACATCCTTGCTTAATTTTCCGGTATGTGTTATGTTAAGATTTATGCTCGCGGGGATATATATTTGAATGTTGCTACTGGAATCCTGTATAATATTAACCTTGCGAGAATTACAGTAAATAGTTACGGTTGCAGGAAAGGAGCAAGGATTAAGCATGTTTGAACAAACTTTTAAGAATATTGACGACATATTACACAAAGATGCCGGTTGCGGCAGTGAACTGGATTATGTTGAACAAACCTCCTGGATTTTATTCCTTAAATATCTTGATGATTTGGAACGCGACAAAGCCACCGCCGCCGAACTTTCCGGCACCACCTATACGCCGATTATCGAAAAAGAATACCAGTGGAATACCTGGGCGACTCCGAAACTTCCTGATGGCAAAATTGACCATAACGCTCTTGCCGGTGATGATCTGGCCGATTTTGTCAATATGAAACTTTTTCCTTACCTCAAGAAATTCAAAACCGATGCCGAAAGCGCTGACACCATTGAATATAAAATCGGGGAAATTTTTTCAGAACTTAAAAACCGCATCCAAAGCGGCTATAACTTACGCGAAGTAATCAACCGCATTGATGAACTGCGCTTCCGCACCCATGCCGAAAAACACGAAATGAGCCATCTCTATGAAGACAAGATTAAAAACATGGGTAATGCCGGACGTAACGGCGGCGAATATTACACCCCGCGCCCTTTGATTAAAACCATTGTGCGAGTCGTTGCCCCGGAACTCGGACAAACTATCTATGACGGCGCAGTGGGTTCGGCAGGCTTTCTGGTGGAAGCCTTTGAGTATCTGATACACAGCAAAAAACTCACGACCGCTGACGTGGAAACCTTACAGAAAAAGACCTTTTACGGCAAAGAGAAAAAATCACTGGCGTATATTATCGGCACCATGAATATGATTCTGCACGGCGTCGAAGCCCCGAATATCGTGCATACCAACACCCTTGCCGAAAACCTTGCCGACATTCAGGAACGCGACCGCTATGATGTGGTGCTGGCTAATCCGCCGTTCGGTGGCAAAGAACGCGCCGAAGTGCAACAGAATTTCCCGATTAAAACCGGTGAAACCGCCTCGCTGTTCCTGCAGCATTTTATAAAAATACTCAAAGCGGGCGGCAAGGCCGGTGTGGTCATCAAAAATACCTTTTTGAGCAATACCGATAACGCCTCAGTGAGTTTGCGCAAACTGCTACTGGAAAACTGCAACCTGCATACTGTATTGGATTTGCCGGGCGGAACCTTCACCGGTGCCGGGGTAAAAACTGTGGTATTGTTTTTTGAAAAAGGCGCACCCACTCAGAAAGTATGGTTTTACCAACTGAATCTGGATAGAAACCTCGGTAAAACCAATGCCCTGAACGAAAAAGACCTGGCAGAATTTGTCGAACTGCAAAAGACCAAAGCCGACAGCGAAAACTCCTGGACAATCAATGTCAAAGATATTGACCCGAACACTTTTGACCTGAGCGCAAAAAACCCCAACAAGAAAGAGGAAACCGCATTGCGCAGCCCCGCAGAAATACTGGAAGAAATGAAAACGCTGGATGAGGAAAGCGCAGAAATATTAAAATCAATAGGCGGGTTGCTATGAAGAGCGAAATCATATTATATCGGCCGGACGAATTAGCTGAGCATATTGAGGTCAGAATTAATGATGAAACCGTTTGGTTAAGTCAGGAGCAAATTGTGCAACTTTTCCAAAGAGACCAATCTGTTATTTCACGGCATATTCGCAATGTTTTTAACGAAGGTGAACTAGATGAAAAAAGCAATATGCAAAAAATGCATATTGCAAATTCTGATAAACTTGTTGCGCTTTACAACCTTGATGTTATTATTTCAGTAGGTTACCGTGTAAAATCAAAACAAGGCACACAGTTTCGCATTTGGGCTAATAAAATTTTGAAAGATTATTTATTAAAAGGTTATGTCATCAACAACCGAATGAATCGGCTGGAAGATAATGTAGAAGCACTAATCACCAAAGTAAATGAAATAGACTTGCAAATAAATACACACTTAATACCTACCCAGGGTGTGTTTTTTGATGGACAGGTTTTTGATGCCTATGTGCTTGCTTCAAAAATAATTGGCAGTGCCCAAAAATCAATCGTATTGATTGATAATTATATAGACGAAAGTGTGCTGGTACATTTGTGCAAAAAAAATAAAAGTGCTAACATTACCATACTTACCAAAACTATAAGCAAACAACTACAGTTAGATGTACAAAAAGCCAATAATCAATACCCGACAATTGTAGTAAAACAGTTTAGCCACAGCCACGACCGCTTTTTAATAATAGACCAAAACGAAGTGTATCATTTAGGCGCTTCACTCAAAGACCTGGGTAAAAAATGGTTCGCCTTTTCTAAAATGGATAAAAAATCAGTGGAAAGTATCTTAAATTCAATCTCGGGACTGATATGAAACACGGCTGGGAAATAAAAAAACAGGGAGAGGTTTGTACATTCAAAGGAGTAGGAACACCTTCAAAATCAAATGCAAGTTATTACTCAGGAAATATACCGGAAATAAGTTCGGATGATGGGGTAAATATTGCAGCACCAACCAAGCACCAGTCCAGTACCAGTCCAGTACCAGTCCAGTACCAGTCGTTGAAAGATAGAATCCTGGAGTTACTGCAAGAGGGCGAATTACCTATTGCCATAATTTCTCAAAAGTTGGGGCAACGCCGGGTTTCGGGACAATTAAAGATAGTTTTGAAAACTATGGTTAATGACTCTCTGATTAAAATGACGATTCCAGAAAAACCTAACAGCAGATTGCAAAAATACCGGCTGATAAATATTGACCCGCAAAACAACGCGGGGAAAAAAGTAGTGAAAGAAACAAAAAGATGAGTGCAAAAATAAAATACCCCGGGAACGCCACTCTCCGCAGTGGCAAATCAGCCAATCGGGAGATTGGCAATCCCGGAATGGGAGGGGAATACTTGATATCGCAAAATGCGACATCAAATCTCGTGACCAATAAAGACGGCTGGGAAATAAAAAAACTGGGGGAGGTTGTTGATTTTCAAAATGGATTTGCTTTTAAAAGCAACACATATAAGGAAACTGGTTTACCAATTCTCAGAATTACAAATATTCAAAATCAGTCATTAGAATTAAATGACTTGGTTTATTTTGATACAAAAGATTACAAAGAAAACCTTGATAGGTTTAAAGTATTTAAATATGACTTAGTCGTTGCAATGTCAGGAGCAACAACTGGTAAACTTGGTATTAATACAACTGATACAGTTTTTTATCTAAACCAACGTGTTGGTAAATTCATTCCTAAAAAAGAAATACTAAAACCATTTCTCTATTATTTTTTATCTACAAAGGTTGAAGAAAGTTTAATAATTGCAGCAGGTGCAGCACAACCGAATTTAAGCACCGAACAAATAAATAATTTTGAAATCCCTCTCCCCTCGCTTCCCGAACAACAACGGATTGTCGCCATCTTAGATGACGTCTTTGCCGCCATCGCCCAGGCAAAAGCCAATGCCGAACAAAACCTCAAAAACGCCAAAGAACTGTTTGAGAGTTATTTGCAATCGGTGTTTGAAAATAAAGGTGAAGGTTGGGAAGAGAAGACAATAGGCGAGATGTGTGATTTAATGACTGGCGGAACTCCAAGCAGTAGTAAACTTGAATACTACGAGGGGGGCAAAATTAAATGGTTGGTTTCAGGTGATGTAAATATGATTGAAATAAATGATTGTGAAGGCAGAATTACGGAACTTGGAATGGCAAATTCAAACACAAAGTATTTGCCTTTAAATTCAATTATTATTGCTTTAAATGGTCAAGGCAAAACGAGAGGAACTGTTGCTATGTTAAGAACACAAGCAACTTGCAACCAATCGCTTGTAAGTATCTGCCCTAAGAATATTAAGAAAATTATTCCTGATTATATTTTTTATAATTTGAAAGTTAGATACCAAGAAATCAGAAAAATAACAGGTGATAGTGGCAATGACCGGCGGGGCCTAAATATGCCTCTGATTAGGAGCATCCGTATTTCATTTCCAGAATCAATAGTCGAGCAAGATAAATATGTAAAACAATTTTCATTTCTTCTCAATGAAACCAAAAGATTGGAAGCTATTTATCAGCGTAAAATAGAAAATTTGGAAGAACTTAAAAAATCAATTCTTCAAAAAGCATTCAAAGGGGAATTATAAAGCTATTAAGGAGGTAATATAATGAGTAACCAACCACCTTTTTCTTTGCGTATCTTTGTCGCAGATGGCGACCCTGATGGTCTGCGGCTCGTCGAACGCTCGAACTGGATAGGCAAGGCCATCATTTTTCCTCGCGCTATATACACTAAAGTCAGGAATCGCCAAGAATTTCAGCAGGCTGGAGTGTATTTGCTACTCGGCCCTCGTAATGATGGAGATGGAGAAATGCTTTACATTGGTGAAGGAGACCCCGTGCGACCCAGACTTGAGGAGCATTATGGGAAAAGGGATTTCTGGACAAGGGCTGTATTCTTCATTGCTGGTCCTGGTCAGCTAAACAAGGCCCATGTTCAATACCTTGAGGCCCAACTCGTCAGTCGCGCTGGGACAGCAAAACGCATGTTACTGGAAAATGGTAATAAACCACAAAAGCCAACTCTTTCTGAAGCCGACCTGGCAGATATGGATGTTTTTCTTTATAATATACTTGGAATGCTACCCGTGCTTGGCATTCATGCCTTTGAGCAAAGCAATTCTCTTGCGGCAAAAGGCGAAGCTACGCTTCTAATTTGTCAAGGACGTGGAGTCAAAGCCAGTGGCTATGATACCCCACAGGGATTTGTCGTTAAGTCTGAGTCATTGGCATCTGACGATGAAGTTCCGTCTTTAAAAGAACATTTTCACAACGTCTGCGAACTTCGAGCTGATTTAATTAAAAACGGGGTTTTGGTATCGGAAGGCAACAAATTACGATTCACCCAGGACTATACGTTCAATTCGCCATCATTGGCCTCAGGGGTCATCCTTGCGCGCTCATCTAACGGAAGAACAGATTGGAAAGATTCCGCAGGGCGGACATTAAAAGAAATTCAAGAATATTTGGCCAAGACTGATTCACTCAAAGTAACTGAAGATTATAACGGATAATGCCAATGAACGAAGCAGAAACCAGAGCAGAACTGATAGACCCGCAATTGAAAGCGGCGGGTTGGGGCGTTGTTGAAAACTCCAAGATTCTGCGCGAATACCATATCACCGCAGGCAGAATACAGGTCGGCGGAATGCCGGCAAAGAAACTCACTGCCGATTATGTATTGGTTTACAAAGGCATCAAACTGGCAGTCGTTGAAGCCAAGAGCGATGTACAGGAAGTTGGCGAAGGCGTGGATCAAGCCAAACAATATGCCGGAAAAATGCGACTTGAAACGACCTATGCCACCAATGGCAAAGAGATTTACTGTATTTGCATGAAAACCGGGAACGAGGGGTTAGTTGCTAATTACCTTACCCCCGACGAACTGTGGAATAAAACTTTTGCCGCGCAAAACGAATGGCGCGAAAAATTCAGCGCGGTGCCGTTTGAAGATAAAAGCGGAACATGGGTATTACGCTACTATCAGGAAATCGCCGTTAACAACACGTTGGAGGCAATTGCCAATAACAAGAACCGTATTTTGTTGACCCTGGCGACCGGAACTGGTAAAACGGCGATTGCGTTTCAAATCGTGTGGAAACTTTTTCAATCCCGATGGAACTTAAACCGCAACGGCAATCGCAGACCGCGCATTTTGTTTTTAGCCGACAGGAATATTCTGGCGGATCAGGCATTCAACGCGTTTTCGGCATTTCCGGAAGATGCCCTGGTGAGGATAAAGCCGAATGAGATAAAAAAAGATGGCAAAGTGCCGACCAATGGCTCTATTTTCTTTACGATTTTCCAAACTTTTATGACTGATGCCGCAGTTGAATCCCCCTGCCTGAATGAAAATAAATACCCTTACGCTGCCGAAAAAATAGCACCATTCAACGCCAGCGAATACAACTTTGGACAATATCCCAAAGACTATTTTGATTTCATCATTATTGATGAGTGCCACCGCGGCGGCGCTAATGACGAAAGCAACTGGCGGGGCATTATGGAATATTTCTCGCCAGC
>CAYMSF010000023.1:0-59468 GCA_964392985.1 uncultured Victivallaceae bacterium | reverse complement strand
CCACATCCCTGACATCAACCATAGAACGTTTATTGTTAAATTCCGGCAGCAAAAATGGAATTCCAGCTTTTATGGTTTTAATCATCTTCAAAATATTCCCTTTCGCTCCGGGACCATAAACCATGCACAAACGTAAAACAGTCACATCGTCGATATAGTTGCCTCTAAGTACAAGTTCTTCTGCGTCAAGCTTAGATTGCCCATATGGGGTATCAGGAACCGTTTCCGTTGCTTCTGAAATAGGCTCGCAACTGTTGTCCATATCCGGTATATTATCGCTGTATACTTTAACGGTGCTGAAAAAAACAAATTTCCGGACTTTTTGTTGAGCGGCGGCACAGAGCAGGTTTTCGGTTCCGGCAGTATTGATTATATGGTATTCAGACTCGTCTGCTTTAACTTCCGCCAGCGCATGCACTTTGCCAGCCAGGTGAAATATAATGTCGATTCTTTCACAGGCATTTAACAGCATCTGATTGTTGACTGGCGGGATGGTTATATCGGCTTGAAACCATGCGTCGCACCATGCAGGTCTGTCCGGTGTAAGGTCAATACCTGTAACTGCATAGCCTTTTTCTTTAAGCTTCTCACACAAATACTTGCCGATAAATCCGGCGGCACCGGTTACTAGTGCGTTCATGCTTCAAGTCCTTTCCAATTTCTGTGCGAACAGCTGCTCTAATTGCTAAAACAATAAATTCCGGTCAGCAGAATTTTATTATTTTTTATTACAGCTTCTCCCGATAGCTAAAACATCATCAGCAAGCAGATTCATTATCTGATCGCGCTTGAACATATCAATAAAAGGAGAACGGTCACAATGTTCAAACTTAAGAGTCGGGAATTTTGCAAATAAATCCTCGGCATTACAAGGCTGGAAAACAATACATCCTGGAACGTATTTTTCGAGGAATTCGCCCGCATAGCCTGCTACACCTGCAATAATCGGCTTGCCTGTTGCCGCGTATTCAAATATTTTTGACGGTAAAACTTTTTTGAACGCTTCGCAGTCATTAAGATGCAGAAACAGACAGTCTGACTCTTGATATGCGTCTAGCAGTGCGTCCCGGTTAACCGGTGCTTTGATAATGACATTATTGATTTTTCTATTTGCCAGTTCACATTCCAGTTTGTGGCGTATGCCGCCATCGCCGATGATCTGAATAGTAAAGTCATTGCCTAAACGCTCTGCCATATCCGGGATAATTTTATCAAGTCCCTGGCCTTGTCCGATATTACCCGCATAAGTAATAATAATTTTGCCATCAGCGACCGGACGTTTTTGGGAAAAATCACGTTCAAGAAAAATGTCATCAATGCCGTTGGTAAAATATGAGAACTCCGTCTTTGGAACAATTCTTTTCAAATAGTTCTTAAACCCTTCGGAAACGATGTTTATTTTCTTTGCCCGTCTTAGAGTGTAGCGTTCAACCCGTTTGAATACAGGAACAAGAAATAGCGCGATTCTGGCAGGAAGAATTGAATCCATGGTATCGGTAAATATATCACGAACATCAAGATATAACGGAGCGTTCAGCCTTTTGCTTGCAACTGCGCCGAGAAAACCTGTAAATAAACGTGACGTTGTTGCAAAGACACAGTCGAATTTCCGTTTTTTGATTAATTTTAAAACTGCAAACAGGAAAACAGTGAATGATCTGGCCTGATCAATAAAACCGCTTTTATGTGCCGGCAACTTAATCCGTGTGAGAAAAATATTTTCTGCCAATTTCTCTTCAACCTGGCAATCGGCGGAAAAAGATGAATAGCGGTGTGGAAAGGTTGTAATAATATCAATCCTGTCTTCCTTGCCAATTTTATCTTTTAACGCCTGAACGAACGCATTCATGCGAAATGAACAGGCGCTCAAATCCGGTGGAAAATAAAATGTAAGTATTAGAATTTTCATAAATTTTCCTCTGCTTGGTGATTATCACTCCAGCATTCCTAAAAGTATCGGTTATATACTGCTGTATTGTTTTTCTTTGGAAAGCACCACATGAATATTTTGGGGTTAATGCCGACAGATTTGCAAAACCCAAAAATCATGTGTAAAATATGCTTCATATTATAGTTTTTCAGACGTAATCTCTTTGCTCTATGTCATAAAATACGGACGACATTGAGAGAATCGTCAGTTATATTATTTTGCAGCGACCAGTTCCTGTACAATTCTGGTGGCTGTATTTCCATCCCATAGTTCTGGGCGGAAGAATTTTCTGGTGATATTTTTCATGACGGATTGGAATTCACTGCGCAGCAAATCAATGTCGTTTCCTACCAGTACTCCTACCCCGCCATTCTCTCTCAGAGTTACCGGTCGTTCGGTATTTTTGCGCATAATCAGACAGGGGGTGCCAAGGACGCAGCATTCCTCTTGCAGGCCTCCGCTGTCAGACATCACCACAATAGCCTCAATATTAAATTTAAGCAGTTCGTGATAACCTAGCGGTTGAAGCAAGATAATGTTCTGGCAACTGGTAACCTTGTCGAATGTTCCATCAATTTGCATTTGTTTAAGTGTTCGTGGATGTATCGGCCATAACAGCGGAAGTTCTAGTGCCGCTTCATTGACAAAGAAGTTGATTATGGCATTCATGGCATCATGATTATCAACATTGGACGGGCGATGCAATGTTATTACTCCGAATTGCTTAATCTTTGGTAATGGCAGATTACGACCTGGAAACAAATTTGAACCGATAATATCATCAATGGTTAACATCATTGCTTTCTGTTTCTGCGCTTCAAGTGTGTCAATCATAATATTGCCAACGAATCGCACGGTTTTAGGATTGGCACCTTCCTTGTAAAGATTATCTGAAGACATCCTGTCCGGAGTGAAAAGCAGGTCTGACAGGCGGTCGGTGACTAGGCGGTTGATTTCTTCTGGCATACTATTGTCGTGGGAACGCAACCCTGCTTCAATATGTGCTACCTTGATCCCTTCTTTTTTTGCGGTAATAGAACAGGCGCATGTTGCGTTAACGTCTCCAACTACGACTACCCAGTCAGGATGATGCATGCGAAGAACTTTTTCGAACTCGATCATGGTCATGCCTACTTGATGAGCATGAGAACCCGAACCAATACCGAGATTGATGTTAGCGTCGGGGATGTCCAAGGCTTTAAAAAATGACTGCGACATCTTATCGTCGTAATGCTGTCCGGTATGAACCAGAATATGTTCAATTTGTGAATGCTTATCAGCATCAACATTGGCATTCCATTGATTAATTGCTTTTATAAAAGGTGCAATCTTCATGAAATTCGGTCTCGCACCTACTACAGATATTATTTTCATTTTATCCCCTTTCTATAATTGTTTCTTTATCAAGTAAATATTTTTTATTTTGCATAATTTATTTAGCGCACAGAATTCAAATAATCTTTAATCTACTATTTAATTCATGTATAATAAATTTAATAGAGTATAAATGTGTATTGATTCATTTTCAAATAGAGTAGGTCAATTAACATATTTTCTTTATCGTTTCAGGTGCTACAAATATCTTTATTGTACAAATTCAAACACTGTCTTGGTTATTGTAGGAAACTGGCATTTTTTTTCTAACAAGACGGTTGAATTCATTATCATTTTGCCAAATTCAGGGGCATAGTATCCAGAGTATATGTATGACGTATAATCTTCAGAGCAAATCATATGACCTTTAATAACATTATTTACGCTGAGTGTAAACCGATGTTTATTCAGGCAGTCAACCTTGATATCCGGATGGAAATGCCAGTATATGGATATTCGGTGCTCTCCATATCCGTTGATTCTATCCGTGATTTCCACTTGGTTGTCGGATAACTTCCAGCACCGCGAGTGTATGCAATCTGGAATTACCCGAGCGAAACCGTTATGAGCTGCGCAGGCATTTCTGCTTGAAAATGACCGCGAGAGTATTCCCGCCCGTCTGGCAACACGGTGTCCGTCCCATACCTCTGACGAGTTTAATCCATCAACTGTCACGGCATTATGTGCAGGTGTACTCCGTTGATATATCCGTTCACTGCCGGAACCATAACATGAGGTTCCGGTGTTTACAAGAACACGTTGCCCGTCGTAACTCATTTCAAACGACAAAGTATCGGCGTGGGCATGGCCAGGCTGATAATCCGGACCGACCTGTCCGATATCGGCTATAATCATTATCTTGTTTGCTGACAACCTAAAATAGCCTGATTCGCCAAAATAAACATTAGACGAAGCTTTGGCATAGTGGACACCAAGCGATTTGGCATAATTGAACAACCAAAAGGGATGGGGTGCGATACCAGTAGCAGCGTCATTGAAAAAAGAAATTTGTCCGTCCTGGTGACACATCCCGGACAGCCATGACAGCATTCTGCCTGCTATTTCAGGAAGCGGCAGCTCCTGCAGCAGTTGATTCTGAAAACGGTTCCCCAGATTGATCAGGTCCAGGATATCTTCAAGGATAATGGAATGATACATTGGCGACAATTCGAAATGTCCGCCGTCGGCAAGAATCTGTTCAGGCAACTCCCTGCGGTAAATAGCGATCCCTGTTTCCAGCCATTTATCGGCATCTGGTCCCTGAAAGAACAATCCCGCAAATACCATTGCTTTGGCATTGGCCAGCAGATGATTTCCAAGCAGATGAAATTCCAGCCGTTGCGACAGTATCCTTACTTGCATTGCCATGGAATTAATGGCTGTGTCGGACAAATAAGGTGTTGTCAGCTGCCGTTTAATCCAGTTTACAATCCGGAGCGAAACGGGATACGGTTCCCAACCATTGCCTGAGCATGGAGGGTTTCCAGATATCCATTTATCTGTCCACCTGACCGCTTGTTCCGAAGGCATATTATCTTGCTGCAACCAGTCGAAATAATGAAGATTATACAGCCATAGTTTGTCATGTTCAGGCGCATTCCAGTCAGCATGATTTTGAATAATTGCTGTTTTGTTCAGAAATGAAAAGCGGTCAGGCATGGCAAATTTAACGGATGCAGGTATCCACGGAACTGTACCGGCGAACACAGCCGGATGTCGATATTCCGGAGACGGGCGTTTGATGACTTGCGGTTTGGTAAGTCTATATTTCAGCCGGTAGATGAACTGCTCAGGTTTTAGATATTTTAAAGTGTCGTAATAACGACGCAATGTACTAAACTTCATCATATGGTAACGGTTTTCTTATTAGCCATAGCTTCATGTATGGCAAAAGTGACGCGTGTGGTGTTGACTAATGAATGCCATGGAACAGGAGAGTCTTTCCCGTTGATTACAGCTTGAAAAAAAGCTTCCAGTTCCTGGCTGAACCCTTTGTCCTGTTTGCCGGAAATCTTGCGTGAACCCAATTTCCCGGAACATATCGTCGTGCGGAAGTCGTTCATCACGGCATTGGAGCCATCTGCGAATATTTCACAATATTCTTTGGCTAAATCAGAAGATCCCATTGCCACATAGACGATGTTTGCCACGGATCCGTTTTTATATTTTAAGGCGATGGCAACATTGTCCTGGTCAACCATGGCGGCATTGCCACTCTCAACGGCAGTCGCCTGGACTTCGATAACATTGCTTCCCGTCAAATAAGAAGAAAAATCAATGAAATGACATACCTCTCCAATTATTCTGCCTCCGCCGGTTTCCTGATCCTGCAACCATGAATTTCTAGGAATAAATCCGGCATTAATGCGGTAGTTGATTAGCATTGGAGCGTTACGGCGGGAGAAGTAATCTTTGATTATCACGGCATGCGGGCTGAAGCGGCGGTTGAATCCGGTCATTACCAGACCGGTGTTGTATTTCTCACGCACAGCACAGAGTTCATCAAGTTGTTCACGAGTTGCAGCCAGTGGTTTTTCAACAAAGACATTTTTTTGTTTTTTCAGGCAGTCACATACTATCGGAGCATGAGTGTCGTGACGAGTTGTGATAAAGACGCAATTTATTCTGGAATCGTTGATAATATCATTCTGGTCAGTAGTCGCGAAAGCGAATTTCTCCTTCTTGGATGTTTCTCCGCAATTCATGCCGGTGGCTGTGCAGAGTCCGGCTAGCGGATAACCTGCTTTTTTTATTTGCGGCAGCAGCACCCCTTTAGTGAAATTGCCGCACCCGATCATGCCGATACACGGAGAGCCGGGAATTGCAATTCCAAGCGGAGCATTGTCAATTCTACGCTTGAAATTTCCGGGAACTTTCTCTGCGTAATTCAGGACTATTCCCATATATGGTTCATCAATTTTACCCTGCAACAGTTCATACGCATCCAGCGCATCATCAATTCCGTAACGGTGAGTTATCAGCTTTCCCGGTGTTACTTTGCCTGATGCCACCAAATCGAGGAATGCTTTCATATTGCGTTGTTCTGTCCAGCGGACGTAACCATAAGGGTAATCGTGTCCGGCATCTTCATATTCCGGATCGTAACGGCCAGGACCATATGACAGGCTTAGCTTGAAATCCAGTTCCTTCTTGTAATACTGTTCACGCGGAATATCCATGCCAACCAAGCCGGTGACTACAACCTTCCCTTTCTGGCGGCTAATTTCTCCTGCAACAGTGACCGGCTCATCAGACTTTGTTGCGGCGGTAATCAGAACTGTATCTACGCCATACCCGTCAGAAAAATCCATAGCAGCATCGAGCAGATTGGTATTTATTGCCAGATCCGCTCCCAAATCTTCTGCCATCTGACACCGACCGGGATTTAAATCGAAACCAATTACGCGGCATCCTGACGCTTTAAGCATTTGCACAGCAATGAGTCCTAGCAGTCCCAGTCCAATAACACAGACATTTTCTCCGAGCCTCAAATCACATTGCCGGATACCTTGGAGTGCAATAGCACCTACAGTGGTACAAGACGCGTCTTCAAAACTGACTCCATCGGGTATTTTTACGATAAGATTCTTCGGAACGTAATTATATTCGGCGTGATTGGCAAAACCTGCACCTCCGCAAGCAACACGGTCCCCAACAGCAATACCGGACATTCCGGTTCCGACCTCTTCAACAATGCCAGCGGCGGAATAGCCGAGAGGAATCGGCTGATCGAGTTTTGCTTGGACTTTCTGCAAAGTGGTTATCAGTCCTTCACTTTTTATTTTACGAATAACTTTTTTGACCTGATCCGGCATAGATATAGCTTTACCAATGATATTTTTCCGAGCAAAATCAACCAGCATCCGCTCGGTGCCGGCGGAAACAAAAGAACAACGGGTCTGGATTAAAGCCCCGGTGCGTTTGCATTGTGGAACTGGTACTTCGGCGAGCCACATTTCGCCGTCTCTAAATGATTGAATTATCTGTTTCATAAAATCTCCTAAAACAGTAGAAATTAAATTTTTATAAATAACGCTACACGATATTAATAACCTGGTTTTAGTATAAATACCCCTACTATATTTGCCACGCGGTCATTAACGCATCCTTCTCTGTTCTGTTTGGATAATTAATCAATACAGCGCGGTATTTTCCACGAAATACAAATAGGCTACCAGCTGCAGTTCCGATGATGCCAAACGAGCGAATTAATGTTCCTATATCCTCCAGTGAGCCTGCACCGCCAATAACTGTCATGGGTAGAGTTATTGCCTGGCGTACTTGTCTGACCAGTTCAATATCATATCCTTTCATCTCACCGTCTCTATCAATTGAGTTGATGACGATTTCGCCAGCTCCAAGTTCTTCTGCTTTACGAGCGAAATCAACAGGGTTCAGCCCTGTACTTTTTGTCCCATTGTGTGTAAAGATTTCGTAGCGTCCACCGAACAAACCTTTCTTTCTTACGTCCATGACAACAACTACACTTTGGCGTCCTACCTGTTCAGCAGTTTCTGAAATCAATGTGCTATTTTCGACCGCAGCAGAGCTGATTGCAACCTTCTCAACTCCAAGTTCCACGATCTGTCGCACCTGTTTAACGCTTTTCACTCCGCCGCCATAGCAAAGCGGCATTCTACACTCCGCTGCTAAATTGCGGATTAAACAGTAATCAGGTTCGCGATTCTGTGTAGTGGCATCAATATCCAGGACAACAATCTCGTCTACTTCTTTTTCGTTGAATATTCGCACCGCATTAAGCGGATCGCCTATGTATTTTCCTGGTCCAAAATTGACTGTTTTTGTGAGACCGCCGTTACGGACCAGAAGTACTGGTATAATCCTTGGACGCAACATGGTATTGAGTTTCCGAAGTTAATAGGTTTAATTTGACAAAATAGTCTTTTCACATTTTAAAACAATAGTCATCATTGACGGTTTGCGTGCAATTAATCATTTTAACATTTTTAAATTTACTATTTAAAAAGTTTAACATTTATTGAGCTAAAACATTAGTTAAAAAGCAGTTTATGTCGCCATCTCATTAAAGTTCTGCGAAATTCTTCAGTAGCTGAATTCCCCATTCATGACTCTTCTCCGGATGAAATTGAACCCCATAAACATTTTTCGAACGGACTCCTGATGCATATTCACCATGATAATCTGTAATCGACAAAACATCTTCGCTTCGTTTTGGTGCAAAATAATAGGAATGCAGAAAATAAAAACGAGCGTTATGCTCCAACCCCCTAAATAAACAGTTACCATTCCTTGGCAGAACATCATTCCACCCCATGTGTGGAAGCGACAACATCAATTTTTCATGCGGTTTGCCGTTATCTAAATTTTTTGTCTCACTGAACTTGTGTACTTCCCCCTCAATCCAGCCGAGTCCCGGCAAAATCCCCTCATCGCTGCGACTGGCCAGAATCTGCATTCCGACGCAAATACCCAGAACCGGCACTTGCTTTTTTAAAACCAATTCTTCGAGCACAGGACGAATTCCGGATTCGTTCAACCGGCTCATCGCCCAGTCGAACGCTCCTACCCCGGGCAGAATAATTTTTTCTGCATCTTTAAGATCATCACCGCAGTTTGCAACCTTCAGCGGTATTCCAAGCCGGTTATAAATATTGGCAAAAGCATGAACATTTCCAAGTCCGTAATTAACAATCGAAATCACCGTTTACCCCCAAGTTCAAGCCCGAACAAACGCATGATTTTAGCACCAATTGCATAAATGCTTTCCTGAGATAGATAATCCCGGTGTGTTTTTTTAGGGGCATCCATATACGACTGCAACTCCGCAACTGTGATTCCAAGCTTTGTCGCGACGTACTCAAATTCCTGTCGCGCCGTTGTTTCATCAAGTGGCGCTTCTTTCAATCTTTCCAGCGCTTCTTCTCTTGTCATTTGGCCGGTTAGAATCAGACTTGAAAATTGGACTTTGCGAGTATCATAGCCAAAACGTTTCGGTAGCCAGTATCCCTCGTAGAATCTGGTAAAACGAGACTCGAAATGCTTCTGCGGGTATGGCTGCCAGCCGAACTGCTCTATCAATAACGCCTTGGCTTCCTCTTTGATATAAGGGAAATAATTCAACGGCCGAAAAACTTTAATACGCTTTACATACGGAAGATAAATCTTGTGTCGCAGAATTGATGTTATCGGGTAAGTGACTAGCGGGCGAGTCCCAAATTTATTATGGATATCGCGCAACTGGATTGAATCCGACTGATAATACATCCATTCCAGCGGATTTCGGACACATTCGGTGGAATAGTTTGCTCCGGTCAGGATGTGTCGTACTTTGTGTTTCTCCGCGAATTTGTACATAGTGGCAAAGAAAGCATGATCTTGTGGTGTGTCAATATGCGGAACTCCGGATTTAAAGAATGCCAACTGAAGATCTTTCATCTCTTCCCAGTCGATAACCTCTGTATAAAGGTCAAGTTCCAGTTTATCAATCATGCGTTGAATATTATTAACTGCAATCTGAGAATTCCACCCTGCATCTACATGGAATACCAATGGACGCAATCCCAATTTGTTCTTCGCAAGGTAAAGCAGATACGAACTGTCAACCCCGCCGCTCATACCAATAATACAATCGAAATCCTTGCCTTTGCTTTCCCGTTTAATATTCCTCACCATGACATCAGATTCATGTTGTCCCTGTACATCTGTATGCCAATTGGGTTTGATTTTTTCAAAAAATGTGCGGCAATGGTCACATATGCCGTTATTATCGAATGTGATTATGGAATCGGTAGTATCCATCACGCAGTTGGTGCAAATTTGACATTCTCTTTCACTCATACTTATTTCCTTAATTTCCTATGTGTTGTTCCAACAGTTCTTAATAACACTCAAAGACCTGAAGCCAGCGTAATAAACGCTTCATTTAATCTTTTCTTTATTTTTTTGTAATCTAAGATTTTCATTCCCGCATCCGAATCATTCTGGCCGGACAACCTCCGACGATGGAGAACGCTTCCACATCCCTGGTCACAACACTGCCCGCCGCGACGACCGCCCCTTCTCCGATTGTGACTCCTGGCAAAATGATTACTCCACAACCAATCCATACATCATTCCGGATTGTGACTGGTTTTGGAACATCAGGAATAATAGTTTCTGTACTAGATTGAAAAATCGGCATCCTTTCACTCGGAATGCCGTGATTGGATGAAAGAATCATTGTACGGTAACCAATCCATGTCCGATCTCCAATGCTAACTCCTCCTTTTGTCGTAATCAGAACACCCCAAGCCAAATCGACATCATCGCCGATTGAGAGCGAAGCCTCCTTGCCAGTTGAGATTAATACGCCAGGATAAAATTCAACTCGCTTGCCGACCTTCATACCATGCACCCGGAGAATCAAAGTTTTCAGCCAGTTGCACCAGTAAAAACGCGGAAACATGAAAATAAGGAACATGAGTGATTCGTAACAGATAACTATGAAATGGTGCATGCTAAATGGTTCTCCAATATTAATTGCTTTGGTTTGTTTGTTTTTGCGTTTTTGCCCATATCGTCGTTAAGAAATCTAACACGGCGCAAATATGTTCTTCAATCGATGGATAGCTTTCAATTTCGTCTGTTCCTGCTTTGACGATTTTACTGCGGTAGTCCGGCTGATCAATCAGGCGGACGATTTCTTCGCAGATACGGGATACATCGGTACGCGGAACGAAACAACCGCCCTTATTGACGATTATTCGCGACCAGGGGGCATCAGAAATAATCAGGGGTTTTTCGAATTTCCAGGCCTCGATGATATTATTGCTGAAGCTTTCCAGACGGCTCAGCAGAAGAACCGCATCTATTTTCCGGTACAAATCTGGCAGATTTTCAGGCAAAACGGTACCAATCAGTTCAATTCTGTCTTCAACGCCGTATTTAATGACTTCTTCAATGAATTTTAAATAGGCCGGAACTGCGGAATCCGGAGAAACAGAAAACAGCACACTGACCGATTTTCCGGCATCTTTCAGTTCCTTCATCAGACTGGGAAGAATCATGAAGTTCTTGTGATATTGCCACCCGGCCAGCATGAGCAATCGGAAACATCCGTCAGCAGGAAATGTTTCAGGAGACAGCCTATTTGCGGGTTCATTCACTACAATCGACGGTTTGATGTAGCAGACTTTTCCTTCCGGAAAATGCCGGAGTGAAATCGCCCGTTTCATCATTTCCGGATTTTCAAACACGACTCCGGTCGCACGCCTAGCCGTCCACAAACGGAACTGATCCCGGACGAATGCAAACATTTTTTTCTTTCCGGAAAACTCCTGCCAGAAATCAATCTCCGGAAAATATAGATTTGAATTAGCCTCGCCCATGATTTGCGGATATTTTCTTGGAAACAAGGAATAGCCAAATACCGTGTAAATGACATCCGGTCCGATTTTCGCCAACAGCCTTCTCCCGTGAATGATTTCCCAGCTCATTCTTTTCACAGCACCCATTTCAGGAACGGCATGGAACTCAAACAGTGGATTGTCTTTAAGAAGACGGTGCACAGGCGAATTCTCAATGCACAGGACAGCGATTTTTTCTTTTGAATAATATTGAATCAGACCGGCGGTAAAGTTCAATGCTACTTTCTGACCGCCGCCTGATTTGTTGATGATGGTATTGACCAAGATTTTCATTTAGTTTCCTTTTGAGACGCTTTTACTGCGACGGTTATGAAGTCCCAGAACCAAGCGGCCACATTTTCTATTGAGAGCCTGTCAGATAGTTCCCGCGCCCGCTCACCCATCGCCCGGCGAAGTTCCGGAGACTCCATTAAAGAACGCAACGATTGCTTCAATGCATTCGTGTCGCCGATAGGAATCAGAATCCCGTTGACGCCGTTTTCAATCATATCACGCGGACCGCAATCACAATCGAAACTGACGCACGCCTTGCCCGCTATCATCGCTTCGGCCAGACTGTTCGGAAATCCTTCTGAAAAGGATGGAAACGCAAAAATAGAACTCTTCGCCAGAAGGGACGGAACGTCTGAACTCGGTTCATGAACTTCCACCCGATTGCATATCTCAAGCGATTCGGACAGTTTGTTCAGATTCTCTTTCAGCGGGCCTGCGCCATAGATATCCAGCCGCCATTCCGGGAAATCATTCGCTACGGCGGCAAAAGCGGCAATCAGACAGCTCTGTCCCTTTCCCGGAATCAGACGCCCCAGATTGATGATGACCTTTTGTTCGTTTCTAGGTTCAACTTTTGAAAAACGCCTGACATCAATCGGATTCGGAATCACTTCAATCGCAGGATTGCCGGTTTTTGCCGACAAGCGTTCCTTCGACATCGTTGTCTGCGCAATGATTCCGTCGGCAAACCGGAACATCATACGCATAAACAACTCGAAAAACAGACCGTGATACATATTGTCACGTTCGGAGATTACGCAGCGATACCTGACAAAGACATGGGTGAACACGTTCATTACATTCGCCTGCGTCAGAAAGGAAAGAACCGCGTCCGGTTTTTCCCTCCGGACTAGCCACAAGAAACGGAAAAAACTCTGTGCCTTCCCGAAAATTCTCTGCCAGTGCCCTTTCCCACGATAGCCGAGATCGATTACGCGGAGCAAAGGGGAAAGCCTGTATATGGAAGTCTTCGAGTTGTCTGTCACCAGCACCAGCGTCACATTGCGTTTTTCATCCGCCCAGCGGTTAACTAGGGTCGACATGACCCGTTCGGCTCCGCCCGTGCCCATATCTGGAATCAGTAAGAATACTTTTTCTTGACTCATTGGTTCACCAATCTTGAATTTTTGGATTTTGCGGAATGAATGGACATACCGTCAAAAAACATCTCGCCGCCTTCGATTCCGAGACATACGCGATACCATAAGCATGCGTCTCCATGGGGAATTGTCCATTGGAAAGAATATTCAGCGATATCGCGGTGATAAACCACTCCGTATCCAATCTGTCTGGCTGTTTGAAAACGACCTTCCCGATTGTATTCGTAAATATACAGAAAGAAAGGCGTATCGTTCGAGGCCCTCCCTAAGAATCGCACGGTATATTGCCCGGGCGTTATCTGAAATTTATCCGATTGAAGAGCCATCGGCGCGAATGATTTCAGCCGAAGCGATTTTTTTCCAATCAGAGCCTGACTGTCTGTAATTTCGATTTCGGCATGGGCATTTTTGAGAAACCCCAATGACCATTCCGCAGACCAGTTGGCCGGTTGGAGTGATGGGTGATTCTGCGGAAATGTACTGCCGGCTTTGAAGATTTTTTCCGCATTGCGTTGCGCCTCAGGCGAATAACCGGCAACTTCGAAATCACCGTTTTTCATAAATTCGTTCCGATATTTTTCAGCATACGCCGTGACGGCTTCCGTATTGTGCATTTTTCGCACGGACGGGCAACAGTAACGATATACCGTCAACCTCCGTTTTTCCTTACGGTTGGTATACGATGAATAAATGATAGTCCATTGCGACTCGGAGAGTTTCATCTCCTTCGCCATAATCAACGGGGTTTCATGGTCTTCCATATCTATGAAATACACAGCATCTCCCCGATTGGCAAAGAGCCGGAAATTCTTTGTCAGTTCATTTCTCAAAGAAGCGCTTGTTCTGGACAAGGCTTTAGCCACTTGAATGCCGGAATAATGTTGCAATACTTTTCCATGCCCGCTGAAGTCGACCAGCACCGGCCATTCCCAGGCGACCGCATCGTGTTTTATTGTTCCACCCGCCTGCGACAGATAGTCCGCATAAGGATTGCCGTGAAAAATCTTGCCCAGGCAGAAGATAGTCAAAACGATTATTGCCAACACAGAGAGCCAATGCGGCAGTTCAGTAAGGAAATAGGCTACGGCTACGGCGCACGGTAAAATCAGAAACGCATAATATCGCGACGACTCTGGAAAGAACAACTGCCTTGCGCTCAATTCGAACACCATGAGCCCCCCGGTCAGCAGCGCTCCGACCATAATTAAACGTTCCCTCCTGTAACGAAAAACGGCAAGCAGCACGCCGAATATTCCGCATAGGAAAACAGGGAAAAAAAGACACCTGATGATTGTAATCATAATAAATTCAGAATTTTGTTGATACCATTCGAATCAGATAATTCAGCGGGATTCCAACACTCCAGCAAAATACCAAATGGGTTGCGCCCGCTCCAAGAACAGTAACAATATTCCCTATCAGCAGTTTCATTCGTTTTGTCGGATCGCGGAGTAGCATCCAGAGACTTCCCACCACCAGCCAAAGAAGAAGAGTAAGCCCTTCCAGCCTGGAGTATATGCTGAACATCCAGACCATTCCGCAAAGCACCCACCAGAAGTAATTATCTTTCTGCCAGGCCTTGACCGCGCAGAACAGGAAAACTCCGAAAAAAAACAGATACAGACTTTCCCTCTGAACCTGTATCGACCAATCCACCAGCTCCGGATGAACCGCAACGAGAATGGCCGCTGTCAATGCCAGTTTCCTGGTTCCAGACAATGCTAGGATGATTCCGTAAATCAATACACACAACAGGGATCCCAGCAAAATATTCAGCCAGATTATAAAAGATTCCCCGTCCCAGTGCATTGCCTCGCTGAACTTCAGGAGAAATGGCAATAACGGTGGAACAAAGGAATTTCCGATGGCGGCCTCTCGTGTCAGATTGTCGGACTTCAGCCATCGTGACGCCAAGTCAAGATAAAATACCCCATCGCGCGAAATTACCGAATTCTGTCGCCATGCCAGAATACGCAAAATAGCAGCAAACAACATAATTCCCGGTAATGTAAAAGCCATCCAATTGATTTTCATTTTTACATGCGGTCTGATTTTTCAGAGAATGCATTGAATTGATATTCACACAAACTCAGGTTTACCGAATCACCTGGGTAATGGGAAACATTCGGCTTTCCACATTCCGCCAACATATCTTCCAGAATCCATTCAGACGGACGAACTGGTTCATCATGCCAACGCATCGCTTCATCCCAGAACCCAAGACAGTCAAAATAAGCGGATTCAGAAAATCCATAGCTGATTTCCACAATCTGCGGTTTTCCATCCTGAAACACAAAGTCGAAGGCACATGACTGGGTTTTCAAAAGCGATGCGACGCGAAAAGATATTTCAGCACATTTTTCACTCTGTTTTCCAAGGGAAAAATCATTTCTGCCACTGCCGGAAGCACGGAAATCATTGTCCCTGCACCAACGTTTTAAACTGAATGCCCGCTTCCCGATTACGATAATCCGAATATCATAGGAATTATCAGGAATAAAGTCCTGAAAATAAATGTATCCCCGTTCCGGTCCTAGGGTTCTGGCTCCCTTAGGTGGAATAACAAGATGGGCAATTGCATTGAACAGAGTCGATACCGATGCCTTCTTTTCATGCCATTTGCGAATCGACTCTTTAAGATATTCCCATTTGTCAAACCGGTTGATGCCGAGGGAAAACATTTTCCGAGCCAAGCGAAAAGCCTGATACCGAGTGCGTACCAATTTGACATTGCTGGAACCAGCACCACCCCGCAGTTTGAACACCTTGGGAAATTCCGTTTCTGCTATCCATTGTTTGACTGTATTGTAATCATAAAAGGAATATGATTTAACCAAAGGTGCTCCGATGGCCTCCAGAAGATATTTCTGCCCGACTTTGTCGTCAAAATGCCATATCGTGTGAAAATTAGGAAAAATGATTTTGCCAGCCTGCTCCATGGAATATATCAGTTGTCTCGCGAATAACGGACTCTTGGGTGAGTCCTGGCTCCAATGCCAGAGAACACCGTCGCAATCATTCAGTTTCGAAACAATGTCTGAATCACAGCTGTTTAATATCTTGAAGTCAATATTGTGTTTTGTGCAATATTTTATCCAATTTACGCTGAATCCGTGGAGTTCATCCATGATTCCTATTTTCATACAATCTCCTTCATTTTCTCACAGACGCTTGAGCTTATAATTGTCATTTAACCACTTCAGAATATTTTCAGACAAGGGTTTTGCATTAAAATTCCTTTTTGCTGTTTCTCTTCCGCATTCGCCGATTTTTCCAGCTACATCAGGGTGATTCAGGATGTCGCGGATTGCTTTTTCCAAGGAATCAACGTCTCCTGGTTCAACCAGATATGCGGACTCACGATCATTCAGGTAGTCGGGAATTTCACCAACCGTTGACGTAATGACAGGGCGTCCGGATGCCAAATATTCTCCTAATTTTGTCGGGAACCCTGCTTCCGCTTGTTTACTGCGGGGCCTAGCAAGAATCAGCATTTCCGCATTGCAGACATAGGCTGGAATTTTTTCCGATGGAATGTAGCCTGTAAAGAGGATTCGTTTGCTCAAATGATATTTCTCACTCAGTTCCCTCATCTTTTCCAAATCATTTCCTATTCCGCTCAGAATTAGCTGATGTCGGGGAAAATCCATGGCAACTCGCGCGAAGGCAGAAATCAGTAAATCAACGCCGTCTTTCTTTACACTAATGACTCCTGCATAAAACAGATAGGGATTGTTATCCGGAGAAGGAGGTATCGCGGCAAAACGTTCCATATTCACGGACATGGGAATATGAACAAGATGACTTTCCGGCCACTTGCGTTTCCTGAACCAGGTATGAATCAATTTCGTCATGACAATCATTCCGTCAAATGGAGAAAACGCGTAGCGATAATAAAGCAATGTTTGGAAACGCTGAAATGTGCTTTGTTCCAGACATGGATATTCATTCCGTTCCTGAATCATAACTATTTTCCGACTAAGGCAAATTACTTTCAACAAATAGGAAACCACCCTCGGGGTTCCGTACAGGAAGAGGACTTGAGGAGCACTGCGGGAAAATGCCAAGAACATCAACATGTTCCATATGCCTCGTAGCCGATTCCAGCACCGAATTGGAAAAACAGGAGAAATCAGCGGAGCAACCGTATATTTTATTTCCAGACGCGGATTTATCCATTGAGACTTATTGGCGATTTCCACGGACTCAGTCGATCTGAATACAATGATTTTCACATCAATGTTTTTTTCAGCAAAGCCGTAACAATGTGACATAATTCTGGCCGTTCCTGCCATTCCATTTGGACATCCTTCCGGTGTCGCAACCCACAATCTGCCAACTGTATTACCCATTCGAAGTTTCCGATGAAGATAAATTTGAATCCGAATCTGATTTCAAAGAGGTTGACAATCCGTTAATGAGAATATCCCGATGTGATTCGCAACGAATCAATCCAAGAAATGTTTTTCTGAAGTCCTTATTCTCAAAAAGGCGCATTACCCGACTGTATTTCAAAACTCCCCGCAGCAAACGAACTTTGTTAAGTCCAGAAAGAAGCAACGAATCCAAGTCATACCGTGACCGGACAAATGCATCCCATTCTCTCGTCAAAGCCTCTTCATCCTGAATAACACGGTTGATTTCCTTAATTTCATTCAGAACGGAATCCCGCTCATTATCGATTAGCATCTCAATTTTGCCTGCGTCGATGTTCTGCTTGAAAGGATTAACAGCAAAGGAAGAAACCTTTCCTTTTTCCAGTTCCAGCGTCAACAGCAATCCATTGTTCCAGAAGACCTCACGTCCCGGCCAAGGGAAAAACAAGTTACCCAGACTGTAGAAAATAGGAACGTTCTGGTAAACTTCATATCCCCCGACGCAGTGAGAATGATGTCCGATAACCGCGGAAGCTCCCCACAATGCCATTAAACGATAGGTTCTAATCATTCTTGGGCTGGGATATTTCCATTCTTCATGTCCGCCATGAACAATCACCAGAAGGTTGTCAGTAATTCTTTTTGCTTCCTGCATCTTTGTGAATAACATATACGGATCCAGCGAGGCGTATCCAGCCTGCTTTCTGTCAGCGCTTCCCCATTCATTTTCAGCAACATTGATTACGGCCAACAATTGACCTTTCAGTTTCGTATAAAAAATGGAAGCGGCTTCCTCAAGATTTTTACCGGCTCCCACATGCGACACACCGTGCTTCCGGCAGGCATCCAAGGTATCAAGTATCCCGCTACTTCCATAGTCATGGATATGGTTGTTCGCCAGAGTAACAAGATTGATGCCTGCTTCTTTTAAACTTCCGGCAACCTCCGGATGCAACTTCAAAGAAGGTCCCGTTTTTAATGTCGGGCAATCATATTCAGTCAAAGGAGCTTCCAGATTGATAATACGAAAGTCCACTTCGTCGATGAAGGATCTTATATTCCTGAATGGGCGAAGCTGATTAACAGGATAATTTATGGGGCAGAAATCCCCGCCAACTATTATTTTCATAGGGCATGTGTGTGTGCCGTCAGGACTATTACCGGCAGTATGATAATTCATTTGAAAAAAATCCTTCCTAAAAATGGACAGTTGAATTTAAGTTGGTTGTCAATATTTTCCCCGGACAAGAATGTTTCGCGATGGGACATACTGGAGCTCGTAAACGGATGGAGAAGAATGTGATGTTTATTCTCATCAGAGATCTCTTTTAAAGCGGACAGGTTGTTGTTTTATACAGTATCGAATTATTTCTAACAAAAGCATGGAATACAGTATCCCTCTAGCATATCCCGCTGCAAAAATTGGATCAAAAATACTATTGCTCCACATCCAGAAAAATAACAGAAGAAAATAAAAACTGAAAAAGTTATAATGATTTCCACAGAACCAATGATAGTAAAAAAATTGAGTCAAAGCGACCATAAGCAACAGTACAGCAACCGTTCCCCAGTATCCAAAATCATCGTACAGAGTCATATACATAGTTGCCACAAGACTGAAAAACGGGTTTCTATCTTCCTGTAATTGGAGAAACATCATTTTCATGGAATATCCCCTTTGCATTCCAAGTATATCTCCGATGCTGAGATTGACACCAAGCAACCCGGAAAAGGGAAACTGCCAGAAGATTATGCCGCAAAAACTTTTCTCCCCCATTTCCAGCTCCGGAGTGATGAAGTCGATCCGGCGGAGCTGATATCCGAACACGGAGGAAGAAAGATAAGTGATGACCGAAGAAAATGGCTGAAATACCACCGGTGCCTGCGACCAGATGACGCCTTCTTGACTGCTGGAGTCCAGCCGTTGTTTCAAATTATAGTTGGAATACGCCAGAAAAAAAACAAAAACCACCAACGCTATCATTACTATTTTTCGGAGATGACGCCAGGAAACCTTATGCGCAGAACATAAGGTCAATGCTATCCCGAAGAAAAACAAACGGAGTCCTACAATAAGCGAACTGCGTCCACCAACTTGCAGAGTAAAAAATAGAGTACTGAAAAGTGGCAGTAGCAACATCCACTGTTGAATCTTCTGTCCCTGGTTGTCAACAGAAAGTATTGTTATGTTTTGGTTGAAGAACAACTTTTTGCATAGAACGGCGCCACTGTAGATAAGCAGAAGCTGATTGAAATCTCCAGCAATTCCTACAAGCGTGCTGATCAAGTCCTGATTAATTGCCCCATAGAACATTGCCGTGTCCCGCTCTACCATGCCCTCCCGCATGGTAAACATATTCAAACTTCCACCGGCACAAAAAAAACCAATCACCGCAAAAACGAGACAGATGACAGCACCACACCGATAGATAGTGTCGAAATCCGAAATTTCCCATTGCGGATTATTCTGGATAATTTTCTTTTTCCCGAAACCTTTGAAAAGAAAGAAGAATGCGGCAGTGAAAAGCACAAAAGAATACAATTCAAAAACCATTTCAGGCTGGGAGGCATTGTAGGAATTTGGGAACATTTCAATGACCATGTAACTTGCAATCACCAGAATCCACAAAATGCAAAACAAAAATCCTGGATGCATCAATGCTTTGATTTTGTAAATAGACCATAGCGACCAAATGACAAACAGTAATATCGCAATTGTAAGAATGCCTAAATAATAATAATCCATTTATTTCCTTACCGGTTGGTCTGCTCCATCACCGAAACCGTTGAATGATAGTAGTAGATCATTAATGCGCAATAAACGAGATACGCAAGATTGCGTGTCTGGATGGCACCCTGTATCCCGAAAAAGTATACGCCTGCAAGGTTACCGACCAGAAGAATCATTCCGCACATGATGGCGCCGTTCCGCAATTCTTTTCCCTTTGCATGTGCTCCTAGAAAACGGTTGAACATGTCGCCAATGCCGTTCAGGCAGGCACCTCCCGCCAGCCATATAGAATATCCGGCAACCGAGGCGTAATCCTTGCTGTACAACAGGGAAACCAGCGGATGGATCAGCAGGGCGAAAGCCAGGAAACTCCCTGAGGTCAGCAGCAATGTAAACCATATCACACGACTCTCAATCCTGTTGGAGTTCGCAAATCTTCGGAAAAATACAGTACCGATAATCATTGGAAGCATTGCTAGTGGGCCGGTTATTGCCAATGCCAGTGAAAACAACCCGACCTCAGTATTGTCTTTGCCAAACCAACCGAGCGTAATTCCCGCCAGATAACCTAGGGAAACCCCGCATACTGAACCCCAGTAAACCTGAATGCCATATTGGCGGTTTTCCACATTTAGTTGTCGGAAACGTTGGCGCAGATGCCGAAAACTGGGACGTTCGCTTGCAATGACAAATAGGCAAACCGTCACAATACTGCCATGCAGCAACAATATCATCACAACCGGAGTGGCTCCCCAAATCCGAAAGACCAGAAATGCAACCATAAGATAAAGAACCGAGGGGGCGATGCGTGAAAAGGAAATCATACCAATCTGGTTATCTCCGGGGAGAACTGTATTGATGTAGTTCTGAAGCAGAGGGGACGCGCATACCGGAATGGACACAAGAAACATGATTGCCATAGCGCGATTTCCGAGAAAAGCGTTCCAGCCGGCCAATATTACCACACTGCCGACGAGCAGTAGAGACGTTATTCCAAGAATCAGTATCAAAACTCCCTTGAACTCTCGAATAATCCGCTCATTTTTTTCAATCGCAATTAGACGACATCCAGAAACAAAATACCCGAGCAATAAGAATCCAGAACAAAATGAAATCAGGTTTCCCACGTATTTAACATCGCCAAATAAATCTGGCGGCAGAAAATACGTATTAAGAACGGAGGTCAATATCCCCAGCAACGCACTTGCGACAGTTGCCATATAAAGATGAATAATTTTATACATCAGAGTATTTCTTTTCTTATAAAATACAATTGTAGCATACCCACATATTTACAGTCACATTGAAAACATGAGTACGCTAACTTGTCCAGTAAAAGCAGGTAATATTTTATTTCTGCCAGTCGTAACGGCTGAATTCGTCCATATTCCGCCAGCGATGGGTAAGTTTTGCCGTTCCGATGATGAATTTAGTTACACGTAATGAGGTGTTTTCAATTTCATATTCAAATGGGACTTCGCGTTTTTTGAAAAGCATCGGTTCCGCAATTACTACCTGAACAGCATTTAAGAGTACGTCAGGATTAAGGCCGGTCATGATTATTGATCCGGCATCAAGAGCTTCTGGACGTTCCAATGAATTTCTTATGGTAACTGCCGGGAAATTCAAAATGGCTGACTCCTCACTAATAGTCCCGCTGTCAGAGATTGCACAAAAAGCGTTGATTTGAAGTTTATTGTAATCAAAAAAACCGAACGGTTTGAGAAATCTGATATCTTTGTCAACAACATTCAAATTTAACTTTTCCAAACGGTTGCGTGTTCTGGGGTGAGTTGAAACTATGACTGGTAATTTATATTCATCATAAAGTTTTTCCAGGCAAGTGACAACTTTGCGCAGATTCTCAGGGTGGTCGACATTTTCCTCGCGATGGACACTGACAATAAAATATTTATTCTTTTTAAGTTTTAGTTCCTGCAATATTTTTGAAGAATTTATTTTATCAAGTTTGCTCATCAGTATTTCTTTCATCGGCGATCCTGTAAGATAAACAAATCGATGTGAAAGGCCTTCACTAAGCAAGTGACGTCTGGCATGTTCAGTATAAACAAGATTGAAGTCAGAGAGATGATCCACCATTTTCCTGTTGGTTTCTTCAGGAACATTAGGGTCAAATGAACGGTTCCCCGCTTCCATGTGGTATGTAGGTATTTTCATCCGTTTCGCCATAAGTAATGAGATGGCGCTATTCGTATCACCCAGAACAAGGAACGCATCTGGTTTTTCCTTGAGAATGACTTCTTCTGTCTTGATGAGGATTTCACCTAGAACTTTGCCGAGAGAAGATGTATCAACGTTCAAGAAGTAATCCGGTTTGCTGACGCCAAGATCATCAAAAAAAACTTGATTAAGTTCATAATCATAATTTTGTCCAGTATGAACAAGTACATGATCAGTGAATTTTTCCAGTGTGGAGATAACCGCTGCCAGACGAATAATTTCCGGGCGCGTTCCTAAAACTGTCATTACTTTTAATTTAGTGACTGGAGACTGGTGACTGGTGACTGGTGGTTTGTTCATTCTATCATCTCTTTTTAGAAAATTGTTTTAATAAGACCTTGAGTCATCCGTGAAATAGTATATAATTTTTCAAGCAACAATTCAAATTCATTTACATTTATATAGTTCAGATTATTTGCAATTATTATTTGAGTTTCAAGTTCAGCCGCGCTCGATAATGCTATATACAGGAACTGTTTAAATTCAGTTTTGTTTTTTCTGGTTGAGCCTTCTGCAATATTAGAAGGGATTGATACCGCAGACCTGCGAATTTGCGATGTCAAACCATATATTTCCGATTTTGGAAATGACTCTGTAGTTTTGTAAATAATAGTGACAAAATCAATAGATTTTTTCCAAACATCTAAATCTTTATGCGTTCTAATAATAATGTTTCCCTATTCACTTGTCACCAGTCACTATTCACCAGTAACTTGTTCAAAAAAAGTATCCCCATCCGCCGGATTATAAAACTCATTAATCCAGAAGATAGTGTAGACTGTATCAGTGCCGGTATTGGTAATGTTGTGGCTGTACCAGATTGGCATATCCACATAAGCTGGACAAGTATCGGCATCAATTTCAAAATTAAGTACTTCGCTGCTGCCAATTCGCCTGAGTTGCAATCTGGCTTTTCCCTTTATAACAGCAAAACGTTCAAATTTGCGGGTATGATAGTGATTCCCGCGTGTGATTCCCGCGTGTGTTGTTGAAAATGAAACTTGCCCGCCAATGTGATCAAGCTTGATTGTCTCGACGAATGACCCGCGTTCGTCGGTATTTAGTTTTAGCAGGCGCGGATAGTATTTCTGATGGTCAATATAGCATACAAAAGTGTTAAACAGGCTTTGTTCAAAATTGTCAGCAATATACGAAACTATTCCGTTATCAAAATATTGTTCTTTGTATTTTATTAATAACGACAAAATTTCGGTTACTTTTTTCTCTGCATTATGGGGTACATAATATGGATTATCTGTTACTGAACCTTTAATTACACATAAAATTTCTCGACATAAGTCTCCAACATAGATCAATTTAACCGAAGAATCAACCAGTACTTCAGGTGTTTCGCCGTGGGTAAGTTTATGGCAGAAAGTTGCAACCATTGAATTGTAATTCGGACGTCCAAACGGTCCAAATACATTGGGAATGACTAAGCCGGTAAATTTGCCGCCTGAACGAGTTGCCCATTCATCTAATAGACGTCGCCCTTCACGTTTTGATGCTCCGTAAAGATTGTCTTTCTCCTCCTGAGTTGAAGAGGAAAATAGAACGTGAGGAGTTACATTTGCCTTCTCCATTGCATCAATTAGTTGAGTGACTAATTTAATATTTGTATCATATATAACCTGCATGTCCGGATGGCGGTTCATGGCTGCAAGGTGGACAATTACATCGCATTGGCTGACAAAATTTAATAATGACGATTCGTCTTGGAAGAACGCATCATCACATGGTATCCGCTCAATATCTTTATGCAGTCCGAGATAATTGTATAAATGTGAACCAACAAATCCGGGTTGACCGGTAATTCCAATTTTCATTATGACCTCAATTAAGTTCTAAAGTTCTGAAATTCTAAAATTCTAAAGTTATTAATCCAAAAATCCACTAGGTTTAAGAATTTAAAGCTATAAATTTAAAGCTTTGATTTCCTTGATATAGTTGAAAATATAGCCAAAAATTCTGATGTTTCATTTTTTAACCATATAAACTTATCCTGCTGTTCACGAGTAAGATTCCAAGTTGATTCCATTATTTCAAACCAATAAATGGTTTCTGATGCTTCTTTTTCAACTATACCCACTTTGTGAATAAAGTCATTTTTTGATTCGGCTCTATTGGCTTCACGATAGTTAGCTCCGATTGATGTTGCAGAACGTAAAACTTGTTTCAAAATTACACTATCTACCATTGAGTATGAAAAAGATTTCAGAAACATGATGACGTTGACCGAATATTCCATTGTTCTTAGTTCTAACGTTTTTTTGAAGTCACGATTATTCATTACAAAAACCTTCCGCAATTTATGACTTTAGAATTTTAGAACTTTAGAATTTTATGACTTACCCAATTCTCACTTTTTCAACTCATTCCTGATAAAATCCAGTTTCATGAGAAGTTTTTTAGTTCCTTCAACATCCAGTCTCTTTGTATTGTGAGAATGATATTCTTCCGTGATTTCTATCTTATTCGAACCGTCGGTGAAGTAAAGATTATAATTCAAATCTCTGGTATCTGCAGGAATCCTGTAGTATTCTCCCATGTCAATGGCCTTAACCATATCTTCGCGGTTGACCAGCGATTCATAAAGCTTTTCCCCATGTCGAGTTCCGATAACTTTTATTTCACTATTTGAATTGTACAATTCTTTCAGTGCCAAAGCAAGGTTGCCAATCGTCGCGGCAGGAGCTTTCTGAACAAATATATCTCCTTGATGTCCGTGTTTAAAAGCGAATAACACTAAATCAACTGCATCTTCCAAGGTCATCATGAATCTAGTCATATTCGGGTCGGTAACTGTGAGTGGATATCCAGCTTTGAGTTGTTCCACAAAAAGCGGAATAACGGAACCGCGTGAGGCCATAACATTCCCGTAGCGAGTGCCACACATTACCGTACCGCCTTCCAGTTGATTGCGCGATTCTGCAACCATCACTTTTTCCATCACTGCTTTGGACAGTCCCATTGCATTGATTGGATAAACCGCCTTATCAGTGCTTAATACGACAACTTTCTTAACCTTGGCAAGAATAGCTGCTTCGAGTACATTGGCGGTACCCAGCACGTTGGTTTTTACTGCTTCAAGTGGAAAAAACTCACATGAAGGAACCTGCTTTAATGCTGCCGCATGAAAAATAAAGTCAACGCCTGCGACGACCGCGCACACGCTCTGTCTATCCCTTACATCACCGATATAAAATTTCAGTTTAGGATTATTATACTTCTTGCGCATGTCATCCTGTTTTTTTTCATCGCGACTGAAGATTCGGATTTCTTTCAATTCAGAATTTAAAAAACGATTCAGAACCGCATTTCCGAATGAACCAGTTCCGCCGGTAATTAGTAATACTTTGTTTTTTAACATTATTTTAAGTCCCATTTTTTTAATTATTTTATCGGGGGTATGCACTTCACTGAAGTGACCCCCACTCATTGTGTTTGACTATCACTGCAACGTCAGCTCAACCCGATAATTTACAATGCCAACATTACAAAAAATACTTGGTGCTCGGATAGGGTAAAATCACGATTCGGAAAATTCAATAAAAAATGAATGTTTTTTATTTGTCTTTTAAGTGTAAACGTTAAACATTGCAATCCATGTCACCAACATTAAGCAGCGATTGGAGTCTGGCCTATTCAAGTTTATTTCATCGACTCACATATTGTGTTTTAGTTACAACTAAAATCAATCTCAAAAACCAGGGTAATTTATTCTTTATTTATGAATTTACTCAAGTAAAGTTTTCAGATAGTCGGCATAAGAACTTTTACCGTAAAGGTTAGCTAATTTTGTAAGTTGTTGGTGGTTAATCCAGTTATTTCGCCATGCAATTTCTTCAGGGCAGGAGATCTTTAATCCTTGACGTTTTTCTATGGTCGCGATATACTGTGATGCTTCAAGCAGTGAATCATGGGTGCCTGTATCCAGCCATGCCATTCCGCGGCTTAATATTTTTACGGATAGTTTCTTGAGCTCCAAATAGATTCGATTAACGTCAGTTATTTCTAATTCTCCTCGTGCCGAGGGCTTAATACTTTTAGCAATTTCAACGATATCATTATCATAGAAATAAAGTCCGGTAACAGCATATTTCGACTTTGGTATTTCCGGTTTTTCTTCTATGCTTAATGCATTAAAATTTGCGTCAAATTCAACAACCCCATAGCGTTCAGGATCGGCAACCTGGTAAGCGAAAACTGTAGCTCCACTCTGCTGTATGCTGGCATCTCTTAGTAGTTCTGAAAAATTATATCCGTAGAAAATATTATCACCTAATACCATCGCGCAGCATGAATCACCGATAAATTTTTCGCCGATAATAAATGCCTGAGCCAATCCATCCGGCGATGGTTGGATTGCATACTCTAATTTGATTCCCCATTGCGCGCCATCCCCGAGCAGTTGCTCAAAACGGGGAGTATCTACGGGTGTAGAAATTATAAGAATTTCATTTATACCGGCAAGCATTAGCGTGGACAACGGATAGAAAACCATTGGTTTATCATAAACTGGCAAAAGTTGTTTTGACACAACCCGTGTACTTGGGTGAAGTCTGGTTCCGCTGCCACCAGCTAAAATTATTCCTTTGCGTTTCATGATTCTCCCAAAATAGTGATTAGTGAATAGTGATAATTTCATGTAATTGCTTTGATAAGCCCCTGAGTCATTCTTGAAATGGCACACAATTCTTTAAGCAATATTTCAAATTCATTATCTACGATATAATTCAGATTTTTCGCAATTATTAGTTGAGTTTCAAGTTCTGCCGCACTTGATAACGCAATGTACAAAAACTGTTTTAATTCAGTCTTGTTTTTTCTGGTAGCTCCTTCTGCAATATTTGATGGGATGGATACAGCAGACCTGCGAATTTGTGATGTCAACCCATATATTTCTGTTTTGGCGAATGATTCTATAGTTTTATAAACAATAGTTACGAAGTCTATAGACTTTTTCCAAACATCTAAATCTCTATGTGTTCTGAGCATATTCACCATTCACTAGAAGTTAAGTAAGTTTAAGTTTGTGTCTGATTGCTTCACGCAGTTCAACACATTTCAGATATGACTCACAAGCTTGTTCCTTAGTGGCGGATTCTCCTGGATATCTGAAGACAACGGCATAATCTGTAAGAATATTCATTGCATCACGAAATTTTTCCATATCAGGACAAGGCTTCAATAGCAAATTCAGTAAAATTCCAAGATCGTGTGTTTTGGTGAACATGATGTTTTTTTCAACAAGAATGGCCTTCAGATATTTTTCAATGCATTGCTGGCAATGGAAACAGGCAGAATCTTCATTTCTATTTTTTCTGGCGCGGATTTCTCTTGTGGCACTGGCAAAGTCCCCTTCCGCCTTCTGGATCCATTCTAATGTTTCATTTCTCATATAAAACAACACCGTTTTCAACTATATCTCTTATAAAATAATCACGCATTTTCAGACGCTTCTTTATATGACTTGGGGATTTTACTATCAAATCAAGTGGAAACGGCGCATTTATGCGTCTGCGAATTTCAAGTGATGGTCTTGCCATGTGTTCCTGATCTTCCATAACCACTAGCAAATCAACATCCGAATCTGGCGTTGGCCTGCCATAGGCATAAGAACCAAAAAGAATAACTTTTTCAGGATGAAATTCCTCTGATACTTGTTTTACATAGTGCTTGATTTTATTTATTTTTACCATGTTTGCCATATTAAATTTATTTTGCCTTGCCGAGCCTTGCGCCTGAATATTTACTATCTCTAATTGGTTTCCACCACCAATCATTGTTCAAGTACCATTCAATTGTTTTACGAATTCCTGTTTCAAAATCTTCCTCAGGAACCCAGCCAAGTTCGGTTTTTAATTTGGATGCATCAATGGCATAACGTTTATCGTGTCCGGGGCGGTCTTGAACAAATTTAATTAAATCTCGATACGAAGATAACCCGGAAGTTTTTTGCCCAGGAGCCAGTTGATCGAGCGTATCGCAAATCGCATAAGTTACGTCCAGATTTGTCCGTTCATTATTGCCGCCAACATTATATGTTTCGCCTATTATGCCTTTTTCTAAAACCAGATGTAGGGCCTTTGCATGATCCTCAACATACAGCCAGTCACGTATATTGTCACCGCGGCCATATACGGGCAGGGGGAGTCCATCCAAGGCGTTGAGTATCATTAAAGGTATAAGTTTTTCTGGAAAATGGTAGGGACCGTAATTGTTAGAACAATTGGTAATCAATACGGGGAGTCCGTAAGTATGAAACCAAGCCATTACAAGATGATCACTGGATGCTTTACTCGCAGAGTATGGTGAACGGGGGTCGTAAGGTGTGGATTCAGTAAAAAAACCATCTTGTCCAAGACTGCCATAGACCTCATCGGTGGAAATATGTTGAAAACGAAAGTTGTTTTTTTGGGCTTCTCCTAGCGTCAGCCAATATTCTCTTGCAACTTGAAGCAATGTTGCAGTTCCCACAATGTTAGTCTGAATGAACTCCATGGGACCGTCTATTGAACGGTCAACGTGTGATTCTGCCGCCAGATGCATTATCGCATCTGGCTTAAATTCTGAAAATATTTTCTCAACTACAGACCGGTCGCATATATCTCCCTTGACAAATTGGTAGCGAGTACTGTTCTCTATCTCCTTGAGGTTTTTCAAGCAACCGGCGTAAGTAAGTTTGTCCAGATTGAGAACTTGCCAGTCCGTTTTTTTGATCAAATGACGAATTAAAGCCGAACCAATAAAACCTGCACCACCTGTAACTATTATTCTTTTCATAGTTAGACCTTATTAATTTAAATTTTCCCAATACCACTTTGTAGCTGCAGCTATGCCATCGGCAATATTAAACTCAGGGTTATAGCCCAGCATCATTCTAGCTTTTGAGATATCCGCAAGCGAATGCGGGATGTCTCCTGTGCGAGATTGACCATATTCAGGCTCAATGCTACCGATTTTTTCATCAAATCGAGTCAGATTATTCCTGATAATATTGAACAATTCGGTCAGTGTGGTGCGTTCACCGAAGGCAATATTATATACTGTATTTGTTGCTTCACTTGCTTCTGTCACTGCCGCAAGTTGATTGGCCTGAATGACGTTGTCAATGTAAGTAAAATCTCTCGAATAAGAACCATCGCCGTTTATGACAGGGCGTTGATGTTTAATCAAAGAGATAAAAAATTTTGGAATTACAGCAGCATAAGCACCAAATGGGTCTTGTTTTCTACCGAATACATTAAAATATCGAAGTCCAATTGTTTGAATCCCATACAATCTTGAGAAATTTTCAGCATAAAGCTCATTCACATATTTTGTTATTGCATAAGGAGATAACGGCTTGCCGATAACATTTTCAACCTTGGGCAGATTCTTACTGTCACCGTATGTGGAACTGCTGGCAGCGTAAACAAATCGCTTTACACCGGCGTCCCGCGCAGCAGTCAGCATATTCAAAAATCCCATGATATTAACTTCGGTGCTTGTAATCGGATCTTTGATAGAACGCGGTACAGATCCCAATGCCGCTTGATGTAAAACATAATCAACATTGTTGCATGCGTTGTGACAAGTTGTGAGATCGCGAATATCACCTTCTATTAATTTGAAATTTTTATTATTAGCGAAATCAGCAATGTTTTCCCGTTTTCCTGTAGAAAAGTTGTCAAGGCAGACAATATGATTGTTTTGAGAGAGTAGTCTTTCTATAAGATTTGAGCCTATAAAACCTGCGCCACCAGTGATTAAAACTCTACTGTCTTTTAAATTAGCGGTCATATTATACCATAAGTTAATTTGAATAGTAACCCATTTTTCCAAGCTCCGCCCCGTCGCTTGTATAATTTTACCATAACAAAATTAGAGATCCTTTAATGAAAAAGATACAACATAATATTTTGTCAATGGTACTATTTTAAGCAACCAGCTACTTTGCAATTTTTGTACTTGCAAATTTAATAATGAACCTTGCGATACATTAGCACTTATTCCTGCATATTTCAAGCTTAAACATTATTTATCAGCGACAAAGAATCAGTATGAAAATTGAAAAGTAAACGCACCCCCTCCAAAGTTATCAAATGCATTTAGTTTGACAAATAGAGTGGGGGCGCATTAACTCTGACAAAAAGCTCCCAGTGCGTTAAGTCTGACAAAAGCCGATGAGTGACATGTCTCCGCTCTCTGGTTATATTCAGTGATATCCGTTTAACATGACTGTTTTGGCGCTAAAAACTGAATGTCCTCCCGCAATTATTCTTTGTTGAAAAATCGGGATGGTTGTGATTAATTTTAATTGAATAAATTTATTATAAGCCGGCAATGTTTAATCTTTGAGCCTTGGATCCAGTAGGTCACGCAAACTGTCTCCAAGCATATTTAAGGCCATAACTAGTAAAAACATGAATCCAGTCGCTGCGGCGACTTCCCACCATATTCCTCGCCACAGGCGTTCCTGACCGTCAGAAATCATAATGCCCCAACTTGGCGCCGTTTGTACGCCGACGCCAAGATAGCTCACAATGACTTCGGTCATTATCGCAAAGGCAAACCTCATCGTAAAATATATAATGACCAGATGGAAAACGTTTGGAATAATATGTCTGAAGATAATTTTCATTGAATGTTGTCCTGCAACTTTTGCTGCTTGAATATAGCCGCATTCTCGAAGTTTCATTGTTTCCCCACGTACAACCCGGCAAAGACTTACCCACCCGGTAATGCCTATCCCGAGATATACGGCCATCATTCCAGGATCAGTATTCAACAATGTTGAAAAAGTTGCCAGCGCTCCTGCCAGTGGAGGATAAAGAAAACCCTTAGAAACCAGTAACGCGAATGCGAGAATGAATAACAATGCCGGCATTGAATCAAAAGTACTGTACAGCCATACCGCCAGGTCATCAAACCAGCCACCAAAATATCCTGCCAAAGCACCAATAAAAACACCAATTATTGCAGAGATAAGAGATGCGAGCACTCCAACCTTTACAGCCGTAGAAATCCCGGCAATCGCTCGCAGCAGGACATCACGCCCAAGGTAATCAGTTCCAAGTAGGTGTTGAAATGACGGTGGCTGGAACTGTTCAACAATATTCCCGTTATCATAAACAGGGATAGTTTTGGAGCAACTGCAATAGATTGAATACCCTTCAACAATCAAAGCGGCAGAAAAGTAACAAATAACAATTATTAAACATGCCAGAGGTAATCTTTCTGAGCATAACCTTTTAAATACACTTTTACTTGAAGATCGCAAGCTTGTATCATCTTTTTTATTCATGAATTACTTTCGCTTTCAGTAGTCTTGTACATTCGTGTAAGATGTACTTGCAACAATGCTATTTCTGATGGAGTAACGCCATCTATCCGGGTGGCTTGCGCCAGAGTAGTTGGCATAATTTTTTTAAGTTTTAACCGCGATTCATTTCTTAAGCCTGGAATAGAATCATAGTCGAACCCGGATGGGATTTTCCAGTTTTCCAATTTTTGCAATTTGTCGATTGTGGCATTTTCACGTTCTATATATCCCTCATAATGAGCCTGGATGGTTAGTTGGCGAAATACGCGACACCCCAAAGGAGTGGATAAATCCAAATGAATTGTTTCCTGGGTGAAATTCAATTGCATTTTCGGCGACCATTGTCCTTCAAATTTTTTAATATCTTCCCATATAGTTTTTCCACCTGTTTTTTCAGTCTTGGCGCATTGCATTGCACACTCAAGCATGTTATGATATTCTTTAAAAGAAGTATAATTCTCAAATGGCAGCAAACCATTCTTCCATGCAAATTCACAGAGTCTTAAGTCCGAATTATCCTGTCTTAGTCGCAGACGGTATTCGGCCCGGCTTGTGAACAGGCGATATGGTTCAATAATTTCTTTAGTAACCAGATCATCAATCATTACGCCAATGTAAGAAATTTCTCTGGGAAGTTCAACTAAATCCATACCGGCGGCCGTTTTCGCTGCATTCATTCCCGCTACCAAACCTTGTCCGGCGGCTTCCTCGTAACCGCTGGTACCATTAATCTGACCAGCAGTAAAGAGATTAGAATATGATTTTGTACATAGTGAGCGGTTAAGTTGGTCAGGGCATACAAAGTCATACTCGATTGCATAAGCATAACGGGATATTTCCGCATGTTCAAGTCCGGGCACTGAGGCAATCATCTGGCGTTGTACTGATGGGGGAAGACTGGTGGAAATTCCGTTAATATAGTATTCGTCGGTAAATTCTCCTTCCGGTTCCAAATACAGCAGATGACGCTCATGGTGAGGGAATCTAACCACCTTGTCCTCGAATGACGGACAGTATCGTGTGCCAATGCCGGCAATTTTGCCTTTGTACATCGGCGATTTATCCAGATTATTCCGAATTATATCGGCAGTTGCAACTGTCGAGTAAACCATGTGACAATTCATCGTTTTATATGTCGTCTCTGGTAAATATTCCGGTAATGGAAAATGGCTGAACTTTTCTTCGAAATGGTCTGTTGTTTGAAATTCCATTTTGGAGAAATCAATAGTTTTTGCAAGGATTCTGGGTGGCGTTCCAGTTTTCAATCTTCCCAGACGCAACCCCAACTGTTCTTTTAAGGCGACGGCGAGTTCTGTTGATGGCGGATCTCCAGCTCTACCGCCTGGAAAACTGTTCATACCGTAATGCAATTTGCCGGAAAGAAAAGTTCCGGTAGTAATTACAAATGCCTTTGCATGGAATTGATCATCGAATTCTGTCATAATGCCGGTTATTTTACCATTTTCCAGTATGAATCCTTTAACCACCGCCTGTTTTATATCAAGGTTTTTCTGCCGTTCCAATAGTAATTTCATACCACGCTGATAACATACTTTGTCGCACTGCGCCCGAGGCGACCATACCGCCGGGCCTTTTGCGGAATTCAACATGCGGAATTGAATACCGGCAGTATCTGCAATAATACCCTGACCGCCACCAAGTGCATCAATTTCACGTACAACTTGCCCCTTCGCTATGCCACCTATCGCCGGGTTGCAACTCATCTGCGCTATATGGTCCATATTAATTGTAATCATAAGCGTGGCAGCGCCTGTTCTAGCTGCCGCAAGGGCAGCTTCACACCCGGCATGCCCACCGCCGACAACAATTACATCGTACATGGTTTCCATATTAAAATCCTGAATTTGTTATTTGCTCATTTTTGAAAGATAATAATGAATATCAGCTATTCAAATCAAATAACGCATTAAATTGAATAGATTTTTATTAACGAATCAAAATTATGTTGAAAAACAACAGTTTCGGCATATATTTAGCGAAAAGCCAGTGTCGCGTAATATTTGTTTTTTGTTGCGCGGCTGGTTTGTTATCGATAAAAATTAGAAACACTTTTTTAATTTCTTGAAATTATAAGAATCTAGAGTGAACTTTTGTATTTAGTAATTCAACTTTTTTATCAGAAAATTAATCAATATTGGGTAAGGTGGCTATAATGCAGAAAAAGACATTTGACTTGTGTGTGATTGGAGCTGGTCCCGGTGGTTATGTTGCGGCAATTCGCGCCGGTCAGCAAGGATTGCAAGTGGCTTTAATTGAACGTGAGAACTTCGGTGGTACGTGTTTAAATACCGGCTGTATTCCGACAAAAACATTAATCTCAGGCGCTGAAGTTTTTCATCAATTCAAACATGCTGAAGAGTTTGGAATAAATATCAGCAAAGGCAGCCAGATTTCTCCTGACTGGCAACGGATGCTTGAACGTAAAAATGATATAATCGGAAGATTGCGTAATGGTATCGGCAGTCTTGTAAAAGCTGCAGGAGTTACTGTTTTTAATGGTACCGGTTCTTTTATCAATCGAAACAGCGTTGCCGTTATCAAAGATGGGGTAACACAAGATATTATTGTTGCAAAAAAAATAATTATTGCCACTGGATCTGCTGCTCTTGTCCCCAATTTTATTCCCGAACATAAGCGCGTATTGACTTCGACTGAGTTACTCTCTTGCAAAGAAATTCCTAAGACAATACTTATTTTGGGCGGGGGCGTTATCGGTTGTGAATTTGCCTGCCTTTTTGCCGAGTTGGGATCCAGAGTAACTGTTGTTGAAATGTTACCGTCAATTCTTCCTAATTTGGATAACGAAATCTCAAGAACACAAACCCAGTACATGAAAAAGTCCGGTATAAATATTTTGACTGGCAAGCCAATGCAGAATATAAAGCCTGACAAAAATGGTGTAACCGGGACTGTTGGCGACCAGACTGTAAGAGCTGACTATTTACTGGTAGCAATCGGGCGAAAACCTTGTACCGAAGGTTTAAATCTTGCTGCAGCAGGCGTAAATACTAATGAGCGTGGATGGATTAATGTTGACGAATACTGTCGCACTAATATCCCCTCAATTTATGCCATCGGTGATATTGCCGGTAGAATTTGGCTTGCACATTTAGCCAGCGCCATGGGGATTGCCGCTGTAGATCACATTCTGGGGGGTAATCATCCATTCAGTTACAAATTAGTTCCCGGATGTATTTTTACCAGACCGGAAATTGGTACAGTGGGAATGACTGAAGAACAGTGCCAGAATGAAGGCATCAAGTATAATGTGGGAAAATTTCCGTTTGCGGCGCTAGGTAAGGCTATGGCAATTAATCATACTGAAGGATTTTGCAAAATTATCGCAGCTGCAGAAACAGATCAGGTTCTTGGCGTTCATATAATTGGCCCCCATGCAACCGACCTTATTGCCGAGGCGGTACCGGCAATGAATTTGGAAATTACAGCCAAAGAATTAGGTATGGCGATTCACGCTCATCCGACATTAGGCGAGGTGATGATGGAGGCTGCGCATGCAGTACATAACGAATCAATTCACATCCCTCTAAGAAAAAAGAAAGAGTGATATCCGGTTATAATAAATGCAGTATCTGAAAATATTAAAACAGCAGCAATGGTTAAATCATAAGTTGCTTAATATTTTTGCTTTATTACTTTTCGCTTTTATACTCAGGATACTGATTATGTTACCCGGAATTCAAAATGCGCCGCAGCATTTTTGTCGTCCAGATTCTGCCGGATACATCCAGCCCGCAATCGCAATAGCTACTGATGGCGGTTTTTATTCTGCGCCGGGAACTTTTATAAAACAAACAGCACGTCCACCTCTCTTCCCAATCTTTCTCTCATGTTTTTTTTATTGTTTTGGAGATAATTATGTTCTTCCGATTATTGCATTGTGCTTAGTTGGAGCATTAACTTGTCTTCCGATATATATGACGGGAAAATTGTTTGGCGGTGAGAAAACCGGGATGCTGGCAGCTTTTTTTTTCGCGCTGAATATTACTGCGGTTTCCTCCAGTCCCATGTTGCTTACTGATGCATTTTTTGCTTTCTTTACCGCATGGCAGTTATATTTTTTCAGTTTAACTTATTGGCGAAAAGAATTGAAGTGGGTTTACATTGGTATATTATTGGCTGCATTAGCAGTATTAATTCGTCCCATTGGCGTTTTATGGTATATACCGGGAATGTTTCTTATAATTATAATGCCTGGAATTTCGCTGAAACGAAAACTTGCTGCCGCATTTATTTGCCTTTGTATTTTTTGGAGTGTGGTCTTTCCATGGATGTGGCGCAATCAACTTGCAGGTGCCGGTTATTGTGTTGACACAAATACCGGCGCAATGTATCATCAAAACGGGGCAATGCTTCTTGCCAAATTAAACAGTACTTCGTATGAAGATGAAAAACAACGGATATTAAAAGAACTTGAAGTTGAGTTTGCCGATCATCAAAAGTATCCAGACGAAAAAAGCAGGGTTGATTATCGTTTGTCAAAGTTAAAGGAGTTAATTTTAAAAAATCCCATTGCCTATCTACGTCTGCATTTTAATCCGCAAATTATGCTTCCTGATGTTCCCATGTTTTGTGAACTGCTTGGATTCACAAAAAGTGACCGGGGGACTCTTGACGTTATGCAGCGTTATGGCATTTTTGCAGCAATCCGGCACTACTTTCAAGGAATCTTTTGGTTGCCTTTGCTGTTAATGCCGGTGTTATTGGTGGTCGCAATATGTTATTTGGGTGTTATCATTGAAATGGTCATTTGGTTGCGAGATAAACAGTTTTTCCTGGTTTTCTTTTTCCTTGCATTTGTCGAATACTATTTATTTTTGCCTGGACCAATAACTGTGCCGCGTTACCAGATGCCAGCTCTTCCGTTAATAGTCGTTATGGGGGCATTAGGGTGTATAAGTTTATTAAAGTATTTAAAAGTAATGTTTAAAAAGAAAATGTCTGATTAGCATCTATCAATTTGGGCTAAATCAATGAATTATTTAACATAAATATTCAGCCTGTAATCATGGTATTCACTATGACTTATTTCTATTTAGTTGAACGGCTCATACGTTGATTATACTTGATTTTCTTTTACAATTTTAAAATATCAGTTGGTTACATACAGGTTTATGTTAGTAAAGTGCGGTGTAACGTATATTGATAAAATAACGATTTAATGGCTATTTTTAGTTGTTTTTTTCCAAAAGTAAGGCATATTTTCAGGGTATTCGCCCCGGTAGCTCAGAGGATAGAGCATCTGACTTCTAATCAGGTGGTCGCAGGTTCAATTCCTGCCCGGGGTACCATTTTCTCATACTATTGGCTGACAGTATTAGATTGTGACGTCTATTTACATTATTAGTGACTTGTAACTTTTACCGTTGACAATTGTTCCGGCAGATTGTAATAGAAATGACCGCTATTGACTAAACCTGATGGAAGATTATTTGAAATTAATTGTTGATTAATGGGTTTGTTTGATGCATAAAATTAATTATTCTGTCATTATCCCTGCGTATAATGAAGAACAACGCTTACCTGAAACACTGCGCCATCTTTTGATTTCCATGAAAGCAGTGGAACCATTGCGGGGGGAAGTTATTGTTGTTGACAACAATTCTTCTGACGATACCGCCAACATTGCAAAGGGTGCGAATGCCAAAGTCGTGTATGAACCTCACAACCAGATTTCACTGGCACGAAACCGGGGCGGAGAGGCAGCATCCAGCCCGTTATTGATTTTTCTTGACGCCGATACGACTATTACGCCCTCGATTCTAAAAAAGACACTGCATTTGTTATTGTCCGGGAAATGTTACGGTGGCGGTATTAAAATAGGTTTTCCGGTTAAGATTCCTCTCTCTCTGTATGTTTTTACTAAATTATGGAATCGTTACGCCGCTTTTCGAAAGTGGGTTGCCGGGTGTTACCTTTTTTGCCGTAAAGATGCATTTACCGAAATTCACGGGTTCAGAGAAGATATATATGCAGGGGAAGAAATTTACTTTGCGCGTGCTTTAGCCAAATGGGGAAAACAACGGGATTATGTATTCGGTTATATCGATTCTGAATTTATCAATACGTCCCCGCGCAAAATAGACAAATATTCAACATTCAGATTACTATCAACGATGTTGGTTCTCGGTATGTTTCCCTTTCTACTTAAGTCCCGGCGGTTATGTTCAATCTGGTATCGTCGCTGATACTATCTGTTCCGTATCAATGCAATATTCTTGAAATCGGCATATTTTACATTTACACAACTCTGCAACCGGGAAATTCATTCCTAGAACGTAGTTTCCCGGATATATTTTCTCCAGCATCGCCTTTGCGCTCTCGTTGATTTTTACGATTATGGCGCTGATAGCATCATAGTCCATGGAGATGGTTTCTATCTTGCCGGTAAAACAATCATAAAAAATTGACACTGTACTCGAAGGTGACTGGTGAAACCGACTTTGAGCAAAGATTGAATTCAAAGCCGCATGGGTTTGCAGTTTCTCCATTTTGGAACTATTGGTGGTAATATTGAGTAACATAATGTTATCATTTTTGCCCCAGACAAGAATTGGAGATAACCAAACATTGAGACCGTTTAAATTTACGGATTCCGGATTTATTAATCTCTTCCATTCAAGACATTTCACATCGCAAAGTATTTCAGTTAATCCACTGGATAAAAATCTTTGAATAATGTCTTGCAATTGTTTGCGCAAATACGAAAAGAAAGATTCAGGCTTGTTAATCCCATAGTATAGTTCCAGGAGGTTGAGCTTACTGTGGTCGTTACGCCAATCTTCATCGATGCATTCTTTTTTTTGACGGTTGAAAGTTGAAATAACGTCTTTTAACATCCGACTGCTCAAAATCGGTGAATCAATCTTCCCGGTATTGTTAAGCATGATTTGAGATAGTGTGTCAGAAAATAAACGCTGAAGCCAAGTCTTGCCATCGACCATTTTTTTTAACAGGTGAATTTGCCTTGATTCTGCCTCTGCGATCTCTTCAAAACCACCAGAGGCACCATAATAGTGGCAAAAATAGGCTTTTTCACAAAAAACAAACAATTCATGACGACTTACTGACCAGGAAAATTGATTTGCATCAATTTTTTTATATTCAACAGTCGTCAAGTCTTTCAAAGTTCAATTTCCAGTGCATTATATGCTGTTCTGACCTTCGCCAAAGCCGCTTCGACACTAACATCGCGCGCCAGAATTACTGCCATGCGACGATGCCCATTCACTTCACCTTTGCCGAATATTCGCATAGCCGTATCAGTTTGTTCGAGAACTTTTTCAAGATTTTTAAACTTAACCTGTTTGGATTTTCCTGTTACAACAACGGCTTTTGACGCTGCAGGTCCCAGCAATCTGACATTAGGTATTGGAAGACCTAAAATGGCTCGAGCATGGAGAGCAAACTCAGATAAATCCTGAGATATCATGGTAACCATTCCAGTATCGTGCGGTCTGGGGGAAACCTCACTGAAAATAACATCTTCACCCTTAACAAATAATTCTACGCCAAAAATACCTTTGCCACCAAGCGCCGCAGTTACTTTACCGGCAATTTCCTCGGCTTTGGCTAAGGCTGTTTCAGACATCGGATGGGGTTGCCATGATTCACGATAATCGCCGTCTATCTGGATATGACCAATGGGAGGCAGAAATGTTGTGCCGCCAGAATGTCTTACCGTTAGAAGCGTAATTTCGTAGTCAAAATCAATAAATCCCTCAACAATAACTTTCCCTGCGCCGGCACGTCCACCTTGTTGCGCATATTCCCAGGATTTTATGATATCATCGTTGTTTTTGATAACACTTTGACCGTGGCCTGATGAGCTCATAATTGGTTTTACAACGCAAGGCGTACCAATGACTTTCACTGCTTCGATGAATTCCTCCTGATTGGCAGCAAAACGGTATGTGGAGGTTTTTATTTTAAGTTCTTCTGCAGCGAGGCGACGAATACCTTCACGGTTCATGGTTATAAATGCTGCATTTGCAGTCGGGATTACACAGTATCCGGCCTTTTCAAGTTCAATTAATGTTTTGGTGGCGATTGCTTCAACCTCCGGAACAATATAGTCTGGCTTTTCTTTTTCGATGATTGCTTTGAGTGCGTCGCCATCGAGCATTGAAATTGTATATGAGCGATGCGCGACTTGCATCGCCGGGGCGTTATCGTAACGGTCTATGGCTATAACCTCTACTCCGAATCTCTGTAATTCAATAACGACCTCTTTGCCAAGTTCACCAGCTCCGCACAAAACAACTTTTGTTGCGGTACTGGATAGTGGTGTGCCTATTGTTGTCATAATTACCGTCCTTGCCCGGAATTACCGGAATATGTTATAAATTTTAAAGGTTAGCTGGAAGGAAATAAAATTTACCCTGTTCTATTTTTACATTGGAATTGCCCAAATCACCGGGTAATCTGACACTGATGTTAGTTGCGGGTATTTTTGAATTGGCTGAAAACAAACTGGACAAAGAAAATTTACGACGCAGTGATATAACTTTGTAGTCTGAGGCAATATTTGCCATTGAGGCTGCCTTTTTTTCTGCATCATCAAAATAACCGATCTGGTCAATTAATCCAAGTTTTTTAGCTTCTGCCGCGAGAAAAATTCTACCATCCCCGATTTGCGAAGTTTTAATTTTTTCCACGGTCAGTCCGGGTCTGCCTTCTGCGCATACTTTGACAAAATGGTCATATACTGAGTTAACATGGCGCTGAATCAGCTCTTTTTCTGCAATTGAAGTTGGTCTTGTTCCGCTGAGGAGATCTTTCATCGGTCCTGATGTGTACGGTTCACTCTCAAGACCAATTTTTTGAAAAAGATTAAAATATTTGTAAGTTTGAACAATAACACCAATACTTCCGGTAGTTGTCATTGGATGCGCGATGATTTTGTCACATCCGACTGCCACATAATATCCACCGCTTGCCGCTAGAGAATTCATTTGCGCGATTACCGGTTTTCCGGATGCCCTTACATTTTTAATGGCGTTGTAAATTTGATCAGATGCTACAACTTCTCCACCGGGAGAATCAATTTTAATAATTACAGCTTTAATATCTTTGTTCTTGGCGGCTATTTTTAACTGTCCGCAAATCTTATTTGCCGCCGCGCCCTCATCACCCATGATTCCCTCTTCATTTCCAGCATGAATGATGCCGAAAACCGGAACAGTTAGAATTATATTTTCCGAATCGTGATTTCCTGCGATAAAATCGCGGTCAAAAGATTTGATATCTTCAGGAATTACCTCTTTTTCTTCATCGTTCCAGACGAGATTACTTACACTGATTAAAACAAGAAAGGAAACAATAGTGAGACCGATAATACCTAAACTGCCTAGTACAGCAAGCGCAATTCCGCAACCCCAAAGTTTTTTATTCCTGTTTTTTATTAATGGACATTTACTCGTATTGCAACTACTTTCTGATTCATTGTTGGCGTTGAGATTTTGATTTTCCATGTTCAGTTACTCTCCTGATTTGATAATGTTGATTTGTTGATAGATTTCGTTCATCATATTTTTTTCAAAATAACCGCAACGAGTGGTAAGACAACTTGCTGATGCGGCGGCAAGACCATAAGCAAATGCTTTGGGTAATTCAGTCCCGGAGAGATATTCATTGAAAAATATTGCTGCAGCAGTATCTCCTGATCCGAGCGGGTTGACTACAGAATCAAGTCGCGGCAGCATAAATTCCCATATTCCTGAATCAGTACCGAGGAATGCGCTGGAAGCACTATTGGTGATTGCTACTGATTTGAGTTGATATTGGTTGATGATTTTCTTTATTGCTTTTTCCGGAGACATTTCACCGGTGATATGTTTCAGTTCAGAATAATTAATTTTTAAAATTGCATTTTGAGATATTTTAAGTACCGGCTGGATATTTTGCCAGGAATCAATTAATAACGGAATATTATGTTTATTGGCTAATGATACAATTTTAATGTAAATATCAATATCTGTTCCCTGGGGAATTGTTCCGCAAATAGCGAGCCCGATACATTTGTGAATATCTTTTTCCACCGCATTAAACATTAACGCGAGTTGTTGTTCATTTAATGTACTGGATGGTTCAATTAGTTCTGTCATCACTCCGGTTTTTTTGCATAGACAAGTTGTGCAAACCCGCGTAGAACTTTCGACTGGAATTGTTGTATGGTTGATTTTTTCCTCATTCAGTCCTGCACAAATTGATTTTCCGGTATCACCGCCCGCAAATTGAAATAGCCGGCTGGGAAACTTATTCCAGAAATTATTAACTCTGCAAAAGTTAATACCTTTTCCCGAGTGAAAACAATCAACACTTTCAGCACGGTTTACTTCGCCGACAATCAACTCGTTGAATGTCAATGTTTTCTGCCACGCCGGGTTGGCACCTATAACAAAAATAGTTTTATCATTTTTTTGCATCAACAAAGCTCTCCTAGAATTGTGAGTATTTGTGTGTCAGATAATTTTCTGGGATTTTTTTGCATACTGCCTGAGCGGCAATTATCAATTATAAAATCAAATATTGTATTGTTCAGACCAAATGAACTGAATGAATCAGGAATCAGTAATTGCTGGTTTAATGACTCAATTGCTGAAATTAAAGACAAGGCAGAATTGAATCCACAGTACTCCGCCAGAATGTTCATGTTTTCTTCACATTCCGCTAAATTCCATTTTAAAATTACCGGCAAAATAATTGCACATGTCAGACCATGAGGTAATTTCAGCTTACTGCCGATTGGATGTGCCAGGCCATGAACCGCACCTAATCCACTTTGACTGAATGCCAAAGCGCCAAGCATAGTGGCTTCTGACATAGCTGTCCTGGAATTGATGTCCGGATTAAAATATGCTATCGGCAGATTTTTCAAGATAAGTGCGGCAGCCTTGCCGGCAAGAAGTCTGGTGAAGGTGTTTGCATCAATAGAAAGATACGATTCAATTGCCTGCGTTAGTGAGTCCATCCCGCTCCAGGCTGTCAATGATTTTGGGCATGAATAACTCAATTCAGGGTCGATAATTGCCACATCAGCAAACATCGTCGGGTGTTTGATTGATTTTTTAATTAATGAATTTGAGTCGGTAAGTACAGCATTGGGGGTTAATTCAGCGCCGGTTCCTGCCGTTGTCGGAGCGGCAATAAAAAAAAGACCTTTACTTTTAATCTTTTTACGTTCAAAGAAATAGTCGGCAGTCGTACCATCAACATTGACAAGCGCTGCAGCAGTTTTTGCCGCATCAATAATACTGCCCCCGCCAATTGCAATTATCGCCGTAGCCGAAAAATTGCGACATTCAGCAATAATCCGGTCAACATCTTCTAATGAAGGTTCACCATTTACACCGGAAAAAAAACTGACGTCACAAGATTGCAACAATGATGATATTCTAGTGGAAGTTCCATCACTCAATCCGTGCTTGCCAATTACGACAAGAATTCTTTTATTATCATTCAGCAAGCCGGCTATTTGATTGATAACTCCTGAACCAAAAAGTATTTTCCCGGGAAAATTTAGGCAGTATGGCATTTATCCTGAAATTCCTATTATTGATTTGTCCTTTTCTGCAAGCTTTTCGAGCGCATTTTGGGCTGCTTGACTTTCAGCATGCTTGCGTTTATTGGCACACCCTTCTGCGATTATAGATTCGTTAATTTTAACTGACACATGATAATTGGGATTGTGAATAGGACCGCTGACATCAATAACCGAATATATCGGGGCGATACACCATTTGCGTTGGCAATACTCCTGAAGCGTGCCTTTTGGGTTTTGTAACTCAAGTCGTTGATGGGCTTCTGCAAAAGAATTCTGCATCCAATCCAGAACCAGAGTGCGCGTAAAATCTAAGCCGGCATCCAGATAAATCGCTCCCACAATTGCCTCAAATAAATCAGATAAGGTTGAATTACGTTCTGTCCCCTTGCTTTCAATTTCACCTTTGCCACAATACATAAATTTCCCGAAATCCATTTTTTTGCATAGTCTTGCCAATGTTTCCTGACGAACCATAGCAGAACGCATTTTGGTCAGCGGCCCTTCAGCTTCTTTCTGATAGTTTTGATATAGATATTCAGTTAGAATAATTTGCAGAACAGCGTCTCCGAGAAATTCCAAACGTTGATTGTCATACGGCAAATTGTTTTCTGCTGTGAACGAGCGATGGGTAAGAGCTTCCCGCAATAGTGCTTTATCTTTAAAGTCATATCCGATAAGATATTTAAATTTTTCAATATCGTCTGCCATATTCTTACTTATCCATTTTTGACATATTCCATGCCGGAGTTGCATATTTATTTAGTGATAACGTTTCTGCTTCATTCATAAAGTCATTATCTGCATGAAATTCTTCAAACTGAATTGAAAATTCGCTCTTTATGTTTTTTAAAAAAAAGTCAGCCAATTTATTTTTATTTCCGTCCGCTGCCGCTAATTTTATACTGCCTTGATGCAGAATTCCGTTTTTTGTCCGTCGTTGAGCCGCGCCTGCGAATTTTATCCCGTCCGCAACAACATCGTAACGTGTCGGCGAGCTGAAACATTGCATAGTTGCTCGATCTACAGGTAAATCTTCGCGTTCTGAAAGATTTGTATCCTTGCCGAGTTCTGCCAGCGCATTTTTAATTGCCCGGTGAAAAACATGATAACTTTCAATCCGCTCAAGCTTGAAAACAGGATGTGCAACAGGAACAATTATAGTGTAGGTGAAGTCGTTATCATGTAAAACAACCCCGCCTCCGGTTGGACGGCGTACAATTTTATAGCCATTTTGTGGCGCAGCAGTAAAATTCTGGACATAGCCAATTGATACAGAGGGGCAATTCCAGCCATATAACCGTATCAGTGGTTCCTGCCATTTATGGCTATGCTGCAAGAGAAGTTCGTCAATCGCCATATTTAAATAAGGACTGCGGTCAACATCATGCCATATCCACCATTTTGCTGTCATAATTGATTTACTTTGCGTTATGTTTAGCAATTTTAGTGCGTTTTCTATTACACAAGTAATTTATTCTGGAGTCCAGTAGTTTTATTGCCAGGCGATGTCCGCTGGTTTTTTCGTATAACTTTATAAAATCCGCAATAAAATCCGAAGGAATCTGTTTTATTTGTGCATTTTTAAATTCGATCAGGCATGAAGAAAGCAACCGCGCCACTTCCATTGTTCTGTAATATTCAGAAAGATTACTGTTAAATATGCGTGTACTATCAAAATCCCAAAGCCCGAATTCAATTTTGTCATCAGCGTTACGAAAAAAAATATTACTCAACTTCATATCACCATGATAAATACCTTCAGCATGGATTTTTGCCATCAATTCGCAAACACTTTGCTGCCATTCATGCGTTAATTTTTGTTCAAGAGAACATTTTCTTAAATATTCGACCGGCAAAATCAAATTGCTTATATATTGGGTAAGCAGATATGACGCGCTAAGATAAGGACCAATCCGGCATGATAAGGTTGCAAATACTTCAGGGCAGGGGACATTTAATGCTTTCAGCACAACCGAAACCCGTAAAGAATTTAGCGGCCGGGACGACCTGAACATGTATTTCAGTGAATAGATCAGGCCTTTATTATTGTACCGTTTTAAGAAATATTTTTCTGCTGCTATGGTTACGATTCCGGCGGTTGTTGTTCTGGAATTTTTTACTAATTCAGCCGTATCTATTGCATTGCAGGGATAACATAAAAAGTCTTTTAATAATGAATGCTTATTGGTTAAATAATAACCCGAAATCGAAGCATTTTTATCTCTAAAAAAAGAATAATCGCTTCCGATTCGCTGGAAGCGATTATTGTTATTGCCTTTAATTTCTGGTTGCAACATTGCTTTTGTCAGGCGTTAGAGGTTTTTTACAACGAGATCCCCAACCTGACTAGTTGAATAACCCATTTTTCCAGCTGCCATTGATTTCAGTTTCTTGCTGGTTATAAACATTACACTTTTCTCAATTGCATTAGCAGCCTTCTTCTCGCCAAGGAAATCCAGCATCATTCCAACCGCGCCAATTGCCGCCAGAGGATTGATAACTCCAAGCCCTGTATATTTCGGGGCTGAACCTCCGATTGGTTCGAACATACTGACTCCTTCAGGGTTGATATTACCGCCTGAGGCTATTCCCATTCCACCTTGAGTGATTGCGCCAAGATCGGTTATGATGTCACCAAACATATTTTCGGTAACAATAACGTCGAACCACTCGGGGTTTTTCACCATCCACATACAAGTGGCATCAACATGGCAATAATCTAATTTGACATCAGGATACTCTTTGCCCACTTCATGAAAAACACGTTCCCATAAATCAAACACATAGGTGAGGACATTTGTTTTGCCGCAAAGAGTCAGTTTGCCGATTTTTCCATCAGCAATATCCTGTTTAGTCAGTCCCCGCCATGGATTCTCTTTAGTATGACGTTTACGTACAGTATCAAAAGAATAACGGATGCAACGTTCCACCTGTTTTCTAGTATAAACCATGGCTTGCACCGCAGTTTCGTTATCAGTGCCTTTCATGGTAAAACCGCCGATGCCGGTATAGAGTCCACCAACATTTTCTCTGATGACGACGTAGTCAATATCTTCCGGTTTTTTTCCTGCCAGCGGAGTTTCTACTCCGGGGAAAAGTTTTACCGGTCTGAGATTAATATACTGGTCAAGGTCAAAACGTAATTTCAGGAGAATTCCTTTCTCCAGAATTCCCGGTTTGACATCGGGATGGCCGATCGCGCCAAGGAATACCGCATCATATTTCTTTAAAGTTTCAACTGCGTCATCAGGAAGAACACTATTGGTTTTCAGATACCGTTCGCCACCCCAGTCAAAAATTTTACGTGTGGTGGAAAAGCCAAACTTCTTAGCCGCGGCATCCAGGACTTTCAGCCCTTCATTAACAACTTCAGGACCGGTGCCATCACCGGGGAGAACTGCAATTTTGTAGCTCTTTTTTAATACTTTTGCCATTTTTATGCCTCATTGTTTAAGGTTTTTAATAATATTAACGATTGAGTTTAAGCATTGAACTGAAAGCTTTATGTATGAACTCGACATGAACTGAGTAAATTTACTATGTTTTGGCTTTTTTTCAAGTCAAAATCAATAAAATCGGCTTTAGAAAAATAAAAGTTGCCAGCATTACTTGGTTTTTGCCTGGTTTCGTGTAAATTAAGAGGAGTGTAGCATTTTTAAATTGCGAACAAGACTTTTATAACATTAGAACTGAGTTTAATTATTAATTAAACTAAATTATAGAGATGGAAACTAATATGACTCTAGCTGATTTATGTGAGGGTGAAACAGGGATTGTTGTCAGACTTCAAGGCGATTCAACCATTAGGCAGCGCCTGATGGATATGGGCGTTGTCCGCGGAACAGAAGTTCGTGTAGAACGCTATGCGCCGCTTTATGACCCTATTGCCATAAAAATTAAGGGTAATTTATTGGCGATACGTGTTGCTGAAGGGAAAATGATTGAAGTAGTCCGACCTGTCAGTGATTGTACTGATAAATAACGAATAGTTTTATAATGGCCGTTTATTTTAGAGGGATTATACGTTTTCTTGTTTTAAAATTAAGAAAACAGCAAGTGATGTGATTTTATGAAAAAAAAATGTTATCGAATAGTGATCGCGGGCAATCCGAATGCCGGGAAAACCTCCTTATTTAATGGACTTACCGGGGCATCACAACATGTTGGAAATTATCCTGGCGTAACCGTAGAATTTGCGTCAGGTAAATCCGATTTTAACGGCATCGAAATGGAGGTAATTGATCTTCCCGGTATTTATTCTTTAACAGCATATTCAATCGAAGAAGTAGTTTCAAGAGACTATCTGTTGCAGCAGTCGCCTGATTTGATAATTAATGTTGTTGACGCAAGTAATCTGGAACGTAATTTATATTTAACGGCACAATTGATTGAGCTTAATATCCCTATGGTTATTGCTCTCAATATGATTGACATTGCTGAAAAAAAAGGCGTTACAATAGACATTGTTGAATTATCTGAAATTCTCGGTACAGCAGTTGTACCGACAATCGCCAGTCGCGATAAAGGTTTTACCGAATTAAAGCATGCCAGCATTACTACAATAAATTCCTGCAAAAAGCCTAACGCGCTGGAATATCCTCACGAACTTCAGAAAGTGCTCCCGGATTTGCAGTCAGCAATCACCAATGCACCGGATGTTGAAAAAAAAATGTCAGGTTGGTTTGCCCTGAAGTTGTTGGAAAATGATTTGCTGGTGATTGACGCTCTCAAGAAAAGTTCTTCATGGGACAAAATAGCTTCCGCCTCACAAAAAGCAAAGAGTCTGATTGAATTGCATTCCCAAGAGGATTCTCCGACCACAGTGGCAGAGGCCAGATATGCATTCGCTGCCGGGGTAAGCCGTGCCGTAGTCAAAATGTCCGAAAATGCCAAGGTATTACTTACTGACAGTATCGATAAGTTTGTCTGTAATCGTTTTCTTGGACCAATTATTTTGTGTATTGTTGTGTACTCTCTCTTTGCTTTTGTTTTTAAACTCGCGGATGAGTGGAAATGGCTGCCGCTTTTCAGCGGATGGGTTAGTCCTGCCGGTTTGCTTGATGCACTGTTTTCAAGAATGAATAATATTGCGGCCGCTAATATCTCTGTGGATTGGTTGAAATCCATGGTTTGTGATGGCGTAATCAGCGGAGTTGGCAGTGTTATGAGCTTTGTGCCGTTGATATTTTTTATGTTTTTCTTCATTTCCGCACTGGAGGATTCCGGATACATTGCGCGGGTTGCATTTATAATGGACCGGTTGTTAAAGGTTTTTGGATTACAGGGAAAATCCATTTTGTCCATGATTATATCCGGCGGACTTGGCGCCGGCGGATGTGCCGTGCCGGGCGTTATGGCAGCAAGAACACTCCGGTCAGAACATGATCGTCTGATTACTATTCTTGTTGCACCGTTTATGAATTGCGGAGCAAAAATGCCGGTTTATGCCATGTTGATTGCCGCGTTTTTTTCGCAAGCTCAAGGCGCGATGATGTTTTTATTATGGTTGATATCCTGGGTTTTTGCTTTAGGGTCGGCGTTGGTACTGCGCAAGACTTTGATTCGTGGAGAGCATACTCCATTTGTAATGGAGTTACCCGTTTACCACTTGCCCACGATTAAAGGTGTTTTGCTTGATACATGGAATAGAACTTATCTTTATATCAAAAAGGCGGCAACGGTTATTTTGGCCGTTAATATCATTCTTTGGGCTTTGATGTATTATCCCCGTGTCGATAATAGTGATACTGTTCAAAAATTGCGTCAGAATGAAGATATTTTCAGTAAAAAAATGCAATCAACGGAATATGCCGCAGTTTTTGCTCCAGAAGTCCTGCACGCTAATTTGGAATTTATAAAAAAACACAGTAGTACAGACCGGCATTTAAAATTAAATGAATATTCCGAAAAATTAATAAAATTCACCCGTAGTATTAGAGAATCAAAGAATAATAACCTGATACCTGATGATATAAAAATTTATATTGAGTTTGACAAACAACAGGAAAATTTAAATAATGCAATCGCGCAGAATCAGCTTCATTATTCGTATGCCGGCCGGCTTGGTGATTCTTTAACTCCCGTAACTAAATTTGCCGGATTTTATTGGCGCGAAAATATTGCGTTGATTGGAGGCCTGGCGGCGAAAGAGGTAATTCTTGGAACAATGGCAACGGCATACGCACTTGGCAACAGTTCTTCTGACGAAATTAAAACATTTGCTTCGACACTTTCTTCTGATGCATCGTGGAGCCGGACAAGGGCTTTTGCTATGTTGGTTTTTGTTATGGCGTATGCGCCATGCCTTGCCACGCTGGTGACGATAAAGAAAGAAACTGGAAAATGGCGCTGGGCGTTATTCTCCGCAATCTATAGCAGCATCCTGGCATTTATTGTCGCTGTGGTGATTTTTCAAATTGGTTCAATTTAATTATAAAGCAGAGAAGATGGAATATTTTTGGGTAATATTAATATTATTGGCTTTACTTTTTTTTCTGTACCGTAAACTTAGAAGCAATATAAAAAATGGTGCGTGCGATTCTTGTAATAATTGCCCCAAAAAAGTTTGTCGCAAGAAAAAAAATAATTAAAAGAAGTTCAAACTGTTTTATTCAAAATTGAATTATCTCTGTCAAACAGTGCTAACTCCCACAGGAATGGAATGATTATATTTTGTTGTGAATAATTTTCAAAATATATTTTCTCTTTACACAGGCGTTATAGCGTAATGTTGATATTAATGACCCATATAGAGTTAAAAAACTCCATTTTTTTAAGATAAAAAAATTGATTTGTAGCATTATTGGTCTAAAATATAACAAGCTCATATTAACTAACAATCAGGAAAGATTAAAATTCATGTCAAAAGACAAAAAAATCAGGAAAGACCAGAAGGCTTTGGATTCAGAAATTTCATCAACATTATTTGATGATTTTGAAAGATTTGAATATTTCTTTGTTACATACTGGAAATGGATTATTTATGCCTGTATCGGCATCGTGGTTTGTGTTGCGCTGGTCGGAACTCTGATCGTCTGGCAGAAAAACGCGGAAACAAGAGTTAATATTCTTTTTGCTAACGCGAAAACCAAAAATGAAATTGTCAGTACTTTGAGTAAATATCCTGATGCACCCGCGGCATTCAGCGCGAAGTTGCGTTTGGCAAAGTTCTATATTCAAGACAAAGAATTTGACAAGGCATTCGATCAGTATGCGCAATTAGCAAAATCTTCAGTTCCACAAGAGATGCTCTGGCGTGTTGATTTGGACGAATCTTATGCCCTTGAATTGTGCGGAAAATTTGAAACTGCCGCGGCAAAATTTGCCTCCTGCGGTTCAAACAGTTTTATTCCTGAAGGTTATAGATGTGAAGCCAATTATGGCGCAGGCAGGTTGTATCTGCAACTTAATAATTTTGCCAGCGCGGAAAAATATTTGAACAAAACCATAAATGCAGTTGCCTCGACACAACTTGGAACAATGCCGGATATGGCCGTTGATTTCTGGCAGAGGTTAGCCGTTGCCATGATTAATCGCATCCCGGCTGAAAAAAGAACCCTGCCTGCAATGACACCGACATTAAAAAAAGCAGTCGGCAATACTTAAATTAATGCCAGAGTTAACTAGAAATCAAATTTCACTGATAAAATCTTTGTATACCAGACATGGTAGAAAGAAAAGTGAACTGTGTGTAGTTGATGGCGTTAAATGTTGTTCTGAACTGTTAGAAAAAAGAAGCGATTTATTGGAGTTGCTTATCTCTAATCATCAGTCAGCAGATAAATTCAAACAATATTCCCCGATTGTCGTAGACAATACTTTGCTTTCTCAACTTTCTGCAACTGTAGCCAATCAAGGTGTTATTGCCATCGCCAGGCGTCCAGCTGAAATCAGTCATGAACTCTTACCGCCCGATCCGTTTATTTTAGTATTGGACCGTATAGCAGACCCCGGCAATATGGGCACGATTCTTCGTACTGCTCTTGCCGTTGGACTGAAGGAAGTCTGGCTTACTGCCGGAACTGTAGATCCTTTTAATGACAAAACGGTACGTTCCGCGATGTCTGCACAGTTTGTGTTAGGTTTGCGCCATTTTGATTCTTTGTCAGATTTAAAACAATTGTTGATAAAATTTGGTTTTTCAACAATATTCCGTACTGACCCGCATGCCGGATGCAGTTGTTTTTCGAAAGAAAACCTTTATGACCGTTCTGCAATTATAATCGGCAGCGAAGCTGATGGCGCTGCCGAATTGGATGGCGCTGAATCTGTAACTATCCCGATGCCGGGAAATAGTGAATCATTAAATGCCGCTCAGGCCGCAACGGTTTTTCTTTTTGAATATGTTCGTCGCAATCTCTCAACACTTAAATGAACTGCGTAATACCTGAAGATTTCACAAAGATGTAGAATAGTGAAGATGTTAAAATTATTGCCGGAACGGCTTATCAGCGCAGTAATTTTGAAATATCTCTAAAGGCCGGGTGTGCTGAAGTCTGCATAAGCATGAATAAATAAGACTCAACCGAAGTAATGACTGCCCCTTGATCACGAAGCAATCTCAGCGCAATATTTTTATCAAGTTGAGAACGTGATGTTACCGCATCTTCAAGAATAAATATCTGATAATTACGGTTTAATGCATCAATTGCCGTTTGCAGTACGCATACATGAGATTCAACTCCCATAATCGCAATGCTTGACCTGGTTTTCGCACTGATTGCAGATGCGAATGCAGGCGCTCCAAAACAGGAAAATGTTTTTTTCTCAATAATCGCTGTACCGGAGGGAAGCAGGGATTTTATTTCGGCGATTGTACTCCCGAGTCCCTGCGGATATTGCTCCGTCACTATCATATCATGATTCATGTGAACAGCGGCTTGCAAGATGATTTTTTGTTTATTCAGAACCGGTTCAACATCAGGCATGGCTTTGAGAAGTTTTTCCTGCATGTCAATCAAAACTATAACAGAATTTGCTATGGATGGATAATTCATTACTGATCTTTGGTAAACTTGTTCAGTAACCCGATAAAACATTCGACATCGAAGTCTTTGCCTTTATAGATTACATCATTGCATAACTGTTTTACCCTGGTCAATTCGTTCGGGGATGATGACAGCCCGGTGATTGCAATAATCGGCATATTTTTTAAATTATCTTTATTCCTGATATACTCGATAACTTCCCAGCCGGAACAAATTGGCATCAACAAGTCGATAATTGCCAATGCTACAGGATATTGCTGTAATAGTTTTATGGCTTCATCACCGTTAGCTGCAGTTACCACTTCAAAACCGGCACTTTTTATGACACGTTTATAAAAGCTTACAAGGATGTCGTCATCGTCGCAAACCATAATTCGTTTTGCTGCCAATTTCTCGGTCATGATACCCTCACTTTTTTATAGAAACTGTATAATTATATTCAGTTAAGCAATTCTTCAGGGTAATAAACTTTAAAGCAAACTTGAACATCACATAAAACTGAATGTGACAGTTAATCAGTTATATTTTTTCTCATTTCGTAACATTCAGGGGTGGTCATCTTTTTATAAAATTCGGCATATTTATCCCTGGCCACCGGATCCTGCCGCAATGCTATCGCCGTTCTCGGGTGTTCATTCAGTATGCCGGTAATCATATAGGGAATTATATATCCCCATTCGATTTTTTCCCGCAGCGGTATAAACACATCTTCAATTACTTGCAATACCGGCTCAAGGCGGAACTTAGGATTCTTCAAAAAACTAAGTAACAGTTCCATTGGACAATTTCCCGGTCCTCTGCCAATTCCAAAAACCGTCGCGTCAAGATAGTTGGCACCTTTTCGAATTGCTTCAATCGTATTCGCAAAAGCCAGCTGTTGATTATTATGGGTATGAATACCCACCTCTTTCGTCTGCAAATTGTCTTTGAATGTTTTTACCAGATAATGCACTTCTTCTGAGTACAAAGAACCAAAACTGTCGACAATATTAACCGCGGTCACTGGCGCTTCCGCTGCGATTTGTCTTAACCCTTCTTCTAATTCAAAATTTGTCGCGGTAGAAATGGCCATGATATTGATGAATGTTTCGTAACCTTTGTGATGGCAATGATTAGCCAAATCTATCGCCTTGTCAATATCCTTGACGTAGGTCGCAACACGAATAAAATCGAGCGGACTTTCCGCACATGGCTGAATATCATCTTCTTCAACTCGTCCAATGTCCACCATAACGCCAAGCTTCATCGTTGTGGTCGTATCTTTTATGACTTCACGCACATCTTCATCAGTCGAAAAACGCCATGGACCAAACTCACCGGGGGTGAATAACTTCTTGGAGGCACGATAACCTATCTCCATATAGTCAACTCCGGCAGCATCCAATGCAAGAAAAACTTTTCGCACCATTTCATGGCTGAATTGCCACTTATTGATTAAACCGCCGTCACGAATGGTACAATCTACTACTTTAATCTCTTTTCTGTACATTTTTCCCTCATGTAAATTTCATTGCACTGTACATAAATGGTAACCAATTTTTATTCCATTATTGAATAAGTCTTAAGCGCATGTGAATATATTATTTAAATATCAAAAATCAAATCCCTTTCAACAAAAAGAGTGAATTTCAAGTTCTTTAAAATTGTTCAAAACTTAATTGGTGTATGCGGTATGGGATATAATCATTGTAATTTAAAATATCTTTAAATGGGGGCAATATAAATTGTCTGTTTAAACTCTCATACCAATTTTTCAAAATGATGTTGAGGTATCAATTGAAATAGCTGATTAAAGATTGTATTATAACGTGGCATTGATGATATTAACCCGGGTAATGTGTTAAGACTCTTCATCTTTGCAATATTAATTTACAGTTTTATCCGGGGCAGTAGTGTGTTATCATTCCATAAATTATGGTAAATCATCTTCACTTGACAAGGACTTATGTACAGTAAAACAATTACATTCACCCTGAACCTTATATTGTTGTGTTTTACGGTGTTTGCAGCGGCAGAGCAACCGGGAATTGATGGTCGTGACGGCGAATGGCATAATTACAGGGCATCAAGTGGATTGACGGGTGCCACATCATCCGGATTGCCGGTGACACCGGTACTGCAATGGACGTTCAAAGCCGGGGATGCAGTAGAGTCATCTCCGGTGGTTGCCCGGGGGAAAATAATTTTTGGCAGCAGAAATGGTATTTTGTATTGTGTGAATATCAATAATGGACAATTATTATGGACTTTTGATACCAGGACAGCCATCGACGCGCCGCCAATGGTATCGGGTGAATATATTTACGTCGGTAATCTTGCCGGAGATTTTTTTAAGATTGGCTTATCTGATGGTAAAGTTATCTGGAAATATTCCTGCGGGAGTCAAATTTATGCGTCGGCGAACAGTTTTATCAATAAACAAGGCGAGTCTGTCATTATTATTGGCGCTTATGATTTTATGATGCGGGGCTTGTCTTCATCAACGGGTAAATTATTGTGGCAGTTTAAAACGAAAAATTTTATTCACGGTGCCGGAGCTGTTGATGAAAAACGTGGTTTAGTCGCATTCGGCGGGTGCGATGCAAAATTGCGAATTGCGGATATTAATTCCGGTAAAGAAGTTTTTGAAATTTTGTTGTCATCGTATATTCCTGCTCCGCCGGCGGTTATGGACGGTGTTGTTTATGTTGGCAATTATGGCAGTGAATTGACCGCCATAGATTTAGATTCCGGTAAAATTTGCTGGACATTTGGCGATAAAAATATTGCAGCGCCGTTTGTGTCACCTCCGGCAGTTACTGCCACCACGGTGATCATTGGCGATAAAAACGGGATGATTCACTGCGTTGCAAGGGCCACCGGCAAGAGAATTGGAAGTTTTCAAGTTGACGGCGAGGTATCTGGTATTGTGGCGGCAAAAGATGATAGTATTTTAGTTTCCACCGTCAGTGGATTGCTTTACATTATTGACTTGAAAACGTTGTCAGAACGCTGGAAATATACTGTCGGTCCTGCGATTAGTGCGAGTCCGGCGGTTGTGGATGGGAAAATAATTGTCGCTGACATGGGTGGTAATCTCTATTTGTTTTCCAGTAAAAAATAAAGGTAATAATTATGGACGAATTAAATAACAGTTTATTGTGTATGGATAGTGTATGCTATTGGTATCCTTCGCCATCCGGCAAGATTACCGTTTTAGATAAATTGAATTTGTCAGTGCAAACTGGGGATTGGTTGGCTGTTACTGGTCCGTCTGGCTCAGGCAAGACAACTATGCTTAACCTGATTGCATTGCTGGATTATCCTAAATCCGGAGAAATTAATTTTCGAGATAAAAAAATAAGTTCAATCACTCCGGCGGAGGCTACAGAGTTCAGAAAAAATAATATCGGGATGGTTTTCCAGTCTCACTATCTGCTACCGCAATGTACAGTTCTTGAAAACGTTTTACTGCCGACGATTCCCGCTAAAATTCATGTTGATCTGGCGATGCAAAGGGCAGGGGAATTACTGAAAATGTTCAATCTGGAACAGAGAAGTTCTCATTTCCCCTGGCAGCTTTCGGGGGGGGAATGTCAACGTGTCGCCGTAGTTCGCGCACTGGTAAATTCACCAGCGCTGCTTTTGGCTGACGAACCTACCGGCGCACTGGATTCATCGAATGTCAGCGGGATGCTTGAGGTTTTAAAACAGGTAAATTGTTTTGGCACCACAATCGTTATGGTTACCCACTCTGAATATGCCGCCGCTGCCGCAACAAAAAGATGTCATCTTGAAAACGGGAAGATAATTTGAGACGCTCAATAGTGAAAATTGCATTGCGTGGATTAATTCATTATCGCTTGCAGCATCTGTTGATGGCCGCCGGGGTTGCTATCGTAACGATGGTTATCGGTGGTGCGCTTTTGATTGGCGATTCTGTTAATCAAAGTCTGTACCGGCTTATGTCTAACCGCCTTGGCAGAATTGAATCAGCAGTTAAACAGGATAACATTTTTTTCCGTTCTTCAGTAGCCGAAAAATTTGGTGGCGGCTCTGCCGCAGTTATTCATTTGAACGCCTATATGATTACCGGAAATAGTACCGTAAAAGTGAATCTATACGGGGTCTCATCTGATTTTTTTCGTTTGTCAAGTTCCGGTTCCGGCGTTAAACTGTCTCCCGGCGTTGCCATGTTGAACCGGACGGCATCAAATCGTTTTATTGCTACCGCAAATGATGCGGTAATATTGAGATTGTTGAATCCAGCATTGTCAAGTAATTATCAGATGTTATCCCCCGGCAAAAATATGATTTCAATACGGCTTAATTATGGTGGAATCATTGACTCTGGACAGCTTGGCGATTTCAGTATGCAAAATTCGCAGGAAATCCCATTGAATGTGTTTGTTGAACGCGAGTATTTAGCAGGAATACTTGGCTTGCATGGCAAATGCAATTGGTTATTGACGCCGGAGACAACTGATATTGCAACGCTTGACCAGCGCTGGAAAAAGATTATTGCCCCGGAAGATTTAGGCTGGGCTTTTGATCCGGTTACGCCTGGATTTCTAGAATTAAAGAGCAATCATATTTTTCTCAATCAAACTGTGTTGAATGCAATTACCGCGGCAGGATTTAAAACTCAAAAAATGTTGGCGGGATTTGCCGGTAATATTAAAACCGGCAGCAAATCAGTGCCTTATTCTTTTGTCAGTGGAATTGAGTCAGTAAATTATTCTGAGGGAGATGAAAAATGTCCTAATTTGTGGGCAAGTGACTGGCTGGCTGAGGATTTGAGCCTGAAAACCGGGGATATTGTTACTGTCAATTTTTTAAATATGTCACAAACCATGAAGCTCCAGGAGATTCCCGTAACCTTTAGAGTTGCCGGTTTCTATCGCATGGACGATAATCAGTTGTTACGTTCTTTATCCGCAGATTTCCCGGGAATCGCTGATAGCCGGAATTGCCGTGACTGGGATCCCGGGATTGCGCTGGAATATTACTCCATCCGTCCAAAGGATGAAGAGTTCTGGCGTAAATACCGGAATGCACCTAAAGCTATTATTCCATATTCAGTTGCTGTAAAAATTTGGGGTTCTCCTTCTGAAACCGCAACGGCATGCCGATTGTATCCATGTAAATCGATCCCGGAAGTATTTGCAAAGATAATGAACAATTTACCGGCGGCAGATTTGAACCTGGGCTGGCAACCTGTTCGAAAGTATGGTATTCTCGCAACTGGTGGTGCGATTAATTTTGGCAGTTTGTTTCTGGGTTTAAGTATTGTTATAATTTTCAGTGTTATCGTTTTATTGATGTTGTTGACAAAATTAAACATCGCCGCCAGAAAGCGTGAATTAATTACAATGTATTCATGTGGATGGTCTGTCAGAAACGTTATGTTGGTAAAATTATCAGAGTATGGCATTGTTGCGATTACCGGCGTAACGATTGGTTTAGTCTTGATGATTGGTTACAGTTATGGTGTATTTATTGCAATTTCTACGATATGGCGTGAGTCTATTGCCGGCACCGTTGTTGTTTTTACGGTGTTGCCGGAATCATTGTTAATTGCCTGGTGTGTCAGTTTATTTATTTCGCTATTGGTCATTGGTATTACTTTTTACCGTAATGCGAATGTCGCTATTAATAATTCTCAGCCGGTATTAATGCGTGAAAATAATGTTTCCGGAATCAGGAAATTTTATTCGTTTATTCCGGGGGTAGTTATCTTTATTATCGGAATAACCTCAGCATTCAGCTTTTGGTTTTGTAATGCGCCGTTATGGCTCTATTTTCCGTCAAGTCTGATAGTATTGGCAGGTATGCTTATATCATGTAAAAACTTTATCAATTTGCTGCCGGCGTTGTTTTGCCACGGTAGAAATGGGATTTTTATAATTGGAATTCGCAATCTGGCCAGGAAATATAACAATTCCATGGCAGCTGTCTGCATGTTCAGTATCGGAATTTTCCTCGTTGCCGCGGTGGGCGTCAACCGGCAGGGAATAGATAACAATACAGCTCGTCGCGATAGTGGAACCGGCGGGTTTAAATATTACGCTAAAACCACTTTGCCGGTTATTGCTGATTTGAACACTATGGCAGGCAAAGAACGCTATAAACTGAAAGATGCTGGCGGTCTGAAATTTGTCGCTGCGGCTTTGAAGGATGGGGAAGAGGCTAGTTGTCTGAATCTGAATCAGGTCTTCATCCCGTCGTTACTGGGGGTTAATCCTGAAGATTTGATCTCAAGAAAAGCTTTTTCTTATTCCTCGCTGATGTCAGATAAACCTGGATGGGATTGCCTGAATGGTTCAACTACTGAATCTAACGAGATACCTACTGTCGCTGACATGGCAGTAATTCAATGGAGTTTACATAAAAAAATTGGTGACAGTATTGAATATCCCGGTTCAGGCGGAAAGATGTGGAAGTTAAAGCTTGTCGGCGGATTAAACAATTCCATTCTTCAGGGAAGTCTTATCGTGTCAATGGAAAATTTCAAAAAGATGTTCCCGGAAATTAACGGATACAATGTTTTTCTCATTGATGATAATATAAATCCGGACTTGAAAAACATTCGCGCAAAATTGTCAGGACTTGAATATTCAGGTTTGCATCTGGAGACAGCAGGTGAACGTTTGCAGCGTTACTGTGGCGTGCAAAACACTTATTTGCAGATATTCCTTGCACTGGGGGCATTGGGTTTACTTATTGGAACAGCAGGAGTAGGGGTGATTGTTTTACGGAATATTGCGGAACGTCAATCAGAACTGGCATGGTTGTCTGTTGCTGGATATTCAAGAACTGCCATAGCGATAATGCTTTTTACCGAGAATTTTATTATTGTTTTATTGAGTGTTTTATGCAGTCTGCCAGCTATTGGCATAATTTTATTACCAGGTTTTATTGCGATGAATGTAAATATCCCATGGCTTGAAATCGCAGTTTTTTTTGCGTCGTTAATAGCCGTTGCCGGGATGGTTATCGCCGCATCAAGTTATTATGCCATCAGAAAATCTCTTGTCCGTATTCTTATAAATGAATAATATTCTGACGGGGATTTTATTAATGTTAAAGTTTATAAAGATAAGAAAAAAGTATCGCGGTTTTTTTTATAAATAATTGGGAATTAGGTCAATTGACAAGTTAAACGCACATTTGTCATATTAAACGCACGTTACCTAGAA
>CAYMSF010000022.1:0-60500 GCA_964392985.1 uncultured Victivallaceae bacterium | reverse complement strand
GGTTATCAACTATTTTATCAAATTATTTGTCATTTTCTTTCACGGATTCAAGATATTGTTATCAAGCGGTACTGTATTGCCCGATTTGTGCCTCTATTTCCGGAATAATAATCTAAAAATGTTACGTTGGGACACAATAACAATAATAAAAAAACTGACTTGAATGAAATACACACAAGTCAGTTTCAGTTAGCAAATAATTAAGCGAAAATTATTTCTTCTTTTCTGCAGGAGCATTAGCATTTTTCTGGAGAACGCCAGCTTCCAGTAATTTGTCTATCAGATTCTGCATTGAATTAAATGCATTTAAAAAACCTTGCGGTGGCATGATGATCCGTTCGCCGCCAACAGGTTGAGGGTCACTTTTGCCTTCGGCATCCGGTTGCAAGGTGACGAAATCAAATCTGACCATACCGCCGGTAAAGTGAATTTGTCCGATTCCATCTGCAAAAATTTCTTTTTTAATATCCATCTTTTTCGTCCTTATGTTTTATAATTACGGGTTATCAAAATAGTGCACGTTTACTGAAACGTGTTAAAGACTTTAACATAACAAATTAGATAAATCAAATTCCAGACGGTTATTTTAAAAATATTTAAAAAAAATAACAATAAAATATTTTTTTTTCGTTGTAATATATGAGTAATGGTAATAAAATATAAACGTAATATGCTAATTGTGCAGTTTAATTTGTTATATTTAGGTTTTTAATGTACAGTTTCAGAAACATGGTTGTTACCGATGATTTGTGCCCTTCGAAAGAAGTTGCGCATTTGTTTGCTTGCAATCATGACTCGTCTGGAATTTTCAATTTTGCAAGCGTTGTTCCCGTTTTTCCACAAGAGTTTGCTGTACAGCGGTTTGAATTGTCAAGTATTACGTTAAAGCTTGACGTGGGTCAGTTTGAATTCAGTCCTGATTCTGATGCGGTGCACACTTTAGCACATCGTGATGTTTATATCAGTCTTGGCAACAGGTCGGTTGTCAGCGATCAAGATATTTTGATTAATTTACCAATATCTTCTACTGAATTTGAGTATCATTGGTTTTCATTAAATACTTTCGAGTTAATTTCAACTCTGAAGTTTGAATTTATAACCGGATTGCTTGATGAAGTTACAATCACGGTAAGTGGTATGTATTGTGGCGCATACGCAGATACAACCAGAGTGATTGAGAATGAATCTTTCCATTCAAATCCTGAGCTTTCAGTCACCAGGCTGAATATTAATCTTGTTTTTGGTCATGCCGGTACTGGCAATGACGGGAGTAACGTTTTTTATAACTTTGTATTTAATAACGCCATCGTTGGAAAAAAATCCTCGATGGCGTTTCCTTTTGTATCTTTTATTAAAATAACTGAACAGGTTATCGGGCAAATAACATCGAGGTGGGCACCATGTATCAATTAGAAGAAAGAATCCTATTCGACGGCGCGGCTCCTGCCGCAGTAGCAGATGCGGCAAAACAGGCGGCGGCGGACGCAGCCAAAGCAGATGCGGCGCAACAGTCACAGGCTCAACAGTCGCAAGCCGATAATAACTCTAAACAGAATACGAATGACAATAGTTCGAAAAATATGCAGGTGAACCCTAATCCGGTTACCGACCAGAGCACTGGAATAGAGTCTTATCTTGCCCATGCAATGAATCTTGATGCCACCGCGCCAGCGGTCAGCCATGACAACGCCAATGCCCGGGCGCATGTTCTGGTTGTTTCCAACTCACTCGAACAATCGCAAGCTATAACCAGTTTAGCCGATGCCAATACTGTTGTCGTTAAGTATGATGCCCAGCATACTACCGCAGCACAATTACTCGAACAGATCAATCAAGCACTCGGGGATAATAAAGCCGATTCTATTGCATTTTTTGCCGAATCTTCAGAGAATGGACAGATGCAGCTTTTTGCTGATGGCAAAACCACTGCGACAAGTATCAAGGATACTGCACAACAACAGTTCTGGCATGGCATTGACGGAATGCTTAACAGTGAAGGAAAAATAGATCTGGTTGGTTCAAATTTGGCTGCCACTGATGCCGGCAAGATGCTGGTACAAGAGATTGCCAATGCTTCAGGTCACGAAATTACTGCCAGCACCGACCTGACTGGAAGCGTTGGCAAGGGTGGTAATTGGATCCAGGAATATTCATCCTCGTCTGATACAATTAAAAATCTTGACATCGCTTCAACATACTTTGACCATAACGCTCTCAGTTCATTCGATGGTATTCTACCGGTTGACCATGCCGAATCTCATCAGGTTGCTTTTATAAATTCTTCAGTGATGGGCGCCGATGAAATAACCGCTGCAATTAAGAACCTTGGCGAGAACGTCGAAATAGTTATGTTGGACAAAGGTGATGCGTTTGCGCAGATTACTCAGTATTTGCAGGATAAAAGCAATATTGATTCGATTCACATCATTTCCCATGGTAATGACGGTTATTTCCGGCTTGGCGATACCACTGTAAATTCTGAATTTGTTCAAACCCACCAGGCAGAACTGGCTGTTTGGGGGAAATCTCTGACTGCCAATGGCGACATTATGCTTTATGGCTGTAATCTGGCTGCCGCTGCCGATGGAAAAGCGTTTGTTCAGCAACTGGCACACGCCACAGGAGCAGATATTGCCGCGTCAACTGATAGTACTGGAGCAGAGGGAAACTGGACGCTTGAGTACCATGCCGGCAATATTGAAGCTGCCGGATTTGTTTTTAACAATTACTCGTACCATTTGACCAATTATACGGTTAATAGCATTATTGATGTTCCGATTGGTACACTGCCGGATTCTGTTTATACACTCAGAAAAGCTGTAACGGTTGCGCGCGATGGCGATGAAGTAATATTCGCATCCTGGGATACCCTGAAACTTACCATGCCAACTGGAGCCGATAACTTTACCATTAATCTTGATGCCGGTCTTGGTCAGTTAGAAATTGCTAAGAATATCACCATCAACGGTTTAATAACGTTACCAAGTCCTGCCACACCTACTCGGGTAATTGTTGATGCCCGACCTCTCGTTGGCGGTGTAGTTGGCGCAGCCCTTAACCGGGTATTTTATGTAAATGCGGTTTCTGATGCTACAAACTTTGTCACTTTTCAGAACATGATTATTCAACAAGGTAATGCCATTAGTACCGGCTCTCTTGAACCATCAGATGGGGCTGGTGGCGGCATATATATTGACACTAATGCGAGCTTAGTACTGAATGAAGTTTCTGTTCTTAATAACCATGCCGACGTCAACGGTGGTGGTATTTATACTGCCGGAACACTTTTAGTCGAAAAAACCAATGCGACATATGCAACCTCTGTTAGTAACAACACCACGGGCAATTCCGGCGGTGGAATATTTAAAAGCGCCACCGGTACTCTGACGGTGCAAGGATTGAATGTCAACGACGTTGTAGTAATTAGTGGTAATACTGCAACCGCTGGTTCCGGCGGCGGCATTTACAGTTATGGAGATGTTTTAATCAATGAAACGAGACTGTCTAATAACAATGCCAACAGCGGTTCCGGCGGCGGGATTGCCATCGAAAACGGTAGTGGAGCATCAACTTTTGAACGTGTTGACTTATCAGCTAATTCTGCAATTAATGGCGGGGGCATCAGCTATACCCAGGGAAAAAGTCTTAATGTTGGATACAGCCTTATTTTTTCAAATAACGCGAGTGGTGACGGCGGCGCAATTTATTTTGCCAATAATTCCGGCGATTTAAATGTTTATACTACTGATGGCAGTTTTGGCGCCAATGTCCATGCTATTTTTAGCAATAATGTAGCTGCACATGACGGTGGAGCGATTTACGTTGACAGAAGTGGATTGACAACGGTTGACTTTGTTGAGTTCACTGTTAACAGAGCCACCGGTGGTTCAGGAGGTGCGATTTATGTGCAAAATTCAGGAAACTTATCAATTAACGAAGGTAATTTTATTAGCAACCAAGGTAGTGTATCCGGCGGTAGCATTTACCAGGACGGTAATGGTTCGTTAACCGTTGCCAATAGCTATTTTGGCACCAACAGCTCTGGAATTGGTGGTGCGATTTACAAGTTTGCCGGTACTTTGGCGCTTACTAATTCTACTTTTTATACTAATACCGCTTCAACGAATGGAGGCGCAGTTTATCTAAATTCCGGTACCATTAGCGCAGCCTTCTGTACATTTGCCTATAATGATTCGCTTTCTGTCTCGGGGCAAGGCGGAGTAATTTATATTAATGATCCGGTACTTGCATCAAATCTCTCGGTAGTCAGTTCAATTATTTTAAATAACGCCACGCCAAAAGCGCTTTCTCAAATATGGATTTCAGGCAATACTAATGTCAATTCTTTTACCTATAATATCTATAGCGACTGGTACAATGATAATAGTCGGAATCCAGGTAATTCTTTGTCTCTAGCTAATATTAGTGGCGCCGGTAATCAAGTTGGTAAAGACTTGGCGTCCTCAACTGCAATTAAGAATACTATTTATCTTGCTAATCCTAACATCAATGCCAACTATCGTACCTATACCATGGCGATTATGTATGAGAACAGTATTGCCTATACCAAAGGCATATCTGTTTCCGGCGTTGATCATGACCAACGCGGTAATACCCGTACTGGAACTGGTGTTACCGGAGCGTCTAATTCAGCACCGAGCGTTGGCGCTTTTGAACCGATTTTCTACACAACTGTTGACTGCAAAGAAGATACGTCCAAAATGGAACTTACTAGCGATGCCAATGGTCACTATTTTGATATTGCCAAGACTGGTGGTGGATTAACCTTGCGAGAAGCCGTTTACTGGATGGACACTTACAACCGTCAAGCTGCTTTTGATTCCGGCAATTACAACAATAACCATTATGTAAAATTTGACGCTGCTGTTTTTGCTTCTGGTTCTGACAATACTATTACCCTTAATTATGGCGCAATTCTTGTTGGCGAATATCTTATGGGGTTCAGTACCTCAAAAGAAATTGCTATCAGTTCTGTTGCGGTTATTGACCCGCTTGATCCTCGCGCTTACGGCGATGTTAATGATCCGGTTGCCTATCGAGCGCAAAATGCAGTGGACCGAATCACCGTTGATGCCAATAATGCCTCTGCGGCATTTGCTTTTTCGTCTACAGCCGTAGTCTATTTGAGCAATCTTACTGCCACTAACGGCTATAATACCGGCGATGATTCGACTATGACATTTTCAGCGTTAAGTTACGGTGGGCGTGGTGGCGGAATCCATAATGAAGGTGCGCTCATTCTTAATAATTTTGTTATCAGTAATTCGCATGCGGATAACAACAGAACGGACGGCAGATATACCATTACCGGATTTGGTGGCGGTATCTACAACAGTAACGTTGTCCAGATGTATGATTCCACCGTAACGGGTAATTCTGTTACCGCTTATGGCGCTGATTTATATCGTCCAAATTCTGCAGGTTTGGGCGGCGGGATATATAATTCCGGTAACTTGACAGTTGAACGTTCTACGATTGATAATAACTTCGCGTCGGGACAGATTCAATATGTTACGCAGCAGTCTGTTGCCGGTGGCGGCATCTACAGCAGTGGAAGTCTCTACGTCGCCAATACTACGATAGCACTTAACACTCTTACCGCGACTCAGGCATTGTCAACGACAGGTAACATAGCCGGGGACGGAGCCGGAATATATGCACGGTCGGGAGGTGCATACCTTTATTACAATACCATTGTAAAAAATCATACTGAGCTTAATGCCGGTTATCTTGGCGTCCCGGAAGATAAAGCTGCTGTTTCGCTTGGGAATGCTGCAACTCTATATATTGCTGATACAATTGTAGCGGATAATACCGTACAGATTAAGGCTGCCCCTCCGAGAAAATATCTGCTTGATATTTATGTTCCCACTGCACTTTCTGTCGATACCACCGGAAATAATTCATCTTACAACGTTATTGGCGGTTTTAATTCGTCCGCTTATGATTGGAGCTTGAATTTGACCAATCATGTTGGTGATGCTTATGGTTCGGTAAACGATCTTAATCTTGACTCGGTGATGCTTTACAATGGTGCAAAAACGATGACATACCGGGTAATGGATGGCAGTGTGGCTGCCGGTAATGCTATTGCTTTAACAAATTTCGGACAGTTTACCAGTCTTTTGACTGATCAGCGCACATTCCTCCGTAATACTGTTGATCGCAGCGGTGGTACCACTCCGAATATCGGTTCTTATGAATCATTGGTTCAAATCACGGTAAATTCCAGTTTAGATTCTGGAGTAAATCCGGTAAACGAAGGATTTAATTTTGCAGCTAACACACTAGGATGGATCGGCTCCAGTGTTACTTTGCGCGATGCGGTTTATTGGGCTGATTCTGAAGCACAAATTACCATCAATCCCAGCGTAACATCAGTTCAATTGAGCACTCAGTCAATCAGTATTATTCACGGTATTAATATTAATACTGTCGCCGGACCAGTCTTAACGATAACCGGCGATGGAGCCAACAGGGTATTCATTGTTGAAAATAGTGATTATCTGCCACTTATTTCTGTCGCTTTATCCAATATGGTGGTACAGAACGGGCACGCTGCGGTTGCATCAAACGGTGGACATGGCGGGGCGATTTTCTCCAAGGAAACAGTGATATTGAACAATGTTACGGTTAGAAACAGCACTGCGGAAGGTAGAGGTGGAGGAATATTCTCTCAGGGCGGTAACTTGACGCTTAATGGTTCTACTGTATCAGGAAACACGGCGGTTTCTGGTGCCGGCGGTATTTACTCTGAAGCTAATACCCTGGCTATCACAGGAAGTTCGGTTCTTTCCAATACAACTGCTGCTGGTGACGGCGGTGGACTTTTTGCGATTGGTTCAAATATGACGGTTAACAACAGTACGTTTGGTTATAATATTGCAACAACCGGGCATGGTGGTGCGATATACAGTAACTCCAGCAATCTCACCATGACCAATTCAACAATTTCACAAAATCAAGCAGCTCTTAACGGCGGTGGTTTGAATTTGGCGGGTGGTGGAACGTTCAATTTAACTTATGTGACGATTGCAAATAATATTTCCGGCACTGCAAACGGTATTTCAAAATACGGTGGCGGATTATATTTTTCAGCAGGTAATCTGACTCTTATTGACTCTATTATTGCCAACAACTACTCTGTTAACACGTCAACTCATGACGACTTCTATAAAGTAGGTGGAAACGTGGTAAGCGCAACTTATAACGCGGTTGGGGCGTCCACTGGCTATACGTTCTCCGGCACAGGAAATATTGTCGGTGTTAACGGAGTCATAGCTAATCTTGGACTGAGTTCGACCCTTGAAAATAACGGTGGTCCGACAAATACGATGACCTTGTATTTAGCCCAGACCAGCGTAGCTGCATCTGCCGGGATAACTGTCGCCGAAACTACTTCACAAAATGGCAAAACCAGAAAAGCGACACCATCCATGGGGGCATACGAAAGCAGGATTGACCGGTATATATATCAAGGTACAAGTGCCGGGTTGATTACTGACCGGATGGCATGGGAGATTCAAGGCGGAGTTGACAATCCACTTTCTTTTGATTTGATTGATACAACCTTTGTTTTCAACGACGTGGCCAAGGGCAATGGTGGTGCAACATTAAATAGCGTATGGAATGTTAGCAGTCGTGCTGTTATAGAGGTTTCGCAGAGTGGTGATTTTACAATGAATTCCGCCGGTACGATTAACTCTACCAGGGCAGGGGAGACCGTTACGATTAATGCTCTGGAAACAGGAAGCCTTTCCATTGGGACATTGTTGGTTTCACAAATCACCATTGGAACACTGGATAGTACTTCCACTGTCGGATATATTTATGCCGGGAATCAGACAGTTATGCCTTTGGCCGTTGGTAATTATGGGAACTTGCTTTTCGATGGTGGCGGTAATAAAACTGCACTAAACGGTCTTACGGTTAACGGCAATCTAACGTTTGCCGGAACCGCTAATTTTACCGTTAATGGAGCACTGACTGCAGCAGGTAACGTTACTGGTAGCGGTAACATCAGTGCTTATAGTGTTACGCTTGGTACTGCCGGCATTTCAAATATTAATTTGAATGGTACTGTTTCCGGTTCACAAGGGGACGTTGTTCTAACCGGTGATTCTGTTACTCTGGGTACTTTTGGTATCGGTAATGGCAACATTCATGCGGCGGGCAATATATCTGTTACAGGAACCAGTTCAATTGCTATTTATTCCTCAAATATGGCTGATTCTGTAAAAACGCAAAATGGCAATATTAATATTGCCGGTGGAACAATAGATATTGATAACGACATCATAACTGGCGCCAGTGGTAACAATATATCCATTTTCAGTGTTAATCCCGGTAGCGGTATTACTCTTGGAGGTGACATTACTACAAAAACAGGTACGGGTGCTTCAGGCAATATCGGTATTTACACTAATAATGGCGATATTGAAACCAATGGAAAAATCAGTGCCGCAGGAAATGTTACAATTGGAGTTGATTCTCCGGTACTACCGACATCCATCGCTAATAATATTGTTATTACCGGTTCAGTTGTTGCGGGAAATACAAATGGAACAATTTTCATTCAAGGCAGTGATATCACTGTAAACGGAATTGCCGGTGTTGCTGATTCCATGACCGCTAATGATATTAGCTTCATTGCCAGCGGTTTGAACTTCAATGGCGAGATGATTACTGCACAACACAATATTTTATTCGGTAATGGCACAACTAATTCGGCTGTTTTTTCAGGAACAACCGCTTCTGCAAGGAATTCATTGACCGTCAATTCAACGGCTTCAACATTCAATAATAGCACAATGTCCGGCAGTGCTATTGTTGTCTTGAATTCTACTGCTGTTCTTGACAATAGCACTTTTACCGGTTCTTCGGTAAGCATTGCCGGGAATATATCTACTAACGGGACCGGAACAACATCTTCATTTAACAGCAGTACGCTTAATTTCGATAATAATACTTACTCTATGACGGTTAACAGTGCTGATACTCTTGCGTTTAATTTGGGTAATCAGAATGTTCTGATTGACAATGGTACAGGACCTGATCCAGCCCCGGCAGTGTGGTATAATGTTAATAATATTACTGTTGACAGTATTGCCGGAAGTCGGTTGAAGATTGTAACTAATGGCAGCCTCAATCTTCAGAACATTGTCGGTACCGATGCTGATAACATTCAGGGTATTCTTTCATTGACCAGTCCAACTTTAAATCTAAGTCAGGTAGGAGCTGTTAATTTTAACAATGCTTCATTTGAATTAGGTGGCAACATACTTCTTGGTGGTGCATTCTCTATAAATAACAGTATTGATTTTATTGGAACAGTCACCTTGACTGGATTAGACGCCAGTATGACTTCAAATTCTGGTTATGTAAAGTTCAGCAACACAGTTACTGGAACAGGACAGAATCTAACTGTAACTGGATTTAGCGGGGTTACTTTTAATGACATCAGTGGTGTGAATAATTTAACCGCTATTATAAGTCAAACCGTAGGACCGGATGACAGTATTATTCTGCTCGGCAATATTTCAGGAACGGGAACATTGAATTTCAATGATAATGTTTTTGTTGCAGGTACTGATTCATCGCTATCAGGCAATACACTTAATTTTGCCGGTTCTCTTAGCGGTAGTGGACGTATTTCACTTAGTGCAAACGGTGGAATACTGAACAATTTAAACAGTGTGTTTATGAATGACGGCAGCGAACTTGTTCTTACAAACGGTAGTTTCACTACAAACGACAATACGTTGATCGCAGCTACCTTGACTGTCAGTTCAGGCGCGAGTCTTGACGGCGGTACAGGTACTATGCACCTATCAGGCAATCTTAATAATGCCGGTAATTTAATTTCGAACGGTACTATTAGCTTTGACGGCATATCCCGCCAAAATATCAATCTCAGTGGCAGTGCAAGTTTGCATGACGTATCCGTAAGCAATCTTGCAGGAGTTCAATTGCAAAGTGGCAAACTGACAGTACTTAATGACTTCTCTTTCTCTGCCGGTAAATTTTATATTGGCAGCAATATTGTTGAGGTAAGAAACAGCGTAATCGGAGCAGGAGAAAGCAATTATTTTGTAACTGATACAAATGGTACTTTGCGCTTAATGGCCTTTGTCGGAGTTTCTACCGATTTTTGGATCGGCAGTGACACTTATGCGAGTATGGTTTCAATTCAAAATAATTCACCTGATATGATTTTTGGTGTGCAAACTTATGGCAATGTTACGGGACAAGCTACAGTGAACGGACAAACTATCCTCGGCATTGATAGCGCTGTTCATCGTACATGGACAATCTCCAGCGATACTCCTACTGCCTACGACGTTTCCTTTGCTTGGAATAAAGGTGAAGAAGGCGCAAATTTGGGCAATATTGGTGAGCTTTCTAATTATCAGGTTTGGCATTGGGCTACTGTCAACAGCAGTCCGATTAACGACTTGGGAACCATGAGGTCAACTGAAGTTATGAACATTAGTAAAAGTGGTATTTTTGCGGTCGCAGCGCCTGGAACTAATTTTGATTATGCAGGATCATTCAAAGGGCTTAATGACAATAATGCCAACAGTTCCGGTTTCAGTTATCCATCGATGGTTGTTGACGTGCCGATGTCTCAAGGCGAGTTAGCTTATGATGGTATGGAGGAAAGGCTTGCGTTGAATCCGCTCACCAATCCGCTGGGTGTATTTATCCCTGTAACCGGTACTGATGCAGGTGGTCTGTATGCAGATGAATTTTTCACACTTTCCGGCGGTTCCATTTATGGTAATGATGGTGTTTATGACGTCAACCCCAATACGGATGTCGAATACATATTAGAACGCAATAATGACAACATGCCGTCACTTGAACCGGAAAAGGAACTTGATAATTACTTTGTGGAATTAGCGGAAATCAATTTGAAGATGGAAAAACATCCGGCATTTAAAACAGCAGTTGACAACATGCTGGACAAATTACTGGCGGGTTGAAAATTATTCATCGGCGCTATGATTTAACACTTTAATCCGTTAAATTATGAATCTTCCCTGTTGTATCAGGGATGATTTAATCGTTGTGGTATTTTATTCCGCGCATTATAGCAATAGCCCGGTAAATTTGTTCTGTCAGCAACATTCTTGCCAGTTCATGGGTGAATGTCATTGGAGAAAGTGATAAAACATAGTTGGCTTTATGTTTAACTTCTTCACTAAGACCATACGGTCCACCGATAACAAAGACTATTTTGCGGTCTATTTTTGATAACATTTCTGAGAATTTGTGAGAATTGACGGTTTTACCATCCTCGCTTAAAATGATGATGTATCCTTTTTCTTTCGCTAAAGCCTCAATGATTTTAAGTGTTTCTTTTTCCTTGTCTACATCCTTAAACTCAACAATGTCTATTTTTGCAAAAGCTGAAATACGTTTTTCGTATTCGGCTGTTTTGCTTGCAATTGATTTATCTTTAATGCTGCCTATCGTCAATAATTTTATCAGCATAATATTATTTTCTCTTTTTATTTTTTATTAATAAGAGGAACGCAGGCTAGAATATAATATTGATTTGAAACAAAACTATACTGGATAACTGATTTTTATTCTAATTTCATAATTTATCCTGGTTATGATTGTTGATAAATATAATAAAAGCTTAAATAAAAACGGCGTGGCTTTTCAGCCACGCCGTATAGATCAAGTGCGATCCGGGAAACGGGATGAATTACATCATGCCGCCCATTCCTCCCATGCCGCCCATTCCTCCGCCCATTCCGCCACCCATTCCTGCGGCAGGAGCAGCGTCTTTTTCCTTGATGTCAGTAATAAGACATTCAGTAGTAAGAAGCAGGCCGGAAATAGATGCAGCATTCTGCAGCGCTGAACGTGTGACCTTGGTCGGATCGATGATACCGCATTTCAGCATGTCAACATACTGTCCGGTGGCAACATCAAAACCTTCTGAGGCTTTCATATCAAAAACAGTTTTAACTACGATACTGCCTTCGTATCCGCCGTTTGCGGCAAGTTGACGCAACGGTTCTTCAATGGCGCGTTCAACGATACTCTTACCGATGGCTTCATCGCCGGAAAGCTTGAGATCTTTGAGTACTTTCACTGCACGAATGAGTGCAACGCCGCCTCCAGGGACAATACCTTCTTCAACTGCAGCACGAGTTGCGTGCAAAGCGTCTTCAACACGAGCTTTCTTTTCTTTCATCTCGGTTTCGGTTGCTGCGCCAACATTGATTACTGCAACACCGCCAGCGAGTTTTGCCAGACGTTCCTGGAGTTTTTCACGGTCGTAATCGGAAGTGGTTTCTTCAATTTCCTTGCGGATTTGATTGACTCTGCCGATGATTGCGCTCTGTGAACCTGCTCCCTCAACGATTGTTGTGTTTTCTTTGTCAACGGTAATGCGTTTGGCTTTGCCCAGTTGAGAAACGGTAACATTTTCAAGTTTAATGCCCAAATCTTCAGTGATACAGGTACCGCCAGTAAGAATCGCAATATCCTGCAACATGGCTTTACGGCGATCGCCGAAACCGGGGGCCTTGACCGCGCAAACATTAAGAGTGCCGCGCATCTTGTTGATTACCAGGGTAGCGAGAGCTTCGCCTTCAACATCTTCAGCAATAATCAACAAAGGTTTGCTTTCTTTGGCAACCATCTGTAACAACGGCAGCATATCATTAAGACTGCTGATTTTCTTTTCGTTAATAAGCAGGTAGCAATCTTCGAGAGATGCTTCCATTGCTTCTGTGTCAGTAACGAAGTATGGTGACAAATAGCCCTTGTCGAACTGCATGCCTTCAACTACGTCCAAAGTAGTTTCGATGGTCTTGGCTTCTTCAACGGTAATAGTACCGTCTTTGCCAACCTTGTCCATGGCTTCTGCAATAATTTCGCCGATAGTAGCATCACCGTTGGCGGAAATTGTAGCTACTTGTGCAACCTGTTCTCTATCACCAACACTTTTTGAAAGCTTGGTCAACTGATTAACAAGCGCTTCAACAGCCTTATCAATACCACGTTTCAGTTCCATCGGATTCGCACCGGCAGTAACGTTCTTCAAGCCTTCACGATAAATCGCTTCAGCCAGAACCGTTGCAGTGGTTGTACCATCACCGGCAATGTCAGAAGTTTTGCTGGCAACTTCCTTCACCATCTGTGCGCCCATGTTGGCAAAAGGACATTCCAATTCAATTTCTTTTGCAACAGTAACGCCGTCTTTTGTAACGGTCGGAGAACCGTATTTCTTGTCGATTACAACATTACGTCCCTTGGGACCGAGAGTAGCTTTTACAGCTTTGCTGAGCTGTTGAACACCAGAAAGTACCTGGCGGCGAGCTTCTTCGCTAAAAAGCAATTGTTTAGGCATAATTTAAATCTCCTTTTAAATGGATTTATATTGTTTGATTTTGTTAATTAACCGATGATCGCGAGGATATCTTCAGCGCTGACAATCTTGTATTCCTTGTCATTATACTTGACCTCTGTGCCACCATATTTACTGGTCAGGACAGTGTCACCGACTTGAACATCAAACGGGATTTTCTTACCCTTGTCATCGTTCTTGCCTGTTCCAACTGCGATTACTTTGTATTCCTGTGGCTTTTCTTTGGCTGAATCAGGAATAACGATTCCACCCTTGATTTGTTCTGCGGCGTCTTCTGCGATTTCGAGCAGTACACGGTCGCTGAGCGGTTTAATTTTGACTTTTGCCATTTTTGGATCTCCTTGTTTTGGTTAAAGGTTGTTTATTTAAATAATTAATTACAACAGATCGCATATCACACACGATCTGTTGTTTTAAATTTATTTTTCATCATCCACTATTTCTGCATCAACAATATTGCTGTCAGCAGGCTTTGTTCCAGAACCTTTATCATTTTCTGAAGCATTTGCGGAACTACTGCCAGCATTTGCATTTTGGGCATTCTGCTGACTGTGCTGATAAACTTCCTGTCCAAGCTTCATCAGATGCTGTTCCAATTCTGTCATTGTTGACTTCATTGCCTCAGTATCATTCGCTTCAAGATTACGTTTAAGTTTTGCAATTCCTTCTTCTACCGGTGTTCTAATTTCAGCAGGAACCTTATCGCCATATTCCTTCAGCTGTTTCTCGGTCTGGTAAATCATTGAATCTGCATGATTTTTAACTTCAATTTTTTCTTTCAATGCTTTATCTTCCGATTCATGCGCCTTCGCTTCATTTACCATCTTCTCAACTTCCTGATCAGATAACCCTGAACTTGCGGTGATAGTAATTTTCTGTTCCTTGCCAGTACCCAGGTCCTTTGCCGTTACATGCAGGATACCGTTCGCATCAATATCAAAGGTAACTTCAATTTGCGGCACACCGCGCGGGGCCGGCGGAATTCCGTCCAAACGGAAACGTCCAATACTTTTATTGTCTTTGGCCATTTCACGCTCGCCCTGCAATACGTGAATATCAACTGACGGCTGGCTATCGGCAGCAGTACTGAATATTTCACTCTTGCGGGTCGGGATTGTTGTGTTCCTTTCAATAAGTCTGGTAGATACTGAGCCCAAAGTCTCAATGCCGAGGGAAAGCGGAGTAACATCCAGTAGAACTATATCCTGAACTTCTCCGCCCAGGACTCCCCCTTGAATTGCCGCACCTGCAGCGACAACTTCATCTGGATTGACTCCTTTATGCGGTTCTTTACCGAAAATAGACTTGGCTTTTTCCGTAACCTTAGGCATTCTGGTCATTCCGCCTACCAATATTACTTCATTAATCTTCGATGTACTGATACCTGCGTCACGGATACATGCATTGCAAGGATTAACGGTTCTTTCCACTAAGCTGTCAGTCTGCTTTTCCAAGTCAGCACGAGAAAGTGTCCGGTTCATATGCAACGGACCGCTTTGATTCATGGTAATGAATGGCAAATTGATATCAGTTGACATACTGGAGGAAAGCTCACACTTGGCTTTTTCTGCAGCTTCTTTCAACCGTTGCAAGGCCTGTGGATCTTTGCGTAAATCCACGCCGTTTTCACGCTGAAATTCATCAGCTAGAAAATTCATCAAAACCTGATCAAAATCGTCACCGCCAAGATGAGTGTCTCCGTTGGTGGCTTTCACTTCAAAAACACCCTCGCCAATTTCCAGAATCGAAATATCAAAAGTTCCACCACCCAGGTCATATACCGCTACAGTTTCTTCTATCTTGTTTTTGTCTAAACCGTAAGCAAGTGATGCCGCAGTAGGTTCATTGATGATTCTTAAAACCTCCAGACCGGCAATCTTGCCGGCATCTTTTGTGGCTTGACGCTGACTGTCATTGAAATACGCAGGAACAGTAACAACCGCCTGTTTTATTTCCTCACCAAGATATGCTTCAGCATCAACCTTAAGCTTTTGCAGAATCATCGCTGAAATTTCCGGTGGCGAGTAGGTCTTATCATGTATTTTAATATGTGCGTCCCCGTTTTTTGCCTCAACAACTTCGTAAGGCACCAGTTCACGTTCACGCCCTACTTCCGAAAATTTTCTGCCCATGAAACGCTTAACAGAAAAGATTGTATTTTTAGGGTTTGTTATTGCCTGTCGCTTGGCAGTTTGCCCAACCAGACGCTCACCACTTTTAGTAAAAGCAACAATTGACGGGGTTGTCCTGTTGCCTTCTGCATTGGCAATAACCTTCGCTTCACCATTTTCCATAATGGCCATACAACTGTTTGTTGTACCTAAGTCAATTCCTAGTATCTTACCCATATAGTACCTCATTAATTAAATAATTAAAATTTGAAAACTCACGATTAGTAAAGCATGATGTATGCCAATTTATTGTTTATATATATTTTTTGTTGATATTTTACTTTTTAATCGTAAAATTCATAAATCAAAAATAGTGTTTAAACTTAATAATTAGCACTGGTTTTGCATGAAATATTAAATATTTGATATTAATACTTGCCAATTTATTGTTTTTCGGGCATTGTTTCAATAATTTAGTCACAGTGGGGCATTTTGTCACTCTGGTTGTCGCATTTTTGTGTTTGGAGTAAATATTATGATACCCATTTTGAGAGGTAATAATTTTTTACGAATTGTTATAAGTTTCACACATGTTTTTTTGCGGTATATGCAAAGTAGAATTTTCTTGCTTTTGTGTTATAGTTGAACTATATTGAATTTAAAGTATAGTTTTGACTTGCTGAAATCATGATTACAGTGAAATGAAAGGGTATTAAATGCTTTGCGCTATATGTAGTAAGAATGAAGCTACTATTCATATTCAGGAAATATCAGGTGGTAATAAAAAGATTTTGCATATTTGCAGTGAATGTGCTGCACGAAAAACTGCTGATGGACCAGCTGTGGAAATTGGCGGTTTTAAATTAGCGGAAATGCTCTACAACCTTACTGAAAAGATGAAATCGCCGGAAATGCAGGCATCGGCAAAAAAAGCTGACAGTTCTAACGAATCAAAGCCTTTGACGTGTCCTGGTTGCGGCTGGAATACTCAGGGGTTGCGTAACACTGGACGTCTGGGCTGTGATCAGTGCTATGCAACCTTTAGAGATATAATTGACGGTGCTATAGGCAATATGCATCATGGGCGGGTTCATGTTGGTAAAAAGCCGGGAGATGATGTCAATAGTGTGTCTTCGCAGTTGATGTTGAAAATTATGAGTTTACAAAAAGATATTGAAGATTTTATTTTACGTGAAGAATATGAAAAAGCGGCAACGGCTCGCGATGAAATTGCAAAACTAAAACGCAAAATGAAGACAAACAGTAGTAAAAGCGCTGTGCATAATGAATAAAAAAATTGACACATTATTGGGTAATAAAGTATCCTGGCTGGATAACAGCAGCACCGATAATGATATTGCCATCAGCTCAAGAATAAGACTGGCCAGGAATCTTAAAGGTTTACCTTTTCCTGTCTCATCACCGCCAGAGCAATTACAAAATGTAAAATCGGCGATTGAACTTGGAATTGCCAAGTCTGAATGTATGGGAAACGATACCATAACTTTGGAAATGGCGGAATTGAACTCGCTGGAAAAAGGTCTATTGCAGGAGCGCCGGATTATCAGTAATGAATTTGTCAAAAGTGGTGTCAGTTCTGCGGTAGTGTTGAAACCGGATGAATCAGTCGGCATTATGATTAATGAGGAAGACCATATCCGGATGCAGGCTATTTCTCCTGGATTCAAACTTAATGAAGTCTGGGATCGTATCAGCACCGTTGATTCCGAATTGGGGAAACATTTACCTTTTGCTTATGACGAAAAAATCGGTTATTTGACTTCGTGTCCGACAAATGTTGGAACTGGTTTACGTGCGTCGGTAATGCTTCATCTGCCCGGTTTGGTTTTTTCCGGCCAGATTGGCGCTGCTATACAGGGTATTAGCAAGCTCAGACTTGCTGTTCGCGGTCTTTTTGGCGAGGGTACTGATAATCAAGGTAATTTTTTCCAAATTTCAAATCAGAGCACACTTGGTGAATCTGAATTGCAGATTATTGACCGGATAAGCAGCGTAATAAAACAGTTAATAAATCACGAAAAAAATGCCAGACTAAACCTGTTGGAAAAAAATCAATATTTTCTGCTTGATAAAGTTGGCAGGTCCTATGGAACTTTGCGTCATTCATATATTGTTTCAAGCGAGGACGCTATGAATGCACTTTCCGGGATTAGAATGGGGGTTGACATGGGTATGTTTTCCATCGTGGATTTACATACTGTCAATGACCTTTTTGTTACTATACATCCTGCTCATTTACAACGTTTTGCCGGACGGGATTTGGAAGCTGATGAACGTGATATATGTCGAGCATCGATGATTCGTGAACGCTTAAAGACGGTAAAAAACAATCAATAGCGGGAAATATATTAGATATTTCATACAAACCACATAAGTTTTGAAGACTATCAGTCGGTTCAACGGGAAAGGATTTGGTTTTGGAAAGCTTTTATGCGTCGTTACTGACATTTCTTGAAATGACATTTGTTTTTGTTGGTCTGGGGTTGTTGCACAGCCAGCGTAAAGTTATCGGCAATGCTGCATTTTATGTTTCTGTGGGTTTGCTGTTCGCTTTTACACAATTTGTTACCGCCGCTGATTTAAAAGTTCATTTGTTGAACCTGGGCATGGATTTCAGTGTCGGCACAACAGTCTTATTTCTACCTTATCTTGCTGCACTGATGCTGGTTTATGTTACTGAAGGAACTCTGGCTGCACAGCGCATGATTATCGGGGCGTTAACAGCATTCGGACTCTTTATGTATCTGGGCAGTTTGACGAGTTTACAGTGTAATTGGATGGGATTTTCAATTTCTCAGGGTACGTCTGCAGATTCACTTGATTTTTTACTGCAGCAGGCAAGACGTCTTATGGCCGCTTCTACCCTTGCTCAATTATTTGACTTGTTTCTTCTTCCGATTTTTTTTCAACGTTTAAGAAATGCCAGATGTCGCTTATTTTTCTGTGTGCTTGGAGCTCTGGTATTTACTCAGATTGTCGATTCTATTGTATATCTTGCGGTGGCGTACTGGGAGCAACCTCAATGGTGGGCTGGTATAAATAATTCGTTTCTGGTTAAATCATTTGCAACGATTTGGATCAGTTTGCTGATTACAATATATTTATACAAAGTCGAATATGAGGTTGAAGGTGTAAATCGTGGTGCTTTTGACATTATAGTTGCTTTTTTTGGCGGTTATGGTAAAGCCCAGGCGCTGGAAAAATATCTGCGGGAATGGGAAGGGCGTTATCGCATGGTTGTAGAAAATGCCAGTGAGATGATTATTTTGCTTGATCAAAACGGCGGGATTCTCGATGCAAATATTGCCGCTGCGGGAATGCTTAATGTGAAATCAAAAAATGAACTGGTCGGGCTGCATCTCCCTACAATGTTAAAAGATGAAAATGGACGTACGATAGAATGGCATTTTGATTCCCATACCATGCTTGATACCCTTAGTGGTGTGAAGGTAAACCGTTTCAAGTGTTACATTGCATTGGAGGACAAAAAATCTGTTTATCTTGACATGGCGGTATCAACAATAAAATTTCGTAACGTAAATATGCAAGTGCTGGTTGGTCGTGATATTACCGAAGAAAGCCGGTTGGCTCGTGAAAAAGAGGGACTCAGCGAACAGTTAGCTCATTCTCAGCGTCTCGAGGCAGTAGGGCAACTTGCCGGTGGTATCGCGCATGACTTCAATAACCACATTCATGCCATTCTGGGACATCTTGACGTGATCCGGCTTATTCACAAATATGATGATCCTAAATTGTTGCGTCATTTGGATAAAATAACTCAAATATCAGAACAAGCAGGAGAGTTGACTGAACAATTGCTTGGATTTGCGCGTAAAGGCAAGTATCGTGAATCTACGCTTTCCCTTGCTGAATTAGTAAAGAAGGCAACTGAACTTTTTATGCCGAACAGTCAGAAAAGTTTAGACATGACGCTGGATATATATGATGATAAAATGCAGATACGCGGCGACAGTGTACAATTACAGCAAGTTATTATCAACCTCTTAATTAACGCCAGAGACGCAATGGAAAGCAATGTAAATAAAGACATGAAATTAAATTTACGCGTTGCTCCTGCAGATAAATTTGATGTCAAGATAAATCCGGTGGGCACAAATCAAAAGGTTAATCCTGAAGATTTTTATTGTATTGCCCTTGAGGATAACGGTTGTGGCATGGACAAGACCACGATGCAACGTATTTTTGAGCCGTTTTTTACTACCAAACCCATTGGCAAGGGAACTGGAATGGGGTTGGCCATGGTTTACGGTACTGTATCCAACCATCATGGGTGGGTGCAAGTAAAAAGCAAATTGGGAAAAGGAACAACCTTTTTTATTTTTCTGCCAATGTTAAAATCAAATCCGTCTGACGCAACGGACGATAACAATCATGAGAATAAAAAATGAACGTAAAAGATTATAAGTATGTGAAAATCAATAAAGTCTCTATCGCTTATACCGAACATGGCGAAGGGACTCCGGTATTATTTGTTCATGGCTTTGCATCTTTTTCATTCAGCTGGATGAAACTTATTGAATGCCTGCCATCCGGATTCCGTTATATCACCATTGACCTGAAAGGGTATGGTTATTCTGAAAAAAAATGTGATGCTCATCTTGCCATTTATGATCAGGCAATCATTTTAGCTGCATTTATTCGACGTATGCATTTGCACGATGTTGTCCTCGTTGGACATTCCATGGGGGGGATAATCAGCCTGGTTGCACTATTTAACGCAAAAGTAAGAGCTTTGGTTTCACGCCTGGTATTAATTGACAGTGCCGGTATGTTTCTCAAATTACCTGATTTTATTGATGACCTTGCCGCTATTTCTCCGCAGAATGTCCTGTTGAAATTTGCGCAAGAGGATTTAATGGCGGCGATGGTGCTTCGAGAAGCCTACCATGATGAAAGCAAAATTACTCCGGCGGTTGTCAAAGAATATGCTGATATTTTGCGACAACCGAATGCCAAGGAATGCTTGATTTCTGCAGCGAAACAGATTTCTATCGCCAATCAGCGTTATCTCATTGACAATCTCCACCATCTTGATCTGCCTAAGCTTATTATATGGGGTGAAAATGACCGGATTATCAGCGTTGAAGATGCTTTTCTTTTTCTGCATGAACTACCCAATGCCGAATTGAAAATAATTCCTGATTGCGGTCATTCGCCGCAAGAGGAAAAACCGGAAATAATTGCGGGTTTGATTCGGGAATTCCTTAATATCCCGCCTGGAGAATTTGTACCTCTTTCTGAAACTTTACCACATGAATTGAATAATTCTGAGGCGGTGAATAACAAAAACATTGTTCCCTCCGCCGTTGATCAAATTGTGAAATCATCTGCTCAATATATTGACCGGTTGAAAATGCGTCGTCTGGTTGATCGCTGGAGTCTGGGTACATTCTTCTTTATGCTCATAATTAAATTACTACAATTCTTTAAGAAAATGGGTTTCCATGCCGAAGAAAATGGTTGGCGGCGCGCGACCGGAGTATTTCTGCGGAATGAATACTCAAAATTTATTTTAGCCAGTTTTAGGTTGAACTATGCTGGAAAAAATACAATTCCCGTAAATATTGAATCCGCTAAGGCTTTGTTGATACCACGGTTGATAAGTTTTATCAGTATAAACCCGGCATGTCATTGGACACTGGATTGGGGATATTTGATGGTGAAACGAAAAAAACTACTGGTTACTGATATAATTGAAGGACAGTTTAATAGAAGTGGAGAATTGGATAACCTCGTACTTTATTTTGACTCGCATGCCTCACCGTCCTCCATGTTGAACGATGCGTTGGTGAAAAGTACAGTTAAAGAATTTTGCAGGATTTATAACTTGCTGAATTCCGTGAGTGGTCATAGCCGTGCCAGAATTTTACAGAAAAGAATTTTAAGCTGGATACAACAGCAGAAAAATATTCACTCTGCCGCGAAAAGTGAACTTAACCATCTGATTGAAAGGGTGTTGAATGGCACGTTTATTCAATTTGAAACTTTGCCGCCGTCAGAGGATTCACAAATTTTTCTCCGTGCGAGAATGGCAACACCGAACCTTAAAGCCAGACGTCATCCAGGATTTGGACTGTTAAATATTATTTGTCGTTTTACTCATGATTTTTCCGAGTCTGATCTATGGTTCCAGCATCACCATGTGCCAGTGGATGGAATGCCGATGCAGGAAATGCTACGCAACTTGAAGTCAGAGTGGGGCGAATGCGGTTCTGTGTTTTATCCGGCATTGCATTCTCCCGCCGCCCATCCTGAGGTTTTTTATTTTGGGAATAAAATTTTCCGTGCCAGAATCTATGTTAATTTTGAGATTTTTATTAAACTGAGACGTTATCTCAACTCTCATTATCAATCGGAAATGGGGGGGCAGGCTTCAATCGCCAGTCTGGTAATTTGGGGGTTAGCACAATACGATTACTTTAAAGAAAGAAAATTTCTTTTCCCGGTTGACAGTTCAACTCTTAGTGAGTGTCCGCATGAACGTAATATCAGTCTTATTTTTATCAGACCAGGCAAATTTTTTGACTCAAAGAATCCATTGCACGGTTTCCTGAACTATCAAAAAGAGTTCAACCGGCGAATGTTTACAACCAGAATCGGGAAGAGTGAGAGCAGTGAGTTGCTTGAATTATACGCTATGATTCATCCATTATTTTATCACCTGATGCGTTTGTTTTTTCCTAAATCTTTGAATGAAATATTAGGCACTGCTGGAGTAACTATACTTAAGGATGCTGAAATGTTCGTAAGTCCATTAACAGATATCCAGCTCAACGGGTTTATTGCATTAGGCAATTTAATGATGCCGACAGAAGATGGCGGATTTTCAGGCGCTGTAAGTATTTGCGGTTCTAAGGAACAGGTCAAAGAATACATAAAGGCTATTTATGCAATGGTGGATAAGTATCCGGAGTATCTAAACATCCATAGAGAGTCTTTTGCATCACACAAAAATTAGTGATAAACTTTCAACTATTCATTGATTTTATTTGTTTTCACCATACAATTTTCTATAGATTGCGTCTCCAGTGAAATAATTGATATCTTTAAGCTTGTAGAAATTCGGTTCGGATTGAGTTGTTTGACGTATCGTCAATAGTTTAGATAATAATTCTTATATCGAACGGCTTTGCCTTGCTAATATCCTACAACTGTTACTTTTTTTCTTGCTTACTTTTGATTTGCAGTGTAGATTTAAGTCAAGAAATTTATCAGGTGTCTGTTATGGAAACATTGAAAATCTTTTTTTTAGCTGTAGTTCAGGGGTTAACGGAGTTCCTGCCGTTGAGTTCTTCCGGACATCTTGCCGCGCTGTGTTGCGCTTTTGATTTTAACTTTGACGATTCGGCTTATATATCAATCGTTCTGCATGCCGGTACCCTGTTATCAATAATTGTATATTACTGTCAGGATTTAATTTGTTTGTTAAATCGTAACGGTCGCAGAATGATTGCTGCTATTATCATAGGGACTTTGCCGGCAGGAATTGTTGGCTTTATTGTATACTTGACTGGATGGAATATATATTTAACTTCCGAACTCGGTGTTATCGGCGTCGGATTTTTAATTAGCGGTGTTATTTTGCAATATGCTGATAAGTTACCTGTTGCTGTAAAAAATGAGACAATAAATTTGAAACAAGCTTTGGTTATCGGGTTATGTCAGAGTCTGGCAATTGTTCCGGGGATATCACGAATTGGAACATCTCTTAGCGCAGGATTATGGCAAGGTTTAGGAAAGGTGTCCGCTGCAAGGTTTTCATTTTTTCTTTCCATCCCGATTATTGGTGGTATGTTATTGGTAAAAATTATTTCACAAGCATGTCAGGAAGAATTTACCGCACGAAGCGTTATGAATATAAATTTATCAATAGGATTTACTGTTTCTGCTATAACCGGTTATATTGCCATTGAAATATTATTGAAGATACTGCAATATGGCAAAATAAGTATTTTTTCAAACTACCTCTTCATTGTCGGCTGGATTGTAATTGTCTGGCGTATTGTTGATGCTATAAAAGGATAATAATTATGGAAAAATCAAAGATTCTTTTTCTGGGTGCCGGTAAAATGGCATGTGCAATCGCTGCTGGAATGGTTAAGGAAAGTTTTGTCCGTGAACGGATTATGGCTTTTGACATTTCCCCTGCCGCTTCCGAAAACTTTAAAACAGTTACCGGTATTTTTGCTGATAACGGGGATTTGGACAAAATGATTGGCAATTCTCAGGTTGTAATTATAGCGGTCAAACCACAGTATCTTGCAGAGGCGTTATCTGGTAAAATTCATCTTTTACGTGACCGTTTAATTCTTTCTATCGTTGCCGGTGCCAAAATTGCGACTTTAAAAAAACTCACCGGCAGTGAACGGATTGTCCGGGTGATGCCCAATACTCCTGCTTTAATCGGGCAGGGGATTTCAGCATATTCTCCATCTGAAAATATTTCATTGGAAGAATTAGCGTTGACAGAAGGGATACTCAATTCGTTTGGCGTTTCCTGTCGAGTACCCGAAGCGTTGATGGATGCGACAACAGGGTTAAGTGGCAGTGGACCAGCGTATGTGTTTGAATTTATTCAAGCATTGACAGACGGTGGTGTAAATAATGGACTTCCCCGCGAAATCGCCTTAAAACTTGCAGCGCAAACTGTTGCCGGCGCCGCAATGATGGTGATACAATCAGGATTACATCCAATGGAACTGCGTGATCAGGTAACTTCCCCCGGCGGTACCACTATTCGTGGCCTTGCTGTTTTGGAGGAGAATGCCTTTAGCGGTACTGTCATTAAAGCTGTTGCCGCGGCAACAGCCCGTTCTATTGAACTTGGCAACAAAAATCAGGAAAAATAATAAATGAATAGTGCTGAAAAATGTCTAAGTGTGGTAATACCTGTTTACAATGAGGAAAATACAATTCTTGAAATTGTCAAACGTGTACAGGCTCGTCATGAAACCGGTGAGATTATTATAATCAACGATGCTTCAAAAGACCGCACCCGTGAACGATTGGAAACTTTGCGCGGGCAAGATGGAATTACGTTACTCCATCAGGAAGTTAATCAAGGGAAAGGTGCCGCCGTAATCCGCGGGATTTCTGAGGCAAAAAAGGATTTTGTCATTATTCAAGACGCCGATTTTGAATATAACCCGTCTGATTACCAGTTAGTGTTAGCCCCGCTTGTTGAGGGCCGTGCGGACGTTGTATATGGTTCACGTTTCATGGGAACTCCAGGGCAAGTGCGCTATTTTCGTCATGAAATGGGCAACAAATTTCTTACATTTGTTTCCAATCTTTTTTCGGATATTCATTTGACTGATATGGAAACCTGTTATAAGGCGTTTCGTCGCGAAGTGATTCAGAATATCAATTTGAATTCCTGCCGTTTCGGTATCGAAGTTGAGTTCACTGCAAAATTGGCGCAATCCAGAAAAATAAGAATTTGGGAAGTGCCTATTTCCTATAATCCAAGAAAATATAACGACGGGAAAAAAATAACTTGGAAAGACGGGATTTCTGCCTTGTTTCACATTGTCAAATATAATGTTTTCAGTAATAAAGCCGATTTTTATAAGCAACCATGGGAAAATATTATTGGCAAGTGATGACCCTCAATCACAAGTAGAATGAGTTTCTTAATCAAATCCATTTTGTTATTGCGTTAATCGTGTATTTCGGCACATGCAGTCTGTTATTTTTGTCAAGAAAGTATTTGGTTGGTGCATCGGCCTGAATGTTTTCCATCACTGGTGATTCGTCAGGGTATCCTACTGCTAGAAGATAGAGCACTGTTGACGAATCGGGAATACTCAGAATTTGATTTACTTCATTGCGGTTAAATGCACCTAACCAGCAACAACTTAAATTTTGGGCGGTAGCGGCAAGTTGCATACTTTGAATTGCTGCGCCAGCATCAGCATGAAGGATAAATTCTCCAGCCGATGGTCCGACTATTGCAATAAAAGTGAGTGGAGCATTTTTTCCAGGTTCAGGATTCCGCATTGGTTTTACCAACGCCGCCCAGGCAGTATTAGAAAATATTTTATTGACGATTTCTTTTTCGCTGGCAACAATATAACGTAATCGTTGCATATTCCCGCCCGAAGGAGATTTTCTTGCGGCATCAATCATTTTTCTGATAGCTGCCTTTTTTACTTTTATTTGTTTAAAACAACGAGTCGTACGGCGTTTATTGATTACTGAAAATAATTCCATATTTTATCCTTTCTGTTGACGATTGTAAATCTAACTAATCTTTTATAAACGAATATAATATTAAAGTTGCAAGACTGAACATGATATGTATTCTTAAACCCAAATATTTTTAAATATGTTTTCAATAAAAAGTATTATATTGTTGAAAAGTTATAAATATCACAGTCATAAAATACATCAATAATTAATTTAAACAAAGCCATCATTTTTACAGATGATATTATTATCGCAACAAACAAAATTTCAAACTTGACAAATTAAAAAATTATACATGCAAATCTATTTGCCGCCAGACTTTTCCTGCTCATTTTTTTCGTTAAAGATTCCATCGCCAAGATATTCAATTTTGGGGATGTTAGGCTGATATCTGTCAAGCGTTTTTTTGTCCCGTTTGTCCTGCTTGACACTTGGCGTGACAAGCAGGCAGAATGAAGCATTGCTATTGAATGCACTGCTTCTGGTTATGCCCATGTGAGCCGCATTAAGCATGAATGTTCCATGCCAGGTAATCGGAGAGCGTAAATGCGGTGTCCAATAACCGTCTTCCCGCAAATCAAACAGTGCACTGGATGTAAGAATTTTGCCATCGCCTGAAGCATACTCAACAACCTTGAATTCACCAGTTTTCCTGTTTACGTATGCGGTGCGACTGGTTTCAATTGCATCGCCGGCAAAAAGAAATAACGCAACATTTTCAGGAGGTCTGGATTTTATCTGCATTGCTGCTGAAAACTGCCGGGCTCGATGCAGGCATTTACTCAGATGATCGAGTGCAATCCGGCGTCTTTCTCCAGCATCTTTTACCTCAGGAAGAAGAATTTTTAAATATTTATCCTGATCCGGATTAGCCAGTCCCCATTTCATTTTAATCCATACTTCCGGATCAAAAATGTCAACTTCTGTTCCGTTCGGATCGTCTTCGTAAAGGACAGAACGAAAACCGTAAGTTGGCATCATTTGATAATATGTGGCAAAGGTGCCTAGCACCGCCGGAGGGTAAATTGGTGTTCCCGGCGCTACTTGTAAACCATAAATCAACTCTTGACAGGTGTCGAGAAAGCCCGCATTGGGGGTCCCAACAATAAGTACTTTATCAATGTAATTGCTGCCTTTCCAGGTAATTTCCGGCGTCGTTCCGTCGACCGGAAGGTCAGCATCGCCGTAACGCAGATAATAACCTGCAAGCAAACCGCCCATGGAATGGGCGACAACATCAAATTGAATATCATAACTTTTCAAACCATAGAGTTTTTCATATTCCTGCTGGAGATAAGCCCTTTTCTTTTGTATGTATTCATGTAGTCGTGCCGCATTGTAGGGCAAGTCGCGACGCCAGTCGTAGTAGAATGGAAAGAGTGAATAAAAATGTTTTCCTTCCGGTAGTGGTTTTTCATATTGCACATAGCCGGATTCCCGTAATATCTTAAGTAAATCTTCATATGCATTGACATTTACCTGAAATCCCATAAATTGCACTTTGACCATTTCCAAAAATGAATAAGGTTCGACTTTTGTATCAATTGCCGTCAAACGACTGCCAATTGACATTTTGCATGAAAGCTCGCGAAGATGCGAATCATCGTGACCGAATAGTGAATCCATCGGGTCAAAAGAACCCCATACGTTTTTTCCGGATTCAGTATTACGCAGTTTTGAACCCAGAAATCCATGGATTACTATCACCGGATTGCGGGATGGGCCTTCGTATTGAACACAACGTTGAATGATATTACCGCGAATAGAATTATCAGTAACTTCCTTGGAATTATAGGACCCTACCGATGAGCAACCGCTAATATTTGCCAGTAGAAATAAACTTAACGACAATATAGAAAGTTTGAATATCATATCTGTTTGACATCTTTTTGTTAACTGGAATTAATTAAAAAAACAATTAGTGAAAAATATTTATAGTATAAACCTATCTATTATTAGGACATTTTCAAGCAAAATTGAATTTTTCCATATTAATTGCTGTGCTCTGTAACATGTTTTTCATTTTTTACCAGCTAATAACGATTTGAAATCCTAAACATTTGAAATATAATATATAGTGTACTCATTGAGTAACAGTATTTCTAAGCCGTTCTTTACATAATTAATTTCATTAAAGGTAACATTCCATGATGATTAAACGCAAAGTTAGTTTTATGCTTTTAGTATTGTCGGTATTTGTACATTTAGCTATTGCTCAGGAACTTTCACCGGTAAAAATGGTTGTCAATGAACAACAGAAGTTAAAACCATACAATCCGGCTATTCTCGGGTTTAATTTTGACTGGACCGGTCAACAGTCGCTCATCACCAATTACGACCACAAAAATCCGCGCTGGAATGAGAAAAGCAACGGGGAAATCCGTCCGGACATGGTTCAACTGATGCAAGGTTACCCTCTAAATCTTTCTCGCGTTGCCGGAACCAATTCCCAGTATCTATCCTGGAAAAAATCTATAGGTCCACTTGCGGCCAGACCGACTCAAAAAATTGAAAAATGGGCAATCGCAAATGTTATCGGTTATGGTCCGATTGAGTGGATAAAACATGTCAAAAGTATTGACCCCGATACAAAATTAATTTGGTGCGTTAATCTCAATGAGAGTCCGCAAGAAGCCGCCGATCTGGCTGAATTTCTCACCGGCGATCCTGCTAAACCAAGAGGCAAAGGGGAAAACTGGGCGGCGAAACGCGTTGCTCTGGGTGTAAAGGAACCAGTTTCAATTTACGCATGGGAACTTGGCAACGAATCTGACGGCACTGATGCTTATCACAATTTTCCGACGATCCAATCATATACTGACAAGTGTAGTAAAATCATAGCGGCGATTAAAAGCATCGACCCCAATGCACGATTTGCCGCTCAAGCGTCAACCATGAATCACCAGAAGGATTACAAACAGAAATATGGTGGTGATTGGGATATCTGGCATCGTACTGTACTTAAGGAAATTGGATCGCAAATAGACTTTCTTGTCTTTCATCCCTACTTCGGCAACCGGCTATATGCCGGAAACCAGCCTGATAACAGTTTTTGGACAATGCGACAGAAAATGATGGAAAAGGATATTCTGACGATTACCGGTAGCAATCGTATCAAGTTTCTGATTACTGAATATGGTTTCTGGCCAGAAAAAGCTAAAGGACAGACCAGTTGGGAACAATCCTGGTATACTACTCATGCCCTGGTCGGCTGTTTGTCAGTTGCAGATTGGATGAATCGCATGATTAACAGCCCATCAGTTGCCGCTGCCGCCATGCATGCTTTATCCGGTGGTCCGTGGGGCATTTATTACATGTCTCAACGTGACGAGACGGGAAAAAGCAAGCCATGTGCTCCTTATTTTACCGCGCAGGGTGATCTTTTCAGGTTAATGAGTTCATGCTTCAAAAATGGTAAAGATGTTGTTTCTGCCAGTGTTACCGGAGATCGTACCAAATTGGAAACCAAAGGAACTACTTTTTCTGCCACGACGGTGACTACTCCTGATGGTTTGGCGGTACTGCTTGTCAATCAGGAACCGGTACCGCGGAAATTAAATTTTTCTGCGCAATCGCGTTACACACTTTCCTCAGCGCAATGCTTCACCGGTGACTCACTGGATGCACGCAATGATTCAACACGCAAGGAGATTAAGATTAAGACAGTTCCTGGCATTCCCGGTGAGTTTAAAAGTTTTGAGTTGCCGGCACGTTCGGTTGTTGCTTTGAAACTTACTCGTATCTGATGGTCAATATCATAAATTAATTGCTAACTGAATTGAACTAAAAAAAATAAAAAACAAAAGGACTGGATGAGCATGGATGATAAATTATATCGCGAAAAAGTAATGGGTTGCTGGCTTGGTAAAGCTGTTGGTGGAACGCTGGGACAACCCTATGAGGGCAGTGACGGTCCATTGAATTTGAGTTTTTATGACCCGGTGCCGACTGATATGATTCCCAATGACGACTTGGATTTACAGGTACTGTGGGCATATGTTATGGACAAATTGGCTGTTCCAGTAGTAGATCGTGACCTTTTTGCCTCAGCATGGCTTAAACATGTGGATTTTCCATGGGATGAATATGGCATTGCGATTCGCAATTTACATCATGGTATATCTGCGCCGTATTCCGGAATTTATGGCAACTGGTTTGTTGACGGATTAGGAGCTGCAATTCGCAGTGAAATCTGGGCATGTTTGGCTCCGGGGAAACCGGAACTGGCTGCGCAGTATGCCTATGAAGATGCCTGCGTTGATCATGCAGGTGAAGGGATTTATGCTGAACAGTTTCTCTCGGCTATGGAAAGTATGGCTTTTATCGAAAATGACATTGATAAATTGTTAAATGCCGGGTTAGCTGAGATACCGGTTCAAAGCCGTTTATCCCAGGCAATATCGGATACTCGTAAACTATGTAAGGAAAGTAGTGACTGGCTCAAGGTGAGAGAACAAATTCTCAATCGCTGGGGTAGTGAAAACTTCACTGATGTTGTGATGAATATTCCTTTTGCGGTGATGGCGTTGTTGCTTGGAAAAGGCGATTTTGCCAAAACTATTTGTCTTGCTGCAAACTGTGGTCGTGACGCCGATTGTACAGCTGCTACTGCAGGTGCGATTCTTGGTATTATTAATCCTGCATCAATACCTGAAAACTGGCTGAAACCTATCGGGCGCAAGCTCGTTATCAACAGTGGTATCACTGGAATAACTCATCCTGATACCCTTGACGGATTCACTGACATGATAATCGATTTGAGAAATCGTGTTCGTCCCAACGCTAATAAAGAACATCGCACTGTGGATTTATCAAAATACGCTATTACCGCTGAGTGTGGTATTTTCAGACCATGGTTTGCGCAGGACGAGAACAAGTTTAAGCCGGCAATGCCAGCAGAAAGTCATTGCGTGGAATTTCCTGGAGTTGCCGGGAGTGTTACGGCGGAAAATATCCCGGCCGACAGCCTTTATTTGATGCGTTTTCATTTTAAAATGAAAAGCAGGCAAAAAGTAAGAGTAATGTTCAATACTTCTTCTAACAGTCGCGTTTGGATTGATGGCGAATATGCTTTTGGACGCGAAGGCGGACGGATGTCGCCAAGTTTTCACCGTTGCCCGGTAAATCAGTACAAGGATTTGGACTTGGATGCCGGTGAGCACGAATTTATCGCGGGAGTTGCTCCAACAAGTAATGAAAAAACAATCAATTGGGTCATGGGGATTGGTGACGTTGTTTCAAAACAGTGGATTCACGACGTTTGCTGGAATTAATAATTAGACTTTATAAATATAAAGGAATCATTGAATGAATTTTCCACTGTGGGATAAAAGAAAAACATCCAGTCTTAATGGGGTGTGGCAGTTTAAATTTTCCGAAACAGTGGATTTTGACAATGATGATATTGCACGGATTGAATATGATGACATAATTAATGTGCCTGGTGCTTTCGATGCATCACCGGCATATAATGGCAAGCGGGGAATAGGCTTTTATCGCACGACCTTTACTGTAAAATCCGGTTATGCCGCAAGAGTACTTTTCGGTGCAGTAGGTATGTACTGCAAAGTTTTTGTTGATGGAGGCAAAGTAGGTGAAAATTATGCCGCATATACACCATTTGAATGCAAAATTCCTCGATCCGTCAAGGAAAAACGCGAGCTGGTGGTGATGGCGTGTAATCGTTTTGATTATGAACGCAACCCTTTGCAGGAACCTTACTTCGATTTTTATGCCTACGGCGGTATTTTTCGTGATGTTGAACTGCAACAACTTCCTGATGGACCGCTGATTGAATGGATCGGCGTTGATACGGTTGATTATAAAAGCGGTGAATTGTGCGTTAAGGTTAATTCAACGCCTGGCGTTCAGACATTGACAATCTTGCTTGACGGTACGGAAGAACAGATATGCCGAAACTGTGAGTTCAAAGATGGTCGGTATACTTTTAATCTTAAATTAAAAACCTTCCAACCATGGTCTCCCGAACACCCCGAACTGCATACGCTTACTGTGGCAAATGAAATGGATTCCATGACGGTGCGTTTCGGCGTCAGGCAGGTTGCAACACAAAAAGGAAAAATACTTCTTAACGGCAAACCTGTAAAATTGCTTGGTTACTGCCGTCATGAAGGTCATCTCCAGTTTGGACCGGCTCTTCCTTTGGCTCAATTGGTCGGCGATTTGCAAATGCTTCGTGACCTTGGCTGTAATTTTGTGCGCGGTTCCCATTACCAGCAGGATCCGCGTTTTCTCTCTCTTTGTGATGAAATGGGATTTCTGGTATTTGAAGAAACCTTAAGCTGGCAGGCACAGGCTAAGAATTTTGCTGACCCGAAATTTGTTGATGCTCAGTTGAATCAGGCAGAAGTAATGATTTATTCCAGTTACAACAATCCATGCGTCATAATTCGTGGTTTCCTTAATGAGGGCAGGAGCGAACTTGAGGAAGCGCGCGAATGTTATATGGCGCTTATCAAATTATTCCGTGAACTTGACCCGCATCGTTTACTTACCTATGCCAGCTGCCGTGAAATGGATGACAAATTTCTGGAACACATTGATATTGTTTCTTTCAACACCTACCCTGGTTGGTATGCTCATGACCGTGACGATGAACGGCCCCTGGGTGAAATTATCCCCAAAATTAATTTTTTATTGAAAGGAATAGAGGAACGTGGTCTCGGTGATAAACCATTTCTGCTGTCAGAAATCGGCGCCGGGGCTATTTATGGTTGGCGCGACCCGGTTTGCGCTCATTGGTCGGAGGAATATCAACAGGAATATTTGCGCATCGTTTGTCAGGAAGTTGTTGACAATGATGCCATCGCGGGAGTTGCTTTATGGCATTTCTGCGATATTCGCACCTATCGCGGTGCTTATGCGCTAAATCGTCCCCGTTGTATTAATGACAAGGGTACAGTTGATGAATTTCGCCGACCCAAGCTAGCATACAATACGGTTAAAACAATCTTTGGCGGATATAAACACAAATAATCTCAAAAGCAAGACATTTTAAAACTTTAATTGTCATTTAAACCATCAGTGCAGAATTTCCATTTTATATCATTGTTCTTACATGATTTGCCTATCCATCAGTTTGGCGTAATTTACTGAGTTTTATCTAGTGATAAACTTTTTTTAAATTTGTTTTTGATGGTACCTTTTATTTTTTCTCGTTTTGTAGATGTCATTTCCCGATTTAACGATTGCTTATTTGTGCAAAATATTATATACTATAAATAACATAGTTATTGAATGTTAATTATTACTTTTTTTGACACGTTATCTTATTCCTGCCATAGACTGAAAATTGCAAGAATAAAATGGTGATAATTTATTCGATTAAACTGTAATGTTATAACAACAAAATAGTGAAAGAGTAAGAATGATGCGTTACGAACCGATTATTAAAAAATTCCCTCATTTTCTTCACGGTGGCGATTACAATCCTGATCAATGGCAACGCTATCCGGAAATCATCAACGAAGATTTCCGGTTAATGCCGCTGGCAGGTTGCAACACTTTTTCCATTGGCATCTTTGCCTGGACAAGTTATGAACCGGAAGAAGGCGTCTTTAATTTTGACTGGCTCGACCACATCATGGATTTACTGGCTGAACATGGCTATAATGCGATTCTTGCCACTCCCAGCGGCGCTATGCCGGCATGGATGGCGCAACGTTATCCGGAAATCCGACGGATCAACCGCGAAGGTTTGCGCACACCATATCAAAACCGCCACAACCACTGCTGGACTTCACCGGTTTATCGTAAAAAAGTGGCGTTGATAAACCGCAAACTTGCCGAACGTTACCGGCAACATCCTGCGCTTGCCGCATGGCATATTTCCAATGAATACAGCGGAGAATGTTTTTGTGAATTATGTCTAGGCGCCTTTCAGCTCTGGCTGAAAAATAAATATCAGTGTCTTGATAATCTCAATGATGCGTGGTGGACAGAATTCTGGAGTCATCGTTTTACCGACTGGAACCAGATTAATCCGCGTGATTACTGTGTGGATGGCCTGGCGCTTGACTGGAAACGATTTAATACCTGGCAATGCTGTGATTTTATCCTTCATGAAACTGCCCCGCTGAAGGAATTAACACCCGCTATTCCAGCCGCAACCAATATGATGGGGGTTTCCGCATGTCTTGACTACTGGCGCATTGCCGAAGTTTGTGACTTTATTGCAGATGATTGCTATCCGAGCTGGGACAATCCTGCTGACTATGCTCGTGAAGCAGCAGTTTACGGCATGTATCATGATATGCATCGCTCTATGAAACAAGGCAGACCTTTTTTGATGATGGAATCAACTCCAAGCAATCTTAACTGGAAAGATTATTACCGTTTAAAACGTCCTGGCATACATCAACTCGAAATGCTACTCTCTATTGGTCACGGTGCTGACGGCACTATGTACTTTCAGTGGCGTAGTGGCAAGGGCGGCTGTGAGAAATTACACGGTGCTGTTGTTGATCACAACGGTAATGAGCATACCCGGGTATTTCGTGATATCGCGAATATCGGTAAAATTCATAAAAAAATTGATGCTGTTGTCGGCTCAGAAATTAAAGTTCAAACAGCGGTTATTCATGATTGGGAAGTCCGCTGGGCGCTTGATGTTTGTGGCGGACCAACCAAAGAAAATAAAAAGATTCTGGAAACCGTTCAGGCACACTATCGCAGTTTGTGGAACCTAAACGTGCCAATGGAAGTCATTGAGAGCACAACTGATTTCAGCCGGTATAAAGTGTTAGTCGCTCCGATGTTGTTCATGGTAAAACCAGGCGTTGCCGAACGTCTTAAGAAGTTTGTTGCAGATGGCGGCACTTTAGTTTGTACTTATCTCTCAGGTTATGTCAATGACACCAATCATTGTTTTACCGGCGGTCGTCCCGGCGCAGGACTTCAAGAATTATTCGGCATTTGGAATGAAGAGCTCGACGGTTTTTCTCCACATGACCAACAATCACTGAAAATGACTGCCGATAATGAACTTGGCATTAACGGTGAGTTTAATGTCGTGGAATTCGCTGAAATAATCCATTTGCGTGGCGCTAAAGTTATGGCAACGTTTTGTTCTGATTTTTATGCCGGCAGTCCGGCGTTGACAGTCAACCGTTACGGGCAGGGCAGGGCATATTATCTTGCCGGCAGAGCTGGTGATGATTTTATGACTGAATTCTATTGCAATTTGATAACCGCCGAAAAAATAATAACGACACTGCCCTCAGATGTTCCTATAGGTGTTCACGCCACGATTCGAACCGACGGCACTCGTAAATTTATGTTTCTATTCAATTTTAGTCAGAAAGAAGTCACCGTTAATCTTGGAGACAACAAATTTCAGGATATGTTGAATGGCGAAGAATTTGCCGGCAGAAAAATTCTCAACGCCTGTAGTTCGACGGTTTTGGAAATTCTCTGAGCTGGAAAGATATATGTTCTGGCTATTCATAAACAGTATTGCGTGGTATCCGCAATAAAACGATTTAGGGGTTAACCGGGCAGGGAGATGCACCTTTTATTGTAATATTGTTTTTGGGTAATTTAATCGTCATTATTTGATAATTTTCGATCAACCTTCCATACACGTCAAAATCATTGTCTTTATGACTTTAATAATGATTAACCGGTAACTCGTTTAATTTCATTATCAAGAGCGTTGATTTTACTGTAAACGATTCTTGACGCAAGTTCGACGGAAACGATGGCTTTGCGGTATTCCAGTGGAATGCGATTAATTCGATCACGGTAATGTTCTGCGAAGATTGGCGGAAGATGGGACAAAATTATTTCATCACTGATTATTTCCGGGTGTTTGTCCAGATAAGTGCTTACAACAATATTTTTAGCGTTGATTTCACGACTGAGCATATCGGTAAGTTCTGTGAGTCGGCGGCCGGTTGCGGCGTGTTGTGCAAATAGCCATTCCGCTTCCGCTTGGGCGCGTTTGGCTAAAATATCCATTACCTGCGGAACCAGTTTTTTCTTGACTGCTTTGAATTCAGTTTCTGTCAGCATCAGTCCTGAAAGTATTTCATACGATGAAGTGATTACTCCGCATTTATTGGCAGAGGCATCTTTGACAATTAGAACTCCGGCATCTTGCAATTTTATTCTGGCTTCCGGCGTGATGAATGAATTTGCTCCTTCAACAATCGCTTTGGAACTGGGTTTGCCGTTAGGCAGATAGTCTTTGAAGTTGCCGCTATTGATGGTTGACGGACGTCCGCCACAAGGAATGAAGATGTCTGCATAGTTATAGAGGTTACCCTGGAACAGTCGGGAGAATTCATCCCGGATAAGATGTTTTTCGTGCAACGTGCCTTTGTGACGGATAATTTGCCGGTAATACTCAGTACTGTTGTTCTGTACGGGCTGGGAGAAAACAATATAAGCGCCTTCACCGCTCAACTTGTCCGGAGAAAAATCATTGAGATTGTACTTGAGAACAAGACGTTCGAGTTCATGCCGGTCGATTCCGTCCGGATCATACATTGCCGCCGGACCATCTGTAATTGCAGTTATTTTTAATTTAGGATAGAGGAATTGACCATGTTCCCTGGTTAGTAAAAGTTTCATTTCATTGCCTGCAACATCGCCGAACGGGCCACCGGATATTTTGATAGAGAAGTCGTCATACTTTGGATCAATTCCAATTTCCTTCATTGTCCGCAACAGGAATTGATGAACGCCAAAACTGGTTACCCCAAATTCCTTGTGGCTGATACCGCCATCTGTCTTACCTGAAATTAAGCCGGAGCCGAGCGTATAACCGTTTTGAGTGGCGTATTTTCCAAGGAATTCAATCATCGGATCAAACATGTTTTCGTCAGGTCCGATTTCAATGATCTCTTTCGATTGCAAATAATCGATGATATTTTTATCGCGCAACTTACCTTTACAGTCATAATTAATCAATGAAACAAAAGCAGCGGCAATCGCCCTTTGCGTTTCCCATAATGTTGCTTGAAAATCAGCATCTTCAGGCATGTTGAGGAGAGTAATCATTTTAGCTCCCCCTTCATAGATATCCTTGTTTTTCATGTGCTGAGTGTGTGCCAGAATATAGACTTCCCTGAAGATTTCATCGCGGGCGGCATCATACATGTCATTTTCTTCGAGTTCGTTATTGCCTCGCCTGGGGATAACCGTTCGCCAGCCACCACGGGCGATCTCGGCAAAACGCACTTGAAATCCGCTGGCATATTGACGAAAGAAGAAAAACACTCCAAAAGGGTTATCTGCAGGAAACGCATTTTTGTATGATTCCGACAAGTTCTCATAATATTTCATAAATAAAGGGTTGAGCCGGAAAGCCAGCGCACTTTTATTTTCGACATAGAAATTAGTTTTTTGTACATTTTTAATGAAATCCAATGTGGCGTAAAAGATATTTCTAGTCAATGTATCTTTATCCGGCACTCCGCTGTTGATGTTCTGAATAGACTTTTCGATTCGCCGTATCAATGAGACTTCTTTGTGCAAATCACGTTTTATCGTTGGCTCGAAGCGTCGTGAAAAAAGTTCCAGCAATTTTTTAAGTATGCCGGGATAGATTGCCATAAACCGTTGGATATCTTTGGCATTATAAGCACTGTCATCAACAAACGCAAACTGACCATGAAGAAATTCAGTAATGGCTCTGAACAGATTGACCTCATAAGGATTGTACTTATGTTTCAATACCAGTTCGCGGTGAAAGAGGTCGTTGAAGTCCGTCCAGTAAGTCGCTTTCAGTGTCTTTATCAGTCGTGTAATGTTTTCACTGGATATTTTACCGACTAGATAAAGACTGGCGATAGTTACTGTTTGACGGGTAAAATCAGTTTTCGATGCTTCATGGGAAAATTCGCGCCAATACGCACGCTCGACATTGAGCTGGAATAAATTGATGGAGTCGAATATTTTAAAGAAAAAACTATCCCGATGTGCATCACCGGGGCAGGCCAGCAGCAAGCGATGGGTGTCATGTCCAGTCTTTTCAAAATTAACTGACACATAGTCTTTGTCTTGAATTTTCAATGCGAGGTTCAGACGCTCGACCAAACGGTCAAGTGACAAGTCGGCAATTTGATCCCAGTTTAAACGAGAACAAAGTTCTCGCAGAGAACCGGGCGCCTTACCGTATTTTTTTGAATAAAACTTGACGATTTCGTCGGGGGTGAATATTTCAGGTGTAATAGACCTGGCAACTTCTGCAAGAGTAAAACATTCAATAACGAGCGTTCCAGTCAATCCGCCGATAGTAACTTGTCGTTTTGATTCATGTATGACAGCACCGGAGATGTGGCGACCACGCACCTTGTTAGTCCCAGCGAGGATCTGTTTATTTTGTTCTTTCAAATAGACATAGATAATTCTTCCACTGCGTTCACTGCTTTGAATTCCGCTGCCAGACTCAAGTGCGAATAAAAGCGGAAACACATCTTTCAACTGCTGTTCTGTTGTAAAAGTCTTGAAAAAATATTCCGGCATTACCTCGCAGAGCATAAAATAATAATTTTTCAGTTGCACGGAATACTGTTCAACGATTTCATCTAGAATTGTACTTGTCTTTTCCATAGCTTTACCTTATTATCAGATATTGAAATACTCTTTCAGTGAACGCATATATTCCATATCTTCTTTTACTGCGAGAATGCCGTCGCCTGAGCAGGGGTATTCCAGTGCGAGCATTCCAGAACGCAGTGAGCTACGCAGGCGGTCAACAATGTCACGATTATTGATATGGCCATCTTTTAAACGGGTGGGAATATAACCGCCAGGCAACGCCATTCCTGCAGGTTTTAGCATATTTTTGAGATGTGCGTAATAAATTTTATTGCCGATCAGATTAAATACATCAGCGATGGATTCCCCATGCCTGTGAATGAAAATATTGCCTTGGTCATGGTTAATGCCAATAGAGTCGTGATTAGTCAACTCCATTAGTTTTTTGCATGAAACTGCAGTATCGTGCAGATAACAGTTATGGGTCTCCAGTGCAATCAAAATTCCATTCGCGACTGCGGCATCGCCGATCAGTCGTAATCCTGAAGCCGCTTGCTCATAGTCGTAATCTGAAGCAATTGCACTGCCATTGACGTGAAAGTCATAATAATTGCTGTTCCTGGCAACCATCACGCCAGTAAAAAAGTTCATCACTTTTGTACCGCATTCCTTCGCTGCCCATTCAAGAAAATCCAGATACTCGCCGGTGTTTTTTTCCACTTCATCTTTCATCCCTCGACAAAAATCAATGGCACCGCCAAAAACAATTTCCATCGCCGGATATTGTGCCTTGAGTGCTGCGACTTCCTGTTGGTAGCTGGTTTGGTCAAGATCGTCGAATGCGTATTTCCGGCGCAATTCAACCCCATCATAGCCATATTGGTGAGCCAATTCAAATATTTTATTTAGCCGGCCTTTGCCTTCATAATAATTTACATGCAGTAATACTTTCATAATATTTATTTCTTTATTAATTCCTTTGCGCAACCTGTAACCTTACGATAACCATGAATGTATTGGTCAATTGCCGGTTTGTCGAAATGTTTAAACCACGGTAGCATGATGATTGTTTCTTTAACTTTCTCGGTTACCGGCAATGTTCCTGGTCCCTGCCGGACATCGCGTTGACCAAAGGCAATTGCAGTCGGTTTGCCTTGATTGAAAATATCTGCAAGATGAAAATAATTATGCAGATGCAATGGATTGTTGGCACCGCACCCACAGGAAATTCCTTCAGCGCTCATTGCTTCTGCAAATCTCGCCGCAGTCAACCCGTTGAGTTCTTCAGCATTGTAGTGACAGAGCGGAAAATACCAACCGCCCTTGCTGGAACCGCTTCCCTTTACTGGACGAATCACCCGCAAACCGGGTAACTGGTCGAGTTGGTCTGCAAAATAATTCATCGCCTGATTAATCTCGGCAATACGTGCCGGATAGTGTTTTAACTGAACTCTGCCCATTGTGGCGCAGGTTTGGTTCATGCGATGTTTTACTGCACCCATCGGCAATCCTTTAAACGGTGTTAAATCTTCCAGATGCACTTGCGCATCAACCGGATTGAAACGGCTTGGCGCGCCAGTACGCTCATAGTGACCGAATGCCACACAGCGTTCAAACAAATCGCGGTTGCTGGTTGTAATCATTCCGGCTTCCCCGATGGCAAACGCTTTTCCCGCCATCAAACTGGCGCCGGCGATATCGCCAAGTGACCCGCACATCCGACCTTTATACAGTGAACCTTGAGCATGGGAATTGTCTTCTATAACTTTGATGCCATGCCGATGGGCTATTTCAATAATTGCATCGTAATCCGCCGGCATTCCTGCGTAGTTTAACACTATGATTGCCTTGGTTTTTGGCCCGATACGATGTTCAATATCTTTCGGATCAATACACAACGTTTCCGGGTCAACATCAGCAAAATTTACCGTAGCGCCAAAAGTGAGTGCCGCGGCACAACTAGCCCAATAGGTAAGTGACTGGCAAATCACTTCATCGCCTGCGCCAACTCCACATGCCCATAATGCTGCCGTGAGTGCCGCAGTGCCGTTACAAGTTCCGAGCGCATACTCGGTACCGTTCCATGCCGCATATTCCTTTTCAAATTCTTTGGTAATATCAGTACCACTCATGTTGCCTTTTCTTAAAACGTTTGTCACCGCAGTAATATCTTCCTCCGTGACAATCGGCCAATGAAACAGTTCTTCTTTAATTTCAGAAATAGTCTTTTCCCCGCCTAAAATTGCAAGATTACTCATATTGGTTTCTTTCTGTAAAAGTTATTATTTTGAGAATTTATCGGCAATTTGTTGAAGATTTAAACTTTTTCTGGATATATTCAAGATATGTCCGGTATTCAAAGAAGTAGGCACACCTGCTACATCTCGAATAAACGAATCCAGAAAGTCAAATTCCGCTGGGACTGGTGTCTCAATGCTGACTGCGTCGGTGCCATTGATTGCAACTTTCACGCCGGGATCGTTATAATTGAATTCAAGTACACCGTTACGTCCCCATACTGTAATTCTCCAATAATATGGCAGTTTGGATCCAAATGAGTCTGGGGAAAAATATGAAACATCGCCTATTACACCACAATTATTGGAAAGTTTTAACATCAACTGCCCGGCATCTTTAAAGTTAGGGAAATCACTGGCAAAGGCGTTCCATGTTCTGCCAGCCACAATTTCTGTAATGTCATGTCCAGTAAGCCATTCAACTGTATCAAGACCATGAATGGCGATGTCATTAAGCGTGCCGCCGTGCTTGCCATCTTCAAAGTACCAGGCTGGCCGTGTGCCCGTCATGAGCGGATGCTGTCCGCCAAATTGGATGGCATGTATTTCGCCAAGTCTGCCACTGGCAATTATTTTTTTTGCCGCAGTAACGTTGGAATTATCCCGAAAATCCAACATGCAACCTATTTTCAGATTGTTTGCTTTTGACAATCGTGCTATTTCTTCAAGTTCTTGGAGACTTGTGCAAATTGGCTTGTCGGCGATGACGTGTTTGCCAGTTTTTAACGCGGCGATGATAAGCTGTCCGCGTTTGCTGTAATAATCACCAACAGCCAATACGTCAAAATCAATAGACTCAAGCATTTGCGTGAAAACTTCATGGGTCAGTGCAATTTTCCAGTTTTCACTGGCATTCTGTCGTGCAGTTATGTCTTCCTCGCAGGCAGCGACCAGTTGGCATTCGGGATGCCGCTTAACTTTTTCATATAATGCCGTGATGTGCCTATGCCGGAATCCGGCAAAGGCAAATTTCAATTTTGCGCTCATTGCATGTCCTTTTATAAAAAATTAATTGTAGTACTGGTTCGTGCAGATTCATAAACCGCGCAAATTAATTCAACAGCGCGTTTGCCTTCTTCCCCCGGAGTTTTAAGTCCTCTGCTATTCAAAATCGCCTCGGCTAGTTACGAAATCTGGCATCTGTTACTTTCAGGGGTAATGGCGTTGGTATCGCTGGAACCACCATGTAACCCTTCGCCTAGTCCACCGACACGGCGAATCTCTGCGTCTTCTGGTCATTCATCCATAAACCACCAACGGATGATGCGGTCATCTTCAAGCATTAATACTGCCAAGTGTACCGGCAAATTCAACCCTGCGGTGGAATCCCAATGCGCAGGCGGTAGAGGCTTCAATTGCACAAAAGCCTGACAGTGTGAAGTGTCCATGCCAAGCCAATTTCAAAGTCATAGCTAAGTCCTTTTATTTTGAATAATAAGCTTCAACTTTTTTAAATGCTTTCACAATCATATCGGTTTCCTTGTCACCGAAACTTTCAAAAACGAATAAAATGAAATGATCTTTTATTGCCTTGTCGCAGCTTGGTGTAGGATATTCTTTATTGGCATCTCCTTTATAAAATGGATTATTCCACGGATGTTGACCCGCCCTGTTTTTGTGCCAATCCATTGTTGCGGGCAATGCCCCGCTATAATTTGGATTTATCGCTAATCCTTCTGCGGTTAATGCCGCGCAAAACTCTTCCTTGGTGCAATTCATATTTTCAGCATTGAATTTCAGTCTCCACCACCAGTAGCAATGTTCAATGCCTGAACGCAAGCGTGGAATTGAAATTGATTTCAGAGAAGTAAAACCTTTGTCTTCAAGCATCTTAATTACTTTCCGGCGACGTGCGACAATATCCGGTAATTTCTTCAATTGCACACGTCCGACGGTGGCATGAAACTCATCCATATTGCAACTTAGCGCTGGAATGCAATTGGTCGCACCTGCCGGCAGATTGAACGGTTTACCCCGGTCTGCGGCTCTGCGCTCGTTCCAGTAATCTTCTTCCGTATTACAAATGACCGCACCGCCTTGACCACCGGTGCACATGTGCTTACCGAACATTAGTGAAAATGCGCCGTAACGCCCAAATGTCCCGACATTTTTGCCGTTGATTTTCGCCATGTGCGACTGGGCGCAGTCTTCGACTACAGGAAGATTATATCTCTTTGCAACTTCCATAATGGCCGGCATATCCGCCGGTTCCCCGCCAATATGAGCAACTACAATCGCACTTGTGAGTTCAGTGATTCGAGCTTCAATTTCTTTAGCGCCGGTGTTGAATGACCCCGGTACTGTATCTGCCGGTATCGGGATGCAGTTATTAATCACAATCGGCATCATACCGCCCGGGTCAGTAACACAACCGACAATAACTTCTGAGAACGGCGGCAAATTCAAGGCCTTTAATGCCACATATACAGAGTTGGTTCCTCCATTGGTACCGTCAGCGTATTTTGCACCCATAAATTCAGCGAATTCTTTGCAGAACGCCTCTTCTTCCGGACCGTTGTAACCAGGAGCATTCCCGGTGGTTATCGCATTGTCGAAGAGCGCATCAATTGCCGCCTTTTCCTCTTTGCCGAAATGAAATCTCCCTGGTAAACAAGGAGCAGCTTTTTCGCCGCCGTTAATCGCTAATATTTCACCCATTTTTCTACTCCGTTATTAGTTTTTCTGCATTGATATAGTAAATTTTGTTCAGTACTTTTGCTGGTAATACAAGACTTTCGATAAACTCTTGATGGATATTGTCAAAATAATCTCTGGCATAAAGAATCCGGTCCTGGAATTCAATAAAAAAACTTTTTGCAAATTCAGGATCGCGTTTAAGCGCCATGCACCCAGACCCGGCCGAAATGTCACAATAAAGATTCGGATATTTTCGTAGGAACTCTATAATTTTGCCTCCCTCAACAACTTTTGCCTCCGATGGGGGATAATTGGTTCTCTTCCATAAATCGTCATTAGAAATGTGAATCCAAAATCCTGGAGCATGACCCAGGAAAATTGTATCAGGACAGGCTGTAAGCACCCTTTCGAGTGTATCAATGGTACCCCCCCACCATTCATCCCACGGGTCAGTACATTTCGCTTGAAATGTGTATTGCAGGTGGAAGGTCACCGGCATTTTCAGCTCTCCAGCCAGATTGAACATCCGAAGCGCATCAGGACTGTCGTACATCATCCGGCATTTCAATTCACCACAGACTCTTGCACCGTAGATATCATGTGCAGCTTTCAGTCTTCCGCAGGCATCAGGCAACCGCGGGTCTGGGCAGTAACCGAGAATAAAACGTTCCGGGGCACGCTCTTTATAAGAGATACAGCGACTGAATGGAATTGGTCCAGTAGGAGAACCAAGCAATTGAGCTGGAATAGCATGACTGTAACTGGAACTATATTCATGTTGAGGACATTCCCAGTTCAACAGCCAGGTTTTTTCAATTCCATACCGATCCATATTGACAAGAAATTTATCCAAATCGTGCCCATGCCAGTCCGGATGATTATGCGCGTCAATTTTTCTCATATTAATGTCCTTATAGTATATTTACAAAATATGCCAATGGCTTAATTATACCATTTATCATTTAATTTGTCAATCCTTTTTCTAAAATTATTTGAATTATTAATAAAATACGGTTAATTTATACTATTATGCATGAAAATACAAAAAGATCATTAAAGCTTTTAAAAGAGCGTATCGAGAACGGAACTTGGCCTGAAAACACCTTTTTACCGGCAGAACGAAAGTTGTGTGAAGAACTGGGAATCGGGCGCGGTGGGCTTTTGGCTATTTTTCAGGAATTGGTCGCCATGGGTTATATTCGCATCGAACGCGGTCGCGGTGCGCGTGTTTCCATTGGCGTAAAACACGGTTTTCGTCGAATCTTGGTTGTTGAAAATTCAAACTTCTTACTGAGTCATTCCTCTGAACATTTGCGGATTCTTGATGGCATATCCACCATGGCTGAATCACTCGGAGTTGAGACTGTACTTTCATTTGCAGACATAAGTTCAACCACGGAACCTTTGATTGAACGCTATGCCAGTGGTGAATATCAAGGCATCATAATCGCTGAAACCTTTAAATTGGTTAACATTGACCAGTTGTTGCGTTATAGAATCCCGGTTGTGGTTGCGAACTCTGAAGCCGCAGAAAAAATTCCTTGCACTCAAGTAGATTTCCGGGAAATCGGACGAATTGCCGGAAGGGAACTGTTCAATCATGGACATCGCAATATTGCCATGATTAGCGGTCCACCCTCCAGTTACATCTTCAAAGAAATGCTTGCAGGGCTCAAAGGCGCTTTAGCGGAAGATGACGTAACTATCAATCCTGAGCATATAATCTATTGGGAAAGTAATAATATTGACGAAGAATTGACGCGATTACTAACCTTACCAGACCATCCCGAGGCGTTTTTTGTAGCCCGTGACTGGCGCGCCGCCAAACTCTATGAAGTATGCACCAAACTTAATCTGCGGATTCCGGATGATATATCGGTAATCTCTTATGATGATGTATCGTGGCCCTCCGCTGCGCAAGTCGGACTGAGTACAGTAAGCGAACCAACTGCAGAAATTGGCGGTCAAGCCGTTCTCATGCTAAAAAACTGGGTGGAAACCGGCAAACAACCCGACAGCATTAAAGTCCATGGGCAATTGATTCAGCGCAACAGTATTAAAAACTTGAATCCTGCGTAGCTTGTACCAATGTTTTGAAAATTAGATGATATTATTCCATGTTGAAAAGATCTTATTGAAAAATCATAATCATGTATCTATACTTAACTTAACAGAAAATATAATAATTTTTTGTAAAGGATAATCAACAATATTCTTTTACCATATTTGTTCAGGATTGAATAATTTTGTTATCATAATATGACAAATTCAGGTGTTTTTCAATTGAACTGTTCTTTGACTTTTTAAATTGTCCATAAAGTTAACGAGTGAACAGGATATAATGCAGGGTTTTAACATTGAATAAGTAAAGGTGGTACGCCCGAAGGGATTTGAACCCATGACCTTCTGCTCCGGAGGCAGACGCTCTATCCAGCTGAGCTACGGGCGCACATAAAAACTGTTACCAATATACAGGGATTTTCAGCTTTTTAAAGCGAGATTACTTGTAAAATTCATTTATTTGGTGGAAATACCAGGGTATTTTATTTTTCTTTATTCTGAATGGTATTATATTACCGGCAGATTACTATATTTTGTTGAATTCATGATGAATGCGAAATTGTATTCTGTTTCTCCAAAATTTTAAATTTTAAAGATGAGTCTTGACTTAACTAATCTTAACCTTATAGATATTGCAGGTAAAAAGTATGGCATTATGGGGAGGTCGTTTCAGCAGTGATTCAAGTAAAGAACTTACCGATTTTTCGGAATCTGTTTCATTTGATAACAGGCTATATAAGTTTGATATTGCCGGAAGCAGAGCACACAGTGCCATGTTGGCGGCATCTGGAATAATTCCGAAAGAAACTGCCGGAAAAATTGCGGCTGAACTGGATGTTATTGAACGCCTGATTGAAACTGGCGATTTTACTTTTAAAGCTGAATTAGAAGATATTCATATGCATATTGAGCAGGCCCTGATAGAGAAACTAGGCAATGAAGGCGCCAGAGTGCATACTGCGCGAAGCAGAAATGATCAGGTTGCATTGGATATACGGATGTACCTTCGTGATGAAGCGGTTCAGATTATTGCACTCTTAAGGGATATGCAACGGGCGCTTGTCGGTCAGGCTGATGCTAATGACAGGGTCATTATGCCTGGGTTTACCCATTTACAACACGCGCAACCAGTACTTTTTGCGCATCATTTGCTGGCGTACACAGAAATGTTTCAACGTGATATTGAACGGATGGAGGATTGTCGCAAACGTGTAAATGTGATGCCATTGGGTTCCGGTGCATTGGCGGGTACAACATTGCCGATTGACCGTGAATTTGTATGTCGTGAACTTGGTTTTGCGTCTATTTCGGCAAACAGCATGGACGCAGTTGCAGACCGGGATTTCGCTTTGGAAATGTTGAGTGTACTGGCAATTTTTTCAATGCATATTTCCCGATTGTCTGAAGATTTGATTTTATGGAGTTCTCAGGAGTTCGGATTCATTGAACTTGCCGATGAATTCTGCACTGGTTCCAGTTTGATGCCGCAGAAAAAAAATCCTGATATTGCTGAACTTTCCAGAGGGAAAACTGGAAGAGTTTATGGTGCGTTAATGTCGTTGTTGACGTTATGTAAAGGACTGCCTTTGACGTATAACCGTGACTTGCAGGAAGATAAAGAGCAGATTTTTGATGCAGTAGATACGGTGAAAAAAATATTAAAAGTTTATCCGCCGATGCTCTCTACAATGACGCCCAAACCGGAAAGAATGTTGCAGATGGCATCTGATCCGGCATTAATGGCAACGGACTTGGCTGAAATGCTTGTTGAGCAAGGTATCCCTTTCCGTACAGCGCACCATCAAGTCGGGATGTTGGTCAAGTGGTGTAAGGATAATTGTAAGCCTTTGAACCAATTGTCCCTTGATGAAATGAAAATCACGATACCAACTGCAACAATTGAATTCACATTGGCTTTTTCTCCTGAAATCAGTGTGGCGAAAAGAGAGGTGTCTGGCGGTACCGGTTTTAATACTGTCAGAAGAAACATTGATAAGTGGTTGAATACACTACAATGAAGGATTCATTCAAATTTAGTTTGTGAGAAATTACAATGAATAACACAATGATGAATGAACCTGATACTCATATGGAAAAAAATGACACGATTGAGGATGGATACGAGATTGATTTAGACAAAATCGATATTCCATACATTCCTGATTATCCTGATTGGAAACGAGGTTTGAAATGGGGATTAACCGCCAGTATTCCATTGTCTCTTGCTGTTTTTCTGATTTCTGCATCCGTGTCCCTAAGTAAGAATGGCGTAACAAAATTGATTTTGTCTGAACTTTTTCAGGCGTTCGTAATATTTATAATGTTTTTTTTACTTATTGGTAGCATCGGGGCTTTCCGCCCCCAAAATTACCGGTAATGGCATTTGAGGAATAATATGTCCCTACCGCCGGTAACGCTTGAATTCTCACAGGGAACATTGTTACTCCAGGGAACAGACGAACAGTTATCCGATTTTGCTGGAATGATTGTTTATGACGAACGGGTAAACTTGTATCGTGCCTCAGCTTATAAATATGCCGCAATAGTGTTGAAATTGCGTGAAAAGCATATTAATTTCACTGATTATGCTAAAGATTTTGTTCCGTTTGAATTGAAATTTTCATCTGAGCTTAATCCGCGTAAACATCAATCAGAAGCATTGCGATGCTGGAAAGAGTCATCGGGGAGGGCGATTATTGTTATGCCTACCGGTTCCGGCAAGACATATCTGGCTGCAATGGTATTGCATTATCTCAAGCGTCCTGCTTTGATAGTTGTCCCTACCATTGATTTGATGCAACAATGGGCAGGAGTGCTGGAACGTTTATTTGGTTGCCGGGTTGGCATGCTTGGGGGCGGGGTCAGAGAAGTTGATTTACTGACTGTAACAACTTATGATTCCGCGGTATTGAATATGGAGTTTATCGGTAACCGTTTCGGGTTGGTTATTTTTGATGAATGTCATCATTTGCCGGGTGCCGTAAATAGAACTGCTGCCTCAATGTGTATGGCACCATACCGTCTTGGTTTGACTGCGACTCCAGAATGTGACGAAGAAAGTTTTTCTGTCTTGCAGGAATTAATTGGACCGGTTGCTTTTCAAATCCATATTGATGAACTTGAAGGGTCTGTATTGGCGCCATATTTGACCAGACGTGTTGAGGTTAAACTTGATAGAGAGGAATTGGCTGAATATGAGCTGAACCGCAGTATTTATACTGATTTTATCCGGCGCAACAATATTACATTCAGCAGGAAAAATGACTGGGCCAGATTCCTTGGACTTTGCGTACGTGAACCAGACGGAAGAATCGTATTGGATGCGTACCTAAACCAACGCCGGTTAGCAAGGGCAAGTAAAAGCAAATTTATAAAGGTTTGGGAGTTGCTTCATCTTCACCGTAATGAACGTATTATCATTTTTACTGCTGATAACCAAACAGCGTATGAACTCGGACAACAATTTTTTTTACCTGTGTTGACGCATCATACCAAGGTAAATGAACGCAAAGAATTTCTGGATAAGTTTCGTTCCGGAGAATACCCGGTTCTTATTACCAGTAAGGTTCTCAACGAAGGAGTTGATGTACCGGAAGCCGGAATAGGGATTGTTTTTTCGGGTAGCGGTAGCATTCGTGAACATGTACAACGACTTGGGAGGATACTTCGTGCCGTGGATGGTAAGAAGGCAATTTTGTATGAATTAGTTAGTGAAGGTACATCTGAAGTTTACGTAAGTCAGCGCCGGCGCGAACATCGTGCTTATCAACGTCGAACTCATACAAACCGAGGCAGAGTTGATGCTAACTAAAGATATGCTAAAATTCCGTCGTTCCGGTGAATACATTAAGCCTTTTGCTATTTCTTGCATTGATGAAGAATATTTAAAGTTGGCTGCTGAATTATTATCTATTTATAGCATCAGTGGATATAAAACTCCGCCTTCGCGCGGAGAAATTGCAACTTTGGCGGAACCGTTGATTAATGACGCCATTGACATAAAAGTTGCAAAGGGATTGCAGAAATTGATTCTAGATCATTGCGATTTTGCTATAATGCGCAGAATAGACTATCCGGAATTACGGAAAGCAATTTTTGCGACATCAGCGGCAATGATTAATCTTGAAGACACCCAATCGCTGGAAAGTTATCAACAAAGTATTCATGAATCTTTGCCTGATTGCGCAGAGTTATTTAATGCCGGTATATATTCTGATTTACCGGAAAATGAAATATTACAACGTGTTATTCAAATTTTCCCTAAAGAGCTGTTACAACGCTATAATTGTGCACAGGTACAGTCTTTACTTTTTCACAGCCAAAAACTTATTCTGGAGTTGTCCGATGCAGAGCCTTCTGAATTGCGCCGTACCTTCAAATATTTAAAGTTTTTCCGTTTACTGGCAGAGATTTATCAAGATTCTAATAATAAGATTAAAGTGATAATCAGCGGTCCGGCAACTATATTAGAAAATACGCAAAAATATGGATTACAATTGGCAACATTTTTTCCTGCGGTATGTTTGCTCAAAAAGTGGTCACTAAAGGCCGATGTGAAAATTAATGATAAGATTTTAAAGTTAAATTTAAATCAGGACAGCCAACTTGTCAGCCACTATCACAATTTCAGCGCATATGTACCCGAGGAATTTGCGATATTTCACCGTCTGTTTAAAGAAAAAAATAATGATTGGCAAATCGTCGGTGAGACACCTTTTTTCAAAGCGGCTAATCAAGAAATTATTTTTCCAGATTTAAGTTTTAAACATTATTCAGGTCAAGTATTGCACCTTGAATTATTTCATCGCTGGCACTATGGTGCGCTGATTAAAAGGCTAGAATACTGTGCCGATAATCCAGATACCCAGTTATTGTTAGGTATTGACAAAATTCTTGCAAAAAACACGGCAATATTGAAAATACTTGAAAATCAAAAGTATTTTTCAATGAAAGGTTTTGTATTTAATGATTTTCCAAGCCTGGACCGTGTCCGCAAATTACTTGATTCCAATCTGAACATGATGAATTGAAATGTTTCTATTAATTTGAGACTCACGATTGAATCATTTCAGGATAAACGAGAAAAATCAGTGTCACAAATATGAACCGCTATGTTTTATTGTTTTCTGCCACCCAATAGTGTTCATCAGAGAATCCACCGCTTATCTATCCTTGCCCCCAACTCAATCGTTCTGATTGACTTAAATGTTTAATTGGATGTTCTGTTGGGTGACCAATGGTTGACTAAGAAGCAATATTATTTCCAAATTGAAAGAAAAAAGGCAAAGACGTATAACATCTTTGCCTTAAAATTTTACAAAAAAGATCAAAACTCAAATCATAAAAAATTATTTTTTATTAACGACAGGTTTCTTTGTTCCCGCGGAAGACGTTTCTTTTTTAACTGGTTCACTTGGAACAATTAAATCTAATTTTTCTCTGGAACCATCAGGAATAGTGTTTTTACCAAGAACTACTCCATTGAAAGTAATAACATTTTCTTTAATTTTCGATCTTGCCGCTTCGGCCGCTAATCTAGCTTTTTCGGTTTCAGCTTTCTGCTTTGTTTCAGTGCGATTTATTTCCTCGGTAATGCGTTCAAGCGTTTTCTGATCAAGCGATTGAATCCCGACGGTATTTAACAGCCTGTAATACGCCATATAATAATTACCAAGAGCAAGAGTTCTGTCAATTTGAGTTTCGGCGGTTTCAAGTTCCATTCTATCAAGTTCAAGTTTTGATAATGCTCCGCCAGAACCAAAGTTTTGTTGAGCAACTTTCAAATGGTCCTGATATGCCTGCCAAACTTTATCATCAAGTTCAAACCGCTCTTTGACTTCCATAACATTTGCATGGGCGATTCTAACTTGTGACATTACGCCAATAGACATTGCTAATGTTCGCAACGCAATTTCATCAACTTCAGAATTGATTGCACGGTACTTGGCAACTTGTTGCGGAAGTTTTAGCAGATTGTACGCAGCGCGTACGCCTATTTCCCACCAACTTTGATTATAAAGGAATGAATTGTTATCATTTGTGAAATCAACAAAAGCTTTAACGTTTGGGAACATCATTAGAATCGTTTTTCTTGATTCGGTAATTGTAACGCTAGTTTGAATGTCCAATTGGTAGAGTTCAGGACGTTCGACCAAAGCGATTTTTTCCAGCAAATTAATATCGGGTAATTTTACGATATTGATATTTTTAAGCGCTTGTGAATCAACTTTGATATCATTAATCGGCAGATAGCACATTAGCGAACGCAACTCGATACACGCATTTTCATAACTGCGACGATACTCAATCAAACGTTTTTCAAGGCGGATAAAACGTTTGCGTTCGTCAAGTAAACGCAAAGGGGATAAAGATTTTGCTTCAGTAACTTCGTTGAAAACTTTCTCAATGCTCTTGCATTTCTCCAGTAACCGTTCCGTCGTTTCAATGGCGTCCTGGGCTGCAGCGACCTTAAAGTATGTTCTTACAACTTCAAGCGTAAGGTTCTGTGCTGCTCTGCGTTTTTGCTCCAACGTAATCAACGCATTGTCTTCTGCCTGAGATGAGTTTAGATAAGCCAGACCGAAGTCAAGTACGCTCAACGCCATTTCAACACGAAAAGTGTTTACATTGTTATCAGTGCTGCGACTGGGTGGATAAGTTTGTGCTCCGGTCTGAATATTTTGACTGCTTGAGCCAGGGGTACCACTTCTTGCATTGAAGTCATTTGAAACCGTAAGATCGGGGAGCATTCCAAGCATTTCTGCTGTAACTTTTTCTTGTGCAATACGTTCTTTAAGGTCAAAAACTTTCAAATCAAGATTTTGTTTCAGCGCAATTTCTATACACTGCGGTAACGTAAAAACTGTACCGGGTTTGATAACCTTTTTACTGATCTTTTCAAAATGCTCTTTAGCTCGGTCAACGCGTTGTTGCCTATAGTATTCTGAACTGTGACAACCAAAGAGTACCACCGCTACGGTCAAGAGAAATAATACACGGAAAATTTTTTGCATGGCAGACTCATTCCTGTTTATCTGTAATTTTTTTGAATCTTTAAAAAAACACTTATTTTTTCTCATTACTGCCGACTGTTCTCTGTAATACTCCGGCCTCTAATAATTTGTCAATCAAGTTTTGCATTGAATTGAATGCATTCAGAAAACCCTGCGGTGGCATAATAATACGTTCCTGACATACGGGTTGTGGTTCTTTTTTGCCGTCAGCGTCAGGTTGCAAAGTAACAAAATCAAATCTGACCATACCGCCGGCAAAATGAATTTGTCCGATACCATCAGCATATATCTCTTTTTTGATATCCATCTCTGTTATATCCTTATTTTGTTGTTAGTGTAATGCTTACATGAACGCAAAAACATAAATACTTCTGAAAAATAACATAGGAACACGAAAAATCAAACTAATCTAATTAATTTTATGTTAAATCTTGTAAAATTTATTCATAAAGCGCGGCATACCACAATTGATACTTTCCCAGCGTAGATTTTTGTTAACACAAGCATCAGTTGTAAGTTTAAAATTCAATGATAAATCACTGTTGGACAAGATTTGAATAGTTTTTAATCCATAAATCACTTATTTTAAGAATTACTTTTTTAATGTTTATTTCTTGCAATGAGTTCAACAAGGCGATATTTTAAATGGTTGTTGTACATGTTTATGAATATAATTCAGGTCAAATTATGGTGAAAGAAAAAGCTGTTTGCCGCCCCGACTGGGACAACTATTTTATGGAAATTGCCAAAGTGGCGGCAAGTCGCAGTAATTGCTGCAGAAGGCAGGTTGCCGCTGTTATTGTTAAAGACCGTAGAGTTATTGCAACCGGATATAATGGCACGCCACGAGGAATTAAAAACTGCTACGAGGGGGGGTGTCCGCGGTGTAATTCGTCATCGCCGTCCGGGTCGGATCTTGACCAATGCCTTTGCAGTCACGCTGAGGAAAATGCGATTACACAATCGGCTTATCATGGAATAAGTATTAACAAGTCAACTTTATATACTACTTACAGTCCCTGTTTGCTTTGTGCGAAAATGATTATAAATTCAGGAATCAATGAGGTAGTTTATCATCAACGTTATACCATAGATGAAGTTGCGATGAAACTTCTGCATGATGGCGGTGTGCGTGTCCGTTGCCTTTTGAGTGAAACCCAAAAAAGAGAACTAGGAATAGATTAAACTATATTTACTTTTATGCAGAACATAAACTCAATGATTATGAATATCAGTGACGCCATTAAATGGCGGAACGAACTTAAAAATAATGGTTTAAAGCTGGTTATTACCAATGGTTGTTTTGATATTCTTCATCGCGGTCACGCTGAATATCTTGCCAGGAGCAGAGAATGTGGCGATGCACAATTAGTCCTGCTTAATTCGGATTCTTCTATTCGCGAACTTAAAGGGGCATCCCGTCCGGTAATTGATGAATACAGTCGGGCATATCTTTTGGCATCGCTTAAGTCTGTTGATGCTGTTGTTATATTTTCCACACCGCGTTGCACAGAACAATTTTCTTTGTTGTCGCCGGATGTTTATGTTAAAGGTGGAGACTATACCCTTGATACACTCAATCGTGAAGAATTTAAGGCGTTAAAAGATGTGGGAGCCAAGATACATTTCATTAAATTTATTGATGGTTTTTCCACTACTGATATTGTTAACAAGATTCAGACAGGGCGCTGTTAGACATTATTATATGCAGACCTGACTGAAATTTGCCGATGAAATTCACCCGCATGACTTATAACAACATGGATTGTTTTATTTGGAAGGATATCGGAAATTCGTTCCGGCCATTCCAGAATGGTGAAACTATCTGTTTGGGAAAGATACTCGTCAACACCAAAAGCCAACGCTGATATTGAGTTCTCTATCCTGTATAGATCAAGGTGAAAAAAACTTTGACCGGCACTGTTTGAATATTCTTGAATAATGGTATAGGTCGGGCTTGACACCTGTTCCGTGACCCCGATTCCCCTTGCAAAGCCACGTGCAAAAACGGTTTTCCCCGCTCCGAGTTCGCCATGCAGAGCGATAATGCATCCGGCTTTAAGTGTCCGGGCAAATTTCTCTGCAAATAATTCAGTTTCAAGTTCTGAAAAACTTTTTTTTTCAATTAATACTGTGTTCATAACCGTTGATTATTTCATAAATTTGACCGTTACTGTTTGAAACCTCGAGCATATTAGTATTAAATACTCCGATTTTTGAAAGTTTAGTGGTTTCAAATGGCCATTTTTTTTCAAGTTCTAAAAACTTATCTGGCGAAACAGCAAAAAGCAATTCGTAGTCTTCGCCATCATATAATGCAGCATTAAGGTTGGCTCCATCACGCAAAGGTATAGCTTCAGTGAATAACTGTAATCCGCAGTTAGAGGCTTGTGACATACGACTGGCATCAAGTAACAGACCATCACTGACATCTATCATTGTCGTGGTATAATTTCCAGCGAGAAAAATGCTTTCCGCCAGACGCGGTATAAAATCAAGATGATGATTGGATTTAAAAGAGTTACCGAAACAGCCAGTAGCGATTAACAGGTCCCCTGGTTTTGCGTTTGAACGCAAACATAGTTTTTCCTGCGTAACTTTGCCCAAAATTGTTAATGTTGTTATTTCTTTGACATTCGCATTATGAGGTAGTGAAGCAAAATCCCCGCCGCAAATGGAAATATTATTTTTTTTTGCTTCCGCTTCAATTCCCGCAAAAAAATCAATAAACCATTTTTCGTCATCTCTGGATGTTGCAATAGTAACAAGTGCACAAAATGGGTTTCCGCCCATTGCTGCAATATCACTAAGATTCCGTTTAAGTAACTTTGCACCGGCACATATTGGAGAAGTATTTGACGATAAATAATGAACATCTGAAATGAGTTGGTCTGCAGCGGCAAGCAATAATTCATTGCCAAATTTTATTACGGCACAATCATCGCCAGGACCAACAATTATATCTTTAGACTGTTTCAGCGTTGGCAGAATATGTTTTAACAGTTGGATTTCATTCATTAGATTATACCTCTGATGAATCACGCATAGCAATGCGACCATTCAAGGCTGCACCTATTGTCGCGGAATCAGCGTATGCGATATCTGAACCAGCTGGAAGTCCGCGCGCCAAACGTGTAACTTTCAATTTGCGACCTTTTAGAATATCACTAAGATATACTGCTGTAGCCTGTCCTTCAACGTTTTGGCTTAATGCAAGAATAACTTCAGTGATGCCCTGTTGATTTAATCGTTCCAATAATGGTTGAATGCTCAATGTTTCAGCCATTTGATCGCTTAGCGGAGATAACTTTCCGCCGAGAACGTGATAAAGACCGTTATAAACTGCACTGCTTTCGATACTGATAATCTGAGAGAACTCTTCAACAACACAAATAATTCCAGTATCTCTACTACAGGAAGAACAAATTCGACAAAGTTCTCCCAGGCTGGAAAGATTACCGCAGATTTTGCAATAACCGAGTGTATTGGGTAAATCCTGCAATATTTTCCCAAATTGATTGATTCGTTCTGGTTGCCATTTGAGAATTGCCATTGCGATGCGCACCGCGGTTCTGCGACCGATTCCGGGCAGACCGTTAAACATGTCAATTACATTCTCAACGGCAACAGGATACTGCTCTCCGTGTTTCATGTTTGACCCGCAAAAATATCAAAAAAGACCTGGTATATTAATCCCGCCGGTAAGTGACTTCATTTTCTCTGCTATTGCGGTTTTAGCTTTTATCATTGCATTATTAGCAGCAGAAAGAATAATTTCTTGAAGCGATGTTATATCATCATGATATTCAGGACTGATAGTAATGCTCTTAATAATGAAATCACCAGAAACAACGACGGTCACTTTTCCGTTTGCATCCTGACCAGTGTATTCATTGGTTGCCATTTCTTCTTTTACATTTTGAATATTGGATTGAAAATCTTTTGCTTTTTTGAGCAAACCAGCCATTTCACCGAGATTTCCGAACATATCATTTTCCTTTTGTTTGATTATTATCCATGAATATCTACAATTTCACCGTCAAAAAGATCAACGACTGTTTTGACGAAAGAATTATTCTTAACCTTTGCCAGTGTTTCTTGGTTTATAATACTTTGTACTACTTTATTATCACCAATGTTGTGAACTCCACTCAGTAATTCAAATTTTACGAAAGCGTCAGGAATGAGCAAAACATGTTGAAGGTGTTGGCATAAGAACGCATCGTATTTTTTTACCGCCGTGACATGTGTCGGGTCGAATTCTTCGTCGAAGTAAACCGTTAATATGTTATTTTCCAATTTAATTTCAGATGCTTCACACATATAACCGCAAATAATAGGGTCAAAACGTTTATCATGTTCTGCCATTCTGATAACGTCGTGCCAGACATTACGGGGATTTATTTCAGTACTTTTTTCGGGTAATTTACCAGAAGCAACCGTATCTAATGATATCTCAGTACTACTGGAATCAGGCAATGTATAAGATTCAACGCCATCAAAATTGTTAACCCCATTATTTACAACTTTTTTTTTATTCACCGACTCGACATCTGAAACCTTGGCAATGCTCACGTCCTGCACGACTGAAGATGTTGGTGCCACCGTCACTGTTTCTACAGGGGGGGACTGAACAGGGGGCGCAAAAGACTTAGATTGGTGACAAACACCATCTGGTAACGGTATTGCTATTTTTGATGTTGCGTTATTATATTCAGGAATTTTATCAATTATCTCAAGCTCGCCACTTTTGCGAATTATGTTAAGCCGTTCAATTAATTGCTCGATCTTAACTGAATGTGCTTCACGCATGGCTTTCAAAATAATCGTTTCGAGAAATACCTGTTTATTAAGTGCATCATGAAGAATTCTTCCTACAGGAGAAAGTGATTCCAATATTGATTGAACCGTTTCCAACGATGCAATCCGGCTCATTTCTCTATATCGTTTGACAGTTTCATTATCAATTTCGAGAATGTTTTCAGGCTCAGCGAGTAGCGTGCATAGTTGTATCCCTCGTAACCATCCCAGCACGTCATAGAAGAGCGTTTCGAGATTTTTACCTTTGGTCGCAAGTTGATAAATCGCAACAACTACATTGCCGCGGTTATTAGTAAGAATTGATTTTATTAAATCCTGTAACTCGTCTGCAGAGGTAAGACCGAATAAAGAAAGCGCTTGTTCTTCTGTAATGCCTGCCGCCGCATCGGAACTGAAAAATGCAATCATTTGGTCAAGTAACGATTGTGCATCGCGCATACCGCCGTCAGCAGCGCGTGCAATAGCGCTAATGGCGCCGACAGATATATTCACTTTTTCAGCCGCCACGATCTTTTGCAAACGTTCAGCAAGCATTGTCGTTGATATTCGCTGTAAATCAAATCTTTGGCAACGAGAAATAATTGTTGCCAGTACCATGTGAACTTCAGTAGTTGCAAAAATAAATTTGGCGTGGGACGGTGGCTCTTCAACAGTCTTCAAGAGTGCATTCCAAGCCTGTTTTGACAACATATGAACTTCATCTATGATATAGATTTTATATTTGCTGTTGACTGGAACGTGCATTACTTCATCACGCAAATCTCGAATATTATCCACAGAGTTCTGGCTGGCCGCATCAATTTCAATTATATCAATACTGCTATCGTTTGCAACGGCTTTACAAGAACGGCAATTACAACATGGTTCTCCGTCATCAGGAGATTCGCAGTTCATCGCTTTAGCGAATATTCTCGCGGTCGTGGTTTTTCCTATTCCGCGAGGTCCGACGAAGAGGTAAGCGTGGGCGGTTCGTTGCTGTTTTATGGCATTTTTTAGTGTTTGAATAATATGTTCCTGACCAACCACATCGCTGAAACGCTGCGGCCGCCATTTTCTGGCAATTACCTGATATTCACCCATATTATTCCTCAATGTTAGAGCTTAACGTCTTTTAATACGTCATTTAAACTACTGAGATTTGCCCCGGGGCGAAGGTGCTTTTTATGGTTGGAATGTTGCTGTTTATGCTCATTAATTACATTCCGCTGAAATTCAAAAATGGTTTTCAAGCCACTTTCCGCAAGATTCAATAGCTCATCAAGTTGTCCCCGACTGAAAGCCTGGCGTTCAGCAGTTCCTTGTACCTCAATAAATTTTCCGGATTCAGTCATTATAACGTTCATGTCAACTTCTGCGTTGGAATCCTCTTCATAACATAAATCCAGTACAGGTTCACCATCAACAATACCAACGCTGACAGCTGCTACGTTTTCGCGCATTGGTGAAATTGTACCGAACTGTTTCCGCCATGCCGGACTGCTGAATGCAATTTGCAACGCGATACATGCCCCAGTGATACTGGCACATCGCGTTCCACCGTCCGCATCAATCACATCACAATCAATATAAATAGTGTTAGGTCCAAGAGCATCAAGATCAATTACAGTACGAAAACTACGACCAATCAATCGTTGGATTTCCATAGTACGACCACTCTGTTTTCCACTGGAAGCTTCTCTTTTTACGCGCTCATGTGTTGATGCAGGTAACATTCCGTACTCACATGTAACCCATCCACCATTAACTTTTTGAGCTTTCATCCATGGTGGGACTTTTTGTTCAACGGATACTGAACTTATAATTTTTGTGCCTCCCGATTCAAATAAAACGGAACCGAGAGGATGAGCCAAATAATCAGTCGCAATCTTATTTGTCCGCAGTTGATTATATTTTCTACCGTCAATTCTCTTCATGCAACCTCATTATATATTATAATTATATACATCAAAATAACAATATTTTTCCTGTCAATAACAAGTCAAACCGATATTTTTATGTTTGGCTTTTGACTAACCACCGAGTTGGTCAGTACGGGACAGTTAAATATTGCAATAAACACCAATAAAAAGAGCATCGCCGGTTCAGATTTTCCTACAGCACCTGGGTCATTGCGTAGAGCTGCTTGGTTCCCCACCTGACTCGGTTGGCACGCACCAGCGCATAGGGTCCGAACCGGCGACGCAAAAAATGCAGTCGCGAGGCAAAACTTTACACTATAACTTGAAAAATTCAAGAAGGAGAGCAAGTTCGTCTCGAAGATTTTTTCTTTCAACAACACGGTCAATAAGTCCCTTGACCATTAAAAATTCTGCAGTCTGAAAGTCCTCTGGTAATTTTGAATTAGTTGTTTCTCTAATTACGCGTGGACCCGCAAAACCGATCATTGCGCCAGGTTCTGCTAAAATAACGTCACCCAATGTTGCAAAACTGGCAGTTACTCCGCCATAAGTAGGATTAACCAGTACGGCTATGTATGGCAGTCCAGCTTGTGCATGACGCAATAAGGCACCGCAAGTCTTCGGCATTTGCATTAAACTCAAAATGCCTTCCTGCATTCTTGCGCCTCCGCTTGCCGTAACAATTACTAAAGGGATTTTATCTCTTGTTGCATTTTCTGTGAGTCTGGCAATCTTTTCGCCTACGACTGAACCCATACTAGCGCCCATGAAACGAAAATCCATAACCCCCAAGGCATACTTGATTGTCTTAAGTGTGGCGAAGCCGCATATGACTGCGTCATTTAAACCAGTTTTTGCTTTGTTGGTTAATAGTCTGGTTTTATAAGGTTGGGAATCAGTAAAATTCAGCGCATCAATTGATTCCATATTAGCATCAATTTCTACAAAAGAATCTTCATCTGTCAGTAGTTTAATCCGTTCTGCCGCAGTCATTAAGTTATGAAATGCACAAAAAGGACAAACATTTAAGTTTTCTTCCAATTGTTTTTTGTAAACAGTGCGACTGCATTTCTTGCATTTAAGCCACAAGCCTTCCGGTAAATCTTTTTTCTTGGCAGGGGCGATACCACCACGATTAATTCGCAATGTAGAATATTTTCCGCTACTGAAAAGTGACATAGTTTATTCCATCCTGATTTCTTTTTCAGAACTTTTTTATCGTTGATACACCGAAAAACCGGAAATAACCTTAAGTTTTAGACTTAAGTTTATACCTGAATAATTGTAATTAAAACACCGTACAATGTCCGGCAGAAGTAAAATCTAGCACTTAAATCGCTAAATTGCAATTCCCTCCCGCCATTATTAAAGATTTTTTCCCGTTTTGATATTTGTTTTTGTTTATAATTCGGATGATTTTTTGTAAGCCATATACAATGTCTGAAAATTCGACAGAAATCATTACCTTAATTCCGTGAGAGAATTTTATTAATTTCCTCACTTTTATTTTTTGACTG
>CAYMSF010000021.1:0-60537 GCA_964392985.1 uncultured Victivallaceae bacterium | reverse complement strand
TCTGTGACCTCTACGATGTCAACGTAGCGCTCTAACCAACTGAGCTATACGCCCTTAATTATTGACAGGTTATGAAAATATCATAAATATGTTTTTTTTCAATAATTAAAATCATGAATTTAACAAAATTTATGGTTTCGATTTTTCAATGTTAAGAATAACTTTAATTAAAAGATCAATTTAGTAATCCACTCTGTAACGATAAAATTTGACAAAAAAGACATATTGAATTGAATTTTGCGAGTTAAATACTATTTTATAGCGTTATTTTAAAGATGATAATCACTAGGAGCTTTAATAATGGAAATTTGTGGTGTATATACTGCGCTGGTAACGCCATTTCGCGGTGGCGAAGTTGATTTTGTGAAATTATCAGAACTTGTTAATTTTCAAATAGCGGCTGGAGTTGCCGGCATCGTTCCTGTTGGTACTACGGGGGAATCTCCCACTCTTTCAAATGCAGAACACATGAAAGTTATTGAAACAGTAATCAATGTCGCCAATGGAAGATGTCAGATTATTGCTGGAACGGGAGCAAACGCTACGGAAGAGGCGGTGCAGTTAACTATTCACGCACAAAAAGCCGGTGCCGATGCTACGTTGCAAGTGACTCCATATTATAACAAGCCTACGCCTGAAGGACTTTATCGCCATTTCTCAACAGTAGCTGAACGTTCAGGTTTGCCAGTGGTGCTGTACAATGTTCCCGGGCGTTCCGGCGTTCCTATTCCAGTCGAAACAATTGCACGTTTAAGCAAAAACCCGCTCATGGTTGCAGTAAAAGAGGCGGGTGGCAGCGTGGAAAGGGTTTCGGCAATTAGAGATTTGTGTGATATTACCATTCTCAGCGGTGACGATGTTCTTACAATTCCCATGATGTCAGTTGGCGCTAAAGGGATTATTAGCGTAGCATCCAATATTATCCCGGCAGAATTAAAGGCTATGGTTGATGCCTTTTTGGCCGGTAAATTCGCTCTTGCCTTGGAATTGCATCAAAAGTACTATTGTCTATTCCGTGACCTTTTTATTGAAACAAACCCGATTCCGATAAAAACCGCTATGGCTATAAAGGGAATGATCCAAGAGGAATTCAGATTGCCGCTTTGCGAAATTTCAGATGGAGCCAGAGAAAAGCTATCCGCGTCAATGAAAAAATGCGGTATTATATAAACGCGGAATTGAAATAATCAGGTCGAGTATATTTGTGATGTTGTTTTTTTCTGGCAACAGAAAAACATCTTGGTCATGTTTTTGATGGCTTAAAGGTGTGCGACAGTGATTAAAAATACCAACCGCCCTGGTCCCATTATTGATTGTTATTTGAGGGCAGGAACCGATTGAACTTCCTGTTCTTTGGGCGTTAACTCCTGAACATCCTTGAATGTTGTTTTCTTGCCGATTAAAGGTGTTTTTCCAACAAGACTATCAGCGGCAGAAACCGCATTTTTACTAGGAGTAGGAGGAACGTCTGCAACAATATCGTCGCTTGGCGAGGTGTCTTTTAGTGCAACAACAGGAACTGGTGGTTGAGGCGGGGCAAGAATTTTTTCATTTTTCTTGTCATAAGGGGGAGAAATCATTGTCACAAAACGCAAAACTGAAGGACTATTGTTCAATGTAGATTGTTTTGCATTTGCAGGAATCAAAACAAACTGCCCTTTTTTGAGTATGTAGGCGATATCGTTAACCTTTAACATTCCCGCACCTTCAAGTACAATTAACATTTCGCTGCTGGATAATTGGTGGAGTGCCAAAGATTCACCGGAATTAAGTTCTACGACACTGACACTATAATTACCCGAATTGGAAAGATTATTGAAAATTTGATAAAATCTGGCAGATCCTATCTCTTTATTTTCGCTAACTGTAGCTTCATAAAAATCACGAACTATTGTTTCTTTTGGCGAATCCACCACTATACGCTGTTGCGGCTCAACGTCCGGAACCATACAGCCCAAAAATGTCACCGACAAAATTGCAAGAAAAAAGAGAACAAACGATTTATACATTTATCCGTTTCCTATCTTAAAAATTAACTAATATATAAATGAGGCACAAGAAAACATTTTGAAGCCTAAAAACTGAGGAAAATATATCATCCAAATTGAATAATACAATGCAATGATATAAAAAAAGAGGAACTCAATAATGCAAAAAGTGGATTAAATGATTATTTTAAAATACGCTAAAACACTTGACAAGACGGTTTAAAATGCTAGTTTAATTGACAATCCTTTGGGGTTATAATTTGGGTTTTCAGGCGTTTTCTGTGATTTTTTCTAAAAAACAATGGGAAGGTTTGAAGACAATGCGCAAGTTAGGAGACAACTAATTTTAGCAGATGACGGATTTTACCCCACGTTGTTTTTTACGAAATATTTAAATATAAACTTTATGGATTGACAATTTTATGGAACACAAAGAAAATCTTGCGGAACTCCGGCGTTATTTCAAGGTCAGCAATAAACGTTATACAGTTGAACGCGAACGGTTGCTTGAACTGATTTCTTCAATAAAGGGCAGGTTCTCTCTTGCTGATCTAGCAAATAAGGCTAGAAAACGCGGTTATATACATGCTAACTCAACATTATATCGTAATATTTTCATGTTTATCGACGCTGGTTTTATCAATGAAATAAAACTTTGCGGTGGAAAAAACCTTTATGAAAGTAATTTCAGTAATGATAATAATTTTCTTCTCTGTGTCGGCTGCGGAAAGCTGGATAAAATTGAAAAAACGGCATTAATTGATGTTAGAGAGAAAATATGTAACCAGCATAACTTTGAATCTTTGAATTACATGTTTCAAATTAAAGGTTTTTGTCACAAATGTAAATCATTGGCGAACGATTGTAAATAGTGAAAACACTTAATCTTTACGTTACAAAAAATTTCCTTGTGGCCTTTGGTATGGCAATTGGAATACTTACATTTGCCATGCTTGGTGCGCGTCTTGTTAAAGTTTTTGATTATATTTCGCAGGGCGTGCCAGTTGTAAATTTTATACTTTTTTCATGGTATATCACTCCAATAGTTCTCACTTTTACACTTCCATGGGCTATTCTTGTCGCGGTGATGCTTGTTTTCGGGCGATTGTCTGCTGATAGTGAAATTACTGCGATGCGAGCATGTGGAGTATCTATTTTGCAAATAATTTCACCAATTATGCTCTTCGCCTTTTTTATGACGGCGATTTGTCTCTATCTGCAAATTGAGGTTGGTCCGCCATTACTTGGTAAATCCCGTGAATTAATGGCGTCAACGCTAATAAATCAACCGCTTGCTATCTTTGAGCCAGGCAGACCAGTTAATTTTGAAAATAATATTGTATATATCGATGACAAAATCAGCGACGACGAAGTCAAGGATATCCAGATATTTAGAATGGATGATAAGGGTTTGAACTATGAACAGGACATTACAGCAGCAAAGGGTAAGTTTGTTGTCGATAAAGGTCGCCAATTAATGACTTTAGTCCTAAGTGATTGTATAATAATTGATAAAAAATCTAAACCTGAAACCAGGGTATTCAATCGCGTTGTTGAAATGACAATCAACTATGGCAAAGAATTTAACAGAATAAAAATCAGTAAGAGAGCCAAGTTTATGACACTGAAAGAACTTCTTGGCAGAATTAAAATAGATAAACGTTTAAATCGTAACACCTGTGAGCTGGAAGTTGAACTTAATCAACGCATTGCGTTTGCGCTTTCTCCGATTGCATTCCTTCTGCTGGGACTACCGCTTGCAATTAGAACATCACGCAGAGAGACATCAGTTGGATTGTTTTTAAGTGTAATATTGGCAGGACTTTTTTTCCTGTCAATAATTATTTGTGAATCAGTAACCATGTTTCCGCAAATATACCCTCAGTATCTGCTTTGGTTGCCTAACCTGATTTATCAAGTAACTGGAGCCTGGTTGATTTATAAAATTGCAAATCACTAAAACTTTTGCTTTTAAGCTATAAGTTAGCAGTTGCCTCAATCTCTTGCCTCAACGATGTTTAACTTTAATTTTCATAAATTAATAATGTTTATTGTTGCAATAAATGAAAAATAATTGTATATTGCGAACAATGATAATGAATAAAATTTCTACTGGATAAACTATTTACGTGATGATTTACGTCCGCCAGAAGTTCTTACTTGAAATTTGATGTTTACCATTCACTCTCATTATCCGGGAATATAGTTATAAACGGTTTCAACAACATGGACCAATAATGGCAAAAAGGCAGAAGTCTTCTTTATTGATTTGGGTGGAATATATACCTTTCCTTTTCCTCTATTTGTTTATAAGGATTTTACCGCTCCACGTCGCATACATTCTCAGCGGAGTTCTTTTTTACTGGTTATTCTGGATTGATAAAAAGCATCGCACAAGGGCAATTCGTCATATTCAGCATGCCGGCGTAGCCAAGGATGAAGTCAGCGCGAGAAAGATGGCAATTAAAGTTTTCGACAGTTTTTCAAAACTTTTGGTAGAAATTATCAAAGTGGATCAGATATTCAACTTAGATAAATTGACAATTCGTGGTCCGGCTGAAACAATCAAAGAACTTTTTGATTCCGGCACCAATAACCGTAACGTTATAATCACTACCGCACATTACGGGAACTGGGAATTGGCCGGCACGGCATGGGCGGCAAAAACTGGCATTCCCATGGTTTCAATTATGCGTCCTTTCGGTAACCCGTTGATTGGAAAATTAATTTTAAAAAATCGCCAAAGTAATATTCATGAAATGATTAATAAAGCTGGCGGAATCAAAAGCATTCTAAAAGCACTGCATCAACATAAAACCGTAGCTTTTCTAGTTGACCAGCACGCAGGAAAAACAGAGGGAGTTGAGACCATATTTTTTGGCCAACCGTGCAACACTCACTCAGCTCCGGCACAACTTCATTTAAAGACTGGAATTCCGATTGTTCCTCAGCTTACCCGTCGTCTTGATAATAATTTCAATTTTGAATTTATTGTGGGAGACTTGATAAAATATCAACCTACTGGCGATAAAGAAAAAGATGTCTTTACTGTTACTCAAATGTACACGACCGCCCTCGAAAAATTGATTGCCGAGCATCCGGAACAATGGTTATGGGCACATCGTCGCTGGTTAAACATACATCGTCCTGGCGAAACATATTCTACTAAACCGTTGAATGGCTAAATTCCAAACTTGAATTTGGATTATCTATGACTGGAAATGCTTAACAATTTTAGTCAAGCATCGGCCAAATTCGCCCGTTGGCAGAGTAACATAAATTTATATTAATCTCAAAAGTTTTTTGTAAAACTTCCGTAGTGATGATTTTTTCACGAGTTCCACTTGACACAATCATTCCATCCCGCATAATCATGCCACGTCTGAAAACCGGGAGTATCTCCTCTAAACGATGAGTTATATAAATTATCGTAATCTCTTTTTCTGCGGCAAGTTGATCAAGGGTGTCAAGTAACATCTCCCTGCCCTTGAAATCAAGATGCATACAAGCTTCGTCAAGAATTAAAATTGCCGGATTGCAAATAAGTGCCCGGGAAATCATAATGCGCACCTGTTCGCCTGATGACATCTGTTTCATTTTTCTCTCTGAGACATTAAAACATCCCAGTTTAAGCATGACTTTTTTTGCCAGTGTCTTTTCTGCTCGCAAAGGTTTGCGAAAAAGCCCTAGCGTCCCATCAATGCCGGAAATTACCATTTCCATGCCAGTCCATTCAAATGATGCATATTGTTGGAAACCTGGACTTACCCAGGCCAGATGCCGGCGGATTTCGGCAAGATCAATCTCACCATATTGACGCCCCATTACTTGAATAGAGGCGCCAAACAAAGGCCAGACATAACCCATTAAAAGTTTCACTAAAGTTGTTTTGCCGGCACCGTTAGCGCCTAAAACGAACCAATGTTCACCCCGCTTCACCTGCCAGTTGATATCACGAAGTACTAAATTGTCACCAAGATAAACATTTGCGTTCTTAACTTTAATAATATATTTAGCCACAGGTTATTCTACCAATTGCAATGATTTTTCTGTTTTTTATACTTAATCCAATTATCACGAAGTTTTTTTCCAAGCAAAAACTCTTTTTCCAATTGGTCAAAATTATTTGATTCAATAATTCTGCGCAAATGCTGCAATCGTTTTTCAACTTCCTTGACAGTATCTAACACAGCGGAATGATTATTTTCAATAATTTCCCGCCACATTGTTGGCGAGGATGAAGAAATTCTTGACGAGTCACGAAATCCTGTTGCACAACCGGTATAACGCAATTTTAATTCATCTGCTGGACAATCCAACACCGTCTGGGTAAGTGCTAGAGCAAGAAGGTGGGCAACATGACTGGTGTGCGCTACCAATATATCATGTTTATCTGAATCTATTTTGACTACACTGGTATTAATGCTTTCCCAAAACTTTATGACTTTATTTACAGCTTCAAGGTTGCTGTTGTTCGTTGTCGCAACAAAAACTTCAGCGTTATCGTAAAGTTCAGGAAATGCTGATTCCGGTCCGGATTTTTCCGTGCCTGCCATGGGATGACTGCCAATAAAATGAATCCCCAGGGGGGACAATACGGATTCACCGCATTTAACGATTATCCCCTTCACGCTGCCTATATCAGTGACTATCGAATCTTTCCTCCAGCATTTAGCATAATCATGAACATACCGGATAATCTCAGGTATTGGCAAACATAAAATAGTGATGTCTGCCTTTTTTAGAACATCACGAACATTTTTACTGGTTTCATCTATAACGTCATGCTCAATCGCCCACTCTCTGACTTCGCAACGTCTTGTCCATCCTAGACGATTATAGCCAGCAGTTTTCAATGCCATCCCAAGTGATGCTCCGAGTAAACCCAATCCAATGATTGCTATATTCTGTTTTTTCTTTTTTTCTTTTTTTAGCATTTAATATCATCCTGTGGAAAATCAAACTTTAAATTTCATGAATAAATGTCCTATTAATATCGTCCCAACGGTACCGGTTGTTTTGCCGCAAATCTTTAATGTCCATTTTAATGGCGCGTAATGGATTATGTAATCCCATTGTAATTAAATCATCGACTGAAACAATATCAAGAGAAGCAAGATAATTTATACATTGCATTATCGTCGCAGAAGAGCCGACAAGGCATTTTTTTTCCGGATTGTGCAGCAAGCCGGATGGTTCTAAAACTGCAAGATTGCCCATTGCATGGTATCGTCCAGGTGGCATTCCGGCAAGAGATCCGGCATCACTGGTAATAATTGTTTTCGCACTACTTTTCGCTCTTATAATTGACTTTATCAATGCAGGGGGCAAATGATGTCCGTCAGTGATAATCATTGCTGTCAATCCGTCTTCGGCAATTCCAGAGAAGATCGGGTTGTTATGACGATTTATTTCATTGGGCAGGCCATTGCCAAGATGTGTCAACAGTGTTGCCCCGGCTTGGGCGCATTTGTGCATTTCAAGAGATTGGGCCAGTTGATGTCCGAGAGAAACTGCGACTCCGCTGGTTGATGCATATTCAGTAAAAACTTCAGCGCCTGCACTTTCCGCCGCAATCGTAATAACTTTGATTTGTCCGCCGGCCCAATCCTGCATACGTTTAAAAAATTCAATATCGGGATTTCTTATCCAGACGGGATTATGCGCGCCAACGGCGCCGGGACTGGAACTCAAAAAAGGCCCTTCAGCATGAATTCCCAATAAAATACCCTGTAACTCTGATTTTTTCATTACTTGGGATATGATAGGAAGATTACGCGAATAAATTTCTTCTTTTGATGTAATTAACGTGGCAAGGAAGCCAGCGGTACCGCGTTGGTGAAGCGCAAGACCAGCTTTGATAACATCTTCTTCAGTCAAATTTTCACTGCTGAAATCTATACTAAGGAAACCGTTCACTTGCAGATCGACAAACCCGGAAACACTTATAGACATTTTTGCCCCTAAATACTGATTATTGAAATAAAAAAAGATTTAAAATCCACAAATCAGAATCAATCCAACAAAGAATAGCTGTATTTGAATTCTTTGTTAAATGATTTTACAAATGAACAATAATCTATTATCAAAAGTAATTAATACAAATTTGTAGTTGAAATATCATAAACAATTCAACAACTTAAATATTTTACAATATGGAGTCTCAGACATATAGAAAATTATTTTTTGCGCAGGTTGTGTTTTTTAAGTATCTTGGCTTGAATTTCAACAAAGATAATTTATATTTAAAACCGTTGAATGTATATGCGCCCATAGCTCAGTTGGTAGAGCAAATGACTCTTAATCATTGGGTCGGAGGTTCGAGTCCTCCTGGGCGTACCATTTTTTCCTTGATGGGATAAGTCAATCGTGACAAATCAGTTAGTTTCCAACACCTTGCGATATATTTTCACTTTCTCCTTTTTCGTCAGTTTGGAACATATTATGACTATTTTCAACAATAAAAGATGCACATAACAATGCTCTTTATTTGTAGTAAAATTCAGGCTAGAGGATTTACTATTGACATCAAGTATTATCGATGTCTATTATTAGTGTAGCTGTCTACTGTGTATTGGCTACCATAAGAATATTTTAAAACAATACAAAATCCCGCAATATTTGTTTTTAATACATAAAGCAAAATTGAAATTATGGAAGAAAATATTACACTGTCATGTTCAAAAAAGTCAAAATTCGTGACGGGAATCCACGGTTTTTTACTGGTACTATTGTTTTTTCTAGTTATAATGATTGTAACACGCGTTGAAAATTTACTAATTATATTACCGAAGTTCAAGACAGAAACATGGTCAATATTTATGGACAAAACATCACCAATATACAATTGGGCATGGGGTCCTGGTCTGGTCTTAGAACTTGTCTCAAACGTGACAATGATATTATTTACCGTTATTATTGTGAAATTAATGTTACAGGAACGAAAAAAATTCATAAAATTTTTTATAATTTTTTTACTCGTTAATCTAACATTTTCCGTGATCGGCAATGTTTGGTCGGAATTGATTAATGCACAATATACTTCATTTAACGTTTCCAATGAAAATATTCGCAATATTGTAAATAATTTTTGCTTTGCAGTAATCTGGGGCATCTATGTTTTACGTTCAAATCGCGTAAAGAGCACTTTTGTAAAATAAGAGGAATTGCTATGATAAATATGCGTCCGGATTACTCAATATTTGCAAAATCATTTTGGATATGGACTAGTGACCGGACTATGAATTCCATTGATGACAGGATACAGGCAAGAAAAACATTTTATCTTGAATACATTCCAGAAAATTGTCCAATATGTTTAAGCGCAGATGCAGCATATATTCTATATGTTAATGGACAATATGTGACGAGAGGTCCGGCACGCGGTTTTCATGGCAATTGGCCTTATGACAGAGTTGACATTTCATCGTTTCTGCATAAAGGGCGTAACGTCATTGCGATTTTAGGATATCAATATGGTATTTCAACTTTTTCATATATTTACGGGAATGAAGCTGGAATAATTCTTGCCGGAACTATTGACGATGTAGTCCTAAATACTAACTGCAGTTGGAAAATACGCCATGCGCCAGGTTACAAAAAAAACATTGCAAGACTATCGCTCCAACTGGGGTTTCAGGAACATTACGATGCTGAAGTTGACCCGTTGGAAAAATGGAAGGACATTGAATATGACGATACGGAATGGGATAATTCAGTATTGACAACTCGACCTCCGGGAGCCATGCCATGGCACAGTTTTGAAGAACGAGGCATACCATTGCTCACTAATACAATCATCTCACCAGAAAAAATCATTGGTGAATCCGCATGGTTATCTAATCTGAATTATTTTACTCCTCAAAATATTGTAAGTTTGTATCTGGCGGAAAAACACGAATGGATAGAATATAACGGTAAAGGAAAAGCAGATTTATTACACTTTGCTGCATGGGAAAAAAATGAAACGCATGCCTTGTTATTGGATTTTGGCAAAGAGGTTGTAGGCAATTTAATAATTGAAATTGATACTTCTGACAATACTGCTATAATTGACTTGCTCGCTACCGAAAGTATAAGTAAATTAACTCCAGATTTCGGTAATCCGGAAACCCTTTTTTGCAAAATGGCGTTTGGTAATCGCATTCATCCCAACAAAGGAGTAACCCGGCATGAGTTTTTTTCAATTTGGGGCCTTCGCTATCTAGTCGTAATTGTCCGGGGAAATGCCAGTGCTTTGTCAGCAAAAATAACCTTGCGCCAGACACTTTACCCGCTAAATATTTCCGGAAAATTTGAATCATCAAACCAACTCATGAACTCAATTTGGAAAATGTGTTGCAAAACGCAGCAAAACTGCATGATTGACGCATACGTTGATTGTCCCTGGCGTGAACAGGCACAGTGGTGGGGCGATGCATTTGTACATGCCAAAAACACTTTTATGCTTTCACCTGATGCAAGGCTATTGCATCGAGGAATTCGCCAAATCGGGACACAAAAAACCTTTAGCGGGTTAACCTATGCACATGCGCCAACATCATCGCATCAATGTATTATTCCTGACTTTTCGCTAGTTTGGTTGATGTCGCATTGGCTATATTACTGGCAGACCTCCGATGATTCACTATTTATCGGTATGAAGTCAAGAATTTTAGAGGTGTTGGAATATTTTCGAGAAAATACCGGAGACAAAGGTCTGCTCATTTACGATGAACGCTACTGGCTTTTTCTTGACTGGTGCAACGAGTTACATAAAGATGGTATTTCGACAGTATTAAACTTACAATACTTGCTGGCATTGCAACAGTTGCAACAATTGGCCACAGTCTCCAAACAAAAAGACATAGAAAAAGAATGTCATATCCGCGTCGAAAAAATTATCAAATCAATCAAAAAATACCTCTATGACCGCTTTGATGGCTGGATATGGGATGGAATTGACCAGGATGGAAATGTAGTTAAACAACAGTCTCCCCATGTTGCTGCTTTGGCAATACTGACAAATATTTTCCCGGAATGCCATCAGCATTTAATTGATAAAATACTATTGCCTCTTGTTCGAGCTGAAAAACCTCGTAACATTCTCATGCCATCTACATTTTTTATGTATTATATTTTTGAAGCGTTGAAGCAACTTGGTTATAATCGTGATATAATCGACTGTATTCTCAGGTGGTGGGGGGAATGGATTGATGATGGTTTATCCACGTTGCCGGAAAACTGGCATTGGCAGCAATTTCGTGGTGAATCAAGTCTCTGTCACGCATGGTCAGCGCATCCGATAGTCCATTTCACAGAAATTATTATTGGCATAAAACAGACTTCTCCGGGATGGGACTCGATAACATTTTCACCGCTTATCAGCAAAGGGTGCAGTGCCAATGGAACAATACCAACTCCATACGGAAATATTACCGCCGGATGGGATTACACTGGCAATGAACCAAAACAATATATTAACAAACCGGAACGCATTATCATAAAAAACAGAGTTATTTGAAATTTTTGTTTGATTATCATCCGGTAATTTAAGCTCATTAATCACTTCTCAATTTGTCTATTTTGTAGAACATGAATGTTTTATGAATAGTATTAGGTTTGCACTCGTTGATTTTACAAAAAATTGGTCTATATTCAAGTTTGAGATATAGTAAAAAATGTTTACATTATACACTTTTCTAATGTAAGGTGCCGTAGTATTACAGATTTAGAATTTGCTTATTGAATTCAGAATTATGAAAAAAATTGTAATTACACTGCTGCTTTTTGCTGCAATTTTTATGCTTTTCCCTCATCCGGAAGCTAAAGCAATGGAACCGGTAACTATTGCTCTGCTTGCCCCGGTAGCGATTAAAGCAGCTGAAAAAGCCCAACCATATGTAATGCGCGGTCTAGTGAATGGTGGCAAGGGAATGTTGCTTGTCGGTAAGGATATTCTTGACATATTTCGCCTGCCGCTTGGATTTCTGGAAGTTACGCTTGGAGCTCCGTTTGGTTTTTTTAAAGAGGGGATTAAAAATGTTGTTTTAGGCACTATTGCACCATTTAAGATGGCCTTCCACACAATTATGCTTCCTGTTATGTTTTGCGGTGTTGAAATAAATTAGCGACCGTGGAATGATTGTATTTATCCACCATAAATAATATTAAGTTGCGGTAATGGCATACAAAACAAAAAAATTTTATCATACATATCAAAGACTCTGTGACTGGTATGGGAGCGACACTGCCAACCGGGAAATTCTTGCCTACTGTCCCGAAACTATTGAAATTAGTGAAGTGGCTTCAAAAATACTTTCCACTCTCGTATCAAAAGAAGTATTGCAATTAATGAAATTTAAAGAATATTGGGGTAAAATTGCAGGGGCGCAAATTGCAGCGGTTGCGGAACCAAGGAATATTGAGAAAGATAAGATTTATATTAAAGTCAATCACAGTATATGGTTGCGCGAATTAAATGGATCAACAAAAAAACAATTGTTGAAGAACACACATCAAATTTTAGGCAGTGATTTCTGCAAGGATATAATTTTTGTACCATGAAGAAAATCAGCCTGAAAAAATCTATAAAAAATTAAGGACCGCTTTATCTGTGAAACTCGAGCAAAGTAAAGATGATTGCATATGGATGCCAGTAAGAACAAAGCCTCGACAGGAAAAAAAACTGAAGGAATATTGTGACGCTAACGGCGTTGTTTCATACCTGCCATTGTTACGGAAAATTCACCATTATGGCAAGCGGCATGCATCATTCATGGTGCCGATGTTTCCGGGCTATATTTTTTGTTTATTGAAAGATGATATCTACGAAAAAATCACTTTCAGTAAAGCTGTTTTATTTCGCATTATTCTCGACTCCACCTCAGAAAAAATACTATTAAATGAACTGCGAGATATTCAGACAATGGAGGAATTGTCGCTAGTGGAGGAATTGGTTGTTAAGCCTGAACTTGTACCGGGAACGCCAGTAGAAATCAATTCGGGTCCGTTCAGAGGCATTCGCGGTATTATTGAGTATCGCAAGAATAAGATAATTATGACAGTTAATGTTGAAATTCTTGGAAGATCTGTATCCGTTGAAATTGATGCAAACTCCATGGACAAAGAAATATAAACGATTCAAACATCTTAACATTATCGTTTTAATTTTGACCTCGTGTTTTAAAAAAAGATATTTAATTAAATGGTACAATACATTATAAAACGTTTCTTGTTGGGCGTATTTACGTTGATAGTAATTATGGCAGTCAGTTACGTTTTGCTGAGGATGGCTCCCGGTGACCCGACCAAAAGTACAATCATCGGGGAAAGTTCGGGAGAAAGCATGTCCGCAGAAAAAGGGGCATTGGCGGAAAATCGTTCTATACGAGAGAAACTTCATCTTGATTTGCCAATATACACGGGCTTTTTTTTATGGATGAAAAATATTATATTACATGGAGATTTCGGCAGTTCCGCTTCTGTTGACACAGGGAAACCTGTAACTCGTTTGATCCTTGAAAGATTACCAGTAACGCTTACTTTGAATATTCTTGCAGTTATTGTGACCTATTTGCTCGCAATCCCACTGGGTATTTATTCAGCGGTGTTTGCAGATACTCTCTTTGACCGATTGGTAACTTTCTTCCTGTTTTTTTTATATTCATTGCCGGGCATCTGGGTGGCTCTAGTGTTACAGGCAACATTATGTGATGGCGGTATCATCCCCATTTTTCCGCTTAAAGGCTTAAGCTCGGTATCCACAGTTAATATGAATTCATGGCAGATTATATGGAGTTCGTCGTTGCATTATATTCTTCCTGTAACATGTCTTTCTTATGCCGGATTCGCCGGATTGTCACGTTATGCCAGAAGTGGCATGCTTGATGTTATTCGCCAGGACTATATTAGAACGGCAAGAGCTAAAGGGGCTTCAGAGTTATCGGTTATTTTAAAACATGCGCTCAGGAACGGGATGATTACTTTAATTACGCTTTTTTCCGGACTTTTGCCTGGGCTTATTGCTGGTAGCATTCTAATAGAGTACGTATTCAGCATACCAGGTATGGGTTCATTATCATTACTGGCACTCAGCAGTCGTGATTATCCATTACTGATGGCGTTATTCTCTTTTGCTGCTATTCTTACACTCTTAGGAATATTGCTTTCTGATTTGTTATATGTTATTGTCGATCCGCGTATATCACTTTCCGGCAAAAGTAAATCTTGAGAATTCAACATCTAGCGTATATTTTCCAAATCACAGTATATCAATATTTTTTATCTTTTACCCGTATAGTTAATTGTAAATAGCATGAAACTGATATTATATTATTAAAGTTGTTTATTGAGAAACATTATGCATGGTTTGCGTTCAGATAGAAGATATTTAATTCTATCCAGACAAAATCCGGCAATGTTTTATATCTGTTAATAATATTATAGGAGAATTTAATTAAAATGAAGTCAAAAATGTCAATGTTAAAACTGTTTGCCGGAATAATGCTTGGTTTTGTGTTGTTCATGCCATGCCATGTAAATGGACAGGTTAGAATTATTAAAGGTGCTAAAGCTTTCGCTGGCAATCCGACACTTTATTATGACGGAATAACTGGCAATGCGCAGATTTCAAGTGATGTAGGTTCATTATTAAATGCATGCGGATGGTTTGACGTTCTTGTTGGCGGTAAAACTGACTATACATTGTCCGGAACATATTCAGGAAACAGTCTGAATCTTGTATTAAAACAAGATGGCAATAACGTTTGTTCTGTGACTACATCCAGTTCCGATACCCGTCGCGCAGCCAAACTGGCGATAGACGCAATTCTGAAAAAATCTTTCAAAATTGATGGTATTTGCTCCACCAAAATTGTTTTCAGTGCTGAAACATCTCCCGGAATGAAAAATATCTGGATGTGTGACATTGACGGGAAAGAATTACAACGAATAACTTCTTTTTCAACGCTTTGTGTCGAACCTGGCTGGTTTCCGGACGGCAAGTCAATTGTTTATACGATTTACTCAAAATCTGAGACTGATATCGTTCAAACTCAGCTGAATCCGTTAAAGAGTAGACGCATTGCGTCATATCCTGGCTTGAATGCAGGAGCGGCAATTTCTCCTAATGGACAGAATCTTGCAATGATTACCAGTAAGGACCGTCAAATAGAACTTTATATCAAGTCAGTCAATGGCGATGCCAGAAGCCGGTTGACAAGTAGCAAGGCTGTAAAAGCGTCCCCGTGCTGGTCACCTACAGGTGGCTCATTGATTTATGTATGCGACCAGACCGGATCGCCTCAATTGTACCGGATTAGCGCAACAGGCGGCACACCAGTCAGACTTTCAACCGTCGGCTCAGAGGCGGCAACACCTGACTGGTCCAAAGACAATCAAATTGCATACTCCGCCAAAGTTGACGGACAATATACCATCGCTGTACTGGACTTGGAAGGGAAAAAGCCTTCCGGCGCGGTTCTTGGCGGTGCCCCGGGTCATTGGGAATCACCTTCATGGGCACCAGACAACCGTTACGTTGTCTCCAGTAGACGTTCAGGCTCAAAATCGTCCCTTTGCGTCGTTGATACTTGGACCGGGAAATTCCGTCCGCTAATCAGTGTTAACGAAAGTACCAGTATGCCCTGCTGGTCAAAAATTTTCTAATATAACACCCTACGATATGTACAGATTAAATGATGCAATGCTTTTTTTGTCATCATTGCAAAAATTTGGCATTAAACTTGGCCTGGAACAAGTCAACCAATTGTTGGTGTTTGCGGGTAATCCTGAAAAAGATTTGCGTTTTATACACGTCGCCGGCACTAATGGTAAAGGTTCTGTCTGCGCTATGCTTGATCGCGCTTTGCGAACCGTAAACTACAATACTGGATTTTATTCATCACCTCATCTGATTTCTATCTTTGAACGATTCAGGGTAAACGGAAAAGCAATTACTGAAAATGATTTCTGTGATTTGGTTGATTTATTAAGACCTGAGGCTGAAACAATGGCATCTCTAGGTCGTTGCCCGACTTTTTTTGAGTTCACCACAGCAATGGCAATAGTTTACTTTAAAAAGAAAAAAGTTGATTTTGTTATTTGGGAAACAGGCCTTGGTGGTCGTTTTGATGCGACCAATATTGTTAATCCTGAAATTTCAGTTATTACCAGTATTGCACTTGATCATCAGGAATATCTTGGAACGACCATTGAGTCCATCGCATCAGAAAAGGCTGGGATTATCAAGTCAAAAACAGATGTATTTTGCAGCCAACTCATAAGAAGTGCCGAGGAAGTGATAAAGAATCAATGCATTACAACCGATTCTTTATTGCACACAGTTCCAGATAAAGAATTCCATGAAATTAATTACAAATTTGACAAATCCGGATTTATCCAGTCTTTTGTTTATTCTCAACATCAAATCAAGCTTAGTTTGGCAGGAAAAATGCAGCGTACAAATTTCAAACTTGTATTTACTGTCCTGGAGTATCTTGCGCAACGATATAACTTCTCTCTTTCTCAATCTCTTGACGGTTTACAAAGTGTAAGCTGGCCGGGAAGGATTCATTTTATGCCGGACGGTTCAATCGTTGACGGGGGGCATAATCCTCACGGGGCAATTGCTTTAATGGAATCACTGAATGAAATTTTTATTGGCGAGAAGTATTCAATAATCTTTGGCAGTTTTAAGGACAAGGACACTGAAGAAATATTATCATGTCTTGCGGATAGTGCCGCAGAATTTATTTTTTTACCGGTATCTGATGGTGCTGGACGTCAAAGTAGAAACGGAGATGAACTGATAAAACTATTACGTAAATATTCAGAAGTTCCAGCGAGAATTGCCAACAGTGTGGGTGAAGCATTAACTTACAGTACAAAAAAACGCCGGCTTATTACAGGTTCTCTCTATCTCGCCGGTGAGACTATCGCAAAATTTGTTTCGAATGAGAAAATTTTAAATATTTAAGTTTTAAGTTGGCAAATTTATATTATATTAAGAAGCAGGGATTAGTTGATAAAATGACACTTTGATGACGATGTGTTTTATGCAGTCCGAATCAATTAATATTTAATATATAATTCCAGCCTGTTTGCGTTATTTATAAATCAAGAATGTATCCTATTCCGGGAGTATGTCATGGCAGAAAAAATTAACAGTATAACTGTAAATGGCGGTTTTGGCAAAAAAACCGATAACAATTCAGAAAACCGTTTTCCTATACTTTGCACCAAAGGAATTATTGTCTTCCCCTACGCATTGACACCACTGGTAATCGATGGTCTGGATAACGTCCAGATGATAACTCGAGCATCAAATGAAAATCGTATTATCGGAGTTTTTTGTGAAGTGCCACCAGATATTATCAAAGAAAAAACTGATGACTCGGTAACAAAATTTGAAACTTCAGATTTTTTTGATACAAAAATAGCCAGAGTTGGCGTTCTAGCGAGAATTGTCAAAATGCTGAACTTTCCAGATGGCACGGTCAGAGTTTTGTTGCGTGGTTTAAAACGCGCCACTATATCTGATGCTGTCCATGATGAAAAATCAAATAAATGTGGAATAATTCAAGAATCGATTGAAAAGCCAGACGACACAATCGAAACTGTTGCAATGGCAAAAAACGCGGTAAATCAGTTTCAAGAATTAATTTCAAATTCACCAAACTTTCCGGAAGAATTAAAAATTGCAATTATTAATGTTGGCGACAATGTCCGGGTGGTTGATCTTATTGCAGACACGCTGAATATTACTTTTGAAGAAAAATTAAATATACTTTCCTTGCCAACATTGCATGAGCGGTTGCAGTTATTAACAATTCTACTTAATCGAGAACTTGAAGTTCTGCACCTGGGGTCGGCCATACAAAGCCAAGTTCATAGTGCCGTATCTAAATCTCAACGTGAATTCTTTCTTAGAGAACAACTTAAAACCATTCAAAAGGAACTTGGCGAAGAAAATCGCAACCCAGACATCATCAGCATTGAAGAAAGATTAAAAAAAATCTCATTACCTGAAAATGTTGAGCAGGGAATTAAAAAAGAGATGGAACGTTTGAGTGTTATCCCTCAAGCGTCACCGGAATATCACGTTGCTTATAACTATATAGACTGGTTACTATCCATACCGTGGAATCATTACACTGAAGATCAACTCGATATTGATGCCGCAAAGAAAATTCTTGACCAGGATCATTATGGATTGAGTGACATTAAAGAGCGCATATTGGAATTCCTGGCGGTTTTAAAACTCAAAGATGACAGAAAAGCTCCAATACTTTGTTTTATCGGTCCTCCCGGTGTAGGAAAAACCTCATTAGGGCAGTCCATTGCAAAAGCGATGCAACGGAATTTTGTAAGGGTTTCACTGGGCGGGATTAAAGATGAAGCCGAACTCAGAGGACATCGCCGCACCTATGTCGGGGCACTTCCAGGCAGGATTATTCAAAATCTAAAAAAGGCCGGTTCTGCCAATCCCGTCTTTATGCTTGACGAAATAGATAAACTGGGTAATGACTATCGCGGCGATCCGGCATCGGCAATGCTGGAGGTACTTGACCCGCAACAAAACAAAACATTTAATGATCATTTTATTGAATATGATTATGATTTAAGTTCTGTCATGTTTATAGCTACCGCAAACATAGTTGATACCATTCCGGCAGCATTACTTGACCGGATGGAAATCATCCGTCTGCCTGGATATACTGCTATAGAAAAAAAACAAATAGCCCGCAACTTTCTTATTCCAAGACAAATTAAAGATAACGGTCTGAAACAACGGCAGATTATTTTTGCTGCTGATGCTATAAATGAAATAATCATTTACTACACCCGGGAAGCCGGAGTTAGAACTCTTGAACGTACAATTGGCAGTATATGCCGGAAAATTGCCAGAAAAATTGTTCAAAAAGAAATTGATCCCAAAAGTATTACAAAGATTGACAGTAAAATGATTGTCAAGTTACTTGGTCAACATAAATTCACGTTAGATAAAAGTCATAATAAACCGGAAACTGGCATTGCCACTGGTCTGGCATGGACTAGTGTCGGCGGAACCATACTCCCAGTAGAGATTGCCATCATGCCCGGACATGGCAATTTGAAAATGACCGGTAGTCTTGGCGCGGTAATGAAAGAAAGCGTTGAGGCAGCGTTCAGCTTTATTCGTGGTCATAGCGGCAAATACAAAATCCCAAATCAGGTTTTTGATAAGTCTGATTTCCATATTCATGTTCCAGACGCAGCCACTCCGAAAGATGGACCGTCAGCAGGCGTGACCATCGCTGTAGCCATTATTTCGCTACTCACAGGAAAACCGGTACGACATGACATTGCTATGACTGGAGAAATAACCATCAGAGGGAAAGTCAATCCGGTTGGCGGAATAAAAGAAAAAGTTATAGCGGCATTAGCCGCTGACTGCGGTACGGTAATACTTCCTGAAGGGAACCGCAAAGATCTTGAGGAAATTCCCAAGAATGTAAAAAATAAATTAAAGTTCATTTTTATTTCGCAAATTGATGAGGCTGTTAAGTACTGTCTGATAGCTAACACTGTGAAGAAAAAAACATGAAATACTTGATATTATTAGCATGTTTATTGATTTCCTGGCAGACAACTGGTGAAATCTCCCCGGAACGTATGGATTCACAACAATTTCTTGATACCACCAGACAATTCGGACGCAATCGCAGTTGGGGTGCGATGTCCGGCACCATTTCTCATCTCCGCAAAGGGTCTCCGGCAATTGCAACTACGCTCTATATGGGGATTTTATTTGCAAAAGAACGCACTCTTGCTCAAATTGTGATTGCAAATAAACAAGGTTACTTGGTTGGGCAGGATTATCTTGACCCGGCGGCAGGTACTTCAGTACTCCCCATTAATAAAAACGGATATAAACAACCTCTGTTATCTGAATTTGGCATTCGTCCTCAGGACCTTACCATGTCATTTGTTTACTGGCAATTTGTAAGTGAACTTCCCGAGGAACGTATCAAGGGATTAACATGTCGATTATTTATACTTAAAGATTATAAAAGTACTGAACATGTAAAAGTTTTTTTCAGCAGCCAATACGGGTTCCCGTTAAAGGTTGAATGGTTCAAAGAAAAATACAAACCGGATTCTGAACCATATCGCACGCTGGAGGTACTTTCATTTAAAAAAGAAAAAGACTTCTGGTTGGTTTCTGAACTTAATCTTTTTGGACCAGGCTGGAGAACAAAGATTAATTTTGAAAAAACTGACGCGGGTTTTATTGCGCAAGGTATTCCCCCTGCCCTTTTTAAAGAGATGCCTGATGAAAAAGAATGAACATACACTGGAATCTCCTGTAGCTGATTTTGAATTTCTATCACCTGATATAATGATTGACGCGATTGAATCGTCCATTGATACTCCAATGTCAGGCCTGGCTGCGCCACTTCCCAGCTATATTAACCGGGTTTACGAAATGCAAACCTCTGCAGGTCAACGCATAATTGCAAAATTCTATCGGCCTGGAAGATGGAAACGTAATGCAATCGTTCAAGAACACCAATTTGTTATAGACTGTGCCGAACAGGAAATTCCCGTTGTTCCGCCGATTATACTGAATAATGGCGGAACTATTGGAACATCTTCGAATGGTATTATGTTTGCTGTTTATCCCAAAAAATCGGGACGGGAAATAGAAATATCAGACGATGAAACTTACCAGCGTATTGGCAGGGTAATTGCAAGAATACATTTAGCTGGTCAAATTCGCCAGGCTCCTGACCGGCTGAAACTGCATCCGGAACTGACTACTGCGAAAGAAGCTGACGAACTCCTCTGCGGTGACTGTATTACTCCGGCATACCGGCAGAGTTTCGAAATATCTGTTGCAAAACTTCTTAATTATATTACTCCCTTATTTGACTCTATTGAATATATCAGGATTCATGGTGATTGCCACCGTGGCAATATTCTTGAACGACCTGAAGAAGGTATTATGATTATTGACTTTGACGACATGATGAACGGTCCGCCAGTACAGGACTTATGGTTATTATTGCCGGAACATATTAATAATTGCCGACACGAATTTGATATGATGATTAAAGGATATTGTCAACTACGCAGTTTTGACAATTCAACGATAAATTTGATAGAACCACTACGCGCGATGCGGCAGATATATTTTTTAGCGTGGTGTAGCAAACAACGATTGGACTACAAGTTCCAGCACAATTTTCCCGAATGGGGTAATGACCAGTTCTGGCGGCGTGAAATTGCCGATTTGAATTCACAAATAAATCAAATAATTCAGAAATAATCCATAACCTGCTATATGAGAAGTTAAAAATACAAATTGCAACTTTACAATATTAAATAACAGGTTATCATAAGTGGGCGTTCCATTATGTTGACTAATAAAACAATAATAACAAATAACGTAATAGAGTGACGATGATAGAATTTTATTGGAAATATATAAAATGCAAACCGCTATTATGTCTGGCAATCGTGACCGTAATACTGACTTTTTCAGCGTTGTGTTATGTCGGAATAAAAAGTTCCGCTCCAATGATAGGAGATGAAATTGCTCATTATCATCAATTAGTCACGCAAAGTGAAAGATTGCCCGGGATAAGTTTTGGTTGGTCGTTAATAACCGCAAGCGGTAAAGAACGTTCCGGCCTCGGACCCCATGTCCCCGGCTGGCATTATTTAGGTTCTTTAACGTATCGACTTTTTCCGAATTTTCTGACTGTGCAGTTTTATCATCTCTTATTCTGGATTATTTTAATTATATTCAGTTATCTTACGGTCAGGCATTTATATCATAATACCCTGGCTGAAAGCGGAACGTTGATTCTGATGTCAACCTTACCGGCTTTTGTGTTGTTTGGTCTGACTTTTTATCAGGATCTGCCGGCAACGGCATTAATCGTAACCGCATTTTATCTTGTGTTTAAGCGCTGTTATTTCCCTGGCGTATTGTTGATTGGTATAGCTTTCTTCTTTAAGGAGAATTCGGTGTTAATGCTACCTGGTGTTTGTTTCCTGATTTTCGCGCAGGAACGTAAATTACCGTTGCGGCATTCAGTGTGGATTATGGCGGCAATTTTTCTTGTTTGTCTTTTTATAATTCTTTTTGATGTCGTTGTTTTTTACTATTTTGGTGGACAAACACACAATATTCTCATTGAGAAAGTTCTTAATATATTTAAAGATTTTAAATTAATTCCTGACAATCGTCCACCAGTAACAATAAGTGATTCGCTACCGATAGCATACCCTGGCGATATCAGAGTTCCTGCCAACTGGATTATATATCCTGGTGGCGTAATCTGGTTGGCTGTTATTGCTGGAATCGGAAGGTGTTGGTCACAATTAAAAACTGGAAAATTAAATCACCCGGCGTTTCTCTGTCTTGTAATTGCATTAAGCTACTTGTTGCCAACCTATATTCTCGGTCGTGCCTCACCCGATTTCCGCTACTTTCTCCCGGGAATTCCTTTTTTAATTTTTGCACTGGTATGGTGGTTGGCAGAATTTAAATATTGTAAAATATTGCTTTTCCTTCTTGCCGTAGCAGGGTTGCTGCAAACGACTGCAGTATGTTATAAACTTTATACGATGAGAATGCTTGGACCTGAATTTGAAGAGGTAATCAGGGTTCTCGAACCAAGGAAAAATGAGATTAGCAACAAAGAATATAAAATTTTCATGTATGCAGAAAAATGGAGGTTCTTGCCCTATGAACCATGTTGGTTAATATCAACAGATGCCTGGAAGGCTGACAATGACCGGCAATTATACGATCTACTAAGAAACAACAATATTGCTTTCATTGGGATTGATAAATCAAAAGTATCGCCAATCGGATCATCGGCAGTGGATGTACGAATTTATCCGGCGTCGTTTGTTAATATGATAAATTCTTCCAGACTTTTCATCAAACTATGCGATAATCCGCAATACACCATCTATGAGTTAACGAAAAATGCGGAAAAATAGTGCAACATTGAAAATACTATTCTGGGGCGGGTGCGTTTCTCTGACCGGTTCGATACTGGTTGGACTGTTTAATTATCTGATCCGTCGTCACCTTGCTATAAATCTCAGTGGCGAAGATTATGGTTTTCTCTATGGCGCATTTTCGTTATTGATGCTGATAATGGCATTTATGGATTTAGGAATGACTCAGGGGGGCACAATCCTGATGGCTCAGGCTAGAGCAGCAGACCAAACAAAAAAAACAAATGCATTTTATAGCTTGATGTTATTAACTCGTGCCGGATTGGGCGGAATAATTTTTATAATATTAGTTATTCTATCGCCGTGGTTGACAGATATTTATTATAAATATCCAGCCGGTAGATATGTGTTCATGGTTTTAGCTTTGTTGTTGATATTTCAATCAACTGAAGGCATCGCCTTGGCGGGATTAGATGCGGTTAAGGCATTTGCCATCAAAAATATCATACTTACATGTCGCTGTCTGCTACTATTGGTCGGCATTTTTATTTTTACAACTTCAGGGGGATTAATTGCCGTATCGTTGATGTTTTCCCTTTGTGCATTGTTGTCACTGACTACAATTTTTGTTGTATCATACAGGTTATTTAATCTTAAAATATCGCCCCGAGTTGCTTTTACTCCTGAAATAATACAGAAAACCTGGGGGCTTTGCCGGTGGATTGCTGTAGGACTGGTCGGTATTACCACCATTTATTCCATTGATTCACTTATGCTTACCTGGTTTTGCCATCTCACTGATGTAGCACTTTATAATATCGCATTACCGATCGTTCAAATTATGCAGACATTGATTATTCTTCCGGTAGTTTTCACCCCCGTGGTCTCAGAATTGTGGCAACAAGGAAAAACTGAAGAAATCGGCAAACTGATTAATGCTGTTACTGTATGTCTGATGATTATTCTATGCCTGTTGATTGTCGGAATTATTCCTACCGCAGGAATTGTAATCTCCTTTTTATTTGCGCCAAAGTTCATTGCTGCGGCTTCACCATTGATTATTTTAAGCTCTGGCGTTGTTTTCTATGCTGCCGCCAATTTTTATCTGAGTGCATTGAATTCCGGGGGCAAAGCTTTTCACGGAGCATTGATAATGGCAGGCGGAGCAATTTTCAGCATATTTAGTAATTTACTCTTAATTCCGCGATTGGGTATAAATGGTGCAGCTATATCCACGTCAATGTCATATTTATTCATCTGCATGATTTCATATATCATTCTAGGCAAAAAAATCCACTTGCATGTTCCGGCAAATCGTCTTACCTATATTGTCATTTGTGGTGCCTGCGGGTTTATTCTTGCCTGCGTTGTTGCGCAAAAAGAATTATCTACGGCAACAACTATCATACTGACTATGATTTTATTATTAACAGAAATAATATTATTGGCGGTGCCTGCCTGGCAGGTAATACAAGAACTGCTCAAATTCTACCGGGATAAACAACATCAGAATACATGACAAGGAAAAATATGTCTTTACCAATTATTTTTATACATCAAGGCTACAGTTCGTATTTGGAATTCACGCTGCGACAAGCGAAACATTCGTCACCGTCTTCGCCAATAATACTGCTCGGGGATGCTGCAAATTCTCATTTATCTGACATCGTCAAACATGAAAATATGAGTGATTATTTAAAATCAGCCACATCACTAGGCGATGTTTACCAGCATTTTTCCACCAATCCCTATAAATACGAATTATTCTGCCTCCAACGCTGGATGGTACTTGAAGAGTTTGCATTGAAATTTAATTATTCAGAATTCTTTGTCTGTGACTCCGACGTTCTTTTATATTCAGACATAAACGAGATAAATAGTTCTTTATTTCATTCATATTCAGCCGCTCTAGCTGTTTATGGCCCGGAATGTTCATCTGCCGGAATTTCATATTGGAAGATTTCCGCCTTGTCAGATTTTTGCCGGACATTGCCGGCATTTTTTACAGACAAGAATAAACTGGACAAGATAAAAGAAATGTGGCGATACAATCGTGAAAACAATATTCTTGGCGGATTTAGCGACATGACAGCGGCAACAGAATTCAATAATATGGCATCACCCGGCTCAATCTGCAATATGTTGAGTGTCCATAATGATTCTACCTTTGATACGCAAATCAATACGCCGTCAGGCGGGGACAACGAAAATTACAATTTCAAATTTGGAAAGAAAGTGTTCTCGTGGAAAAAGAAACTGCCGTATTGCTATAATCAAAACCGCAACAAAAATATCCGGTTTCATCTCATCCATTTTCAGGGGCCGGCCAAATATATGATTGCGTCCTACTATACCGGTCCAAAATTCCACGGCTATATGAAATTATATCTATCGTATTTACTGCTTAATTTTGCGGCATTTTGGTATAAAACGTTGAGAATTCGTTATCGCTTTGCTTTTATTTTTGATAGGATTAACCAGAAAAAACGTTAATTTAAACAATATAAATCAAGAATTAACGAATATATCCCCAAGCTCAACGGGAAAAGATATTCATTAATTTTTTTTCAACATCTTTTCACCATATCTTTTAATGAGCAGTGCGCCCGTCGGCGAAGTTAAAATAATTGACATTACTGCGATTGCCAAAATAATTTCTCCGGATTTCATGCCGAGGGCAAGCGGTAAAGCACCAATTGCGGCTTGAACAGTTGCTTTAGGAAGGAAAGTCATGGCACTGAATATCTTTTCCTGTGGTGTGAATTTGCTACCGTAAAGTGCCAGCATAACACCTAAACTTCTACCGCCAAGGCCAAAGCCGATAAGCAAAATTCCAATCAGTCCTGCCTGCCATAAAACATTCAAATTTATTGCTGCACCCACTAATACAAAAAGAATAATTTCTGCAAATATCCATATTTTACCAATTTTTTCGGCTATCTGTTGAGCTGCCGAGTTACAGTATTCCAGAAGCACAAAAGCCATTGTCATAATTCCAATCAAGCCTGACACCGGAAGTACTCCGGACAATGTGCCAAGTTGATTAAGCATAATCGCAATAATTATGAAAATAATAACCTTTCTAGTGTCTCTGATTGAAAACACTTTAAAAATTTTGGAAATAATCACTCCAGCCAAAAAGCCTAAACACAAACCAAGAACTATACCGGACGGCAATCCGAATATAATTCCCGATAAAGTGGAATAATTACCGGCGATAAAACTCATAACAATGCCAAACATGGTTAAAACAAAAATATTATCAATGGTTGCACCAGCAAGTAATATTACCGGTACGCTGCTGCCACTGACTCTTTTATTCAATTCTAACATCCGGGGAACAACTATGGCAGGAGAAACTGCGGCAATTACAATACCTAATGTTATGGATTCAAACCATGACCAATCCAACAGATATTGAGCAGATATTGCAATTACTAAAGTTTCAAATATTGCAGGTATTGTACCCAACTTCAATAAGGTTAGGCCAGCACTGTTTACAGTTTTGCGTTCCAATCCCAATCCGGCGCGTAACATAATTATTATTAACGCGGCGGTACGAATATCACCTGAATGTTGCAACCAATCGGGCGATATATAATTAAAACAATACGGACCTAGCACAATACCAGCTAACATCATACCAAGTATTCCCGGAAGCCTTAATCGCTCAAAAATCCAGTTTAAAAACATTGCGGTCAAGACAATTAGAGCAAGATTAAACAACATCACACAATCCCTTGATGTTAATCTGAATGAGGTAAGATGATTCCATTACGCAAGGTCATAATGACATCTGCCAATCCGGCAACTTGATGATCATGTGTAATCATAATAATCGTCGGGGCATCTTTATCGCGGTGCAGTTCGCTGAAAATCTCTAATATTCCGGCTCCGGTAACGGAATCCAGATTGCCGGTGGGTTCATCAGCGAGAATCAAATCCGGTGAATTAATCAAAGCACGGGCAATGGCAGCTCTTTGTTGTTCACCGCCTGAAAGTTCTGCCGGACGATGTTTCATCCGGTCTTTTAATCCAACTCTTTCAAGCAACCCTTCAGCCCTTGCGTTAATACCTCCATGCAACATTCTGCCAAACATCGCAGGAAGTGAAACATTTTCCAGTACGGTAAGCTCCGGCAACATATGATAAGCTTGAAAAATAAAGCCGATATGTTCGTTTCTGAAAGATGCGGCCTGTGCCCTGCTCACAGAAGCATAGTCAACCGCATTGCACTTAACCTGTCCGCGGTCTGGTTGTTCCAATAAACCTAAAAGATTGAGCAATGTCGTCTTACCACTGCCGGAAGCGCCAAGCAACGCGGTCCAGTTACCACGCTTTACACGCAGGTTTACACCATTTAAAACATTAATGGTTTCTTTACCCATAGGATAGGATTTGTAAAGTTCTAACGCCTCTATATGATATTCGGCAATAACTGCCATAGAAAAATCTCCTTATTCGTATCGTAAAGCTTTTGCAGGGTCAAGTCTGGCCGCGCGCCATGCCGGAATAATTCCGCCGATTGTGCAAAGTAAAACAGACACAACGACAATAAAAATCACATCTCCTGCGACAATATGCGCGGGTAACTCATTAAAAAAATAAAATTCACGGGGAAACAACTCCTGTCCTGTTACTTTTGAAACCAGACGTAAAATATTATTACGGTATAATATCACCCCAATCCCAAGCAACGTTCCGAATATACTGCCAATAAGCCCGACCAGCAAACCTTGAAAAATAAACAAACGCATCACAGTCCCTGATGATGCACCAAGAGCTTTTAATAAACCGATTTCTCTGGTTTTCTGAACTACAACCGTTATCAGAGTATTGGTTATGCTGAATGCTGCGACTAACACAATAAAAACCAGCAGGAAGAACATCATGTTTTTTTCAACTGCAAGCACACCAAGTAAGCGTTGGTTTAACTGTTTCCAGGTATATAATCTCATACCTGGCAATTGTTTACGTATAGTTGCAGCATCAGATTCTATATCAAAAGGATTTTTGACCCAGCCGTAAACAACATTTGCCGCGCCCCATGGCATTTCAAATAAATCATTCGCATCTTCTAAATTGATAAAGAGAATATTCTGATCAAAATCATATTTTCCAAAGGAATAAAGACCAGTAACTTTAAATTCTGAAGGCAGGGAAACTTCATTTTTACCTGCCATGGAAATAGTTCCATCTTTTTTAATTTCAACCATTCTGGCGAGCCGTGATGGCGAATGAATGAGGATTTTATCGCCTGGCATTACTCTAAGTTCATCCGCAATTGAACTGCTGATAATTACCTCATTTTTGCCGAGTTGATAATTTCCGCTCACAATAAAGTCTTTGATTTTGAAGGCATCTTTAACCTGTTCCGGATTCAAACCAATAATCATTTTGGGAACAAATGTACGATTGTTTTGGACCAATGCAGGTTGGTTGACAATCGCGGCTGCCTGTCCACCACATGATTGAACCGCTTTAATTGCCACATCAGGATTTACTATAATACCATTTGAAAAACCATCATAGATTTGCAGATGAGATTTAGTTTCAAGCAATTTTTCCTTCATTAAATCAGTAAACCCAGTCATAACGGCCAGGACAATGATTAAAACTGCAACACCCAACGCAACACCGACGATAGAGATACAGGTAATAACCGAAACAGTATTACGTTTCGGTTTCAAATAGCGACTGGCTAAAAATAATTCTGTTCTAAAACTGTTAAACAAGTATATCTCCATGGTTTCTTTTAAACGTGACACGATACTGTATTACAGACAGACTTTACGAATTCCAAAGTGACAATATAAACCCGAAAATACTCTTTTCAAGATTGCAGATAACAATAACCGAGTGGCGGCAACTTGACTTTAACCGCTACTATTGTCGATGGTAAGGGTTCGAGTTCCATGGCAAATCGCTCCTCAAAAAGAACATTCCCCCATTACGGAATATACCGCCATTATTAAGAAAACTAGACGCAGCTCGTTGCAAAGAGCTTTCACAAGGCAATTGTCCAAATGGAACAGATTCAGCATCATAGCCAAATATTCGCACTATTGCCGCAGACTTTCCCGCTACCGGATAAAGATAACCTGGTTGCTGAAACCTGACAATATTGGAATTGTCGGGAAGCATTGATTTAAACTGGTTATCAAGCAACCATGAAGTGCAGACAAACGTGCGATAATTTATATCCGGAAAAAAATCTTTCATAAACTGTGTTGCCTGAATTATAGAATCGTTACAAGCAGACGGTTCCAGCGGACCAATGGCTGGAATGTGAATGTCGATAGCAGCATCGCCATTAATGAGTTCTTGATGCCATTCATTAAAAGGCAATGTTACTAACTGTTGTTGAGCATATCCATCTGCGGAAACAGGATTACCAGCAATTTCCGAATCTGAAATTTTTAGTATTGAAGTCCAGACACCTACATCGCCGGGTTGTTCGCAAAGTCCTTGCCTGTTATATCTGACATCGCCATCTGACAAGACAACAACTTCATTACTCATTATATTTCTATAAACCAAAATGTTACCGGAAAATTTAAATAAAGGTTTTATTTGCAGTCTTCCCAAACGAAAAATTTCACCGCGTTGATGATTTTTAATCCAACCTAAAATTGGTGGTTTAATTCCTGTAATACCAGACTGCGCCTGATAATAATCCACCCAAACACCCAAATCTGACAGCGTGTCAAGTAAAATTTGTTCAGGATATTTATGTTCTCTGTATAATTTTTCTGTTTCGGGAAAGCCTGCTAACGCCAGCATAAAATAGAAGCAACTCGAATCAAGATTACTATTAGAACTGATATCAGGAAGTTGGTCCACTGATAATGCCGGTTGAAGGCGATACCACAAGTAGTAATAAATCTTAAATAAAGCACGATTAATCTCAACTGAAAACAATTCTCTTCTGGCAGTATTAAGCTTATCGCGAATCTCCCCGTTTACTCCAGCCAATTCAGCATAACTGACAAAAAAATCTTCCTCGAAAAATTTCTGAATATCCCTTTGTTGCAACGCTATTTTGAACACTGAAGAAACTAAATTTGAATCTTCAGATGAAAAATTAAACTTGTTGGATATTTCTGTCAAATCCATATTTTAATACCTTAATATTTGAATTATTTGACTAGTAAAACTAATTAAAAAGCTTGAGAATTGATAAAATTAAAAAACAAATATAGCTTATGGTCAATGAACGCATTTTACAAAAAAATGGCGGTAACGACGGGTTATAATTAATAAATTTTAAAAAAGTGTCACTTGCCGGAAATTTCTTTAATCCGATTTTTAATTTCCTGACGCCTGGATTCAAGTTCCGGATTTTTACTTGAAAGTTCAACAAACCGTTGATAATATCCAATGGACTTGGCGGAACCTTTACCCTTAACGTATCGATCAAGGTATATTGCCAAATTTAAACAAATTACCGGATTATCCGGCGAAATGCTGTTCGCGGTTATAAAACATTCGAAAGCGTCGCGTGTTTTCCCCTTTTCTGCATAGTGGACTCCAAGTTGATTCCACAAATCAGAGCGTTTATTGAATTTAGGCATCATCAACAACCGTTTATAGTATTCTGGTGTCTTGGGTAAACCAAGTTTAAGCGAACATTCGGCAAGCAATATCAGCGTGTCAATATCGTCAGGACGTAATTTATAAGCACGCATTAATGGCTCAATAGAATCCTGCAGCCGGTTTTGATCGTGAGCATAAAGCCGGCCCAAAGTGTATTGTGCTATGAAGTCATCCGGCGCGGTTTTGACGGCATTCTTTGCGGCTTCCAGTGCAAGATCCGCCTTGCTGTTATATTCGTATGTGATAGCCAGCAACACCAACGCAGCAGTATTAGTAGGATCACGTTCTGATGCGTACTTCGCGAATTTAACAGCCTGAGCCCAGTTACCTGAATCTGCACAATCAGCCGCATTGTTCAGTAATTCATCCATGGTCATCGACGACATTTTGCCACAACCTGTCACTGATAAGGCTAACAGCACCGACAACAAAACAAACAGTGAAGGGAAAAACTTCAACATTTTCAACATAACAATATTTCTTTAATTTAAAGGAAGTTAAATGTAATCACCTATATGGCAACGCATACATTATCAGTATTTCATACAGAATATTTCGCATTTAATTTAATAATTAAAAGAAAAACAACAAAGTCTCAGATGAAAACCTTTTGCCATCATTTTACATACTTGAAAACTTAACTGATTTTACATTTTTTTCAACTATAAAATTGCGGTTTATCGAAAAAAGATTTTAACTAAAATAAAATACTTTATTTAAAGATATTAACGTTTTGAAAGAAATATAAAATACATAGGACAATTAGTAGTAAAAATAACATTGCCAGGCAAATAAAATATGTTGAGTAATATCATCTTGATAAACGCTTAAAGATTTGTGAATGATATTATCATTAAAGGCTGAAATTACGTAGCAGATTTTTTCTTGCGCGGTAAGGGTAATAGGATATTTTTATTTTTTGACTATCTACAATGTCTATAGACACAATTATCTCTCTGGCTATTTTATAGTACTCTTCATTTCTTATTTTATCGAGCATATCCGCAATAAACATTGATGCAATTGTATCTGGAATGGGAATTGCCCCGGCATGGGTTGAATCTGGCAGGAAATCAACCTTGCTGGATGTTATACTCGGGATACCTGAAACTTTCAAGCAAATAAACCGCCCTGCCGGAGTAATAATATTTGTATCAATTGCTAAATCAATGATAATCTTGCCGTTTTTGAATTTTAACTTATAATTTTGATTTTTTGCTTGTTTGTTATCCTTGACCGCGACAGGCGAGAAAAAATTAGCCAATTTTTGTCCATTTTCTGCAAGGACAAATACGGCATTCACCTCAATTTCATCCAGTATAATTTCTTTAACGGTATCAGGTTTACTCTTGATTATGTCAGACATTATCTTATTAAGTATCCTGCCATGAACTTCAAACTGAGTTGAATTCAATGGTTCGGGCGTGTAGTTTGGATTGCTGGAAAATAATAGCATAACAATAACAGATGAGGTTAGCAGCAACGCAACTATCAAACCGGTTGTAGTAATAACATACCAGCGTAAAAATAAAGGCTTTTTTGCGTCTGAATTCTTCATTTTAACGCACTTTCTGCAGGAGATTTTGCAACCGCAGGGCGAATGTATATCAAGTTAGTCAAATCATTATCATATTCAGAACACTTCGACATAATTAAATTCTCAGGCAATATCGCATCTATAAATGCAATTTCATTTACGATATTCAATGGCAAAATTTTGTTTATTGCCTGATAATCATTCTGGAACGCGATTTTTATTGAATCACGGTGTGATGACATCAAGTCTTCAATTTTATCAATGTCAATCAACACGCCGTCGCCGTCAGGATAAATGATTCCCCCACGGTTAATCATACCAAAAACAATCAATTCATTATTCCGTCCATCAAAAAAAGCAATAATCGTATCACCGGCAACACTATTTACTTGCATTGCCATTGCCACAGCAGTCGGTACGCAACGCGTATGGGATGAAGGATTAAAACATGTAACACCGGCAACCATGGCTGCAATCAGACGCATTCCGGTAAAGTTGCCAGGACCGGAGCCAACAGTCCAGGACATAATTGAGCCTAATTCAAGATTATGAACAGCGAGCAAATTCTCCAGCCACGATAACAAGTTGGCGGAGTTTTTCCCATTCATAAGGCATCGCTCAGAGATAATAACCTTCCCTAAGCTATCATTTAGCGCAAAAACCACTTCATGACCTGAAAGGTCTATTGCCGCGGAATAATTCATCCTGTTATTCTCCAATTACAAAAGCGCCTGATATTAATGATATTTTCGCTGCAGTGCAATAACTTTGCCCTGAATTACAATCTGCCCACGCAGATAAATTTTCGACTTGAATTCAGGATTTGCTGGTCTTAATTCTATCTTCCCCCTGCCCGACGGGAAGTATGATTTTATCGTCACTTCATCATTTATCAGCGCAACAATAATATCTCCGGGTTTTATCAAATCAGACTGTTCGACTACAACTAAATCACCGTTAAAAACCCCGGCGTCACGCATACTGTCGCCTTGAACATTCAAGGCGAATATCTTGTGTAGATTTTTATGCTTTACCAGATCAGCAGATATAACAATTTCTCCCTCCTGATAAGCAACACTTTCGGCAGGAAGACCGGCGTTGATCCGTCCTAACAAAGGAATTGAAAAATAGACAGGAACAAGTCTATCAGAGCGAATTAAATTTGGTTTTCTTGAATTCGAATTACGCGATATTTGCTGTTTGCGCTGTAAGGCTGACAAATACGAAGAAACTGTTGACGGTTTTATAGAAAAATGATTTGAAAGTTCACCAATGGTTGGCGCCTTCCCGTGTTTGTCAGTAAAATCCTCAATAAAGTCAAGAAATATTTTTTGTTTTTCAGTAATATCTCTCATCATAATGCAACTACTTAAAAACCAAACCCGAGAACATTATACCCGGTGTCCGTTTTTCCCATGATTAAGGTAAACAGCAACTCATTATTAATGGTTACATCCTTTTTATCTTTATCTGTCATCTGTCTCATGAAATTGACTTTCCATACAAATACTTTTAGCGGTGGTTTTTCAAGTGGGGTTAAAAATGTCCAGGACTTCAAATCACCCATTTTTTCTTTCATGTCTTTATACATTGCATTAAATATCTTTTCAGTCATTTTTTGTTTCATTTCAGGAGTAAGATTTTTAGAAAAGAGTTTATAATCACCTTTCTGCATTCCGTTAAGAATATCATCAGAAAATCCCTGTGCTATCTTCTGAACTTGAGCAGCATCTTTATCTGTAAACTCCACCGGTTTACTCTTATCCACCGAATGACAACCGGCTAAAAAAACAATTGACATTGACGCAACGGCAACCATTAACAAAAAAACTTTTCTTTTCATTTTTCAATTCCTTAGTATTTGTATTTATTTAAAATCAATTTCAAAAACACCACTTCTGACATCAACAGAAGTCAAAGCCAATTCAGCTACTATTAGATACCGTTTCCCGGTTAATTCAACAACGGCGACAGATTTTGATAAATTTAATTTCTTTTCAATAAAAACCACATTGCCCGGCGAAACGATCAGTTCGAAACGATTAGCGTTAATAGCGTGGACTGGTTCTATGCATTTCCAATTTTTATCGTTTTTGTCAAACTCAAAAATATTTTTTTGCCATGGGCGGTAATATATCCTTAAATTATCCGGTTCACTCATAAACCATTCATCAATCCGCACCGGTTTGTCTCCTAAATTCTTCAATCTGAAATTCAAGGTTATCTCATCCGTCGGGGCAAAACTTCTTCCAGGATGAACCAGATTCAAATCAAATTTATAGTCTTTCAGTTTCTGGTAGGATTCACGGCGTGGCGTACGGGTTTTTGATTTATCTTCAGTTATGACAGTACGTACACACGAAACGATAAAAAACAAAATCAAACAGGATATAAATACACGAGGCATACGACGGCACAATTTATTGTTTCTTGCCATAATGAACCTTTTCTCCGATTTTACTGCGAAATACATAGATTATAAGCAGGATCATTCCTATCCCAAGCACCCATTTGCTGGCTTCGGTTTGGAACAATTCATCAACAGTCGTCTGTTTCGCACCTTGAAGAAAATTGTTTTTATTAAAATTAACCACACCGAGCAATACGTAGTACACGCCAGTCCAAATAAGACAAATACACAGCGAGGCAATCATTTTGAAAATATTTCTACCCAGCCAATCGCTAAAACTTTGCGCCGGAAAACTAGTATAAACTGAACCTAACTGTCGGCGTTTACTCATCTAAAATATACATCCTGTCGAATTATAATTTATTTTAAAACAATCAGGCAAAACATCTGAATCCAACAGTACCGGAAAACATCAATTATTATTAAATTTAACGACCGGAACTGAATGTTTATAACTTTAACGCCTAACAACAAATATTCAAATAAACACTTAGCAAAATCATCGAAGTTTAAACATATTTTATATGATTTTACTTTAAAATCAGGTTTCACCTTGTAAACAATGTCTCTAAATGCTATTGTATTTTTGCTACATTCTTAAAAAGACGTAAGGTCAATTTGATGTGTAGTTATGTTTCTGTGACATTTTCCATACGGGGGTGTTCCGGATTCGCCTGGATCAGTTATGTGCCGACTGCATGCCGAGGATGATCGTTGGCCTCGTTAAACACCGGTCAAATTCATAATTGCGAACGAAGAATACGCATTGGCTGCTTAAGTTCAGCCACGTCTCTACTCTGACGGACGCTAAGGGATAGAGGCGTAAACAGCGCCCTGGCGATAAGTTTCATCATCCGGCTTATCGTAAGATAAAAGAATGGTTAGTCTAAATGCATGCCTGTCTGGCGGCAAAGCGGATGGACGAAAAACAATATAGCCGGAATAAGCATGTAGATGTTTTCGCTGCGCTAGTTCAGCACGGGGGTTCAACTCCCCCCACCTCCACCATACTCTTAAAATAAAAAATGCCGGATAAAACCGGCATTTTTTCATTTATTAAGAACTAAACTTAAGACAATAAATGTTTATTTCTTAGTTGCACCCTTCTCATCATCAACAGTACCTGATGCGTCAGTAGTACCATTCGGACCACCTTTACCTTTGCCAGGGTTACTTGAATCAACGCCATCAACATTATTGCCATTACCGTTATTGTTGGCAGATCCCCCGGCATTACTGTTAGAATTGGCGGTCTTATCATCTGAACATGAACTTTTGTCAGAACTGCTGGAGTTACTTGATTTATTATCAGAACTGCTCGTCTTATCGTCTGAACATGAACTTTTGTCAGAACTGCTGGAGTTACTTGATTTATTATCAGAACTGCTCGTCTTATCGTCTGAACATGAACTTTTGTCAGAACTGCTGGAACTACTTGATTTATTATCAGAACTGCTCGTCTTATCATCTGAACATGAACTCTTGTCGGAACTGGTGGAATTACTGGCAACGTTTGTAGAAACAGATGGCGTTGCAACATTACCATTGTTACTGCCTGTATTGCTTAGATTATTAGAAACAAGCCCAAGTACCGATGCAGTTAATGAGAGCGAAAGCGCAATAGTTAATACCTTTTTCATGATAAACCTTCCTTGTTTTACTGAATCAGGATATTCCCAATCCATAATTTATTAATGACAAATTAACTAATATGAATAGTTTTACAAGTAAATAATCAAGACAAACAGGAACAAATTATCAATATTATTTATAATAAAACCATTCAAATTGTGTTTGTTATTAAATTTGGCATGTAATTTTTTTTAAATAATAGCGCTTAAAATTTATTAAATATTGATAAGTTTTAAGTGATATATCAACCATTAATATTGACATTATATTATTAATGTTGTAGATTAAATAAGTTTATTACCGCGTAACTACCTGTTACCAGAATAAACCATATATGACAATTTTGATTTTGAAATTCATTTAAAGGTAAAATGAATGTTGTTTTTCTTAGACTTTCTGAAAAAAATCAATGAAAGTTCAAGCAGGTCATTTTAGCAATCTTTTTAGGAATTAATGACTAATGAATAACGAAACAGTAAAATGTGAAACTGAATTTGCCCCACCGGAACGAGTATCCTCAGATACATTATCCAGACAGTATGAACTTTTTCTCGGTGACGCGATGTTAAAGGACATCCTTGACACTGTTCCTGACTTTACTGTTATTCTTAATTCCTGCCGTCAAATTGTTTTTGCCAACAAACCACTATTGCATTTTCTCGGCAATATAGAAATGCTTGCTATCATCGGAAAACGTCCGGGAGAATTACTCAATTGTTCTCATTCTACAGGAAAAAATGGTTGTGGTACTGATGAATTTTGCCGGGTTTGCGGTGCCGTCCGCGCTATTCTTACCAGCCAGTCCAACTTAAAAGATGTCCAGGAATGCACAATAGTCACGGTGGATGGTGAAAAAACATTTAATTTCCGGGTATGGGCCACACCATACGAACGCGGGGGGGATTTTTTTACTATTTTTTCCATACGTGATATTTCCGATGAAAAATTTCGTGCCGCCCTTGAGCATATTTTTTTCCATGATTTAGTTAATACAACTTCGGGAATTTATGGGTTACTTACCATGGTTTCCGGCGACACAGAGCAGTTCAAGAAATATTCGACCGTTATGATAAAATTGGCGGAACAGATGCTTGAAGAAATCGGTGCTCAACGTGATCTGTTGATGGCTGAAAATAATGAAATCGTAGCACAACCTGAACTTATCAATTCCATGGACATAATCAAAGATGTAATTAATCTGTATAAGAACCATATGGTGACTGAAGACAAAATTTTATCAGTTGCAAGTAAATCCATCGGGATAGAATTCAGATCTGATTCGCGTCTGATAAGAAGAGTCATTGGCAATATGACTAAAAATGCACTTGAGGCATCCGGGAAAGGTGATGTTGTAACACTAGGATGCGAATATTTCAATCAAAATCAATCAATCAGGTTTTTTGTCAATAACCATGTATATATAAACCGTGATGTTCAACTAAATTTGTTTAAACGTTCGTTCTCAACAAAAGGTAGCGGACGCGGTTGGGGCACCTATAGTATGAAACTTTTGACCGAAAAATATCTCCATGGTTCCATTTCATTCGTTTCCTCACCTGAATCCGGGACAACATTCTACGCTGATTACCCAATTGAATGTGACTGAACGTTTTTTTGAAATTTAACGTTACCAGCCGGATTTTTAACGCTATTAATGGTAAAATTCATTCCAAAGATGATAAACAACAAGCGTTACATTAAAAATTTAACGCTATATTTTTACCATAAGTTTCCCGGCTGAAAGCCGCAGTCGCAGTTCCAAGCAAGGCAAGCAAAAGCAGTATACTAAATACTGTAAGATAAGCAGATGCCGGGTAAACTATTGCGCTATTCAACGTTACAGCTTTATCGGAAAACAAATCAAGGGTTCTGCCAATAAATTGAGAAAATACCGCTACTGCAAGATAAGCCGAGGTATTTAAAATCCCTACAGAAAGTCCAACATTATCTGGATCGTTAGTTTCCTTTATCATACTGACTACGACGGGACTGCAGCCGGAAATGGTTGCCAAAAGAATGAAGCTTGCCAGAAACCAATTGGGCTGAGCCTTAAAAACTATACCTATGAGTATCATAACTATCGCAATCGTCGTACCAAAACAGTTGGCAAGGAGAAATGCTTTTCGCCTGTTACCTAATAGTTTACATATAATTCCGGCCGACAATAATGAAGTAATCATACAGCACATCATGACAAAAGTAAGCATTGACGCAGAAAGCGCCGAAATTTTGCAAAAATCTTCAAGAAATTTTGGACCTATGGTTGCTTGCAGACTGAAATAGACTGAAAAACAAATCGCACAAGGAATGATAATTGGATAATTCAATGAATTTCGTATAAATTTTGACATTCCGGCTATCAGATGACGATTAGTTTGCTTTGTGTCGCTGTTGGATTGATTTCTGGCGAAAAAACACAGGACAAATACTGATATGCCTGTAAAAACGCCAATTATAAGACAGGAGTTGCGCCATCCCAATGATTCAACAATAGTGCGAAACGGTCTAGTTCCGAACAGACCGCCAACATATCCGCAGGCGGTAAAAATGCCAAGACAAATAGTAAAAACATGACCTTTGAAATATCGGTCAGTTTCTTTGACTAGACATAAATACATGGCACTGGAACCTAACCCGACCAGTGCCCTGCTCCAATAAAGTCCATATTCACTATGCGAAAGCGGAAATAACAATGCGCCAGCGGTTAGAATAACCCCGCTTATTATGGTGACTCTAACTCCGCCAAAACGATCAGCAAAGATACCGGCAAAAGGTTGCATAACTGCGTAAATCAGAAGATAAATAGCACCAGTCCGCGTAACGTCCGCAGCCGACATTGAAAATTCAGTTTGCAATTCATTGAAAATGGTTCCAGGAATACCTATGCGTTGAAAAAAGGCAAAGGAGTACAAAACAACCATCGTCAATAATAATCCAAACACCGCAACAACTTTAACCGCCATATTAATCCTGAGAATAATTGTTAGTTATTGCTGTTTTTTTCAATCTTGACATAACAGGGAATGCCGTTGATATCAAGAAGTTCCCCGTCATTAATAACATCGGAGGTTTTAACGCTTATTGCGAGTGTTTCTCCGCATATATATTGATTATAATTAACCAGAGCAGATTGAAAACTGCTTTGTAAAGTGTAATAAATATTAATGCGGTCTGAAACTTCCAGACCAGTGTCTTTGCGAAGATTTTGAATCTTACTGACAAATTCTCGAGCAAAGCCCTCTTCTTCAAGCTCTCTTGTAATATTCAAGTCAAGCGCCAAGGTGATTCCTGATTCAGTGGCAACAATCATACCGGATTTTTCTTCCCGTTCAACAATTAAATCATCAGCAATTATATCCAGTTCACTATTATCCGACAGTTTTATACGGCAGGGAATTCCAGTAATAATCTCGCCAATAGTTTTTGATGGAAATCCGGCAATAATGGCAGCAGCTTCTTTCATTTTTGTACCTAATTTAGGTCCTAAAACCTTGAAATTAGCTTTTGCTTTGCGATTGACCAATTCTTCTTCATTACTGCGAAATTCAATTTTCTTGACATTAAGTTCTTCCGCAATAATCCCGGACGTTTCCTCCAGCATTGATCGGATATTCAGATCATTAATAACGATAATTGAACATGAAAGCGGTTGGCGAACTTTTATGGAATGCTGAGAACGCAAAAACCTCCCCAGAGAAACGGCAGTCATTGTATTTTCCATCTGCATATCAAGCCGTTCATCTCTCATTGCACTATTAACTTTGGGGTAATCACAGAGATGAACAGATTCAGGCATTTCCGGAGTTTTAAGATTTTGATAAATCATTTCTGTTGTAAACGGAATAAATGGTGCAGCAGTTTTTGCAAAAGTCAAAAGCACATAATGCAATGTCTGATAGGCATCTTGTTTATCAGTGTCATTTTGACTTTTCCAGAAACGGCGTCGACTGCGACGAATATACCAGTTGGTCAAATCCTCAATAAATTTTTCAAATCTGTTAGCAGCCCGTTGTAAATTATATCTGTCCATTTCAAACTGAATTTCTTCAACCATCTGTGTCAAAGAACTGAGAATCCAGCGGTCAAGTGGATTGACTGGATTGTTTGGACAAATGCAACCAGCCTGAGGTTGCCAATTATCAACATTTGCGTATGTGACAAAGAAACTGTAGGAGTTCCACAGCGGTAACATCACTCCTCGCAAAACATCCTTGATACCAGCTTCTGAAAATTTAAGGTCCTCCGCCCTGACAACTTGTGATCCTAGCATGAATAATCTTAGAGCGTCTGCACCATAGGTATTGATAATATGGATAGGATCTGGATAGTTTTTCTTTCGTTTGGACATTTTCTGTCCATCTTCAGCCAAAATCAAACCATTTACTACCACATTCAGAAACGGTGGTTTATCAAATAATGCGGCTCCAAGAACAACTAAAGTGTAGAACCAACCACGGGTCTGGTCAAGCCCCTCGGCAATAAAATCTGCCGGAAAATTAGCATCAAAGTGTGTTTTGTTTTCAAATGGATAATGCTGCTGGGCATAAGGCATGGAACCACTTTCAAACCAGCAGTCAAGAACTTCACCAACTCTAGTCAAAACACCTTTTCCCGAAGGAGAATTAATTTCAAGATTATCGACAAAATGTTTATGAATATCAGTAATTTTATGCCCGGTAAGTTTCTCCAGTTCCTCAACGGAACCGACACAAATCGTCTCGCCGGTTTCTTGATTGCGCCATATTGGTAATGGTGTCCCCCAATAACGATTACGGCTGATCGCCCAATCCCGAGCGTTCTCAAGCCATTTCCCGAAACGTCCATCTTTTATATGTGGCGGCATCCAGTTTATTTTTGCATTAGCATTCAGCATCTTCTCTTTAATTAGATCAATCCGGATGAACCATGTCGAAACAGCTCTGTAAATCAGAGGGACGTCGTCGCGCCAACAATGAGGATAATTATGAGTTATAGTGCCGCGATGGACCAGTTTCCCCTCGTCTTTTAATCGCCGGATAATATCCTTGTCGGTATCTTTGACAAAACGCCCGGCATAGTCACTAACTTCGGCAGTAAAACAACACTGTTCATCAACCGGACACACTTCAGGCACACCGTTCGCTTTTCCTGCGATACTGTCATCTTCGCCAAAACCTGTCGCCATATGAACGATGCCAGTACCATCATCAGTACTGACAAAACCGGCAGAAATAACACGAAAAGCGCCCTCTTTTCCAAGTTTGGAAAAATAATCAAAGAGTGGCGAATATCGTATTCCACAAAGCTCACTGCCTTTATATTCAGCAATTACCCCGGGTATATCATCCTTGTAATAAGCAGACAATCTTGATTTTGCCATAATGTAATAAACGTCACCATCCATGACTTTGACATAATCAACAGCAGCCCCTACCGCGAGTGCCATATTTGAAGGCAATGTCCATGGAGTTGTTGTCCAGGCAAGCAAGTAAGTATCTTTTTCGCCTTCCACCTTGAATCTGACGGTAATGGCCGGATCTGTAACTTCAGCATAGCCTTGATTAGCTTCAAAATTTGATAATGGTGTAGCACAACGCGGACAGTATGGTAGAATTTTATACCCTTCATAAATCAAACCGGCAGACCAAAGTTGTTTAAAAACCCACCATATCGACTCCATGTAACTCAAATCCATGGTGCGGTAACCTTTACTAAAATCAACCCAACGCCCCATCCTGCGAACTACTTGTTCCCATTCAGCCGTATATCGTAAAACGATTCCACGACAAGCTTCGTTAAAACGGTCAATACCATACGCTTCAATATCTTTTTTGCTGGTCAGGTTTAGCTCTTTCTCCATTTCATTTTCCACAGGCAATCCATGGCAGTCCCAACCGAAAACCCTGCCCACATACTTACCTTGCATAGTTTGATACCGTGGCACAACATCCTTGATAGTCCCGGCAAGAAGATGTCCATAGTGTGGTAAGCCGGTAGCAAATGGAGGACCATCATAAAAAATATACTCCTGGCAATCTTTACGATTATTAAGTGACTTTTGAAAAATTTCACGTTTATCCCAGAAATTTAAAATTTCACGTTCCATTTCTGTAAAAACAGGCTGATTAGTAACTGATTTGAACATTATTGATTTCCTGACTGCTGTATGATTTCACAAGACTCTATATTAGCAAACTTTATACGAATATTCTTCAACTCACCGTTTTTTCCGGTCATTTCAAAAATAGCCAGATCGTCCTGGACTATTTTAATTTTTTCGGCAACCAGACAACTGCGATCCTTCAATGTTATTGCAAATGGTCCTGTCCGGTTACCGGATTCATCAACTGATTGTTTCTCGAAATACGACCGATTAAATTTTGCGGTTTCCGGTTTAACTGCCGGAACAATTGGTTGCTCCTCACTAATTTCAGTTTGTACATCATTCCCAACGGTTGATTCATTTGCGGGAAGAATCTCTTCTATTGCCGGTTTTATAATTCCTCGCTTGGCGTTAATGGCGTCAATCTTTGCTTGTTTTTCCGCCTCCTGTTCCATTGTAGTTTTTAATAGTTTAGCAGTCAAGATATAACTCTGAGTAGAGTGTTGCGTTTCGGCTTCTGCTTCTGCATACTCAATCTTCTTTTGTTTTTTCATATTGCCAAACAGTATAAACGGGTAAATATATGGGGCTAAAACGCCAAACAAAAAATGGAATTTCATTTGGTGACCTTTGTACTCGGCAATAGTAGCAGCTAAAAAACCGCTGCCAAGGAAAAATACTGAAACAATAAAAGTCACCATCAGAAAATGCCATTCAAGGAACGAATCTGCTTTCCAAACAACATAAAACCAGTGCAAGCCGCCATTGCAGAAATCAACTAAAAAATCAGTAATTGATTTTATCATATATTTTTAACCTTTATTGACTATGGCGTTTTAAAACAAACCGATTCACTACTTGTCAATTAATTATTTAGCCTTTACTTCATTCCAGTATTGAATATATTTTTTCAGATAATCACCCAAGTCACGAATGACTTCACTTTTATTAAATATTTCATTTTTCATTATAAAAGAGGGATTTGATTTCAACTCATCAGGTACCAATTTAACACCTGCATCGTTAGGCATCAAATAATGAATAAATTGCATATTTTTTGACGCATTTTCCGGTTCATTCATGAAATTTATAAACTGGTGAGCCAGTTCAGAATTTTTCGATGTAACTGGAATTACCATTAAGTCAATAGCCAAGCCCGTCCCCTCCTCCGGCACAACAAATTTGACATACTTTTTCTCTTTTGCAATCTGAAGGATGTCTCCGTTATATTGCTGTATAACCATAAAGTCCTTCGAGGCAAGGCCAAGCTTGGCGTCGTCAACAGAAAAGGAGGCAAGATTCTTCTTCCATTCCAATAGCAAGTCACGAGCAGCCTCAAGTTCCTTATCATTAACAGAGTTAAAACTGTACCCCATGCTTTTTAATGCGGCTCCCAATGCCTGGCGAACATCATTGAGCATCGTCATCCTTCCTGCATTTTTTTTGTCACCAAAAATTTTCCAGCTCGGTACTATATCCTTCATTACCTCGCAATTGTAACCTATACCGGCAAAAGAGACAGCATAAGGAACAGAATATACCATTTTGGCATCATCCATTTTGCTCAATATATCAGGCATAATATATTTTGCATTCGGTATTTTTGCCAAATCAAGAGGCATAAGCATCTTTTGTTGGTACATTACCGTAGCCACATAACTAGTAGGAAAAAGCAAGTCATAACCGGAAACGCCAGCTTTGAGTTTTGCATACATTGATTCATTTGAATCAAAATAGTCAATCATGACGCGACACTGGAATTTTGTTTCAAATTCTTTGACTAATTCCGGGGACAGATAATCGGCCCAATTGTAAATGAACAATGTTTTTTTCTGACCGGAACAGGAAGAAAAGAATAAAATTACAAAACCACACAACAAACCGCAAAGAACCGCTCTGAAAACTTTCATTTTTTTGCACTCATCAATTTATTGATTGTTAAAACCATTCCAAAAGTTATAACCAGCAGGATTACCGACAAAGCGTTAATCACAACCGGGGTACCGTGTTTCATCATACTGTAAATATACACTGAAAGTGTAGTTGAGCCAGGCCCAGTTACAAAAAAAGTGATTACAAAATCGTCTATTGAAATGGTAAAGGCCAGCAAACCGCCAGCTATAATTCCAGGGGCTATCTGTGGTAAAATGATCCTTCTGATTATCACCGGCCAGTCTGCTCCAAGATCTCTAGCCGCCTCAACCATAGAAAAATCAAAATCCTGCAAACGCCCGAGAACAGTCATTGCAACAAAACTTGTACAGAAAGTGACATGCGCTAAAAAAATAGTAACTAAGCCCAGTTGCACATTTAAGGAAAGGAAAAACAACAACAGACTTATTCCCATTAGAATATCCGGAATACCCAGTTGTGTAATTAACATCAATCTATGAACTTTTTGTATATTGTCCTTGTAAACATGAATAGCAAAAGCGGAAAGAGTTCCAAGCACTACTGCAACGGTCATGGCACAGGTAGCAATAATAATCGTATTGATGATTGCGGACAAAATACTTTCATCTTCAATAAGTCTGGCATACCACTTCAGAGAAAAACCATCCCAACTCCCGCTGTAACGTGCGCTATTAAATGAGTTAATCGCAACCACTAACATCGGTATATAGAAAAAAAACATTACGCCAGCCGTAGCAAATAATGGTATTCTAGATTGACAATGTTTCATTATATTCTCCAGCTTTTCCGGTTTTTTTTGTCAATACTGAGAAGGTGAAACGCAACGCCAACAAACCGACAATAACCATTATAAGGACTGATGCCCACATTGAAGCTTCAGGAATATTTCTTCCTACAAATACCTTTTCTGCGATCATGTTCCCGACCATTTCACTGCCAATGCCGCCAACCATCTCGGGAATGACGTATGAACCAAGAGCAGGAATAAAAACCATTAATGAACCAGCTGTAATCCCCGCAGAAATACTGGGAATAAATATTTTAAAAAAAGCTTTAGTCCGTGAAGCTCCAAGATCATAGGCCGCTTCCATTAATCCGAAATCAAATTTGTCTGCCGCTGCGAAAATTGGCAAAATAGCAAAAGGCAAATAAGTGTATATTATTACCATCAATACTACATATGGGTTATAAAGTAACAGAGTTTGATCTGAAATTATGTGAAAATATATTAAAAACTTTCGCAAGAATCCTTCCGGATTCAGAACGGCTTTCCAGGCAAACACCCGGATCAGAAAATGAGTCCAAAACGGGACAATAATTAAAATAAGCAGAGCTCGTTTAAACGATGGATTTCTCGAAATCATAAAATATGCGACAGGTATAGCAAGCATAATGCATATGATTGTGGAGACACCGCTCATCCACAACGTTCGCCATATAATGACCCAATAACCATGAGAAGTAAACTTATCAAGGTTAGCTAATGTCCAACCCGGCAAAATATTCCCGAAAGCATCTGAAGGGTGAATGGACACCAATAGTACAGAAACTGTAGGTACAAGGAAAAAAACAAAAAGCCAAAACATTGAAGGACCAGTAAGCGATAATTCGTTCAAAAAATTACGCATTTTCATTTATGTTTTTCCGACTTTAATCCTGTTTCAGGATTGGCCATAGGCAATAATGCACGATCTTCCTCACGATAATTGTCCAATACATAACCGTTGTCAGCGTGCCATGTCAACCAGGCATCTTCGCCCCATTGAACCGGCTTCTGCCCAAGATAGTATGATGTATGCAACTCCTGGACCGATATTAATTGTTTTTCAACCCTGACCCAAAACTTGGTATTTGAGCCAAGATAAATAATATCTTCCACTTTTCCCAAAAGTATATTCCGTTTTTCATCATCAACAGGTTTATTACTTGAAATATCAACTTTTTCCGGTCGCACGCTTAAGTGTACAACATCTCCGACGTTAAACTTACGGTCGTTGTATATTAATATATGCTGATTTTCCATACCGTTTATCGCCACTTTACTGTAATCAGCACTAATAACTTCAACAACCGTACCATCAAGGAAATTAGTATCACCAATAAATGCTGCCACGAAACTGCTCCGTGGTGCTTCGTATATTTCTGTTGGCGATCCGACTTGTTCAATTTGCCCGTGATTCAAAACTGCAACGTTATCACTAATACTCATCGCTTCCCCTTGATCATGGGTAACATAGACAAACGTTGTACCAATCTGGTCATGCAATTCATCCAGCTCAACCAGCATCCGCTGCCTCAATTTCAAATCAAGCGCAGCAAGCGGTTCATCCAGTAACAAGACTTGTGGCCGATTAATCAGCGCCCGCGCTATTGCTACACGTTGACGTTGACCGCCACTAAGTTGTGCAGGCCGTTTATAAGCATGTTCTGTAAGTTGTACCATATCAAGATATTTTTCTACTTCTCTAGCAATCTCTGACTTTGACTTCTTGTCAATTTTGGGACCAAACGCAATATTCTCCCAAATTGTCATGTGAGGAAATAAAGCGTAATTTTGAAAAACAGTATTGACTGGACGATCATTAGGAACCAAATCAGTAATATCTTTACCATCAAGAATAACTCTGCCGCTATCAGGTGTTTCAAGACCGGCACAAATTCTCAATAAAGTTGTTTTCCCGCAACCACTAGGGCCAAGTAATGAGAATATTTCTCCTTTCTCAATAGTAAGAGATACATTTGACAAAACAGAATGCTTGCCAAATTTCTTCGAAATTGATTCAAAACTAAGGAATCCAGACATTGCCATACACCATTGAAAAATTACATTTTTGATCCAGAAACAATCATGACAAAAAGTTAATCATGTCACAATTACCATTAACCGAAAAAAACACGCATTTAAGCTATAATATTTTATGTCAAAATCAAGTATTAATCCCTGCCATTTTTCGGTTTTCTTTTAAAACAATAATTGCATAAATCTAACGCATAATATTTCAAAGAATCACTTGCTCAAGTGCTAAAATTGAGTAAATTAAGCTTTTGAACAGTTTTTTAATATCTTAGCAAATGACTAGTTACAGGAAAGATCATGTTTAAAAAGAATCCTTCAATGAACGCAATGGTATTGGCGGCAGGTTTGGGTACAAGACTGAGACCGCTAACGGATTTGATACCCAAACCGCTGGTACCAGTATGTAATTGCCCAATGCTTAGCATCGTAATGTCAAACCTGTATCGGGCCGGGATACGTGGCTTTGCTGTTAATACCCACTATCTGCCAGAGATGATAAATACTCATATTCATCAATCAAAGTTCAATAAATGCACCCATATTTACCATGAGCCGGAAATACTTGGCACCGGCGGACCGCTTATTAACGCGAAAAAATTTCTTACGAAGAATGATTTTTTTATATTGCATAACTCAGACATCCTGACCGACATTAATCTTTCGTCAATGATTAGTCAGCACTTTGCCTCGCAAAAAAAAGTTACCATGGCCCTGTTGGACGGTCCCGAAAACAAAGTATGCTTTACTCAAGATGGACAAGTACATGATATTCTTGAGTCTCTCGGCAAGAATCCTCAAGGAAGTCGAAAAATGACCTATGCCGGTATTATGATAATATCAATCGACATCTTTAAATACCTTCCCGCCGTACCAGTTAATTGTTCTATAATCCGGGCGCTTATTGATATGATTGAGGCAGAACCAGGAGTCGTTGGAGGTTATTTAGAACCCGGTTCCTACTGGAATGATTTAGGAACGATTGAGCAATATTTCAACGCTCACCATAATATTCTCGTCGACCACTCTTTAAGTTTACCTGACTTTGTTTTACAGAAAAATAAATGTATTGATTCCGGCGTTAAAATTGAACAGGATACTGAAATATCGGGTTTTGTTTCCATCGGCGCAGGTTCATCTGTTGGCAATAGGACAGCATTATGTAATTGCATATTTCTCTCTGGAACAAAGATAGGCGCTGATGAATTTCATTATAACCAAATTCTTACACCGGCAATGAACATTCATCGCAATTATCATGATTTAAAAAAACTAAGAATACTTGATGGTGGCAAATTTCTGGCCGGACAAATAACGTCATTGCAAGAACAGGGTTCCACTCGCGGATTTTATCGTGTTTCCGCCGGTGACAAGTCCTGGGTGTTAATGCTTTCTGATGGAATGGACCAGGATTTTGAGCGATTTATTTATATTGGCAAATTTTTAAGCCGTTTTAATTTTCCCACGCCGGAAATATACGAATACGAGCCGGAAGAATTTTCTGTATTGCTTGAAGATCTTGGTAATATTACTGTATTCAAGCAGTTGCAATCTGTAAAGAATATTGAGGAAAAAGATAAAATTTATTATGATATCATTGACACTCTACTCGATTTTCAATTACGGGGTACGGCATTATTCAAGCGGAGTGATTCTCCGATTCTGCGTACTTTTGACCGGACTTATTTGCGCTGGGAAACAGGTTATTTCAGCCGGCAATTTCTTGGAGCATTCTGTAATAAAACTTCAGATGAATATTCCCGACTGGACAATGAATTTGATATTCTGGCGGAACAAGTCAGTAACCAGCCACGAATTTTTATGCATCGGGATTTTCAGTCTCAGAATATTATGTTGCATAATGGACGCGTACGCTTTGTTGATTATCAAGGAGCACGTATCGGTCCTGTCGGATATGATATTATGTCGTTACTGAATGATCCTTATATTAATTTTGGCAGTAAACAGCGTACAAGATTACGTAAATATTACATTTCCAGGCTTATTGAAATGGCTCCGGAGTACGCAACGGTCAATCTGGAAGATTGTCTCATTACTGCCGGTTTGCAACGCAATATGCAGGCACTTGGAGCTTACGCCTATCTAGGTTTGACAGTTGGGAAAAAACAATTTCTAAATTTCATTCCTCGGGGTTTAAAACTTTTAAATGAAGGACTCCAAAATCTGAGAATAACCGCCTCAGACTTACATTTACCTGAAATAACGAAAGCAGTCAAGAATATCGTTGAAAATTAATTGTATGGAACTTTTGATTTACAGATGGCATTTAAAGCTAATGTTTGCATTGAGTAGTCAGTTTTATTTTGCCGCTAATTATTAATGAAAGGAATTATTTATGTCAAAGAACTCTGTTGATCGTCATGAAATAGAAAAAATTGTTAGTGAATTTACCTCCACGGCAAGCGGTGCTTTTACCGTTAATGACATAATCGCGCAACTACCGATAAAACAACTGAAACCTGAAGAATTAGAACGGGTTGAATCAACTATCAACAACCTCCTTGATGTTGATGAAACAACATTCGGATGGCATGGAAGTTACATGCGTATGTGTGTGTTTTTCGACAAACATGAATTCTGCATCTCGCCTGATGCGTATGAATTAGAACAAGGCATTCTTTTTCCTGGACACCGGTTTGCAATATTCAGCCATCCCGAAATTTTTATGTCGGAAATTATATTGAATGATACCGAAAACAATCGCCGGTTCAGTAAAATTTCAAATGTTAATGATCTGGAAAAAATAATTCCATATTATACTTTATTCGGACTTGAACAAATCAACGACTACCTCATCGCTGATTCGGAAGAGAATTACAAAGCTCTGCGCGTAAATAAAAAAGGCGGTTGCAAGATTATTTCCAATGTATTTGACATGAAAAAATTTTATCAGCAACACGACTTCGAATTAGGTGATGCGATTAAGATTGAAATTTCCGATTGGACTAAAGGGATTTTTGAAGCTTCATATATTCCAGGCAACAAAAGGAAAAATTCAAAGTTAAAGCAATGGGAGAAAAAATTTGCAGATGCACTGGAACTGGTGATTGATGAATTTGGCAACTATATGGGCATAAATATGCAACTGAATTATGCATATTATGTTGGTGGTCAGGAATTGTTAACATCAGAAAGCTTATCACTTGACGAATTTTATCGTCAAACGACCCGTTTTGAAATTTGCATTGACAGTGGCGAAACGTTTCTTGCAAGAAAGTCAGATATTGATGTAGATGAAGAAGTAGTCATTCCTGAGGGAGTATCTATTTCTCAGGGAAAAACCGAAACAATGGAAGAAATTCTAAACGAAATTGGTATTCCGCTTAAAACCGAAGAAATTGAAGGCTTTATGCTTGATCAACACTTCCGCCGTGAACTTGAACTTGTTGACTTCTTCAGCCGGTGTTTTGGTACGGAATCATTAAAATTTATTGATGATGCCCAGGAAACTGCGTTCCTTAACATGATTGATGACCTTTGGGAAAAAATTACGGCAAATTATAATCGACACGAGGATTTAGTCAAAGCCCCGATCCGGGAATATATTCTTGAACTTTCAGAAGAAAGAGTAGAATGGTTGCGAACCGCAAGTGGCAGTAAAAACATTGCATCAGATTTGATAAAAGATGATTTAGCTGAATTATCTAAAATAACTGTAAGACTTGGAACTTTATTAAAAATGCTCAATTCGGAGTCATATTCAATAACCCACGATGAGGCAGAGAAAACAATGGGATATGTTGAAAAGGAGGCGTCAAGACAGCGGAAGATACTTGATGTCCTAAGTCGAAAAACCGGTATATAATTTTGTAACGGCTATTGATGATTTTTTAAATAGCCATACCATATTCAGAATATTCGATTCATAATATGGTAAAAATGATTTCGAAAGCTTTATTGCCATATCGTAATAATTGTAACCGATAGAATAGTATAATTATTCGCCGGTACGCAAATCATTGGTAATTTTTTTTAAAAATTCTCTGGAACACGCTATAGCTTCTGATGCGGTTGAACATTTCATCGCTTCTTGAGCAACTTTTTCCGCTTCATGCATGCTGATTTTTCTAATAATTCTCCTCACAGGGCCAAGAGAGGTTGGACTCATGCTTAATTCATGTACTCCAAGCCCAACCAGTAACGGTGTATAAATTGGCTCGCCGGCCATTTGTCCGCAAACACTCACCCAAATATTATGTTTTTCGGCGGCATGAACCACACGATGGATTAACTCAAGAATTGCCGGGTGTGACGGTTGGTACAGGTATGCTACTTTTTCATTACTACGGTCAATAGCCATAGTATATTGCACAAGATCATTTGTCCCTATACTGAAAAAATCAACCATGCCTGACAAAGTTGGAGCCATTATGGCTGCCGCAGGCGTTTCTATCATTATTCCTGCTTCAATGTTTGGGTTGTATTCGATTCCTTCTCTGCTCAAGTCAGATTTTAATTTATCCATTAAATCCTTGAGTTCAATAACTTCGTCGGCACAAGAAATCATTGGAAACATGATTTTAGCATTCCCGAATGCGCTCGCACGAAGAATAGCTCTGATTTGTGTCTTGAAGATGTCAGGACGTTCACGAAGGCAAAGCCGTACAGCGCGCAGTCCAAGAAAAGGGTTGGATTCGGAAAAGTTAACGATATGTTTTTCCATTTTATCGCCACCGATATCAAGGGTACGGATTACGACAGGCTCTCCATCCATCGACTGAACAAGTTGGCGGTAAATATCGAATTGTTCTTGCTCATCTGGCAGGTGTTCAGCGTTTATGAATATATATTCGGTTCTGAATAATCCAATTCCACCGGCCCCGAATTTACGCGCAGTTTCAACTTCTTCAAGACGCTCCAGATTAGACACCAACTGTATGGTGAATCCGTCTGTAGTTTCCGGGCGCAATCGGCTTTCCCTGACAAGATCAACGTAAAAACGATTTTCATCAAGCAGCTTATTACGATATGTCTGTAATGTTAATGGTTCAGGATTGATAATAATTGTGCCTGAAAAACCATCAAGAATTATTTCGGAATCATCTGATAATTGTTCGAATATCAGCTTATCAACACCAACAATAGCCGGAATACGCATTGACCTGGCAAGGATTGCGGTATGAGAAGTATTACTGCCAGTTTCTACTGCAAAACCAAGTACATATTTGCGATTGAGCATTGATGTGTCAGAAGGCGTAAGATTTTTGGCAATAATTATTTTAGGGGCATCAATTTTGTCAAGAGAAAAACGTTGCGTGTCATTTAGATTGGCAAGAATTCTTGAAGCCACATCTTTAATGTCGTCGGCACGTTCCTTAATGTATTCATCCTGCATTGCAGAAATTGCAGCGATATATCGTTCAATCACTTTGTAAAATGAGTAATTTGCCGGCTTTAATTTGCGCCTGATCATTTCCTTGACTTCTTTTCTTACCCCCTGGTCGTCAACGATAAGGAGATGGGCGTCAAAGATAGTGGCATCATAATCATCTAATTTACCATCTAACTGTTGCTGGAGTGATTCCAATTCACGTCTTGTTTTGTCAAGAGCCTGATCAAAATTGCTGAATTCAATTTCAACTTCATTGGGAGAGATATTGGTGTTTACAGGTTCGCTGAAATCATTTATTGCCTTATTGAAGACTAAGGCACTGCCTATGGCAATTCCTGGCGAAGCAGCAATGCCATTGAAAATAAATTCCGGTTTGCCAGAATTCGACAAATTGATTATTCCTCATCAAATTTACGATTAATCAAGTCAATAATAGCATTCAATGCTTCTTTGCGTTCATTCCCGTTCGCAAATATTTTAATGAGCGAGCCGCAACCTGCAGAAAGCATCAATAAGCCCATCAAACTTTTGCCGTTTACACTTTCATCATCCTTTTGAACCATGATTTCGGCATCAAAGGTTGATGCAAGCTTGACGAGCAATGAAGCGGGCCTGGCATGCAAACCAAGGGTATTTTTTATCTCAATTTCATGAGACAATTCTGTATTCTGCGACTCATCCATGACTAGACAAAACCTGTATTTCGTTAATAATCAATTATTAAAGTAAATTTTAAAAAATAAAAAACAACTGAACAATAAAATAACCATTGAAACAAAAAAATCAAGCTTAAAAACTCATTTTTTCTAATACAAAATCAGCGAGTCAAGCCTGTTCAAATAAATAACACGGGAGCTGAATCAGTACATTGAAAATGTTGCTTTTTAAAATGGTTTATCTTTAAATTTATATAAACCGACACAGGGAGGCGTATATTGGGTTATTGTCGGTCTAAACTAATTTTATAAAATTGCTTGTATTATTGGGTAATGGGAGTAATAATAATTTAACGTATGTTTGTAGAAACGGCGGGACAGTTCCTGAATAATTAACGATAGAATTTGGACATAATAATGCTTAACTGGTTAAAAATCAAGAATTTAGCTCTTATCGCGCATTCAGAAGTTGATTTCGAACCTGGTTTTAACGTCATTACAGGCGAAACAGGTGCCGGGAAATCGGTGCTTTTAGGAACTATCAATTTACTGCTCGGAGCCAGAGCCGATAAAAATATTATTCGTACAGGAGAGGACTTTTGTGAGATATGTGGCAGTATTTCACTTACTCCGTCAAACTTGGATATTCTTCGTCCAATACTTGACGGGGCTTCAATTCCCTATGATGAAAATACTAATGAATTGCAAATTCGCCGCAATATATCTAAAAATAATACCAGAAATCTGGTTAATGATACTCCGGTCATGCTGCAAACCCTTAAAAGTATTGGTTCGAAGCTAATTGATGTACATGCGGCCAGCGAGCAACAGTCATTATTTTCAACAGCATACCAACTTGAACTGGTTGACCGTTACGCTCGCCTGAATGACAAATTGGCTGTGTGCAAGAAATATTATGATGAACTTCGCAAAACACGGGAACTGCGAGATGCAACATTTAAAGAAATGCCCAGTGCCGTCGAGGTTGAACATTTGCGCTTAATCCTTGATGAAATTTCGCGTGCAGAACTGGAGCCTGATGAAGACAAGTTGCTTGCTGCCAGGCATAAAATTGCTGCTAATGCTAAAGAAATAATTGAACAAGCAACGATTTCCGAACAGATTTTGACAGAAAATGAGGATTCTATTGCTGACCGTCTGGCTGCAGTTTATCGTAATTTGCAGGGAATTGCAGATAATGACGCAGAACACGGGGATACGATGCTTGTGTTATGTACCCAAGTCAGCGACCAATTGCAAGAATTAAGACATGTGATTCAATCATATCGCAGCCGGGTAGAACTTGACGAACGTGAATTTACTGAGTTGGAAAACAGGATGAGTTTGATTCAACGTTTAAAACGACGTTATGGTCCTGAACTTGAAAACGTTTTTGAGTTTAGAAATGTTGCCGAACAGCGGTTGGCGATTTTTGAAAATGCAACACAAAAAAGGTGCGATTTTGAAGTATTGGAACGGAGAATTATAGATTGTCTTCAAAACGCCGCCGAGAAGCTTTCTTCCGCACGCAAAGCCGCCACAACAAAAATGAGGAAGAAAATACTCGAAAAAATGAAAAAACTCGGCTTCTCTGACTGTGACATGGACATTGTTTTTACTGCCGTTGAGCCGACAGCGAATGGCATGGATAGAATTGAATTTATGTTCTCGGCTAACCCTGGCGAATCTCTGCGTCCATTGAGAGAGATAGCCAGCAGTGGGGAAATCTCAAGAGTAATGTTGTCATTGAAAACCGTTTTGGCTGAAGCTGATACCATTCCGATTTTGGTGTTCGATGAAATCGACGTAAATATTGGTGGTAAAACTGCGCATCATGTCGGCAGAGAATTAATGATGCTTGGAAAAAATCATCAGATTTTATGTATTTCTCATTTGGCTCAAGTCGCTGTTTACTCCGGCAACCATTACAAAGTTGAAAAAGAGGTAATAAACGAGCATACTTACTCCCGAATATCCCGATTAAATGAAGAAAAGCGAATTAATGAACTTGCCCGTATGCTTGGCGGAGGCAATGCCGCAGAAAAGCATGCTGCAGAAATGGCAAAAGAGGCAGAAAATCTTAACTAATAAACTAATAAATAACATATCTTAAAACAATATGGAATAATTGGGCTTTGAATATTTATGAATAAGGTACAACAAAACATCATTGCAATAATTTATGATTTTGATGGCACGTTAACTCCATTGCCTATGCAGGAATACACCGTCTTGCCACAATTAGGCATTACTGGCGATGATTTTTGGAAAACAACTCAAACGGAAAGCGTAAAATACCGGGCTGATGGCATTCTTACCTATATGCGTCTATTACTGGAAAATCTTGCTTTACAAGGAAAAAAATTACATCGTTCCGACTGGACTGATATGGGCAGACATATTCATTATTTCGCTGGTGTTGAAGAATATTTTGAGCGAATTAATTCATTTGTTCAGAGCGAAAGTTCTGGTGACATAATTTTGCGTCACTATTTGATTTCGGCAGGAAACAGGGAAATTCTTGAAGGATCAGTAATTTATCCGGAGTTTCATAATGTTTTTGCAAACGAATATTTCTACAATAATCTGGGAGAAGCAACATTTCCTGCCGTGATTGTTAATGAAACGACAAAAACACAATTCCTTTTCAGAATCAATAAGGGTGTTGAAAACATTGCAGACAGCGTTAATGAGTACATGTCGGAAAAAGACCGCCCTATCCCGTTCGAAAATATGCTTTATGTTGGGGATGGACTTACTGATGTACCTTGTATGACATTAACAAGATTGAACCGCGGTCATTCGCTTGCAGTTCACGCCCCTGGAAAATCAACGTCATTATGCACTAAATTATTAAGTTCCGGACGAATTGACTGTTTTGCTCCGGCTGATTACTCTGTCAACAGTAAACTGTTTGACATTATTTCCAATATTATGCGGTTGAAAATTGCCGCAATTAAGCTTAAAAGAGAAGCACATCAACTTGAAAATTGACAGTAAATTATACAGCTCAATTCCTGGTTAGACTCCATCAATCCACATATTTAAACAATAAAAATGCTAAATATATCGAAATTTCATTAAGCAATAGTGTCGTTATTGAGTATATTATGAATTACCGTCAAGTTTAGTAAGTAGTTTTATTGTTATGACTTTAATAATGAGTTATCAGTAAATTGTTTTTAAAAACTTTGTTTATTAACAAACCGGAGGCAGATATGGCATTTAAAAGTATGGTAATTTTATTGATAACAATGATGTTATCAATACAGTTATTCTCGGACGATATTAACGATTTACCCATTAAAATCGTGCTCTTTCCGTTTCGGCAGGCCGTAATTTCAGCTGAAGTGGACGCGTCTGTAAAGGAATATCGTTACAACGAAGGTGAAATTTTCAAACAAGGCGATATTATTACCAAATTGGACGACCGAGCCTATATGCAAAAACTTGAGAGGGCGAAAGCTGCAAAACTTGAAGCTGAGTCTGGCGTGCAATTTTCCGAGAAAAGTTACCTCCGCAACCTTGACATGTATAAAAAAGGCATTCAAGGCATGCAGGAACTTGAAAAAAGCGAATTAGACAAAGACGTCAGTCAGTCCAAGTTGAATTTTGCAGTGGCAAATATGAAAATGGCAGAACTTGACTTAAATGCATGCAAACTGGTAGCTCCATTTCCCGGACGATTAGTAAAAAAACAAGTTCAAGAACATGAATTCATTCGTATTGGTCAACCTGTTGTCAGTATTATTGACGACAATCAATTACTGGCGGTCATGCATTTGCCATCAGAAGAAATCACAACTGTTAAAATCGGCATGAAAATGAAAATATTAGTAGATGAAACAAAAGGTGAACATGAGGGAACAATTAATACCATTTCCGGCGAGATTGAACCCGGCAGCAGGACATTTGAAATAAAAGTTTTAATAAATAATAGCAAACATCAACTCACCGCGGGTATGTCGGGAAAATTACTAAGAAAAAATATCCAAAAAAGCGATGTGAAATTATGAATGAAATCGCAAACAAAGAAAATCGCGAATTATTAACGCTTCGCGGGAAGTTAAATGCTCTTTCTGCTGTTTTGCGGCTTGGGCATGACGCCTTTGAAAAACCTACCCTTGAACAAATAGCTGTACATATAGTCAATAACAGTCGTATCGTTGCCCCTTATGACAGGACAGCGTTGCTGGACACGCGGTCTGGTTGGCCTAAAGTCATTGCAGTAATGGGACAACCGGAGGTTAACAGTAATTCGGAATACTGCATCAATCTTGTTAATATAGTTCAGCCATTTGTAAATATAGACAAGGTAACGATTCCAAACGAGTCTATTTTGAATGAACTCGGGGCAAGAAAAGGTGCATTTGACGCGCTGGAATATTTTAGCAGTTACGAAAAGCAATTGGTATTGTTTCCAATTCGTCCTGTAAATCATGGCAAGGACAATTGCAAACCGTTTATTTGGGTCATTGAATTTAATAGTGATGTCAACATAAACAGTGCTACCAGTTTATTGCCACTACTATGTCAGCATTATGGCGAAGCAATAGCACTTTTGCTGAAAGACGGCAGACGCAAAATAATTTCTCACGATATCAACCGTAGTAATTGGATGAAACCATCAAAAATAGCTCTTGGCATAGTTATAGTATTTATTATTGCCCTGTTTGCTGTAAGAGTTAGTCAAAGCGTCTCTGCCGATTTTGAAATTATTCCGGCAAAAGAGAATAACTATTATGCACCATTTGACGGTATCATCGCAAAATGTTATTTAAAGAATGGTGATAATGTAAAAACTGGAGATAATGTTTTGACATATGACACTAATGAACGAGAATTCGACCTGGCAGGGGCAATTAACATATACAATAAAACATCGGCGCAACTTGATCTTGTTCAGCAACAATCTTTCAAAGATATAAGCAAACGCGGTGAAGTACGCCTGCTTGAACTTCAAAAAGAAAAATCAGCAATCAGCATTAACCGCAACAAGTGGTATATTGAAAAGAGCTCGATTAGAGCAGAACAAAATGGTATACTCAGTATTGGCGAAAAAGACAAACTTGAAGGCAAAGCGGTTCGAGCAGGAGATAAACTTTTTGAAATTCTTACAACAGGCAATCTCAATGCCATGGTCTTTGTTGACGAACAAAACGCTTCGGTTCTAAGTGACGGTTGCAAAATTACTTTATACCTGCATACAAAACCCGAAGTGCCGCTTGTTGGAAAAATTATTGCATCAAGTCCTAAACCTACATTAACAGAAAAAAAGACATACTGCTATCAGATTCGTCTGGAATTGAATAATGACCAACAAAGTGGATTAATTTGCGGGATGCGGGGCGTTGCCAGAGTTTCCGGCACAAGAGTCTGTTTAGGCTATTATTTGTTCCGAAATTTGGTACTGTGGTGGAGAAGGGTATAGACTGAAAGAATGAATGGTACAGAAAAAACGGAAAAGAAGCCTTTCACTGGAGAATTGCGTTCTGATTTGGAAATATTTAATGGTGAGCCAGATTCTAATGGCAATCAGAACTGGGTGATTTTTGACCCGGTTAGTGATAAATATTTTCGACTTAATGCCGAAAATTATAGTATTGTTGGTGCGCTTTCAGAAAATATGGAACTTGATGTTTTTGTCGATAAACTTCATTCACTTGGAATCAATACCAATAGAGAAAAAGTCACACGTGTTTTACATTTTCTTCATCAAAGCAATTTAATGATGCCTATTTATCAGGTATCAGAAAACAAAATATCAAAGTTTCGGCAAACAAAGCGCAATGCTTTCTTCCATATATTGTTGAATACATATCTTTTTTTTAAAATTCCTATTCTTAAGCCAGACAGAATGTTGTCCCGAACAGTAGGAATAGTTTCGCAAATATTCAACTGGTGGACGATAATGTTTATAACGATTATTGCTATCGCCGGTTATATTTCTTTGATTATTGGTTGGCACAAACTGACTGCGGATTTTTTGAGTACAATCAATTTTCAGGGTTTAATGCGCTACTCATTGGCAGTGATATTAATAAAATTCATTCATGAATTTGCCCATGCTTACACGGCCAAAGCCAGAGGGGTGAGAGTCCGGCGCATGGGAATGGCTTTTATTGTTTTTTTCCCCAGGTTATACACTGATCTGACTGATTCATGGCGGATAGCCAGTAGGAAAAACCGTTTCTTAATTGATAGCGCAGGTATTATAAGTGAATTGCTTATCGGTGGTTGGGCCGCCTTGGTTTGGGCAAATTCCGGACCAGGTGTTACGCAGTCGATTGCTTATTATATTTTTGCTGTCAGTATTATCAATACTGTTTTGATTAACGGTAATCCGTTTATCAGATACGACGGGTATTATCTTTTAATGGATTTAGTTAATATCGATAATCTGCAATCCAGAAGTATTGAACGTATTCGTGAAAAATTCCGTCAATACTGTTTCGGGATTGATTACCATGGTTCAGACAATACACGCGGATGGAAGAAAAGCTTTCTTATTTTCTTTGGAATTGCCTCTTTTTTATACAGAATATTCCTTTATACATCAATTATTTTGATTGTTTACTTTCAGTTTACCAAAACCCTTGGTATATTACTATTGATACTTGAAGTGTGGTTGCTGATAATCAAACCGTGTTTAATGGAATACAAAACGATTATAATGTTAAAAGATAAAATCAAAAAAAGAAATTTTATATTGTCAATAGCTGGAATGTCTCTAGTGTTATTGACGTTATTACTACCACTACCGTGGAACATTGCTTTGCCTTGTGAAATAAAGCCTGCCCAGACTGCCATGATTTATGCAAAAAATGACGGGTATTTGGAAAAACTCTATGTCGACGACGGCAAAAATGTCAATCGGGGTGATTTAGTTATGGCACAACGTAATCCATCCGTAGAATGGACATTGCGTGAAAGTCAACTTGAATTGGAAATTTGCAATCTTGAGCTTGATTCGACACAAAGCAGTACCAGCACGCTTGGACAAACTCAAATTAAATTTCAAGCCAAACGTAACGCGGAAACATCAGTAAAAGAATTCCAGCATAAAATTGCCGCACTGACTTTTAACAGTCCTATTGACGGAATTTTTGCACTTTATGACCGGCATCTCAAACCCGGTAAATGGTTGCACAAGGGGGAAATAATTGGTGAAATATTCAACCCTGAAAAAATGATAGTTACTGCATACATTCCTGAGGCAGATCTGAAAAAAATAAAGGGAAATGAACAAGTATCTATCACGTTGAATGATTTGCCCGGGAGTTATGATGGCAAAATTATCTCTTCTGTCACCCCATCACCCGTAGTATTACCTTCATCTCCGCTATTAAACGTTTACGGGGGAATAATTGCCTGTTACCCTAGTGAAGAACCAAATACTTTCCAACCAATTGAACCTCATTATCGAATTGATATTGAAATAAACAGCAAACTGGATGTTCCCGCTGCTGGTCGAACTGGAACAATTTGGATGCGCAAATATTCATCCATTGGTGGAACGGTCATGCGAAATGCACTGACAACTCTTCTTAAAGAATTGTCATTTTAATCCAGTAGCTATTTAGGTTCTTTCTGTGTTTTCATGGGTAGACCTCTCTCATCTTGGGAATAAACCCT